>CBFHXG010000005.1:0-95069 GCA_965659725.1 Phaeocystidibacter sp. | reverse complement strand
TCTCACCTTCCCCCTTTCTCACCTTCTCCCACTCAGGGCCTTCGCCACCCAACCCTTCATTCTTATAAATCTCAAGACCGTTGGTAACGTGTCCTTCAACCTCGGCCAGGCCTTTACACTATCGTGAAACACCACTATGTCACCCGGACGCAAGTTCTTGATCACATTCTTCGTGCACTGGGCAGAGTCGATGCTTTGATCGAAATCTCCCGAAATAATACTCCACATGATAATGCGGTAGGACTTGCTGAGCGACTTGGCCTTGCGGGGTGAGATGCGACCGTATGGTGGGCGGAAAAGCGGACTATCAATGATTTCAGCGGCTTTTTTCACATCTTCGAAGTAGGCCTCTCGAGGGACCTTCCAGCCGTTCATATGGGAATAGGAGTGGTGACCGATCGCGTGACCCGCGGCCTTAACCCTCTCCCAGATCTCAGGGTGCTGTTCCACATTCTTACCGATCCCAAAGAAAGTAGCCTTAGCCCTATTCTCCTCTAAGATCTTGAGTACTGCATCGGTGATCTCTGGTGTAGGACCATCGTCAAAGGTGAGATACACCTCCTTTTTAGCGTCTGGGATTCGCCATGTTAGCGTGCCCAATGGCAATTGTAATAATGATGGAACGCGAGTAGGATACATGAGAAGTGAGTTACTCCGAAGGTAAGCAATTAGCGATTGCTCCAAACAGCATCTAGCCCTTCCTCTTGAAGAAATTGGCCAAATAAACTCCAATGAAGATCAAGGCAGCCGCACCGCCTTGTCGCCAACCCAGTTGATCGACCCCGATCCACACACTGGCAATGGTAGCCACCACAGGCTGAAGGTAGATATAGGCTGATACCGTAGTGCTACTCACCGTTTTCAGCGCATATACATTGAAGAGATAGGCCAAGAAAGTAGTAAATACCACCACATAGGCCACCTCCAAATACACGCGGGTTGTCCATGTTTCAAACGGAGCATTCACCAATTGATCGAATCCAAAAGGAAGCACGTAAAGCGTTCCGATCATAAACACCCATTTGATAACCTGGATCGGTGGGTACTTGGCCATCAAGGGCTTCACCGTGATCAAATAGAGGCCATAGGAGGTAGCATTTACTAATATCAAAAGATTCCCCAGCGAAGTTTCATTGGAGAGAAGATCAACATTTCCCCTACCCGATATTAGCCAAACGGCACCAGAGGCCCCCAATAGTATGCCGATGATCTTCAAACAACCCAGTGACTCCTTCAAGATGATGGCCGATAACACCAATACCAAGATCGGGTTGATCGTCATGATGATCGAGGCATTGATCGGAGTGGTTCGCACCAAGCCTTCGAAGAACATGATCTGATTAAGCGCCACACCAAAGAGTCCGGCCAAGGCAAAACGAGGGAAGTCGCTTCTTTGGATCTTCACCTTCTTAGACGATCTGTGGAAGATCCAAAAGAGTATAGTTGCTCCAATGGCCCGAGTAAGGATAAACCCCCGAGGCTCAAGGAAGCCATTCATCACATTCTTGGCAATGATGTAGTTCGCCCCATAGATAAGGGCTACCGCCAATAAGGCAATATGGGCATTGCGCGTTGCCGCTTTCATCGAGATAGAGCCTCTCCTGCAGCTGCGGCATCCTTCTTGGCTGAGCCGACGAAGATGTCGTCCCCAACAATAGCCACTGGTCGCTTTAAGAAGGTGTCTTCCTGAAGGATGTACTTCTTGTAATCGGCCTCGGTAAGGTCCATTTCATTCAAACCCATCGAACGATACTTCATGGCTCGACGTGAAAAAAGGGCTTCATAGCTACCCGCCAAACGAGCCATTTCATCGATCTCATCCTCGGTGATCGGTTCATTGCGGATATCACGAAGAACTGCCCCTTCCGTGTTCCATTCGCTTAATAACCGCTGACAAGTAGAGCAGGTTGGCAAGTGAAAAATGACCTTACGCATAGCTGAAATTTTGTACAAAGATAAGGGGAACCTCAGGCTAAAGAAGTGTGGAATTATTTGTAATTTCTATGGTCCAATAGTCGCGGGTCTTCTTTAGACCTCAAGTGACCAATAAATAGAAACATATGCGCTTTTATCACCTCATCCCCTTCTTGCTTCTGGCAGCTTGTTCTTCTAATAAACCACTGGCTACGGTTGAGGAGGTTGACATCGATAAATACGCTGGAGCGTGGTATGAGATCGAGCGATTGCCCAATTCCTTTGAAGAGGGATTGCAGTGCGTGCAAGCTGTGTATTCCATCAGGGAGGATGGTGATATACAGGTTGAGAATTTCGGCTACGGAAAAGACGGATGGGAAAAGGTAACTGGCAAGGCGGTGCGGAGAGACACCTCCAAACCGGGTGAGATCAAAGTGTCCTTCTTCTGGCCTTTCTACGGAGACTACTTCATTCTAGCCCTCGACCCAGACTATCAATATGTGCTTGTAGGCTCGCCAAGCAGAGACTACCTCTGGATCCTTTCTCGTGATAAGACCCTCGAAGAGTGCATCATTTCCGAACTCAAAGCGAAAGCTCGTTCCAAGGGATTCGACACCTCCAAAATGATCCGCATCGATCACGATTGCCCCCAGGAGCTGGAGTAGTAGCATCTCGCACACTTCGAGCGACTAAAGAGTAGAGACCTGCGACTATATTCTAAACATCCCACGACCTGACCCGTTTAGATTTATACCTTTGAATCATATTTAAAGAATCGTATCGGTATGAAAAATGAGAGCGACCTCAAGATTGGAACGCTTACTATACACGGAGGACAAGAGCCAGACCCTAGTACTGGCGCGGTAATGCCCCCTATTTATCAAACGTCTACATACGCACAATCGGCTCCCGGCGTGCACAAAGGTTACGAGTACTCCCGAACAGGAAACCCAACACGTACAGCCCTAGAAAAGAGCATCGCCTCTCTCGAAGGCGGAAAATTCGGATTGGCCTTTGGCAGTGGTCTAGCTGCCGTAGACGCCGTGTTGAAAATGCTCAAACCAGGTGATGAGATCGTTTCTACCAACGACCTATACGGTGGTTCATACCGCCAATTCACCAAGATTTATCAAGATTTCGGATTGGTATTCCACTTCACCGCAATGGACAATGCCGATAATGTACGCTCACTGGTGAACGACAAAACGAAGTTGATCTGGGTTGAAACACCAACCAACCCCATGATGAACGTCATCGACATCGCCGAAATGGCCAAGATCGCCAAAGAAGCCGGAGCCATGTTGGTGGTTGATAACACCTTCGCCACACCTATCCTACAGCGTCCTATCGAGCTCGGTGCCGATATTGTACTTCACAGTGCTACTAAATATCTCGGAGGTCACTCCGATGTAGTTCTTGGGTTGCTCGCAACAGCAGACAAAGACATTGCCGAAAGACTATACTTTATACAGAATTCAGCAGGTGCCGTATGCGGACCTATGGATTCATTCCTAACCCTCCGAGGCATCAAGACCCTCGATGTTCGTATGGAACGCCATTGCAAGAACGGGGCGAAGGTCGCTCACTTCTTGAAAGATCACCCGAAGGTAGATAAGGTATACTGGCCTGGTTTTGAAAATCATCCAGGACATTCAGTCGCTAAAAAACAGATGAGCGACTTCGGCGGAATGATCTCTTTTGTCGTTAAAGGTGGTACCTTTGAAGACGCAAGTTCAGTGGTCTCCAACCTGAATGTATTTACACTCGCCGAATCACTCGGTGGCGTTGAATCCCTAGCGGGACATCCAGCGAGCATGACACACGCTGCCATCCCTATGGAAGAGCGCATGAAAACAGGCGTTGTGGACGGTTTGATCCGTTTGAGTGTAGGTATTGAAGATGCAGATGACCTGATCGCTGACCTCGACAATGCACTAAAACACGTTTGATCGAGTTCATAGCCTCGATCACAGAATATTCGAATCATGGCAGAAAAATTTGCCGTTATCGGGTTGGGCCAGTTCGGTTCAGCCATCGCGCGTAAACTCAGCATGAAAGGTGCTGAAGTGATCGCCATCGATACAGACGAGGAAAAAGTGGAAGCCATTCGTGAAGACGTAGCCTACGCGGTTACCTTGGATGCCACCGACCTCAAAGCACTAGAATCACAGAATTTGGGCAAGATGGATGCGGTTATCGTGTCCATCGGCCAAAATTTCCAAGACCTTCTTCTCTGTTGTTTCCAACTTCAGGAGATGGAGATCGGACGTATCATCGCCCGCGCTCAAGGCCCTACCCAACGCCGTATTATCGAAAAGATGGGTATCGAAGAGATTCTTAGCCCAGAGGATGAGGTAGCGAACAACATCGCTGAACAACTCATGAACCCTGGCGTAGTGATGTGCTTCGAATTGCCAGATGGATACGAGATCGTTGAGATCAAGGCTCCAAAAGCACTTTTCAGCCGAACACTTGGAGATATTGGCTTGCGCGAAAAATACAAGCTTAACCTTGTAACCCTCCTTCGTGCAGAAGAGAAAGAGCACCACATTTATGGTGTTCCCGATGCCGATACCATCGTTGAGGAAGGCGACATCATCGTCGTGTTTGGTACCGTAAGGGATATCGAACGCTTTATTGAGATCAACAGTTGATTTGAACACCGTAGTTCACATCACCGGCACCAGCAGCGGATTGGGGAAAGGCCTCGCCGAGTTCTTCCTTACCACGCCAAATTGCAAAGTGGTTGGATATTCCAGGCGTGAAGGTCCTCAACACGAGAACTACACCCATGTAACCGTCGACCTTGCCATGGCCAATTCTCAGGAGTTCTTAGCTCTAGACCCTCGCGCAGAAATGGAGATCCTCATCAACAATGCCGGTTGGATAGGACCTGTATCCCCGATCGGTGAGTTGGACGCCCAAGGCATCTCGAAGATGTTTGAGGTAAATGTATCCGCCGTGATGCGCTGGACCAATCATTTCGTGAGATCCTCTACCGCCAAGACCAAAACAGTAGTGAGCATTAGCTCCGGCGCCGCCAGTAACGCAATTCCTTCATGGAGTGCGTACTGTGCCTCCAAGGCTGCCATTAATATGATGACACGCGTGTGGGTAGAAGACCGGGGAGATGTGCACTTCTTGAGCATAGCCCCCGGAGTTGTAGATACAGAAATGCAAGCAGACATTCGGTCTACAGATCCGAGCGCATTTCCAGACCGCGACCGTTTCATCGGCTTGCACGAAAACGGCGAACTCAAGAGCCCAAAAGAGATCGCTGAATTGATCGGCAACATGGCTTTATGTCCCGATGACGCGCCTTCCTCCGTATTTTCTGTCAGAGATTTGTAGCTAAAATCATTACCTTCTGCACATGAAAAAGTGTATCGCCCTCTTGATATTGCCTTTGTCGATCATAGCTTGTCGCAATGATAATGACAATGGCTTAACACGCACCGGAACCATTGAACAACGCGTAGGACACGAATGGGAACTCACGAGCGTTGAGTACGAAGCCTATATTCCAAATCCCGTCAATCCAAGTCAAGGTGCAAATATCTCTGGCAATGGCGAAGATGTTTATGGAGCGTTTGATTTCAGGACAGACAATTCAGCAGACTACTTCATGGGATTTACAGCCCGCATCGATATTGGCACAAGTGAGCCATTGCGACTCCCTTTCTACCGAAGCGGAGAAGGTTCTTGGTGGATGGTCGGCAATGACTCCATTTATCTCGAAGATGGAATTGATACACTGAAATACGAGATCATCGAAGATTGGGATCAAAAACAAAGATGGCAGTCGGTTGTGCCGATTTTAGACTCCGCAACCAATACCTTTGTTCCTGTAGACATGGAAGTAATCCTTCGTAGATAAGACCGAACACATGAAACGAGTTCTGACCGGAATTCAAAGCTCCGGCCGCCAACATCTTGGCAATATCCTGGGCGCCATCCGCCCTGCTATTCAACAAGCCAACAATTCAAACACAGAATCTTTTCTCTTCATCGCTGATATGCACTCCTTGACAACCATCAAGGACGCTCAAACGCGAAAAGAGAATGTGTTAGCAACCGCCGCAGCTTGGTTGGCTTGTGGACTCGATCCCAATAAATCGGTATTCTATCTCCAATCAGCCGTCCCTCAGTGCACCGAGCTCACTTGGTATTTGAACTGCTTCACACCCTATCCTATGCTTGCCAATGCGCATAGCTTCAAGGATAAAAGTGATCGCCTCAGCGATGTGAATGCTGGTCTTTTTGATTATCCTGTACTCATGGCATCCGACATCATTCTCTATGATGCCGATGTAGTTCCCGTAGGCAAGGATCAAAAGCAACACCTAGAAATGACCCGCGATATCGCGAATAAGGTCAACTTGGAATATGGACAAGACGTATTCGTTTTGCCAGAGCCATCCATTGATGAGAATGTGATGACCATTCCCGGAACAGATGGACAGAAGATGTCGAAGTCCTATGGAAACGTGATCGATATCTTCCTGCCAAAGAACCAGCTCAAGAAGCAGGTGATGGGCATCGTTACCGATTCTACACCGCTGGAAGATCCAAAGGATCCGGACACATGCAATGTGTTCGCTCTTTACCGACTATTGGCATCCGAAGAACAAACAGCAGAGATGCGCCAGAACTACCTTGGAGGTAATTATGGCTTTGGTCACGCAAAGAAGGCATTGCTCGAACTGATCCTAGAAGAGTTTGCTGATGAACGCGCCAAGTTCGATGAGTTGATCGCGAAGCCAGACGAGATCTACGCCGCATTGGAGCAAGGTGCCGAAAAAGCTCGTGTAGTTGCGGATGCTACGCTTGCTCGTGTGAGGAAGGTGATGGGTTACTGATGTAGGGAAGGCACTGCAAGGAATTTAGCTAGACCGTAAAGACATTTATGCAATCGTGATCTGGAGGTAGCGCTTCGCTGTTCACACTTCTTTCTTCTACCTTTGCTTTATGGCAAAGATTCCAACATTAGATGCACTTCGAAGAATGACCATTTCAGACCTAGAAAAGGTCGCGAGTCATTTGAAGGAATTCATACCATCCGCTACTAAGGTCAAGAAAGGCCACTTGGAATCAAGCCTTAGCGTAACGGAACTCACCGTTGCACTTCATCACGTTTTTGCAACTCCAGAAGATGTGCTGATCTGGGATGTGGGCCATCAAGCGTATGCTCACAAAGTACTGACCGATCGTGCCGATCGGTTCCACACCAATCGTCAGCATGGAGGATTGAGCGGTTTTCCAAGTCGCTCTGAAAGCGCATATGATGCCTTTGGAACGGGACATTCATCTACGAGTATCTCGGCAATTACGGGGATGGCTATCGAGAACCACAGAAGAGGGTTGAGCGTATCACATGTTGCCGTTATAGGCGATGGCGCCCTAACGGGTGGGATGGCATTTGAAGCCTTGAATTTTCTAGGCACAACTGGACTGGATGTGCTTATCATCCTCAACGACAATCAAAAGGCCATCGACCCAAATGTTGGTGCATTGGCGGAAGGAGATAATTACGAACTTCTATTCCAGGCATTCAATATTCGATATATGGGTAAGGCGAATGGTCATGATCTGGATGACCTCGTAACTCAGCTTCGGTATGCCAAGAGCGCCAGTGGCCCTCGTGTTCTTCATGTGGATACACTAGCTGAGTTCCTGCCATCGGAAACGAAATATTCGGCCGACATGCCCTTTCAGGATGTGTTTGGCGAGGCCATAGAGGAGCTACTTGAAAAAGATGATCGCATCAGTGTTATATCTCCAGCAATGTTGAGTGGGGCGGGTTTGGGTCATCTTGCTCAGAAATACCGAACAAGGATCCTTGACGTTGGAATTGCCGAGCAACATGCCACCACCATGGCAGCGGGAATTGCAGCGGCAGGTGGAGTTCCTATACTCCATTTGTACAGCACATTTGCCCAAAGGGCTTACGATCAGATCATACACGATATTGCCCTTCAAAACCTACACGTTGTGATTTGCTTGGACCGTGCTGGTCTCGTTGGCAACGATGGGCCGACCCATCATGGAGCGTTTGACCTGGCCTTCTTGCGACCTATACCGAACCTAACGATCACGGCTCCTCGCAATGGAATAGAGCTAAGAAATGCCTTGTATACGGCCATCAAGCACAATGGTCCGATGGTGATCCGCTATCCGAGGGACACAGAGGCCCGCTTTGATGCCAAGGGTGAATTCAATGAGATGGAGTACGGCAAGGCAAATTGGATCAATAAAGGGAAACGCGTTTGCATCATGTCCACCGGAACGATGTCGAGACGCGCAGAAACCGTGGCCAAGACCTTGAATGAGGAAGGTCACGACATTGGCGTCCTACACCATCTGTTCATCAAACCGTTGGATGACGAGGCCTTGAAAACCGCGGTATCACAATACGATACCTGGGTTACGTTGGAAGATAGTTCCTTGGGTGGACTTACGGATGCTTTGATAGACTGGCTAGCTTCTAGTGGGAATCGCAGCGTAAACCTTCATCCGATTCACTTACCTGACCGCTTTGTTGAGCATGGTAGCGTGGAAGAACTTCATGCGGGTCTAGAAATGGATACGGAGAGCGTGTTAAAAGTAGTTCGTTCGCACCTTGAATGAGGATCATCCGGGATTAGTTTCTCTTCCATTCAGGTCTTTGAAAGGTTCAACTAGTATGGGAGTCCATTCAGCGCTCTCAGCTTCATTACCAATTTATTTATCATTTTCTTCTCTCAATCTCCCTCAAATATTCTGCATTTTATCTACTTTGCGTAAACCACCACAATCATACAACCTAAACCTAGGCGTACATGGATAGCTCAGCAACTCTCTGCGAGCGCATAAGACAATTGCGTCTGTTGCGTGGTTACTCACAGGAATATGTGAGTATTCAATTAGACACGAGTCTCCGACAGTATCAGAGGCTCGAATACGGAACCAAGGATTGGAAACTCGACGAGCTTTTTAAGGTTGCCGATGTCCTGGAAATTCCCCTACATCTCATATTCAATTTTGATCTGGCTGTAGTTCCTGACCTTGTTGAAAACGAGATTCTATCCAAGAACATCATGGATCAATTGGATGAGATCAAGTCTATTATTAGTGAACTTCGGAAGAAGAACAAATAAAAAAACCCTCCGCGGATGGGAGGGTTTCAGATCTATGGTCGATCGAAAGATCAGTCATTCTCCAAAACGAAATCTTCCATAAACTTGGTGGTGTAATTTCCAGCCAGGAAGTCTTCGTGCTCCATAAGGGCACGGTGGAAAGGGATCGTTGTTTTGATTCCTTCGATCACAAATTCGTCGAGTGCACGCTTCATCTTGTCGATTGCTTCCTCGCGCGTACGAGCCGTGGTGATCAGCTTAGCGATCATGGAGTCGTAATGAGGAGGTATGGCGTATCCTGCGTAGCAGTGTGTGTCCAAACGAACTCCGTGACCACCTGGAGCGTGGAAAGAGGTGATTTTTCCTGGGGATGGACGGAAGTTATTGTAAGGGTCCTCTGCGTTGATACGACACTCGATAGAGTGCAATTGTGGTTCATAGTTGCGACCGAGGATCGGGATTCCTGCGGCAACTTTGATCTGTTCACGGATCAAGTCGTAGTCGATCACTTGCTCTGTGATCGGGTGCTCAACTTGGATACGTGTATTCATCTCCATGAAGTAGAAATTGCGGTGTTTATCCACCAAGAATTCTACTGTTCCAGCACCTTCGTACTTAATGAACTCGGCAGCTTTCACGGCTGCTTTACCCATCTTTTCACGAAGTTCTGGGGTCATGAATGGAGAAGGCGTTTCTTCTGTAAGCTTTTGGTGGCGACGCTGGATAGAGCAGTCGCGCTCGCTCAAGTGGCAGGCGGCACCGGTTTGGTCGCCTACGATCTGGATCTCGATATGGCGAGGCTCTTCGATGAGCTTCTCCATGTACATTCCGTCGTTACCGAAGGAAGCGGCGGCTTCTTGGCGGGCAGAATCCCAAGCTTTCTGAAGGTCTTCTTCCTTCCAAACCGCGCGCATACCCTTACCTCCACCACCAGCGGTAGCCTTGAGCATTACAGGGTATCCAACTTCTTTGGCGAGCTTGACGCATTGTTCGAATGACTCGATGATTCCTTCAGAGCCTGGCACACAAGGAACACCGGCCGCTTTCATCGTAGCCTTAGCGGTTGCCTTATCACCCATCTTGTCGATGTGCTCTGGCGATGCACCGATAAACTTGATACCGTTCTCACCACAGATCTTTGAAAACTTAGCGTTCTCAGAGAGGAATCCGTAGCCCGGGTGAATAGCGTCGGCGTTGGTGATCTCTGCTGCAGAGATGATATTCGGAATATTCAGGTAGCTTTCGCTACTTGGAGCGGGACCGATACACACGGCTTCATCGGCAAAACGCACGTGAAGTGAGTCTGCATCCGCGGTGGAGTACACGGCCACCGTCTTAATGCCCATTTCGCGGCATGTACGGATCACACGAAGTGCGATCTCACCACGGTTGGCGATCAATATCTTTTTGAACATAGGATCAGAATTAAGTTCCGTCCTTGGTTATGAAGGGTCAACCAAGAACAAAGGTTGGTCGTATTCAACCGGCGTTTGATCTTCGGCTAGGACCTTAACGATCTTACCGGAAACCTCACTTTCGATCTCGTTGAAGAGCTTCATCGCCTCGATGATACATACAACTGTTCCTGGTTTGATCTCGTCACCCACTTCAGCAAAAGTGTCCTTGTCTGGAGAAGGGCGGCGGTAGAACGTACCAATCATTGGAGACTTAATCGTCACATACTTACTATCGTCTTCGGCAGGAGCGGGGTTAGACGATGCAGGAGCCTCAGGTTGTGCAGCTGGTGCTGGAGCAGGAGCTGCTTGCTGTACTTGTGGTTGCTGAGCAGGAGCAGCAGCCATAGGCACTTGTTGAACAACCGTTGTAGCTTCGTCGCTACCTGTCTTGATCGTAATCTTGAACTCCTCTGTTTCGAGGTTTACCTCGCTTGCGCCAGACTTAGCTACAAACTTGATAAGGTTCTGGATTTCTTTAATGTCCATTTGTTCGGGGATTAGGGATCTTTAATTTTTTGCTGGGTCCAATGCCCATTTTAGATAGAGGGAGCCCCACGTAAAACCGCCTCCAAAGGCAGCAAATACGAGGTTATCTCCTTTTTTCAATTTGCTTTGATATTCCCACAAGAGCAATGGCAATGTACCATTTGTAGTGTTACCATAGCGCTCAATATTAAGCATTACCTTTTTATCGTCAAGGTTCATGCGATTGGCTGTTGCATTAATGATGCGCAAGTTTGCTTGATGCGGAACCAACCAATCTACATCGTCACTGGTGAGATTGTTGCGCTCCATGATCTTGGCGCTAACCTCAGCCATGTTGGTAACAGCAAATTTGAATACTTGCTGACCTTCTTGATGGACGTAGTGCTTATTGAGTTCAACGGTTTCTTGGGATGCTGGCAAGATAGAACCGCCTGCATCGATCTTGAGGAATTGGCGACCCTTACCATCGCTGCGAAGGACCTCATCTTGTACGCCGTAACCTTCTTCATTTGGCTCGAGCAGTGCACATCCACCTCCGTCACCAAAGATGACACAAGTAGCTCGGTCTTCGTAATTGATGATGGAAGACATCTTATCGGCGCCGATAACGAGCACCTTGTTGTAACGTCCGCTTTCGATGTACTTGGCTCCTGCAGATAAACTGTACAAGAACCCACTACATGCAGCCATAAGGTCGTAGGAGAAGGCTTCGTTCGCACCGATCTCTGAGGCAATGTACGCTGAAGTAGAGGCCACAGGCATATCTGGAGTAGCTGTTGCGCAGATGACTAGGTCAACATCGGATACATCTACACCGTAACGCTCTTGCATGTCCTTAACCGCTTGAATACCTAGGAATGAAGTGCCGGCTCCCTCTTCTTTGAGGATCCTGCGCTCCTTGATTCCCGTACGGGTGGTGATCCACTCGTCGGTCGTTTCCACCATCTCCTCTAAAAGCTGATTGGTGAGGCGGAATTCTGGTACATATCCACCTATCGCGGTTATCGCGGCTTTCACGTTGCTCATTCGCAAGGGTATTAACCTAAGGGTACAAAGGGTAAAGTTAGTCCTTCACCTCGGCACGGCAAATTTTGCACGTACTTTCTACCATCTGGCAAATAAAAAAGCAGACCCATGGTATCCAAGAGTCTACTTTCTAAAAAAACTTTATACCAATAAGGAATTAGGCCTCTTCTTTCTCGAGAACCACTTTTCCTTTGTAGTACAATTTTCCTTCGTACCAGTGTGCACGGTGATACAAGTGCGACTCACCTGTGGTTGGATCTACTGCGATCTGCTGTTCAGATGCCTTATAGTGAGTACGACGCTTGTCACGGCGAGTGCTGGATTGTCTGCGCTTAGGATGTGCCATGAGTACTAATTTATGTTGCTCTTCCTGTTGAGCTTAATTCAACAAATCTTTCAATTTCGACCATCGAGGATCGATCTCATCGTCTTTCTCGTCTTTCTGTTCGTCACTCCCCGGCATATACTTGTCCAACAGAGCCAATGTCTCATCATCAACATCTCCGGCCAATACATCAGGGTGCAAATACTTGGATGGTAAAGACAACACGATCAATTCATAAATGAACTGTGCCACGTTGATCTCGTACTCGCCTTGTGGTAAGATCAAGATCTCATCATCATCGTCGTTATACGCTTCACCAAACTTAACTACCAATTCAAACTGATTTGTCAAGTCCTGCAAATAGGGCTTGCCACTAATGTCGCAGTGAACCGGTAACTTCCCCTTCATTGCGAAAGAGAATTCCAGCATCGTATTCTGCTTCATTAGATCGATCTTGATCTGAGCTTCCAATCCAGGGAGCTCATGGTAGTCGAACAAAACTTCTAAGAACTTCGAGTCAACCTCGTATTCAAAGGTATGGTGACCCAGACTCAAGCTGGAAAACACAATATTGTAATCCTTCTTCTTCATGACCCTCACTACCTTTGAGCCCGCAAAAATACAAATCTTTCCTTACCCTTCAACAAACAAGTGAAAATCAACGCCCTTCTCTTGAAGATTTGCCGAAAGCAAGGGGGTTAGAGGAGATGTCTTCGTACTGAGATCGGTTCTTAAATGCATCAACTGCGGTGAAAACAGCATGCCTAAAACTACTTTCGTCGGCTTGTCCCTTCCCAGCAAGATCATATGCCGTTCCGTGATCAGGTGATGTTCGAACTACCGAAAGATTGGCGGTGTAATTCACCCCCTGACCAAAATGCAAGGTCTTGAAAGGGATCAATCCCTGATCGTGGTACATGGCCAAAATGGCATCGAATTTTTTGTAGGCTCCTGATCCAAAGAAACCATCTGCTGGGTACGGACCCATAGCAACGATTCCTTTCTCAAATGCCGTCTTGATTGCTGGTTCGATGATCTTCCCATCTTCTTCACCAAGCAATCCGCCATCTCCAGCATGCGGGTTCAAGCCCAATACAGCGATCTTCGGCTTCCGAATGGCAAAATCACTCACCAATGCATCATTCAATTGACGAATCTTCACCACCACATCCTCCATCGTTATGGAGCTCGCCACCTCGCTAATAGGTATATGCCCAGTTACCAAGCCCACTTTAAAGTGATCTCCCATCAGTATCATGATAGGATCTCCCTTAAAATAATCTCCTAAAAACCCCGTGTGACCTGTGAATTTCCTGTCTTCACGAGCAATGTTGTTCTTATTAACAGGAGCAGTGACCATCACATCTACGTGCCCTATCTTAAGCGCTTCAGCCGTGGACTCCAATGAACGGTAGGCATAATCGCCCACCTCTGGATCTTCCTTCCCCAGATCTAGATTGACCATATCTGACCAACTTTCTACGACATTGAATTTGCCATCCAACGCATCAACGGCACTCTTTACCGAATGAAACTTGAAATTGGGGGCATCAACAGCCTTTCGGTGGTAGGATAACGACTTACTCGATGCAAACAGCACCGGGGTGCAGATTTCGAGCATGGCTGGATCCTCAAACGACTTGATGATCACCTCCATGCCAATTCCGTTCAGGTCTCCACACGAGATTCCTACCCTAACCTTTGGTGATCTATTCTCTTCGCTCATGCTCTGTTCTTTAGGAAATCATACAACAAGCGAACACCTACTCCCGTAGCTCCTTTGGTTCGGTATCCATCCGCACTAGACAAGAAGGCCGGTCCAGCAATGTCGAAATGTACATACGGGTAATCCGTGAAGTGCTCTAGGAATTTTCCAGCTGTGATGGCACCTGCCTCTGGACCTCCGATATTCTTCATATCCGCGATATCACTGTCCAACATCTTCTTGTACTCTTTCCAGAATGGGAAGATGGCCAAGCGTTCATAGACTGCATTGCCACTATCCGTTAACTTGTCGAATACCTTCTGATCAGCATTGCCCATGGCTACTACACCTTGTGACCCAATGGCTCTCGCCGCCGCTCCCGTAAGAGTGGCTAGGTCGATCACCAATCCAGGATTGAATTTCTTAGCGTAGTGGAGTGCATCAGCCAAAATCAATCTGCCCTCAGCATCCGTATTCATCACCTCCACAGTGGTTCCATCATACATAGTGATCACATCACCAGGCGTAATGGCATTGCCCCCCGGACGGTTATCTGTTGCTGGTATCAAACCCACCACATGGACATCAAGCTTAGCTTTGCTGGCAGCCACCAATGTTCCAATCACGGCTGCAGCACCACCCATATCGCTTTTCATCGTGTCCATTGCGGTCGATGGCTTGAGGCTCAATCCACCTGTATCATATACTACGCCCTTCCCTACTAGTACAATAGGCTTGCTGTTGCGCGGTGAATCGGGTTTGTATTCCAAGATGCTGAATGTAGGTGGATCGATACTTCCCTTATTCACTCCAAGCAATCCACCCATCTTCAGGGATTCGATCTTCTTTTTGTTGAAAATTTCAACTCGGAAGCCACATTCTTCACCTAGCTTTTTGGCTGTGTAGGCAAGCTTTTCTGCATTCAATTGAAGAACGGGTGTGTTTACAAGGTCACGTGCAACAAAGGTAGCCTCCACTCCAGAACGAAGCGCCTCAAAATCTGCTTCGCTCAGGTCAGGAGTAGCAATAGAGCTCAAAGAGTTCTTTTTCTTCGATGGATCACTAAATAGATCTGTGTATTTGTAGTTAGCCAGGGCGCAACCTTCGGCCACGAGCGAAGATAGCTCGCCGGTGATCGTTACTCCCTTGGCCTTGTGCTTGTTGAGCCAACCCGCGAGTTGAGCGCCCGCTAAGCGAGCATTTTCGCGCTTTTCAGATTCAGATCCCTCCGGTGAAAGGATGAAGGAAAGGTTGAATTTACCATTGGCCGGAATCGTAACCCAGCCCTTGTATGAATCGGATTCGGCATTCTTCAGATACGACTCTGAATCTTTGCCCAACGCCTTGATAGCGGAAGCAATATCCTTCGATACTACGGCTTTGATTCCTGAGGTATTGGACTCTTTATGTTGAAGCATATTACTTGGGGATTTCAGTTGTGAATCAAAAGTAGGAAAAACGAAAGGGTCAGTAGTTATGTTCGTCGGTTCTTACGATAATCTTCAATCGATTGTTCAACCAAATGTCCACGATTTTCGTATACATATTAAGCATGAGATATGACCCGCTGTTTG
Source organism: Phaeocystidibacter sp. (assembly GCA_965659725.1). GTDB lineage: Bacteria > Bacteroidota > Bacteroidia > Flavobacteriales > Schleiferiaceae > Phaeocystidibacter. Next base: position 79,467 of record CBFHXG010000005.1, on the reverse strand, counting down.
CCGTCTATCACGCACTACGATCAGTGGGCTTACAACATTTGTTGTACCTTCATGTTTTACTACTCACACACCGAAAAGTGAACCTTCAAAAGCACATATCAACCCTTGCACTTTTGTTGATCTCGTGGACCGTTTTCGGCACCCACAACAGGGCGGGTGAGATCACCTATCGCTCAATTGGAGGCAACACATACGAGATCACTATTACCACCTACACCAAGGTGAGTTCTCAGATCGATCGATGTGAGCTTACCGTAGACTGGGGAGATCAAACCAGTAGTGCGATCTATCGAGTAAATGGCGGTAACGCCCGATGTCCCAACTCTCCAGCCCGCGACGGCGTTAACATCGGCAATGATATCCGAATGAATATCTACCGCGGAGAACACACTTTCCCATCTCAAGGGTACTACACTATATCTATCCAAGACCTCAACAGGAATGCTGGAGTTGCCAATATCAACAACTCCGTTCAAGTGCCTTTCTTCGTAAGCAGCACCCTGTTCGTACGTTCCGATCTTGGGTCGAACAACTCTCCGCAGTTGCTCAATCCGCCCATCGATCAAGGTTGTGTAAACCGCCTTTTCGTTCACAATGCGGGTGCATACGATCCAGATGGCGACAGCCTTGCGTATGAGCTGGTTCCATGTAAAGGGTTGAATGGCCGAGACCTGACAGAAACCTACGACCCAAATTTCGTGCAAGACTCGGTGTTTATCAATGAAAGGAATGGTGACTTTGTTTGGGACGTTCCGAAGAATGCTGGTCAGTATAACTTCGCATTTGTCATCAAAGAGTTCCGAAAAGATAGCCAAGGTAGATATCAGCTCATGGGTAGTGTTACTCGCGATATGCAGATCGATATCGAGACGTGCGCCAATAACCCTCCAGTCATCACCCCTGTTGGTCCGTTCTGTGTAGAAGCAGGTTCTACCTTGAACTTCACGGTAACGGCTACCGACCCAGATGGAGATGACCTCGTTCTGTCTGCCTCAGGCGGGCCATTTGAAGAGGTCCCTAGCGCACAGTTCCCAGACCCAGCCACTGGTGCCACACCGTTGTCGGCTAACTTCCAATGGTCGCCAGATTGCGAAAGAGTGCGCATTCAACCTTATTTCGTGACTTTCCGAGCCGAAGATATTCCTTCGCTCCCACCAACTTTGGTAGACGTACAAACCGTTGAAATACGAGTTGTTGCTCCGCCTCCACTAAACCCAGTAGCGAACGCCAACGTAAGGTCCATCGACCTCACCTGGGACCCAAATCTTTGTCAGCAAGCTACAGGTTACGACATCTATAGAAGGAAAGGCAGCTATGGATTCTCGCCTGCCGAATGTGAAACGGGTGTGCCAGAGTACACGGGATATGAATACATAGGATCTACCAATGGGTGGGCCTCTACGACATACACGGATAGCGCTGAACTTGAATTAGGTGTTCAGTATTGCTATATGATAGTTGCCACATTCCCTGATGGAAGTGAAAGTTATGCTTCGGTAGAGTTTTGCACCGAACTGCCTAAAACACTTCCTATCATCACGAATGTTGATGTTCGTACTACCGATGAGGCAACAGGTGAAATTGAAGTTAGGTGGATCCCAGCGCGAGAATTGGACTCCTTAGCTTTTCCTCCTCCGTACACTTACGAACTAGAGCGTGCGCCTGGGTTGGATGGAACAAACTTCGTACAAATTGCTTCCTTACCCGACACAGACACGAATTACATTGATAGTGGTATCAACACTGAGTTGGGCGGATGGACGTATCGAGTGATCCTATTCAGTGGAGCAACACCGGTTGAAGTTGGCCCGTCAGACAATGCCACGAGCATCTTTGCCACAACAACACCTCTGGATGAAAGTATTCGTATCGATTTTGAATATTACACTCCGTGGGTGAATGACACTACCGTGGTTTTCCGTGAAACAGCTCCTGGTTCCGGAATCTTTGATTCCATTGGTTTCACCACCACCACGAGCTATGTGGATACCGGTCTTCAAAACGGAAGTGAGTATTGTTACTTCGGAATGGGTATCGGCCGATTTACGGGGAGTAATATGCCTGAGCCTCTCTTCAACAGGTCGCAAGTAGTCTGTGGAGAGCCGGCTGATAATGAGCCTCCGTGTGTTCCAGATGTGAGTTGGCAAGCCGATTGTGAAAATGCGTTCTTGAGGATCGCATGGACCAACCCACCGGGGTGTCCGACTGACATCGTATCCTACAACATCTATTACAAACCATCGCCAAGCGACCCATGGCCGGCGTCTCCGTTGGTTTCAGGCATCACGGATAATTTCTTCGAATTCAACGAAGGATCTATCGTGGGTTGCTATGCCATTACTGCAGTAGACGACGCTGGTGTGCCAAATGAAAGTGAGATCATCGAGGCCTTCTGTATCGAAGGCTGTGCACAGATCCAATTACCAAATGCTTTCAGTCCTGATGGCGATGGTCAAAATGACTTCTTCTTCCCTGTGAGGGATGCCAATGGAGATCCATTCTTCAGGGATATTGCCAACTTCAACATTGAGGTATACAACCGATGGGGTCGAATGGTATACAAAACAAACGACCCTAACGAGTTTGTTTCAGTGGGATGGGATGGCAATGACAAAACTACGGGGCAACCATGTAGTGAAGGCGTGTACTACTATATTTGCACCTATCAAGCGCGTTCACTGGGCAACGCCCCTGATCAAGTTATTCGAGGAAGCATACATCTATTCCGCTAATGTTTACAGGTATTATTGAAACGCTGGGTGAGGTAATGAACATCACTCGCGAAGGCACCAACTATCATTTTGACATTAAGACCGACATTACTTCGGAGTTGAAGATCGATCAAAGTGTAGCACACAACGGAGTGTGTTTAACGGTAGTGGATTTTCCTGAAGAGGATGTATTTAGAGTAACGGCCATCGACGAGACCTTGAAAAAAACGAATCTCGGTGATTGGAAGATCGGTGACAGGGTCAACATCGAAAGATGTATGATCGCCAACGGTCGTTTAGATGGTCATATCGTACAGGGTCATGTAGACACGACAGGTGTTGTTCGCTCCATCCAGAGTGTAGATGGTTCGTGGAACGTGCATATCGATCATCAGGAAGACCTGACCAACATGACCGTACCAAAAGGTTCTATTTGCGTGAACGGAACGAGCTTAACGGTGGTAGATAGTACGCCGAGCTCATTTAGCATCAGCATTATTCCATACACGTGGGATCACACTAACTTCCATTTGTTGAAAGAAGGCGATCGTGTAAATCTCGAATTCGATATCCTAGGAAAGTATGTGGCGGCCATGATGGATCGCCGCAAGGTCTGATCAGCGTCGGGCTACGTATTGAAGGAACGCTCCGTTCATTCTATATCCGCTTGAGTTGCGCAGAAGCATGATGTCTGGCTCTCCGTCCTTCAATTGATCATTGCTTTCGATAACACCCATACTGCACCGCGATACACACTGCTCGTTACTATCAGAACGGTCTACATCTATGCCACAATCCAAGGGATCTGACGTCTCGGTTTCCTGAGCATCAACCTCAACGGACTCAACGTTGATGTCTTCAACTTCTGTGGACTTTGTCTCTTCCTGAGCCCAGCTATAGAAAGGCAAGCTCAAGATCAGGATGGTGATTATCTTCTTCATGATTCCTCTATTGATTCAGGTTCGGCTTCAATTACACCTTCTTCAGAGAAGATGCTTTGTAACATTGACGTCAAAACGGATTCAAAGGTTTGGATATCATCCAAATAAATGTCGTCCCTACGATGGTTCTTCGATTTGAAGGCCGCCGTGAGAAGGCCTGCTCTATTATCCCGAAGGGCGAAGATCCCCGCCTTAAAGGCATTGGCCTCTGGGTGTGTCTTTGAAAGGAGCCAAGCGTAGGTAAAAAGCTGAAGGCCTTTCCCCTTGCTCTCATCGGTGGCCAGTCGATCCAACTCGTTTACCTCAACATCTGTGGTCTTCGTCATGCCGGTTTTGTAATCGATCACAACATAGGTATCTCCTACTTTATCTATCCTATCTGCAACACCTTTGATGAGTATGGGATAATCAATTCCCTCCACCTCAATTTGGTGTCTGAGTCTTGATTCCACCCCTATGATCTTCCACTCCAGTCCGGCTTCTTGATATTCTATGGCGCGCTTTTTCTCTTCTTTCAAGAAGGATGATGTCATTTCCATCATCGCATGGGCAATCAATGCGTTTCTACCTTTTTCGTCCAGTTTCCTTTTCGCCCGGGCCTTATAGAATGATCGGACCCTTTCAGGCACTTCTGAGAGTACTTGCTCGAAATCTGCTACGCTTGGTGCCGAATCCACAAATGGCTTGTAGAAGTCTTCCAACACATCGTGGACAACAAGACCCATGGTGCGGTCACCCAGCACTTCTTCTACCTCATCAGCCTCTTCCATTCCGATAATGTATCGTTTATAGAATAGTGATTGGTCGCGAACCCAAGTGGTAAGGTGAGAGGGGGCAATGCCATCGGTAGCACGGCGCTCAAATGCTTCCCTCAAATAATGGCCTTTCTCGAGGCGAAAAGGCTGAGCCAATTGATCCTTTTGAACGGTGGTAGAATAGATGATCTCGTGGATGGTCGTTTGATCGAAATGCTTGAATTCCCTTCGTATCTGCTCAATAAATCGACTGGCTTCACCAGAGCCTATCGACTTAGGCTCGGTATTATAAAGTAGATAGGCGTGTCGGGTTCCTTGCAAAAGTCGGTAGAAGTGATAGGCATAGATCGCATCCTTTTCCTTGTGAGTTGGCAGGCCAAACCCTCGTTTGAGATCGTAGGGAATAAAGCTATTGTCACTCCGGCCTGTAGGAAGTTGCTCTTCGTTTAGGTGAGTCATTACAAGGCCTTCAAAACTCAGCAGTCGCGTCTCCAACACGCCCATCACTTGAAGTCCACGTAAGGGTTCACCAAAGAAGTCGAGCTTCTCCTCTCTTTGCAATTGTCGGAATAGATGAAGTGCCGTTTTCATCTCAGATACCCTATCATACTTTGCAAATAACTCGTTCAATCGTCTACATACACCGTAAAGCAGTTTTGATGCCTCTTTATCCTCTATGCTGATACTAGAACTATCGTGATACTTCGCAAGCACCTCAGCTAATTTATCCAAGACTGCGTTAGGGGTCATTTCCGTGAGCAGCGAATGAATACGGGTCGATCCTTCCGTCCACTCCTCCAATTTAGCAGGTTTAAGGAATGGGGCGTTGTACTTCCTGATCTGGGCATTGAGCGCTGAAGCTTTGTTTGCACCATCGGCCCCTAACAAGAATCTCCCGAATGGTTGTAGGATGATTCGTTCTATATCCTTGTGATAGAATTGGAAAGAACGATTTTCTGAAACTTGAAGTCGTATTGCACGTTCGTGTGCTTCGAAGATCGCTTCTACGGTGCTGGCTAGGGTGAGGTCTTGAATGGGAAGCCCCATGGTGACGTTCACTTCCTCGAAGCTATCCGGCAAACTATTCAGGGTGGGAAGAAGCATACCTTCATCGGCGAGAACAAGTGCCATCTTATCGGTTACATCTTCAACGTCGACCCAATCCTTCAATTCTTGGAGTCTTTCACCGGCTGCCTTGGCCATGCCGATCTGTCTAGGCACTCCAATTAGATAGATATCTCTCTTCTCAGCTCTCAGGCTATCGGTTTTGAACGACAATGGATTCTTTTCGAAGTAGGGCCACTGCAGATATCTTCTGATAAACATCCCGGCTTCGTGTTCGGGATCGTCAAGGTACAATCCATCCACATCGAACAGGATATCTCCACAATTGGATTCAAGGGCTGCACGGATAATCTGGATCTCGGCTTCATTGAGTGCATTGAAGCCTACGAAAAGTACGTGCTCCGCATTCTGTTCTTTGAGGAATTCCGACCAGTTAGTAGCCGTTTGAATTCTGTCTGCTGCCTCTCGAAACATCAACCCTTGATAGGCTATTCCCTCGGACTTGAGTGCGTCCTTAAACTTGTGATATGTAGGAAGAAGTCGTCTCCAAAAACTCAAGAATTGCTCTATCATTTCGGGTGTATCGGCTTCTACACCCCATCTTTCCAGTGCTTTAGCATCGGTGAGATTGGCGAATAGATCCTTGGCATTGATCAGATGTCGATCAATCTCGTTATAATCTTGAAGCAAGCGGCTCGACCATCGTACGAACTCATCGAATGGATCTGCATCGGCACTAAAAACTTCTTGGTAACAATTGTAGAGTTCGAATTGCAGGGTAAGTGAATCCGCCTTGTTTAGTCCTGAGATCTTCGATGCTAGCTGATCCACCATCATGATCTGTGGCCCAAGGGTGGGGCGGTCGATCTTCTCGGCTAACGTCCGACGTAGGAACAATCCTGCACGCTGACTGGGAAGAACGATGAGAATCTTTGATAAATTATGCTCGTGATTCTCAAGTATGTAGTCGGCAACACGATGAAGAAATGCTTTTGGCATGGTCTTTTCAAAAGAGAGATTAACCTACATTCGTAAAAGAGAAAGGTAAGACAATCGAGTAAAAACGTACAACGTAAATATTGGAAACTATGAAACGCAACTACACCTACAGAATAGCAGCCGCGATGTTCTCTGCGGTCATGCTTGTCAGCTGCGGGAGCTCTGACCCTGTCGTACAAGAGGACGAAGAAGTAATCAACATTCCATGTTCTGGACCGGAGTTCTTTACGGATGATGACGCTTTCCGTGCGAATGCATTTGGAGAGAGTATTGATATGATGACGGCTAAGCGCAAGGCGATGAGCAATGCGAAGGCTCAGCTTGCGGGTGACATTGAGAGTGTGATGAAATTGGTTGGCGACAACTATGTTATGTCACGCGAGCTCAACAACCGCGAAGAGGTACTAGAGCGTTTCGAAGAGAATGCCCGTACAGTAGTAAATCAAACTTTGCGTGGTATTCGACAGATTTGTGAAGTAAATACTCGTGTGAACCGTGATGGTGAGCAGGACCTCTACAGATACTACATCGCCATTGAATTGAGTGCTGAAAACTTGGCTGAGCTTTACTACCAGTCGCTCAGTGAAGATGAGGTGATCCGCATCGACTACAACTACGAGCGTTTCAAGGAAACGTTTGAAGAAGAGATGGAGAACTACCGCAACAGGTAGATCCACGATACACACCAAGCCAAAGAAGCCCCGCGAGAGCGGGGTTTTTTTGTTGGCCAAAAGCTCCCTAAGCTTATACGTGGCCGGCTAGTGCATCCATAGCTTAATTCCAAGAACACGAGCTTAGCTGTTATCTATAGCTAGAACTCCTGACCGGCATTCTCCGAGGTTCATTTGATAAAAACCACCAATGGGATACAGAACGAAGTGAAGGAGACCTCCTGGTAAAAGAGTTAGCTCTAGCACAGGCTTGTCTTCGTGTATTGAATCGCCCACGGTATAAGTATTCAAGAATTTTACTTGGCCCTTAGTAAACCATGCACGGAAAATCTTGTCCAACATACTGAAGTACATTGTAATGTCTTTTTCTCAAGGTGATCATTGAACTCCTCGTATATTGAAATGTAAGACGCTGTTGGTGGCACCACAGAATACACAACGCTTACCTCTTCAACCTCGACATCAATCGATTCTATTTCCGCGAGAATCGCTGCAACCATTGCGCTAAGGAAACCTTAGAGATCAGAAGTGTGAGAATTAGTAAAAATCGCGTCAAGAAATTTTCATTTGAGGTTGACCGTTAAGTGGGGGCCCCTAACCCCACCCCGTTCTCAAGCTACGAGATTCAAAAATGTTACCTCGGTATTTCAAAGCGGTAAGTGATCAGAAAAGTGTGAAATGAATAACTACCCGTTTGTATCCGTTTATCCTACGAGTAATTAAGGTTGATAGATTTAAATTGATAGCTGGGGCGGGGTTGGGGGCCCCAACCAAAAACTACCCGCCGGCAACCCTTGACCCCTCCAGATTCAATATTTCTCATGCCATCTCGGTCCAGCGATCTCCGAATACTCATGTCATCCGAACTACCTGTACATTCGTCAATCGGTCAAAAAAAAGCCACCCTCTCGGATGGCTTTCTTTATCTAATATAGTCAAGACTTAAACCACACCTTGATCCATCATGGCGTCAGCCACTTTAACGAATCCTGCGAGGTTTGCACCTTTAACATAATCCACTGTACCGTCTTCTTGAGTACCGTATTTCACACAGGCAGCGTGAATGTTCTTCATGATGTCATGAAGTTTAGCATCTACCTCCTCACGTGTCCAGCTCATACGAAGACTGTTCTGAGACATCTCCAAACCTGAAGTGGCCACACCACCGGCGTTTGAAGCCTTACCTGGCGAGAACAAGATCTTAGCCTGGTGGAATGCGTGAACCGCTTCTGGTGTACATGGCATGTTTGCACCTTCACCTACGGCCATTGTACCATTGCTCAACAAGGTCTTGGCATCGTCACCGTTCAATTCATTCTGAGTTGCACACGGCAATGCGATGTCACACTTCGTTCCCCAAGGAGTTTTTCCTTCGTGGAACTCAGCGCTGTCATACTTATCGGCATACTCACTAATACGACCACGAGTATTGTTCTTCAGATCCATGATGAAGGCCAATTTATCCGCATCGATTCCTGCTGGATCGTAGATGTATCCACCTGAATCCGACATGGTAACCACATTTGCTCCGAGTTGAATACACTTCTCAGCAGCAAATTGTGCAACGTTACCTGAACCTGAAATAGCTACTACCTTTCCATCGAAAGATTCGCCCTTCGTGTTCAACATCTCCTGTGCGAAGTAAACCGTTCCGTATCCAGTAGCCTCAGGACGGATCAAAGAACCACCCCAGTTAAGACCTTTCCCTGTCAGAACACCTGTAAACTCGTTACGTAAACGCTTGTATTGACCGAACATGTATCCGATCTCACGACCACCTACACCGATATCACCAGCAGGTACGTCGGTATCAGGACCAATATGGCGCTGTAGTTCAGTCATGAAACTCTGACAAAAACGCATCACCTCATTGTCTGATTTTCCCTTCGGGTTGAAGTCGGAACCACCTTTACCACCACCCATAGGAAGTGTAGTAAGAGAGTTCTTGAAGACTTGCTCGAATCCGAGGAACTTGAGCACTGAGAGATTCACGGTTGGATGGAAACGAAGACCACCTTTGTAAGGGCCGATCGCCGAGTTGAATTCCACACGATACCCGCGGTTCACCTGAACTTCGCCATTATCATCGGTCCATGGAACACGGAACATGATAACACGCTCAGGCTCTACCATTCTTTCGAGCACCTTCGCTTCTTTATACTTAGGGTTTTTTTCGATGAATGGGATCACCGATTCGGCCACTTCTTCAACTGCCTGAAGAAATTCAGGTTCGTGGCCGTTGCGAGCTTTAACAGACTCCATGAAGGAATCCACCAATGCTTGGGTTTCTTGAGCCATTGTTTGACTGTGTTGGTTAAGCGCTTGTGGGCGCGAATTCACTAGACAAATGTACGGGAAATATTAAATGTCAGCGCAAAAACCGAATCCGTTTATCGGCGTACAGAACAGACTCACACTCAAGCGTTTCTATCGCAAACATTTGAACCTTTTGTGAAGGCATGTTGTATGTTGCGATTGTCAATTTACCGCCAAACCGCATGAAGAAGATTCTTAGCTCCCTACTTGCTCTCAGTATTCCTTTATTTGCCTTCTCCACCGATTACTATTACCAAGGAGGTAATTATGAACTCTTTGGGAAATTGGAATACACTTTCTAATGGAACAGGGGTTCCGGCACCTAACGGAGCCTTTTCTGATCCTGTCCACAATTGGAATATCAATGGTCAATCGAGCGGAACCGTCGCTGCCAACTGGGCCTTGGCCGGAGATCTAGAGGCTTCAAACGTATTTACAATTAACCTCAACTCGGGTGTTAGCTTTACCTTAGGAGGAGATTATATCGGTTACACCAACTTCTTCATCATCGGAACCTCCAACAACATTGTGGGATACTCCGGTAGCACGGTGAACATGCCGTCTATGACAAGTATTTCAACGTTGCAATTGAGTGGAACAGCTACTAAAATTGCTCGAACTGTCATCAATGTGGCTAACATTCTATTTAGTGGTTCCACACAATTAAATATGGTGACCTACAACCTATCAGCAACTATTGGCGTAAATGGGGGGGGGTCGAGACACATCCCGCCAGGACAAGCATTTTGGATACAGGCTAGTTCAACCCCTGGAGCGAACTTAACCTTAAGCTACAGCCAAACAGATCCAACGAATAACACGAGTATTCTCAAAACAACACCAGATCACGCTGTCCTACAATTGACAGACGATCAAGGCGCTCAAATAGACGAAATCGCTGTTCGATTCGACCAATCAGCCACAAGCCACTTCGATCCAGAATTAGATGCTCACAAGCTCGGTGCAGGTAATGGAATACCTTACATATACATCATGCAGAACGGAGAAGCCTACAGCATCTGTAGCAACACGGATTCCGTAACGATCTATAACGTTCACATCAATGAAAACAATGGTCCGCAGCAAATGCAACTGAGCCTGAAGTACAACGATCTTCAGTCTTTCACCGATGTATACTTAGAAGACCTGATCACTGGAACCATTACACGTCTTTCCGACGGTGGACACTATTCCTTTGCGCACACCGATCAAGATGATGAGGATCGATTCCGACTGATATTCAGCAACGAAAGCATTGGCATTGATGAAGACCTTCTCACGTCCGTTACTGCATCGGTGGTAGATGATCAACTGTACATCTTCAATTCCGATGAATTACAAGATCTTAAAGTAGATATCGTCGATCTCAACGGACGCTTATTAGAACAGTTGCAATGGCAAGGGTCACCGCTTGATCTAAGTCACCTTAAAGCCGGTATTTACTTAGCTCGGTTGTACACCAATGATACAGCGATCAATACGCAACGTATTCTGGTGAAGTGATAGAGTCAACAACCCACTCTTTCCGTTTAGTCTTTGTAATTTTGCGGCATGTTAGAAGACAAGAACCCACAGCGCACATCTTTAGGTGAGCTCGGAGAGTTTGGACTGATCAATCATATCACTTCCAAGATTCCCCTTTATAACGATACCATTGTTGGTGTTGGCGACGATGCAGCTGTGATCGATGCCCGTGAGGAGCAGACGCTCGTTTCGACCGATATGCTCGTTGAAGGGGTTCATTTCGACCTTAGCTACCAACCCCTTCAACACCTTGGTTATAAGGCAGCTATGGTGAATTTTTCGGATATCTATGCCATGAACGGTCAAGCTACTCAGCTCACCGTTTCCATGGCGCTTTCCAATCGATTCCCCGTTGAAGCCGTTGAAGAACTCTATGCTGGGATCCGTCATGCATGCGAGCGTTTCAAGGTAGATCTAGTGGGCGGCGACACCACCTCCTCTACATCAGGATTGATCCTCAGTCTTACCGCAATCGGCAAGCAAAATAAAGAGAAGATCGTACGCAGGGATGGAGCTCAAGCCAGCGACCTCATCGTAGTGTCGGGAGACCTTGGCGGTGCCTATATGGGACTCCAAGTCTTGGAACGCGAAAAGGCCGTTTTCAAGGAAAATCCTGAAATTCAGCCCGACCTACAAGGTAACGAATATGTCCTCGAGCGTCAGCTCAAGCCAGAAGCACGTCAAGATGTGGTGAAGATCCTTGAAGAACTCGATGTTCTACCTACATCTATGATCGACATCTCAGATGGTCTTTCATCTGAATTACTTCATATATGCTCTAAGTCTGGTCGTGGATGCCGACTCTTCGAAGAGAAGATTCCGATCGATCCAAAGGTGTATGAGCTCTGCGAAGAATTCAACCTCAATACGACCACTGTTGCACTCAGCGGCGGCGAAGATTACGAGCTTCTTTTCACCATTAAGTTGGATGACTTCGAGAAGATCAAAGGGAATCCAAACCTCTCAGTGATCGGCCACATTACGGAAGACGAGAATCGCTATCTTGTAACTCGTGATAACAACGCGATCGAGCTTACAGCCCAAGGGTGGAACCCTTTGAAAGAGGATAGCTCCGAAGAATAAAATGACCTTCTCCATTCAGGAAATAGAACCCTCGGATAATGGGGCGGTAGCCAAGATGATCCGTGATGTTTTCCTGGAATTCGATGCCGAACAAAAAGGCACAGTTTACTCTGATCCAACCACCGACACACTCTATGAAGTGTTTCGCCAGGCTCACTCCATTTTCTTTGTAGCCAAGGAGGGCGAAAAGGTATTGGGTACATGTGGCATCTATCCAACTGCTGGTCTTCCAAATGGATGTGCTGAACTCGTGAAATTCTATATAGCAGCCGAAGCTCGTGGAAAAGGCTTGGGCAGAGAGTTGATGGAAAGATCTACCCAAGCCGCTGTGGAAATGGGCTACACTCAACTCTACATCGAGAGCCTCCCCGTATTCAGCAAGGCTTTGAACATCTACGAAAAGCAGGGATTCAAGCCACTCAAAGAACCCATAAGCAAGGCTCATCCAGGGTGTAACTTGTGGTTTTTGAAAGAGCTGGAGTGATTTGAACTGATCATCGAGCCATGCAATTCTGTATCTCCCACTTATGAAAAGATCACTCTTGATTGTAGGTTTACTAACTGGCCTAATCTCCTCTGCGCAATCTCCTGCTGAATACATTCCTCATCATCTAACACCTGCCTATCGCGAGACGGGAACTGAACCGATATATCTAGACCTGAACGAGCGAATGAAAGATCTAAACGTTCAAGGCCTAAGCATTGTAACGTATGTTGATGGTGAGCTCCATTGGGCAATGCTCGAGGGTTTTCAAAATACGGAGAAGTCCATACCTCTTTCGCGAGAATCGCTTTTTCAAGCTGCATCCATTTCCAAGCCCCTTGCTGGAATCGCCGTTCTTCGACTCGTGCAAGAAGGTAAACTCGATCTTGATGTAGATGTAAACGAATACCTTACGAGTTGGACTCTTCCTTCGTCTGAGTACACGGAAGTAGAAAAAGTAACACTGCGAAGATTGCTCACGCACACAGCTGGAGTAACGGTTCATGGCTTTCCTGGGTATGCCAATGGAACTGAAATGGCTTCGAGCATTGAGGTGTTGAACGGCGAAGGCAACACGCCGAAAATCGAAGTAGACACCATCCCCGGTTCCATGTGGAGATATTCGGGTGGAGGATATGTGATCATTCAAACGGTTATAGAAGATGTGACGGGTATGTCCTTTTCAGCCTACATGGATGGCTACATCTTACCCGAGCTAGGAATGAACAACAGTACCTTTTCACAACCTCTTAAAGAAGTATATGAATCACGGGCGAGCCTTGCTTATCACGGCAACGGCATGGTATACGAAGGTGGGTGGCATAATTATCCGGAAGTAGCTCCAGCTGGGTTGTGGACAACCAGTGAAGACCTAGCCAAGTACATCAATTTCGTTCATGAAGTACACACAGGTAAACGCGAATCTGAATTCCTCAGCAAGACATTAATTGACGAAATGCTCACGCCGATGGACGAAAAGTCCATGTGGGGTTTGGGTCCTGCTCTGGAGTATCAAGGAGATACGCTCAGAATGCAACACGGCGGGAAGAACGCTGGGTTCTCCAATGTATTCTTAGCCTATCCTCAATATGGCGCAGCGGCTGTGGTCATGACGAATTCTGACAATGGCAGGATACTGATGCGGGAGGTTATGAGGTCGATATCTGCCCAATATGGATGGGAAGCTGCAGAACAAGAACTCGTGGAGCGTCATTCATTCTCCGATGAAGAGAAAGAGATGATTGCCGGAAGCTATGAGATGGAAAACGGCCAGGGCTATGCCATAGAGCTCATCTGGGAAGGTGAGTATATCCGAATTACAGATGGGCAGCCTGCCACAGATGAATTGATCTTACCCGTTTCGGAGAATAGATTCATAGACATGGCCGATGGAGACGAACTGGAGTTCACAAACGGATTAGAAGCGGGGACGTTTACATGGAACGGGTATTATGTGTTTCATAGAAAGTAGGCGATTGATAAAAGTTCAAAGAGATCTGAAGGAAGTCTATCCCAATTGATCCAGCCTAAAAATCCCACAGCATCGTAAACTGCGGACCTTGATTCGAATAGTATCCCAATGGCCCCAAGTTATCCCATTGGTCCAAAAAGGCGAGCTCCACTGCGATCTTATCCGTAAATCGATAGCCCGCTCCAATGTAGATCCAATTTCGGTCAAAGCTACTCACATAGATGCCCTCATTCACATTCACCCACAATTCATCGAAGATGTGGACATACCAACGCTCGGAAATATCCACCTTGGCCGTTAATCTATACCTGAAACGATTCCGAAATTCTATCGGAATGTCCTCATCATCTTGCTGAGGTTGTATCTCCGACCATCGGTGCTCCAATCGCAATCGATGAGAAAATTCCAAAAAAGTCCACGGCGAATGACTCAAGGTAACTTGCTCCCAGATGTTGTGCTCATTCAAATCTGCTCCAACATCAAACGCACCATGTGGAAATGTCCGGATATACGAGTACCCAAAGCTCGCTACAAATCCAGGTGCAGCATGATAATCAACCCATGGACGAACGATCAATTGCTTCTGCTCAGCCAAGAGGTCATGCCTGCGTAAATGAAATTCATTACCTACTGTCCATTTTTCATTGATCTGATATTTGTTCAGCATCAAAAACCAAACCTCAGTGCCCCTGTAAACTTTGGGTTCAGGTAGCTGTTGAGCTGATGACAGTGAAGAAAGCAGTAAGGTGCCGAGGACAAGTATCGTCTTGTTCATTGCATTATCTTTCAAGCTAGAAGCGAACAACCATGCATATATCCATTATTTCAGGCTCAAATCGCATTGGCAGAATGAGCCACAAAGTTGCGGAATACTTTGTAAAAGCCCTCGAAGAACGCCCAGAGGTTCAAAAAGTAAGTCTGCTCGACGTCCATCAGTACGACCTCCCCGTGTTAGAAGAACGCAGAGGCCGTCTCGAAAATCCGCCGGCGGGACTGGAAGAGTTCGGGCAAATACTCGACGCTAGTGATGCCTTGATCATCGTCACCCCCGAATACAATGGTGGAATGGCCGGCTCACTCAAGAATACCCTCGACTACTTCAGAAAAGAATTCGATCATATGCCCATGACCGCCGTAACGGTGAGCTCTGGAAACTTCGGTGGAGTGAATGCTCTCCATCAACTGTGGTTTTGGATGACTTACGTTGGAGGTATCGTTTCACCACAAAAGCTCCTTGTAAGCAATGTGAACGATGTTTTCAATGATAATGGAGAAGTGAAGGACGAGAGATTCCTAAAGAACACCGGTAAGACCATCGACGATCTGATCTGGCTTACCCAAAAGATACGCGGCTGAACATCGCGCACATTACAAGGAGATTTCGGTACTTGATACTTCATGCCTAACTCAGTTTCCCAACGCGCCGAAGAATGGTTCCATTCGATGAACTGGACGTCTTTCCCCTTTCAAAGGGAGGCGTGGGATGCGTATGCGAAGGGTAAAAGTGGGCTAGTAAACGCACCCACGGGAAGTGGAAAGACCTACAGTCTACTATTGCCGGCCATCTTATCTGCATCGAAGAAAAAGAGCGGTGTTAAATTGATCTGGATAACCCCCATTCGCGCACTTTCAAAAGAGATCGAACAGGCTTCTCGGCGCGCCATTGAAGGTTTAGGAATCGAATGGGAGATAGGCGTGCGTACCGGCGACACGTCTCAAAAGGAGAAACAAAAGCAAAGGACAGCTCTTCCAGATCTGCTCATTACCACACCGGAAAGTTTACATCTTCTCTTATCCCAAAAAAAGGCATCACAGCTCTTCCGTAATCTGGAAGCCATTGTGATCGACGAGTGGCATGAACTGCTCGGCAGCAAACGCGCTGTTCAAGTGGAGCTCGGCCTTTCCCAACTCAGGGCGTGGAACCCGAAACTGAGGGTTTGGGGCATATCTGCCACCATCGGCAACATGGAAGAGGCTATGGATATCCTGATGGGCACGGAGGTCAAAAGACCAAAACCCATAGTGATTCGCGCCGATCACGAAAAGAAGATCGAGGTGGTAAGCATACTGCCCGATGACGTAAATGAGCTGCCTTGGGCTGGTCACCTGGGAATCCGACTGCTCGAAAAGGTAATCCCCATCATCAAGGATAGTCGAAGTTGTCTCGTTTTCACCAATACCCGCTCGCAAGCCGAGATCTGGTACCAACGTATCCTAGAGGTAGCCCCCGATATGGCCGGATGGATCGGTATGCACCATGGAAGTATCAGCAAAGACCTACGGCATTGGGTGGAGGATGCTCTGCATACCGGCGATCTCAAGGCAGTTGTGTGTACTTCAAGCTTGGACCTCGGCGTTGATTTCCGTCCCGTTGAAACCATCATCCAGATCGGTAGCCCCAAAGGAGTAGCTCGTTTCATTCAAAGGGCTGGAAGATCTGGACACCAACCTGGAGCGGTGAGTAAGATCTATTTTGTACCCACACATACATTGGAGTTGATCGAAGCATCGGCACTGAGAGCAGCGATCGACCAAAAACTGATCGAAGACCGAGTCCCCTATATTCGATCTATCGATGTACTCCTCCAATGGATGGTTACCCTAGCCGTTGGCGAAGGATTCTATGCCGATGAGCTATTGAAGGAAATTCGATCTACTATCAGCTTTAGCTCCATTAGCGACGACGAATGGAAGTGGTGCCTGAATTTCATTACCCATGGCGGTGACCCACTCGTTGGCTACGATGAATTTCACAAGGTGGAAGTGGAACCGGATGGTAAATATGTGGTCAACAGCCGGAAAGTCTCGTTCCGACATCGCCTCAGCATGGGCACCATTGTTTCAGATGGTCTCCTGCAAGTTCGTGTGATCGGAGGTGGATTCTTGGGCACGATAGAGGAGTACTTCATATCCCGACTCAAACCAGGAGATGTGTTTTGGTTTGCCGGGAGAAACCTGGAGCTGGTGGAGGTCAAAGGCATGACCGTAAAGGCTCGCAAAACAACGCGCAAAGCGGGAGCCGTACCCAGCTGGATGGGCGGACGGATGCCGTTGAGCGCTCAACTGGGAGCTATGCTCAGGACAAAGATCGGTGAGGCTTTCATCCCTCAAACGACAACTGCGCACTTCGACCCAGAGCTACAATTGATCCAACCTCTTATCGAGCTTCAAGCAGAGCGATCCATCGTGCCTACTGATAATGAACTGTTGATCGAATACTTCAAGAGCGAAGAAGGTCATCACCTTTTCTTCTATCCTTTTGAAGGCCGACTAGTACACCAAGGACTAGCTGCTCTATTTGCCTATCGATTAAGTCTTTTTAGTCCGATCACCTTCAGTATCGCCATGAACGATTATGGCTTCGAACTCTTGAGTGATCAGCCCATTCCCATTCAGGACGCTATAGATTCCGACATCTTCACGACAACGGATCTTCGGGAAGACATTCAAGCCAGCGTCAACGAAACGGAGATGGCGAGAAGGAAATTCAGGGATATCGCACACATCGCTGGCTTAGTCTTCGGAGGATATCCGGGTAAGCCAGTGAAGATCCGACACATCCAATCCAATTCACAGCTGTTCTTCAACGTGTTCCTCGAGGATGAACCCAACAATCTTCTACTACTTCAGGCGTATGAAGAGGTACACACTTTTGAATTGGAAGAAGCGCGCTTACGGAAAGGATTAGAGAGAATTGAACGGCAAAAGATCCGATTGATGTTCATCGATCGCCCTACACCATTGGCTTTCCCGATCATGGTAGACCGACTTCGTGAATCGATGTCCTCCGAAAAACTGGAAGACCGTGTAAAAAGGATGCAAGAATGGTGAGGCCGTATTCCGAGAACTTTAGCGAAATTCGCTTCATCCTTAACCGATAACCAACCGGATGCGCTCCATTCTCCGCTTCTTTTCGTTTTGCTCACTGATGTTCGTTTTGCTATCCAATGCGTTGCGTCAAAAGCGATTCCTGAAAACAGCCCTACAAGAAGAACTCGACTGGGCCGAAGCAAACAACGATGGAACGGTGAAGCCATCAGACCTAAAGAAGATCAAATACTATTATGGAATGGCCGTAACCTCCGTGCTGGGTGAGTCCTATGCGGCATTCTTAGGTAGATCCCTTTCAGAGAAAGAACGATACAAACTCACCTATCTAGGCGCTTACACGGGGTTATTCGACGACTTCTTCGACGATTTTGATCGGTCGCCAGAGTATGTATATGAACTCATGACCAAGCCTCAAGAGCAAAAGCCTGCCAATACCCATGAGGCTCTCTTCCTCCGGCTCTACTTGAATGTTTTGAATGATGAAGACGCAGATCATATCCTCAGGTCTGGCCTAACGGTATACGAGGCCCAAGTGAAGAGTTTGAAGCAAGAAAGTGTGGATATATCGCTGGAAGAGATCGATGTGATCACGCGAGAAAAGGGTGGGTACTCATTGCTCTATTATAGATGTCCAATCCAACCTGAGCCATCCCAACGAGAGTCTGAATTCCTATTCGCTGCTGGTGCTTTCCTTCAATTGCTGAACGATATATTCGATGTGTATAAAGATCAACATGCAGGGATCCAAACCCGACCTACACGAAGCACGAGTGTAGATGATTTGCGCTCCTATTTCCTAAGTGAAATGCGCGCAGTTCAAGGTGCATACGACCGCTTGGACATCCCTTCGAAAAGGTCGAGAAGATTCTTCAACCTCATAGTCCTTACCATGGCTAGGGGGCTTGTATGTTTAGAACATTATCAAAAAGCTGAGGCTACCTCCCAAGGTGTGTTCCGCCCAGATCAATATGAGCGTAAACAGCTTATCTGCGATATGGAAACCCTTTCGAACAACCTAAAGCAATTCGGTTATTTCATTCGCTATCGAAGGATTTCTAAAACGGCCTGACTTGCTGGGCATGTGCGTTTAAAATGATTTGGAAAAGAGGCTATTACAAGCAATAAAGTTGTAAATTTAAGAGTATCAGAACGAAGCTCGATTGACACGTAAGGTGCCGTATTGAGGCTTTAAAGTTTTCACTTAAAAAGCCCGATCATGAATGCACGAACCATCTATCACTGGGCTCTCTCTATTACATTCTCAGTACTTACTCTTTGCACGTATGGTCAAGAAGTTGAAATGAACTTCGAAGCCAACGATAAGATTATTGTTGTCATGAAAGATGGCGACGAACTCAGGGGAACTTTCCAGCAGGCAACCGATTCTACTTTTGCTGTTCAAACAGAACACGGCTTGCTCTTAGTGGACCGGTCTGCCGTGGAGTCTGTTTCTCTTGACGATTACGAAGGTGAGTTCAAGTTTCCGAACCCACATGATACACGTTACTTCTTTGGCCCATCTGCCATTCCCCTTGGCGCAGGAGAAGGGTATTATCAAAACCTGGTGGTGACAGGTAACTTTGTGAACTTTGGTGTTACAGATAACTTATCTCTTGGCGGTGGATTCGAGTTCCTTTCCACGGTAAGTGGATACCCCATCTGGTTTCTGACTCCCAAGGTCGGTTGGGAAATTACGGATAAGTTTCACGCAGGCGGTGGTGTACTCATTATGGGCTTGGCAAGTGAAGGCACGGCTTCATTGGCATACGGCGCTGCAACCTACGGAGGATCTGAATCCAATATTACCATCGGCGTTGGATATGGTTTTGTAGAAGCTGAGCTTTCCGATCAACCTGCCATTATGTTTGCTGGTATGCATAGGTTTAGCGATTACGTTGCGCTCTTGTCTGAGAATTACTTGATTCCAACGAGCTCAAGCAGCTTTACCTATTTGGGAATCCATGGTATTAGAATACTATCTGAAAAGAACGCATTCGACATTGGAGTGGTGGTCATTCCAGAGCTGACAGGCAATATTCCTTTGCCCTATGTGGGGTATGCGCGTGTGTTTTAACCTTCGGCATCCACACCAGACTCCCATTGAGCGATCAGGTTACGCAGCTCCACCAAGTACTTTCCGTAAAGCCAATGAATGTACTTCAACATGAGCCACATGAAGAACAGTAGAATAGGTATCCCAACCGCCGTCGAAAGAAGGATCTCGTTCAAATTGTGGTCCCCCTCATTGTGAAGTGGGAAGAATTGGGCCGCTATGAATGATATGGGAGCAAGGACATAAACCGTCATCTTCAAGCGACGTACATACGTGGACAAAATGGACTCCTTGGCTTTGAGCGAATCGATAAGTGCGGGTTCATTCAAATCCCTCATCCGAATGAAATAATTACCATAGATCTTAATCGTAACAGCTACGGCAATGACCATAAGAACAACCATGAACCAAAAGGAAGTGGGGTTATCCTGAAAGAGGAATGGCGCATATACGGCGATGAAAGCAGAAACAATCAATTCTGTGATCATATTCCTCTTGATCTTTCTAAAGATGTCTCTCGACTTCCCTAAAAAGGCCTTTGGGGCTATTGTATCGAGTTCAGCCGTAGGTTCAGCTGATTGCCAAACATCAAAAAGCTCTTTGTCTTCTTTCATGACCTTGATGATAGTAGCTGTTTCAATTTCTTCTTTGCCCGATTGATGCGGACACCTACATTGGATGGTGTGAGACCCGTGATCTCAGCAATCTCATCGTATTTCTTTTCTTCGAGATATAAGAGAATGATGGAACGGTCGTCTTTTGGAAGTTGTCGCAAGGCATTATAAAGCTCTTGCACCCTTCTTTCCTTCTCTTGTGCGTCTTCCGACTGGTCCGGTTTCTCAATCTCTATCCCACGCAAGATGTGTGATCTTCTTCTCTTTTTGTCCCGATGGTATGTCATGGCCGTGTTCAGTGTAACACGATACATCCATGTACTCAGCTTGGCGTCTCCCTTATAATTCTTAAGGCCAGCCCAAACGTTGATCAGCACCTCTTGATAGAGATCTTCCATGTCGAACTCTTCAGAATATGCCCTGCAGACCTTGAAGATCAAAGGATGATATTCTGCAACGATCTGCTTAAAATCCGATTGGTCGAGTTCGTGCATATCTTGGCTTTGAAAAGCCGCGTCCATGGCGGACGCAGCTATCTCTGGTATCAAGGTATGTTTTTATAAAACGGGTTCAACGGTGTAGCCCGCCTCACGCAATAATTCGATCACACCGGTTTCCGACCCAAGGTGTGCAGCGCCCACGGCGATGAAAGTTGGCTTTTCTTTGATGAATGCCTCGATCAGTGGAATCCATCGAACATTTCGATCGGTGAGCAATTCATCCTCAATGCCTTCATACTCCGGGTAGTCTTCCATCGTGGCATAAACAGCATCTACATCTTTCGCTTTATAAGCTGATATCAGGTCTGCCAATTCCGTCTTGAATTTCTCATGGTCCCTTGCATATTCAACTACCCAAGAAAGTTGTTCAGCAGCAGGCACACTATCAAAAATAGCCAACTGATCCTCGATCGCCTCGAGACCTTCTACTTCCCATTCCCTACTCTTTGCTTCTTCCATGAAATGCAATTCATAGGATCCCGGTTGCTGACAATCAAGACCTGTGATGAACATCATGCTGATCAATGTGATAGGACGCATTACACCCAATTGTTGCATGTTCATTTGATAGTGCTCCGTGAAAAATTCGTCCAAGATCTTACGGTCCTCTTCCGATAATTCGTCAGCAATATTCTTCATGCCCGGGTTGATGGCCATCTGTTGCATTTTCTGCATGGTTGATGGATCATCCATATCCAACTCCAATACCAACTGCTCTGAGGCGTCCATAGCCTCTTCAACGTACGTTGGAATGTCCATATCATCTGGACAAACCAAGTGAATAGTGCCATAGAGATAGGAAGCTGATTCAAGTCCGTTTCCAGATACCTTCCAAAGAAGTGAATTGTCATTTTGACCAACGGCTACGCTGGTCCAGATCGACAGGAATGCCAGGGCGGCTAGTTTTAGATTCTTCATGTTGTGTGTTTTAGTTTTTGAATGTGTTACCCCATTAGTATCAAGATGGATGAAATTATTACAAATAGGAGAGAATAATTTTTAAAACACAACCCACTCAATTGTTTATCAATATTTTACGAAATAAAAAACCTCCTAAGCATTAGCTCAGGAGGTCTATTGTATTGCATGATGATCAGTCCTAAATCTGCTCTAGGGCAGTTTCAAGATCGGCTATGAGATCTTCGGGATGCTCCAATCCCACGCTTAGGCGAACGAGGTTCTCTTTCACGCCATGTTTGAGTTTATCTTCTGGTGATACGTCGGCATGGGTCATGGTTGCGGGGTGTTCCGCTAAGCTTTCTGTACTACCAAGTGAAACGGCGAGCTTCACCATCTTTAGTCCATTTAGGAATCGGAAGGCTTCTTTTTCCCCTCCTTTGATATCGAAAGCCATCATTGCACCAAAGCTAGAATACTGTTCTTTCAGGATCCTTCCTTCACGATCCGAGCGCTCGGGAGCATATTTGAGATAATGTACCTTTTCAACCTTAGGGTGTGCTTTCAGCCAATCGGCTACCTTTTCGGCGGTTGCAGCCTGACGTTCCATGCGCACGGACAAGGTTTCAAGTGAACGCATCAATAACCAGCTGTTGAATGGCGAACCCATATTTCCCAAGAACGTACGAAGTGTTTTCACTCGAGTGATCAATTCAGCACTACCTATCGCTGCACCAGCCACTACGTCACTATGACCGCCAATGTATTTGGTTGCAGAGTAAAGCACGAGATCGGCTCCAAATTCGGTTGGTTTGCTGAAAACAGGACCCATATAGGTGTTATCCACGATCAAAGGAACCTTTTTCTCCTCCGTCTCAAATGCGGTAGCGATGGCTTTAGCATTCTTAATGCAGATCAACTCGGTAGTTGGGTTTGCAGGAGTTTCGATATAGACCGCTGCAACGCGATCCTCCCATCCATTGTCGGCAATACGTTGCTTGATGGAATCCACGGATTCACCCGGATGCATGTCGAGCGAATCAATACCATACTTGGGAAGTACATGGTGAATGAAGTGATCCGTTCCACCGTAAACCGGCGCGCTGTGAATGAGCACAGAGTTTGGAGGAAGAAGTTCCATTAAGGTGGTGGAGATCGCCGCCATTCCCGATTCAAAAACAGCTCCTGCCTCGGCATTCTCCCACAATGTCAAACGATCTTCGAGGATCTCAAGGTTTGGATTATTGAGTCGGCTATAGATCAGCCCAACGGATTCAGCAGGGTCTTTCTCGCGCAAGCCATACGCCAGTTCGAAGAAACGTTTCCCCTCTTCAGCCGTCTTAAAAACGAAGGTGGAGGTTTGGAAGATCGGCGGTTTCACAGATCCTTCTGATAGCATAGGATCATAGCCGTAGCTCATCATTTCACTTTCCGGTCGACGCATAGCAGTGAGTTTAGATTTTACAAAAATTCCAATTATTGCGAATTTAATCGAAAATAACATCTTATTTAACCCTAAAAAGTAGTATAAAATCCTAAATTCCTGCTCGTAAACAGAGGTAGACAGAAAATAATTCCAGTATGGATATTTTAGATAGAAAGATCGTTGAACTCTTGAGGAATGATGGGAAGATGACCATCTCACAATTGGCCTTAGCTGTAAATCGATCTACTACTCCCGTACATGAACGAGTGAAGAAGCTCGAAAAAGCGGGTGTGATTATTGGTTACTCCGCTAGAGTGAATCCACAGAAGATAGGCCTTACGCTAACCGCCTTCTGTGAAGTCAGCTTACAATCGCATGAGCTCGAAATGTTGCGCGCTTTTGAAGGGGAAATAGATAATCTCGACGAGGTAGTGGAATGCCACCACATAGCTGGCTCTTTTGATTACCTTCTCAAAGTTCAAACCACGGATATGGAGTCTTACCAACACTTCATTTCTCATAAATTGGCAGCGGTTCCACACATAGGCCGATTGCAGAGTGCCTTTGCAATGAAAAAGGTGAAAGGCCGGTGGTAAACTCACCTGTCTATCGGCGGTGCAAATGGTCGGTTGGTCTGATCATCGGATGATCCGATAATCTGTCAATCACTTCTTGACCGTTGAGACTCTAAAGTAATCCGTATCTGCGTCTGGAGCGTTCTTGAGTGCCTCGGCATGGGTTATGTCTTGTACTACCTTGTCCTCGCGAAGTACATTCGTTTCATCGGTCATATAAACCAATGGCTCTATCCCTTCGAGGTCGAGTTCTTCGATCTGCGCGACAAAGTCGAGGATCTTGTCCATATCCGTTTGCATATTCTCAACTGCTTTCTCGTCGAGTTCAAGTCGGGATAAATGGGCTAGTTTGTTGATTTCCTCTTTTGAGATTCTCATCACATATCGTTTAACGCCTCAAAGATACGGTTATACGTTTGGTCACGCAACGCGGCAATGTGCTCCTCTTTCATGTGGGTCGTTTCAACCGACCCAATAATTCTCGCTCTTAGTTTCCCCGGTCTCCCCCCGTGCATAAAGTCAGGGAATCGCTTTCGGTTATCTGGAAATGCGATACTCAAAACTGGAACATGATGTTCAACCGCAAGCTTAAAAGCTCCCATCTTAAAGGGCGCCAAATACGGTGTGGGTGGTATCCCGCCTTCAGGAAAAATGCACATGCCCATGCCATCCTTGATCCGATTCGATGCCATCTCCATTGCCCTGCGCTTAGAGGACACACTTCTTCTGTCCACTAATACATTCGTCCGCTTATAGAAGTATCCAAAAAGGGGGAGCTTGGCCAGCTCCTTTTTGCCGATGAAAACAAACGGGCTCGGCACGATGGCCAAGGTCATCATAATGTCCAACTCCGAGGCATGATTCGCACAGATGATATATTGTCGGTTTGGATCGATGTACTCTTGTCCTTCAACCTTCATTCTGTAGCCCATCAAAACCAAAACAGCTCTCGCCCAAACACGGGCCCACTTGAAGAATCGAGGATAATCCTCTTGCTTCCTAGACGTCACATAGATGAACGGGAAAATGCTCAATATCACCAAGGCCATCACCATGTAATACCAAATGTGGTAGAGTATTCCGAATGCGATTTGAATAGGCCTTTTCACGCCGGCAAATGTAAGTCGATTATTGGAGAGTCAGATGATCGGATCGTCAGATGATCCTATGGATAGGAATCGCAAAAACTGACATTCTCTTATCTCTCGTTTTTAAACCTTCTCAATCATTCATCATCCAATTTCATGTTAATCCATGATGAGTGGAAGTTCAGCGCGTCTGATCAGCCGATCATCTGAAAATCTTCAAATAATGAAATCGTCAATAACGATCGCACTACTCGCCCTAACCATTAGTGCCACCGCACAGCGCGGTCAGAATCAGGGCAACGAAAGAGATCCAGAAGCCCGACTCGAGCAAATGGCCGAGGAGTTAGAACTTACACAAGAACAACGCGAAACGCTTCGTTTGACCATGGAGCAATTCAGGACTCAGATGCAGGAGCAACGAGAGGCGCACGTTCAAATGCGCCAACAGATGCAGGAGAGTGTTAACCATATTCTCACCGATGAGCAAAGAGAGAAGCTGCAAAGTCTAAGGACGGAAAGGCGTCAGACGCGACAAGCTCAACGTGAAGAGCGCGAAGGGCATACACGTAGAGGTGAACGCCACGGTCTTGCCGAACGCAACGCTCAACTCGAGCGCTTGAAGGAGAAACTGGACCTAACACCCGAACAACTTGCGCAGATCGAAGAGATACAGGAGTCCAATAAGGAGAAGATGGACGCTCTTCGGGCCGAACACCAAGCCCTTCGTGAATCCATGAAAAATCAGATCATGGAGGTACTCACCAAAGAGCAATTGGAAATTTTCCGGAGTATGGATAGGAGAGGGTAGGTTTCGATACTTGGATGATCCGATCGTCAGATGATCTGATAGTCGGATCATCCGATCAACGAATAGTCACCAAAGAACACTATTTTCGGTGAAGCAACACTCAAGCTGGCTTCAACCGAATTGAACTACTCTACCACACAGATCATCCTTCTTACCCTAACCGTCTTTTTCATTTTAGGGAGCGTGTTCTTTCATTTGAGATCTGAGAGAAACAGAGCGACCATCCTATCGCTTCTACTTGCTGCCTTTTGCCTGTTCAGCTTCTCTGCCCTGCTCGATCCATTCCTCAATCTTTGGGATGAACGATTCCACGCACTGGTGGCTAAGAATATGATGAATCATCCGTTAATGCCAACGCTTTACGATGATCCCGTAGTAACGATGGCCTACGATCGTTGGGATCGATTCCATATTTGGCTTCACAAACAGCCATTATTCCTCTGGCAAATAGCCCTCAGTTTTAAAATGTTCGGAATATCGGAGTATACGCTTCGCCTCCCAAGTGTGATCCTCGCTACAGCATTAGTGCCCATCACCTACCGAACGGGAAAGCTCATCTTCAATCGAAGAGTTGGCTACTTCGCTGCGGTACTTATCATTAGCAGCATCTATTTGATGGAGTTGGTTTCAGGCCGACAGGAGGTCGATCACAATGACATCTCTTTCTTGGCCTATGTATCGCTTAGCGTCTGGGCCTGGGTGGAATACCTGCACTCCCGTAAGCGCTATTGGTTGATCTTGATCGGCTTGTTCTCTGGGATGGCCATCCTGTGTAAGTGGTTGGTTGGACTTCTCATTTACCTCGGATGGGGCATATACCGATTGCAAGAGCGAAGGTTCTCGATCAAACAAAATGCAGATCTGCTCCTATCCTTACTAATAACGGTTTTGGTTGCCTTGCCGTGGCAACTTCTCACCTATGCATGGTATCCTCAAGAAGCGGCTGCAGCTCAAGCCTACAACACACTGCACCTTTCAGAAGCCGTTGAAGCGCACAGTGGATCTTTCTGGTATCATTTCGAACAATTCCCGACCATATATGGATGGATATCTACCCTCGCTATCCTTCCAGGTATCATACTTGCCATTCGGCGATTCAAGCAAAAGAAAGCGCTCATCTCGCTCATGGTGATGGTTGCCGTAACCTACCTCTTCTATAGTTTCGCAGCAACCAAGATGCCTTCGTTCACCGTAGTTGTAGCCATGCCGATGTTCTTATTCATCGCCACGTGTTTCGATGGGATACTCAACCTGATCAATTCAAGGTCAATGAAGGCTACCCTTACGATAATCCTACTTGTAGGTCTTACCGCATTTAGATTTGATATAGGATTCTTGGAAAGCAAGCACGGAAATGAGCATTCGAAAATGATGGTAGAAAACAAGGCGGTCTTCGAAGGACTCTCACTGCCTGAAAATACCGTGATCTTCAACGTAAAAGGTCGCCATTATGTGGAATGTATGTTCTACACCGGTCAACCAGCCTATCATTTCATTCCATCCAAAGCGCAGTTTGAAGAGGTAATCAATAAGGGTAGGGCTGTGGCCATTTTCCATCTGAATTCAAACGAGCCTTTGCCCGACTACCTTCAAAACGGATCTGTGATCTTGATCGACGAGAAGGTCAAAGGATATCAATAGAGACCGCGGTTAAGGACAGCCAGTTCACGAGGAGCAACCTATTTTGGAGTATCTGATACTTCGCTCTCCATGGCAATGTGACTTTGAAGGCCGATGATGAGTTTCATGTATGTTGACGGTAATTTGGCTGGGAGCAGGATATTCGGACAGGGGGGGGAGGTGATATTGAGGGGCCCCAACCCCGCCCCTGCTATCAATTTACGACCATCAACTTCTATTACCCGTATGATAAACGGATACAAACGGGTAGTTATTCACTTGGTGCCCTTTCTATTGATTTGCAGAGTGAAATACCAAGCTCACTCCATCCAAACCCTTAACTTGAGAACGGGGTGGGGCTGGGGGCCCCACTAAACACCCATCCCCGCACTCGTTCTCCAACCCCGTAAACTTTCATCAACCCCCTACTCTTTCATTCATACCTATCCAATTTAGTCCCCCTCGCTACTCGTCATCTCGCTCGGTTGATGTCCTGAAAATTCAATGCCTCGCGAACCATTGCCTCACCATCCGTGCTCTCCGTCATCGAAGTCCGTTCTATTTGAATCATTTCATTTGGACCGGCCGCTTCAGGCCATCCGATCCAACTTACTTCTCCCTTTTCTGCACCTGTGTCCTTTTTCATTATCTAGCACCTCTCTTCCCTCGATCTGCTCATCTTAGGCACGAGTGGAAACAAAAAAAGGCGGAGTTCTCACCCCGCCTTTCTCGTTCAAAACACTACTTACTCTGCTGTTTCCAACTCAATGGAGTCAACAGATTTTCCTTCAGAGAATCGTCTCTTTCCTCGCTCTATCAAATAGAACATCACTGGCACGATCACCAACGTGAGGAAGGTTGCGAATGACAATCCAAAGATCACCGTCCACGACATCGGCCCCCAGAAAATCACGTTATCCCCACCAAAGTATACTTGTGGATCCGTTTCTGTGATCAACGTAACAAAATTGATGTTCATACCCGTCGCCAACGGTATCAGTCCCAGAACGGTGGTAATGGCCGTTAGAAGAACCGGACGTAAACGCGTTTTTCCTGCTTCAACAATCATCTTATACAGCTCTTCACGCGGCAATAGTTGATCTTGCTTCAAGCCCAAGATCTTCTTGCGACGATTCATGAGTTGCTTTGCATAATCGATCAACACGATCGCATTATTCACTACGATACCCGCTAGTGAAATGATACCGATCATTGTCATCATGATCACGAATTCCATACGAAAGATTACGAGTCCAAGTAATACCCCGATCAAGCTCAACACAACCGTTGTAAGGATGATAAACGGAGTGCTTGCAGAGTTGAACTGGGCCACCAAGATCAAGAAGATCAGGAATACAGCGGCCATCAATGCGCTGGTCAAGAAAGCCAACTGCTCTGCTTGCTCTTCCTGCTGACCAGTGAACGAGAACTGAATACCACGCGGTAATTCATAGCTCTCCAATGACGCCTTGATGGCATTCACGGTTTCTGTTGGGTTGGCACCCGTTTCAACGTTCGAGTACAATGTGATCACCCGATCGAGGTCCTTACGCTTAACGGCGGAGAACGTGCTCGACAGTTTCGCTTCGGCCACGGCGCTGATAGGTACCTGCTTGATCCGTCCCGTGGCTGGATCGCGGAAGGTGATCCTTTGATTCAAGAGATCATCCACATTATGGCGGTAATTATCGCTAAAACGAAGGTTGATAGGGTAATCATCTTCACCTTGCTTGAAGCGAGACACCTCTTTTCCGAACAAGGCAGTACGAAGAGCATCACCGATCTGAGCAGTGCTAATTCCCAATGTCCTCGCCTTAACACGGTCGATCTCTATTGGCATTTCCGGTTTGCCAGACTGAACGTCGATCTGCAATTCTTCAATTCCTTGGATCCCGCGCTCGTTGATAAAACGACGCATGTTCTCTGCTTCCTCTAGCAATTGACCGTAATCTTCACCACTGATCTCAATGTTGATAGGCGGACCAGATGGAGGGCCGTCCGAGTTCTTGTCTACCGCTAGGTTTACCCCTGGATAATCGGAAATAGCCTCGCGTATGTTCTGCAATACAGAAGAACTGGTGACTGGGTTTCCATTTTGATCAACGCGCTCAGCAAATGGACGGAATGCCACGGTAACCTTTGCCTTGTTAGGCGTTTGTGCCATGGATGGCCCTTGGTTAGGGTCTGACGTTCCTTCACCTACCTGAGCTATAACGGATTCAACCATATAATTGAATTCGATGGTGTCTCCATCCACGACCTTTGGATACGTATAATTGTCAACTACACGGAACACCTCTGCTTCAATCTTCAAGGCCACCTCATTGGTTTCCATGATGTCGGTGCCGATAGGAAGCTCAGCATATACAATGGCCTGCTGAGGCTGATTCTCTGGGAAGAAAAGCGTTTTTGGCGGGAATTGCCCGACCAACATAAAGGAAAGGACAAGAAGTCCTACGGTTCCAAAGAAGAAGAAATACGCATTTCTACCGCGAAGAGCGAAACGCAACAAGCGCTCGTAATGTGACTCAACCCTAGGTAAGAAACTGCCTTGGAATCGCTCTGTCATTGGCACTACGAAGAACACGTAGAAAAGGATACTCAACCCAGATACAATGGCGAGGTTACCTATGGCGCGGAGCGCTACTACAGGTGCAAGCACGTGCAAAGCATATCCAAGGATCACTCCTGCTAGGAGCAGTATCATCGATATCTTCAACCACTTCTTCGTATTGATTCCCTTCTCCTCTATCTTCATCAATTTCGATGTAAGCGCCGGATTGATAACCAAGGCGACAAACAGGGAAGAACCGAGTACAATGATTAATGTGATCGGTAAGTATTTCATGAACTCACCGAAGATGCCCGGCCAAAACGCCAAAGGAATGAAGGCCGCGAGTGTAGTTGCCGTGGATGCGATAATCGCCAAAGCAACCTCACCGGCACCTTTCTTCGCTGCTGTGATAGCATCATATCCTTCGTCCATCAAACGGTAGATGTTCTCAACCACCACAATACCGTTGTCAACCAACATACCCAAGGCCAATACCAGGGCAAACAACACCATGGTATTCAGCGTTACTCCCATCACGTTGAGAATGAAGAAGCTCATCAACATGGAAAGTGGTATCGCGATACCCACGAACAAGGCGTTTCGCAAGCCAAGGAAGAACATGAGCACCACAACTACCAATATCACACCTAGGATGATACTGTTCTCAAGGTCGCTCAACTGTGTTTTGGTTTGATCGCTTTGATCGTTCGTAATGGTGATATTCAACTCCTCTGGAAAGTAGTTTTCCTTCGCATCTTCTACGATCTGATCGATCTTATCTGAAACGATGATCAAGTTTTCACCTGAACGCTTCATCACGTCCAACATCACCACTGGAGCCCCACGCTCACGCGCAAAACTCTCCTTTTCAACTTCAGTGAAGTAAACCTCAGCGATGTTGCGCAGGTATACAACATCGGCATTCTCATGCTTTACAATGATGTTCTCGATCTCTTCAACCGATTCAAATTCACCCACCACGCGAACGTTTCTTCGGTATCCGTCAACCAGAAGGTCACCTCCGGAAATCGACACGTTTTCATTGGAGATCGCGCCGGCAATATCGTTGAACGATAGGTTCAGCGACTCCATACGCTGCATGTCGAGCTGAACGGCTACTTCTTTATCGTCCACACCACGTATCTCGACCTTCGAGATCTCTGTTAAACCTTCGATCTCATCTTCCAGGTATTCCGCATAATCATTCAACTGATCGATGGTAAATGGACCCGAAAGGTTGATGTTACGGATCGGCATCAATTCGTTGATGTTCAGCTCGAACACGTTTGGATCAGCCGGAAGGTCGGCAGGAAAATCAGGATCAGATTTAGCCACATCAACCTTATCCTTCACCTTTCTAAGGGCCTCACTAGGCTCAACAGAAAAATCGAACTTCGCCTGAATGGTGGAATACCCTTGAACAGACGTAGAGTTCAATTCGTCGATGTTGGTTACCCCATTGATCTCTTTTTCGATGGGGCGGGAGATCAACTTCTCGATATCGAGAGGCGAGTTACCCGGATAAGGGGTTCCTACGTAGATCTCTGGTGTTACGATCTCCGGGAAGGCCTCGGAAGGCATCGATGTATACGCCATCAAGCCGGAGATGAAGATGATAAAAGTGAGCACGTAGGCCGTCATGCGGTTGTTCACCGCGAAGGTTGACAAACCGAACTCCTTGATATCATCGGGGTTTGTTTTATGTAGATCTTCCATAATGGAATGTGAGTCGTTACTACTTAATCTCTTATTCTACGATACGGATGCGTTCGCCATCTTGAATGCTTCGAGCACCGCGATCAACGATCAGTTCGCCTCCACTCAGACCAGATCGAACCTCTGTCTCGCCCTCGTATGAAAGTCCAGTTCCAATGATTCTGCGCTCCACTTTCCCTAAATCGTTTTCAGATCGGTTGATGACATACACGAATGAACGGCCATTTTGATCCTGTTGGATCAAGTGATTAGGTAGTACCACAGCGGTATCCACACCATAATCACGAATGCGAACTCCGGCCATCATATTCGGCTTGTACTTTCCAGCACCGCCATCAATACCAACCTTGATCTTGAAGGTGCGGTTATCCGGGTTGATGAATTGACCTACTTGTATGATGTTTGCGGTGATGGTGTCGTTGATCGAGCGGAAGTACAGAGTCACTTCTGAACCTGTTTCTACGCGGTTTACGTAGGATTCAGGGACGTCGGCGGTAACATAGACCTGCGACATATTAACGAGTCGAACGATTGGTGTACCCGGAGCCGCATACTCACCGGCCTTGAGGAACACCTCATCTACCACACCAGCAAACGGAGCAGTCAAGTTGGCCATTCTCAATTGCGATTCAAGCGTCGCCAATCTCGAATTCAAGCTTTCATAGTTGTTCTTAGCTTCAAGATACTGAACCTCAGAACCGATATTCTGGTTCCACAAACGCTCTTGTTTCTTGTACAATTCCTCCGCTAGTTCAAGCGACGTCTGAACCTCAGAGATGTTATTCAGGATGATCTCATCATCGATCTCCAAAAGTCGCTGACCCTGCTTCACGGTTTGACCTTCACGAACATTGACGCGCTCGATCATGCCGGCAGACTCGGCGTAAAGTGTGACGTTCCTATCAGCTTCCACGGAGCCATAAACTTGGAAGTAGTGATTGAAAGGCCCTGTTGTTACGTTGTGTGTTGAAACCGTAGTGTAGGATAATGAACTATCCTTCAAGGCGATCTCTTCATCGAGTTCAAGCAACCTTGCTTGGATCGTCGAGTTAAGGGTCGATAGGCTATCGCGTTCTGCGCGAAGCTCTGCCAAGCCCTGTGCCTTCGGCTGCTCACACGAAACAGCAGCGATGGCGAGGAATGGAATGATATACTTTACCGTTTTCATTCTTGTGTAGTATTTGTAGTAGTTTGATTCAGATTGAATTTGCCGAGGACCTTTTCCAAGGCAATGCGCTTGTTCAGCGCTTCTTGACCAACAGAAATAGCATTTCTCAATGCTTCTTGATATTGGCGCTCCGCAGTGGTGAATTCTAAGCTAGACGCAACACCTTCTTTGAACTTGATAGCAGAACGGTCCCTAATGTCTTTAGCGATCTGTGCATTCTTTCGCTGTGCGAGATAGTTATTGATAGCGTATGCATATTCAGCCTTGGCAACTTGATATTCCAATTGAAGTGCATCGTTCAATTGTTCTTCTTGAACCCTGAGCTGCTCCAAGGCCACCTGGGCTTCCTGCACCCTCGCAAACTTGCCACTCCCCTGAAAGAGATTCCAACGCAAACTCAAGCCAACATTGGAAGTAACATAGTCGAACGAAGATGAATTGGTGCTTGAATACAGCCCTCCAAATTCTTCACTCGCATAGTTGTAGTTGTACTGGTAGAATGCGCTCAGCTTCGGCAACCATTGCACCTGTTCGTTTCTGAGGTTCAACTCTTGACCACGAATTCCGTTCTGCAACGTGCGGTAATCAATATGGGTGGTTGCATCGAATTGCTCACTAAGTAGGTTCGTTCCATCCGAAGCAATGAAGAGCAAGGTTTCGATATCATCAGTAAGTGTGATGGTTTCCTGAACAGGAATTCCCATGCGTAATTTAAGGATCGTCCGAACCACAGTAACCTGACGTTCGAGATAGTCTTCATTCGCTCTGAGGTTCGTCAGAAGGAGGTCAAGCTGGTCTACATCCGACTGTTCCACGAGGCCTTCGTCGAATAGACTTCTTGTTTCCGACAAGCTTCTTTCGATAAATTCGATATCTTCTCTTACGATCTCAAGAGAGCGGTCCGTTACCAGAACAGCATTATAGGCTTCCGCTACTTGAGCGCGTGTTTCGATGGCCGACTTTTCGTAATCGTTTCGCGCATTTTGACGCACCACCTCCGTTGCTACGAGGGCTACGATATATGAACCATCGAAAATGAGTTGGTCTACCGTTACCCCTGCAAGGGAAGTATATTGAATACCTGCGGCAATCAACTGTGGTTCGCCAGTGGCAAAGTCTGGAAACACGAATTGAGGCAGATCGGTATTATTGATCAAATTCGCATCGATACTTACATTGGGAAGTCCGAGCGCTACATTCTCCCAAATAACAGCTTTGGCTCTCTCGATCTCCAATGTGTTATAACGCATGTCATAGCCATTATCAAGAGCATACATCTCCGCTTGCTCTCGGGTAAACGACCTCGACTCTGAAGTTGAAGCAGTTTGAGCATGACCTATCAGACTCCCGAGGAGAAGTGCCGACATGCCGATGCCATTGATGATTCGTTTCATGGTTTGTGTTTTCAGTTTTGTGATATTTCTTGAAGTTTATCTTCCAAGTATGACAGTCCTTTTTTAGATACAATACCACGCAAGTGATACTCGAAGTGCGTTTTCATGAACTTCGGGTTCTCACATAGCTGCATCGGCACAATATCTTCATTGTGCATCGCCACGAATTGAGCGAAGTATAGATAGGCAATCATCTCTATGTCGAAGTCCTTCCTATATACCCCCTGCTCGATTCCCTTCTCAAGATTCTTTCGCGTTTGATCCATGATCATCTGTTCTTGACGATTCGACAACCACTTCCACGTTGCGGGATAGTACTTCTTGAGTTGGAATTCCAGCGCAGGGTGTTGCGCCTTCATGGCCTCTGATAAGGATGAATCTATGGCGAAGAGTTCGTCGATCGCATTCTGAGAAAGCCCAATGGCCTCCTCAATTACCTCACGCACACTTTCGTACGTATGCTTCACACAGCGATCTACCAGATCTGCCTTGTTCGAAACATACTTATACAACGTCTTCTTGCTAACTGCTAGCTCCCTCGCCACATCATCCATGGTGATACTGCGAATGCCGTACTTGATGAACAGCTCCGTAGATCCCTCTATGATGAATTTTTCTTGTTGCTCCATAACGGCCGCAAAAATAGAGTACATTTTTCGTGTTGGAAACGTTTTTTGTTAAAAATGTTTCCCGCGGAACTTCTCCTGTGTGAGGTTTTCGACCTTGGATCACTCAGAGAATCGTAAAAAATTGCACTTTTGCAGCGCTTAAATCACGGAACTCAGAGACATGCAGATAGCTACAGTAAAAGAATGCTTGACCAAACTTCCCGTAGGAGCGGAAGTAACTGTTCGCGGATGGGTAAGGACCTTCAGAGCCAATCGGTTCATCGCCCTAAATGACGGTAGTATCGTTGCCAACTTGCAGTGTGTTGTTGACTTCGAAAGCACGGAGGAGGATCTTCTCAAAAGGATCAATACCGGAGCTTGTATTTCTGTAACCGGCGACCTTGTTACAAGCCAGGGTAAAGGTCAGAATGTAGAAATCCAAGCTAAAAGCGTTGAAGTTCTTGGTGAGGCCAATCCCGATGAGTATCCACTTCAACCCAAGAAACACTCTCTTGAGTTCTTGCGTGATATCGCCCATTTGAGAATGCGTACCGCTACCATTAGCGCCGTCATGCGCATCCGTCACAATGCATCATTTGCCATCCACAAATATTTCCACGACCGCGGTTTCTTCAACCTTCATACACCTATCATCACCGGTTCCGATGCCGAAGGTGCTGGTGAAATGTTCCGCGTTACCGCCTTGGATCCGGCCAACCCGCCTAAGGATGAAAATGGAAATGTCAATTACAAAGAAGATTTCTTCGGTCGCGAAACCAACCTCACCGTAAGCGGTCAGCTCGAAGCCGAACTGGGTGCCATGGGGCTTTCAAAGGTGTATACATTCGGACCAACCTTCCGAGCCGAGAATTCAAACACCTCTCGACACCTTGCAGAGTTCTGGATGATCGAACCAGAGGTGGCCTTCAATGACCTCGACGATAACATGGATCTCTCCGAAGACTTCCTCAAGTTCGTTATCAAGTATATCTTGGAAAACTGTGTTGAAGACCTTGAGTTCCTCGACAAGCGATTTGAGGAAGAGGAGAATGCGAAGCCACAACAACAACGTTCAGAGCAAGGCTTGATCGAGCGCTTGAAGTTTATCGTTGAGAATAACTTCGTTCGCTTGAGCTACACTGAAGCCATCGACATCCTTCGCAATTCAAAACCGAATAAAAAAGGCAAGTTCCAATACAAGATCGAAGGTTGGGGAGCTGATCTTCAAAGTGAACACGAACGATACCTCGTTGAAAAGCACTTCAAGAGTCCCGTTATCCTTTTCGATTACCCAGCTACTATCAAGGCATTCTATATGCGCCTTAACGAAGATGAAAAGACCGTTCGCGCTATGGACGTGCTCTTCCCTGGCATCGGTGAGATCGTAGGTGGATCACAACGCGAGGAGCGTTACGATGTTCTTCTGAATAAAATGAAGGCCATGGGCATCGAAGAAGAAGAGCTTTGGTGGTACCTCGATACCCGAAAGTTCGGAACGTGTGTACACAGCGGTTTTGGCCTCGGATTCGAACGTCTCGTGCAATTCGTTACGGGTATGGGTAACATCCGCGACGTAATTCCGTTCCCAAGAACTCCGGGTCGCGCTGAATTTTAAAGCATTTTTTGCACCTTTGATTTACAGCCGGACCAATTTGGCCCGAGGTTTGTTAATCGGCGAATATGCTTAAGCAATCCCTTCAACAGAAACTCCAGCAAAAGCTGTCTCCTCAACAGATTCAGCTCATGAAACTCATCCAATTGCCAACCCAGGCATTGGAAGAACGCATTCAAGAAGAGCTGGAAGTAAACCCTGCCCTCGACGAAGGCAAGGAAGAAGATTCTCGCGACGAATACGAACGCGACGAGGAAGCACGCAATGAAGAAAGGGAGGAGCGCGATGAAGACTTTGATATCGATCAATACCTGAGCGACGACGAAGTTCCTGAGTATCGCCTCCATGCCAACAACTACAGTTCCGATGATGAAGATGAGCGCGTCCCTCTCTCCGGAGGTACCTCGTTCATTCAAACACTTCGCACCCAATTGGGCATGCGAAACCTATCGGAGGAAGACCAAAAGATCGCAGATTATCTAGTAGGGAACATCGACGACGACGGCTATCTCAGAAGAGAACTTCAAGACGTAGTGGATGACCTTGCTTTTGCCCAAGGTGTTTACACCGACATCGACCATCTCGAATCCCTTCTTCGCGTTATCCAAGACCTCGATCCTCCAGGTGTTGGTGCCCGTTCACTTCAAGAGTGCCTGGCTCTCCAGCTGTCCAAAAGACAAAGGTCGCCTGAAGTAAATAGAGCCCTCGAGATCATTGAGGATTATTTCGATGAGTTCGTTCGCAAGCACTATTCAAAGTTGATGGATAAACTCGAGATCGATGAAGATCAACTTCGCGATGCACTTGCAGAAATATCCAGACTCAATCCAAAACCCGGCGGATCCGTTTCCGATGGTTCGAAACCAACCGAAAACGTCACCCCCGACTTCCTGATCTCGATAGAAGACGGGGAACTCAAGCTTCAACTCAATGGCAAGAACGCTCCTGAACTGAATATCAGCAGAGAGTATAAGAACATGCTTGAGCATTATCGCGACAGCAAAGGCAAGGCTACCAAAAGCGAAAAAGACGCACTCATGTTCGTGAAGCAAAAGATCGATGCCGCCAAATGGTTCATCGATGCGATCCGTCAAAGGCAGCAAACGCTTCTCCTTACCATGTCTACCATCATGGAATATCAAAAAGACTATTTCCTCACGGGTGATGAGCGCAAGCTGAAGCCCATGATCCTGAAGGATATTGCAGAGAAGATCGACATGGATATCTCAACCGTCAGCCGAGTAGCCAGCAACAAATACGTTCAAACTCCTTATGGTACTTTCTTGATCAAGACCTTCTTCTCAGAGTCAATGAAAAACAGCGATGGCGAAGATGTGTCAACGCGTGAGATCAAGAAGATCCTCGAAGAAAGCATCGGCGAAGAAGACAAGCGCAAACCACTCACCGACGAGGCATTGGCCAAGTTGCTAAAAGAAAAAGGATATCCTATCGCCCGTAGGACCGTTGCAAAATATAGAGAGCAACTCGGCATCTCTGTAGCTCGCCTGCGTAAAGAACTCTAACCATGTCGAAGCGGTTTGCTCAAGTTCTTTCTTATCTCTTTCACCCTGCATTGGTTCCTTCCATCGGCGCCGTGCTTGTCTTGGCTACTGTCCCCATTCACGTGCCCGACGAACAGATGTACTTCACCGTAGCATTTGTATTCGTGTCCACCTACATAATGCCAGGCATCTTCTCTGTGTTGATGCGCTATCTTGGAATGATCGACTCCCTTCACATGAAGGAGCCTCGAGATAGACGTCTTCCATTCTTGGTAGCCATCGCCTTTTTCTTATTTGCGGCAAACGCACTCCGAAAACAGGAACTCCCGCAAGAGATCATTCGACTATTGATCGCGTCTGCAGCAACACTCATGATCTTCTACCTGCTCCTTCGCTTTTCAAAGTGGAGCGTTCACATGGCAGGCGTTGGGGGGGTCACCGCAACCGCTGTATACCTTTCCCATACCTATGGCGTGATGATGCTCGAGATCATATCGATGACCATTTTATTTAGCGGTTTGGTGGGCACCGCTCGATTGAAGCTCGAAGCCCACACCCTTCCACAGGTCGTTTTGGGATACTTCACAGGGCTCATCATCACTTCAGTGAGTCTTTTGATCTGATCTTCGAACACCCACTCTCAGTAAGTGGTCAATATCCCTGATTGAGCAAGCGAAGAAATATCGCCAACTCACCCTCATGCGCCGAATTATAAACGGCTGTTTCGGTCGAGAAAACGAAAGCACGAGCTAAAGGGTCTACCACAAATCCATCGCCATTGCCCTCTCATTACCTATTGAAGAAAGCCATTGACTGAGATACATTTCGGTGTTACTAATCGCATTCCCACGCAAAAATTAACGCTATGAAATGGTTCAAACTACTCTCCGTATTCTCTCTCTTGATATTGAGCTTCGGCGCTGATGCATCCCACATTATTGGCGGTGACATCTACTACAAATACATAGGTGACCAAACCGGTGTACCCAACCAGTATGAAATTACCATGGTCATTTACCGAGAAGGAACAGGTGCCAACTTGCAGTCGCCTTTATTGACCGACCTCAACATTACCGACATCCGCATCGATGGCATCAATTGCTCGTACTCCCAACAGCTTCAGATGTTCCGTACTCAACCTGAGTTTCCAGCTAGCACCTTGGGTGCATTCGATTGTATCCTGCCGGGATCGGGTATCCCCGACCCCCAAGTGAATATCTATAAGGATACCATCGTGATCAACTCCAGTTGTACCCAGTTTAGGATTTGGCTATTGGGTTGCTGTCGTCCAAACAACTACACCAACATCCAAAATGGAGGTAACTTCTATTTCGAAGCAGAACTCAACCGTCGATTGGGCAACAACTCTGCTCCAAATTTCTTGAATACTCCAGTTAACTATGCATGTAAGGATGCGTATCAAGTTTACCAACAAAACGCAGTTGAGCCGGATGGAGACTCCCTTTACTACGAGCTAGTTCCTGCTTTGAACACA
Organism: Phaeocystidibacter sp.; assembly: GCA_965659725.1. GTDB lineage: Bacteria > Bacteroidota > Bacteroidia > Flavobacteriales > Schleiferiaceae > Phaeocystidibacter. The sequence goes on along the minus strand of CBFHXG010000005.1, from coordinate 39,986 downwards.
GCTAACGCTCAAGTGAACTACAATGCTAACTTCTCTTTCACAAACCCGATCAGCACTGATCCTCAATTTCCTTTTACACTGAACCCAGGCACAGGAACACTTACGTTCCAAAGCAATGCCACTGCCGATGAGGTTTCCACCTTCGCTATCGTAGTTCGCGAATTCCGCTTCGATACACTGAATGGTATTTGGGATGAAATTGGCTTCGCTTCAAGGGAGATCCAATTGGTGGTTAGGACGAATTGTAGGCCTGAGGTCAATGCCGGTGTTCGTCTGGATCCCCTAGCCCCGGGTGTTTACCTGGATACCTTAGGACGGCAAGTGAAAGACTATGATTGTGGCGACACTTCAGTGACACTACAATTCACACTGCCTATCGAGTGCTTCTCTGTAGCAGATGATGGGACGGATTTTCGTTTGACAACGCCCACCGGGCAACCATTACCCATAAAACGAGCTTTACCATTCTGTGATGTCAATTCGGAGACGGACTCAGTTCGACTGGACCTCTTCAAACCCCTCATATTCAATGGTGATTACTACCTCTACACTAAAGTAGGTACAGACGGAAACACGCTATTCAATAAATGTGGTAAATCGATGAATGAATTCGATACCATCATATTGAGAGTGGATGATTGTTTGGATCCCGTGTACGACTTAGAAAATGTGACCGTATTTGATGATCGGCACACCTATGTGCAATGGTCGCTCGATACCAACACGCTCTCGGAAAGCTTCGTTGATTTCATCAGGATCTTTAGGTCGGATGATAATGGTCAGACCTACAATCTCGTTGGAACCGCCAATGTAGCCGATTCTGGCTATGTGGATTATACGACGAATGGCACCTCTGTTGACAACAACTCCTTCCGTTACAGGGCGCAATTCATTGCGGGTGGCCAAGAGCTGGATTATACGCGAGGCATCAATAGCATCTTACTCGAAGGATCACTGAACAACGGTGAAGTGCCGATGACGTGGACCAGCTACGATGGTTGGACAGCCACATACACTGGGGAGTTGGGCATAGCGGATGCAAACGGGGACTACACGTGGTCACCTATCAATGATCCATTCTTCCCAACCGCTGACTCATCGTATGTGTTCGATGCTTCGGGATTGGCAGAAGGAACCTATGCATTAAGAGTGAAGACCAATATTGAGAACGATTATCAATCTGAGTCCAATTGGATCGTGTTTGGCATCCCTTCAGATCCGGATCCAGTTCCAGAACCAGACGTGGTTCTTCGCATACCGAATGTGTTCACTCCAGATGAAAATGCATTGAACGATCGCTGGACGATCAGAGGCATAGAAGCTTTTGACAATGTGCGTGTTACGATCTACGACCGTTGGGGTAAAGAGGTGTATTACAATGACAATTACACCAATGCGAACGCGTGGAATGGTCTTACTTCAAATGGCCGTGAAATGGCTGAGGGAACTTACTTCTACGTGATCTCCGCAACGGGTGGTCCGATTGGATCTTCAGCCCAAGAGTCTGGCAGCGTGACCTTAATGAAATAAAATGCACTTCTTTCGTTAAATAAATGAGGGTTGTCGTTCATCCGCTTATCGGGGGTGTACGACAACCCTTAACTAATTATACATACGGCGTATGAGCACTTTTTAGTACTTTCGAGGACTATCGCAAAAGAGCGCCTACATGAAAGCTATTTATCGTCTATTAACAGTATTGCTGATCGGACTTTTCAGCATGCCAGCATCAGCGTCACACGTTATTGGTGGAGATATCCAATATGAGTATCTCGGAAACAACCAGTACTATGTGAAATTGGTGATCTACAGACAGTCAACCGGAGCTGGTTTGCCTGCCACCACCAACGTTGATGTTCGTTCACAAACCTGTGGTATCAACACCTCCGTGAGTTTGACAAGAACCAATGTTTACTCGGCTTCATCCTTTGCCTTCGACTGTATCAACCAGTCCAACGCAGGTGGATTCTTGCCGGAGGTGAACGTTTATGAAACAACTACCTCGGCCCCTCTAACGCTAACACAGCGTTGTTCCGACTACAAATTGTCTTGGGACCTTTGTTGTCGTCCCGGTGGTATCACCAATATCGGAGGTGGTGCAAGTAGTGCTGGTTTCGCATTCTACTTCGAAGCTGAGTTGAACAACCGTCAAGGTTTGGGTAACAACACCTCTCCTTCATTCGTATCCGACCCGATCGCTTATGTATGTGAAGGTGGTTTCATCAACTACTTGCAACGTGCAACTGAGCCAGATGGAGATTCTATCCGTTATGAGCTTATCGATCCACGAAGCAATGCAGGTATAAACGTACCTTACACAACTCCTTTCAACAAGAATAGTCCGTTCAGCACTAGCTCAGCTGCACCTTATACACTTGACCCAGCTACAGGTAACATCTCGTTTATCGCCGACCTTCCAGGTGGAACGGAGGTTTCTGTAATCGCATTACGAGTCGATGAGTATCGTTTCGACTCCACCTATTTCTTTTGGGAAAAGGTAGGTAGCTCGAACCGAGAGATACAAGTGGTGGTAGCCAATAACTGTGTGCCTGCGGTGAATCAGGGTGTGCGATTAGACCCTAATGCCCCTGGGGTGTCACTGGATGCTCAAGGACGCCAAACAAGGGAATACAGCTGTTACGACTCAACAGTAACATTGCAATTCACTCTTTCTGTAGAATGTATTTCTGTAGCCCCAGATGGAACGGATTTCCGTTTAACTGCGCCTAACGGACAACCGATACCGGTGAAGGGTGTGCAGTCGTATTGTAACCAGAACGGTGAGACCGACAGCATTACTTTGAAACTTTATAAGCCGTTGATCTTTAACGGTGACTACTACCTCTACAGTAAGTTCGGTTCGGACGGTAACACCCTACTCAACAAGTGTGGTAAACCGATGAATGAATTTGACACGATCATCCTGAAAGTAAATGACTGTTTATTCCCTGAGTACAAGACTGCGGGTGTGACCGTCAATCAGGATAAGAGAAACCGTGTAGACTTCTACATCGATACAGCAACTATTCCAGAGCAATTCATCGATTTCGTTCGTGTGTATCGCTCAGACGATTCAGGTAGCACCTACAACCTAGTAACTACTGGTAACCATCTCCAAGGTTACGTGTATGATGGTGCTCCTGGACCAGGTAAGGTAGATGCTCAATACCACAACTATCGAATTTCATTGGTGGCCAACGGTATTGAATTGTACCTCACTCCGCCGAAGCATACCATTGTGTTGCAAGGTGATCTTTCCAATCCATTGAACATGCCTCTTAATTGGAGTAACTATGGTGGCATACAGTATCCTGATATCAACAATATCAAATACCAACTTCAATGGGGTCCTAAGAATGATACAGGAGGCTATGACTTCCAGAATGTAGATGATGCAGCGTTCCCTATCGCGGACTCGGCTTACACGCTATCGTTGCCAGACGCGACTCCAGGAGAATATGCCCTTCGCATACTCACTACACCTGATAGAGATAACTATGTAAGTGAGTCCAACTGGATCATCTACTCTGTACCAACAGAGCCTATCATCCCACCTACAGGTGCCGTTCCAATTCGTATTCCGAATGTATTCAGCCCGAATGGTGACTTAATCAACGACCTTTGGACAATCGAAGGAATCGACTCTTGGGAGTCTAGTACCGTGAGTATCTATGACCGTTGGGGACGTAGGGTTTGGAGTACCGATAAATACACTAATGCCAATGCCTTCGATGGAAAAGATAGTAATGGCCAAGATCTTGCCGACGGTACTTACTTCTATGTGATCGAACTCAATCACTCGCCAACTGGCCAAAGTGAAGTTCACGACGGATCACTTACTATTATGACCAACGACTAAGACGAGTTCTTAGCGAAATATAGAGCCGCCCACTCCTCGGAGTTGGGCGGCTTTTCTTTTTGTTCATGCGGGTTTTCATGGTCCATGTCGCGATATAAATGAAGGGTATTCCTTCTGAAACACACAAAATCTTAAAACCCTATTCACATGAATTACGGATCAAAGTTTTTAGCCGGGACCGCATTAGCAAGTCTTACGCTTGTATCCTGCTCTCCTGATGCTACAACGTCGAATGGAACATCAAAGATGAATATTCATTTGACCGATGCTCCGTGTGACTATGACGAGGTGAATATCGACGTTCAGGCAGTAGAGGTATTCTATGAAGATACAAACTCTATCACGCTGAACGCGATCCAACCAGGAATCTATAACCTTTTGGATTACAACAACGGACTTGATACGCTCATCGCAACCCAGAACCTTCCAACAGGTCGCATTAACCAAGTGCGTTTGATCTTAGGCAGTAACAACACCATCATGGTAGATTCTACTGTGTACGACCTCAAGACGCCTAGCGCGCAGCAAAGTGGGTTGAAGATCAACTTCCAACAAGAGTTGATTAATGGAGTTGAATATGATGTAACCTTGGACTTCGACGCTTGCAAGAGTGTTGTTGAAACTGGAAATGATAAATACATCTTGAAGCCAGTGATCCGCGCATTCGTGGATGCAACGAGCGGATCTATTGAAGGTGTAGTGCAACCAGACACAGCCGTAGCTTATACCTACGTAGTGGATGCTGGTGACACTATCGGTACTATTCCAGACTCTACTGGCTACTTCAAATTGAACGGCATCTCAGCCGGAACATTCGATGTAAACTTCGATGCGGTTGCTCCATACACCGATCAAATTGAAACAGGCGTGAGTGTTACACTGGGTCAAACCACGGATATCGACACCATCCAGTTCTAATAATCAGCTTTAGAACTAAAACACACGAATGAAGTCCTCACCCTAACTGGTGAGGACTTTTTTCATTCTGCATCTCAGAATTCGTATCTTTCATTGTTATCAATTCAATGTTTGAATGAGTTTTAGCTCCACTAAGCATCGTCTGAAAGTACTGAGGACCACCTATTACAAACAGGTTTTCTTAGGACTTGGCCTCTTGGCATTGCTGGGAATTGCAACTTGGATAATCCGCTAGAATGCTTGCTATTCAGAAGTTCTTGTTCTCCCTATTGCGGATATTCCCATCACTGCGCGATGAAGATCTCACGCGATTGAACCTGCTTCAAAAAGCGATCCTTGCCGGAAGGCATACCCTCACTATGAAGATCCTAGAAAAAGAAAATACGGCCGATCAGTATCTCGGTCGGAAGTCCTAACTCCCTTCCACCATTATTTGACTGTCAAGTAAAGAGTGGCGCGAAATACTTATCGCTCAACCGATGGTTTGCCATTAAAAATATCTCATCTTTGAGTCCATGAAATTCAGCGAGTTCGGCCTTGATGAACAGATACTAGAGGCCATCCATTATGCGGGCTTTGAAGAAGCCACGCCCATTCAAGAAAAGTCGATTCCCATTATTCTGCAGAACCGTGACATGATCGGTTGTGCACAAACGGGTACCGGAAAAACAGCAGCCTTTATCCTGCCCGTTCTACAACAGATCAAGAAGGAGCATATCAAAGGAACATCAACACTCATCATCGTACCAACACGCGAGTTGGCAGGACAGATCAACTCCCAGATCATGGGAATGGCCTATTTTACCGATGCACACTCCGAAACGGTTTATGGTGGTGGCGGTGCAGATGATTGGGACAAGGAAAAGCAAGCGCTCACCAACGGCACAGATATCATCGTTGCCACACCAGGTAAGCTCATTGCTCACCTTAAAATGGGCTACGTCAAGTTCAATGAAGTACGTCACCTCATCCTCGATGAAGCCGACCGAATGCTTGACATGGGGTTCTATGAAGACCTGATGACCATCGTTGATCATCTTCCAAAGAAGCGCCAAAACTTGCTCTTTAGCGCCACTATGCCTCCAAAGATCCGCAAGCTGGCCAAGGAGATCTTGCACGATCCGGAGGAAGTGAGCATTTCCATATCCAAAACAGCATCTGGTGTAACGCAACGTGCATATTGCGTGTATGATGAAAACAAAGAAGAGCTGGTCGAGCGCATCGTAAAGGATCGCCCAGACTACGATTCCATCATCATTTTTTGCTCGAGAAAGAATAAAGTAAGCGGCCTCGTAAGACGACTAAAGAAACGATTTGATACAGAGGGGATCTCCTCTGATTATGAGCAAAAAGAGCGCGAAGAAGTGCTCATGAAGTTCCGAAGCAAGCGAGTCCGAATCCTAGTCGCTACGGATGTGCTCAGCCGAGGTATCGACATTCAAGACATCTCACTCGTCATCAATTTTGACGTTCCAAATGCGCCGGAAGACTACGTTCACCGTGTAGGCAGGACCGCGAGAGCCAATACGAACGGAGAAGCCATCACGCTTATCAATCAAGCCGACATGCGAAAGTATAGTCGGATCGAAGAACTCGTAGGCCCCGTTATCGAAATGCTCCCACTACCTGAAGAAATGGGCAAAGGTCCAGAGTATCAGGTAAACCGTTCTTCTGGAAAACGTCGCCCAAATAATCGCAATAAGAAGTTTCACGGCAAGAAAAAAGGCGGTGGAAACTCCAATCAACACAAGGGCGGCAAACCACAGCACAAACGGCATAAAGGCGGACATAACAATCCACCTCAAGGGTCCAACAACAAGGAGTAAGAACATAGTAGTAGTTGAACCGTTCGTTCTTTCCAGCGAGACACTCAATTTCTTTGTTCAAACATTTGTTGTAAATAAGCAACTGTTGTTAATTTGCAACAGTTATGAAAGACCTTAACAAACCCATCGTCCAATTAGGTTATACGATGATGCGCATTCACCGTAGGTTGCGGAAGAATGTGCAAGCCGTATTGGAGGAGTCTGATAGTTCATTCAAGTTTGAACACATGATGACACTTCGGCTCACGCGTATGAATGGCGGTCAACTTTCTCAATCTGAGCTTCTCGACCAACTTCCCATGTTCGATCGGCATCGAGTGTCGCGTTTATGTGCCGAGATCGAAGAGCTGGGCCTGATTACACGTACGCCAAATCCCGAAAATAGAAGGGAAAACCTTCTCCATCTAACTCCCGAGGGAATCGATGCCATAGAAGGTTTCATGGATCTGGTATCACAGACCAACAGTCACATTTTCGATGGAATGAAGAATGAGGACGTTCTACAAATGTTCGACTACCTCAACCGCATTCTCCACAATCTAGAATCACAAGAACATCAATAGCATACCATGAAAAAAGAAAGGGTAGCACTCATAAGCATCATCTCAGGTCTGGTTATCCTGGCTGGTGCCTTTTTCATTCAAAAAGCACTCGCTGGAATGGCTCAAACACCGGAGCGCAAAAGTCGCACTGCTGTTAAAGGCGTGATCGTAGCGGAAGCCGACCCAGACCAACGTGCATTTGAATTGCCTGTATATGGAAAGCTAAAGGCTTTCCATCGCATTGAATTGTACGCAGAGGTAACCGGAGTTCTTCAACGCACCAACCCAGCATTCCTAGAGGGAACACAATTCAAAGAGGGACAAACCCTTCTTCGCATAGAAGACAGCGAAGCGAAAGCGGCACTGATGAGTCAGCGTTCCAACTATATCAACACGCTCACCCAGGTCCTACCCGATCTCAAACTCGACTATCCTCACGTATTCGACGAATGGCAGGCATATTTGGCCTCCATCGATGTAGATAGATCGACGCCAGCGCCACCTTCCGTTGACAATGCCCAAGTAAAGATTTTCCTCACCTCTCGAGGTGTTTTCAGTGCATACCACAATCTAAAAAGCACAGAAGAAAGGCTGAGCAAATACCACATCAGAGCGCCGTTCAACGGTGTGGTAACCAGCTCTTCCATTCGTCCGGGTACCTTGGTGCGTGTAGGACAACCACTTGGCGTTTTCATCGATCCTTCCCTCTTCGAAATGGAGGTTTCTGTTTCTATCCGATTCCTCGACTTCTTGGAGCCAGGAGATACAGTGCGACTTGAGAGTCCAGACATCGAAGGAGAGTGGTTAGGCATTGTAGATCGCATCAATAAAGGTCTCGATGCCAATTCACAAACCGTAAAAGCGTACATCGATGTGAGAGGTAACAGACTTCGTGAAGGAATGTACCTCAATGGGGTTGTGAGTGGGGTAAAACTCGACAATGTAGAGATCATTCCTCGCAGGTTGTTGGTTGACAACGACCATTTATGGACCGTGGATCAGACCGATAGCACCCTGATCAAAAAGCCGATCGAGATCGTGGAATACACAGAATCTAATGTACTCATCAGGGGGCTTGAAGAAGGAGAATGGTACCTATCTCAGGTGGCTCCGGGCGTATTCCAAGGAATGAAAGTAACCGTATCTAAACGATAGTGGGCATGGGAAAAATGATCAAATTCTTCATCAAGTTCCCTACGGCGGTCTACACCATCATGTTCGGGATCTTGGTGTTCGGGGCGGTGGCCTATTTCAATATGAATACCACCTTCTTCCCCGTGAACCCAAGTCGGGTTATCAGCATTCAAGCCATTTATCCTGGCGCATCTCCCGAAGAGGTGGAAGAAGGCATCGTTCAGAAGATCGAAGACAACCTCAAGGGTACAACTGGGGTTGAGCGATACACTTCCGTATCCTCTGAGAGCACTGCAAACATCACGGTTGAGGTGCTTAAGGGATACGACACCGACAAAGCCTTGGAGGACGTAAAGAACGCCGTCAATCAGGTGCCATCCTTCCCTGGAGGCATGGAACCGATCATCGTATACAAGCGGGAAAACCTCAACTTTTGTGTCAATTTCGCCATCAGTGGTGAGAATATCGACCTTGTACAGCTGAAGCAGATCGCACGCAATGCAGAGCGTGAAATGAGAGAATCTGGAAAGGTCTCCAAAGTTGAGTTGAACGGCTTCCCAGACGAAGAGATCGAGATCGCGTTTGACGAAAATGCGCTGAGGAATTACGGTATTACCTTCCAACAGGCAGCACAGATCGTCTCTCAATCCAACCTAGACATCACGGGTGGAACAATCAAAGGAGAAGCGGAAGAGATCCGCATTCGCGCCCTATCTAAGGCCTACACGGCAGATCAACTCGTCAATATCCCCGTCAGAGCCCTCGAGGACGGAACCATCGTTAACCTGAAGGACATTGCCCGGATCCGGGATCGATTTGCCGACAATCCGAATCGCACCGAAATGAATGGTCGCCCTTCCGTAGAGGTACTCGTGCAAACTACAGATGAAGAAGACCTTCTCCCCACTGCGGAATACGTCAGGGAGTACATTGAGGAATTCAACGCTAGTCATACCAATGTACGGGCCGATATTATTCGAGACTTTTCGGTAACCCTCGAACAGCGTAGGGACCTCCTCCTCGAAAACGGAGCCGTTGGTGTACTTTTAGTGCTTGTCCTACTTAGCTTCTTCCTGAACATCCGACTCGCTATGTGGGTAGCTATCGGCATTCCAATGTCGTTCATGGGGATGTTCATCCTCGCTCAATTCTTTGGGATCACCATCAACGTTATTTCCCTTTTCGGAATGATCGTAGTGGTGGGTATCCTGGTAGATGATGGGATCGTAATTTCTGAGAACATATACCAGCATTACGAGAAGGGCAAAAGCTTGACAAGAGCAGCTGTAGATGGCACATTGGAAGTAGTTCCGGCGGTCCTTTCGGCTGTGTTGACTACCGTGATCGCCTTCTCATCCTTCTTCTTCATTGATGGAAGGTTGGGCGATTTCTTTGGTGACCTGGCTTTCATTGTGATCGCCACGCTCTTGATATCGTTGGCAGAGGGTTTCCTATTCCTGCCTGCACACATTTCTCACACCAAGTTGCAGTCTCCTGATGCTAAAAAGAGTGCGCTTGAGCGCTTCATGGATCGCATCATGAATTACATGAGAGAGAACCTATACTCTCCCTCACTGCGCTTCTTCTTGAAGTACCGTTTTGTTGCACTTTCCGTATTCGTTGGATTGTTCTTGATAACCGTTGGCGCGATCCGCGGTGGGATCATCGGTCTTACTTTCTTCCCTTTCATCGAGCAAGACAACATCGAGGTTAGTCTTGATATGCCAGCCGGCACACGCGAAGAAACCACTCAATACTGGCTCGATTACATCGAAGAAAAAGCCCTCATGGCCAACGAGAAGTTATCTGCCATGAATGAGGATACTTCGGATGTGATCGTGAATATCCAGAAGACGCTTGGACCTACCACCTATCAGGGGTCTGTGAACATCATCCTCTTGGATGCGGAGCGAAGAACACTGCGTTCATCACAAATCACCAATTTGATCAGAGACACGGTGGGACAAATCTTCGAGGCAGAAAACCTCAGCTTTGGCACGTCCACGCCTTTCGGAAAGCCGATCTCCGTATCGCTTCTTTCCTCAGACCTCGATCAATTGGAAGGCGCAAAGAATGAACTCAAGGCGAGTTTAGAGGAAATCAGCATCCTACGTGATGTTATAGATAACGACCGCGAAGGTGCGCGTGAGGTTCATCTAGAACTGAAGACCAAGGCTCGCCTGCTCGGACTCACATTGCAGGATGTAATGGGACAGGTCCGCCAGGCTTTCTTCGGATTTGAAGCTCAGCGTTTACAGCGAGGAGAAGATGAAGTGAAGGTGTGGGTCCGATTGAAAGAAGAAGACCGAAAGTCGATCTATCAACTGGAGGAACTCCTCATCCGCACTCCAACAGGAGAAGCCTATCCGTTGCGCGAATTGGCAGATCTCAGCATTGAACGAGGAACCATTGGCATCAATCACCTCAATGGCAGAAGGGAAGTTCGGGTTGAAGCGGATCTCGCCGATCCAGACGAGAGTGCGCCTGCGATCATCGCGAATATCCAAGACTCCGTTTTGCCACCGATCTTGGTGAAGTATCCCGATGTATCCGCCAGCTTTGAAACTGGACAGAATCGCGAAGCAGCCAAAACCCAGAAAAGTGGAAAAGTGGTTTTCCCGGTGATCTTTGGATTGATGTTGTTGGTGATCACATTCACCTTTAAGAGTGTTCTTCAAACGGCAACCCTCATCCCGATGATCATCTTGAGCTTTACTGGAGTTGCATGGGGTCACTTCTTCCACGATAAGCCGTTAAGCCTATTCTCCTTCTTGGGAATCATTGCATTGATCGGGGTTATTGTAAATGACTCGCTTGTTTTGGTCGGCAAATTCAACCAAAACATGAGGGAAGGAATGAAGTTCGATGAAGCTATTTATGATGCGGGTAAACAACGTTTCCGTGCGATCTTCCTCACTACCATTACCACGGTGGCAGGTCTGGCTCCATTGATCTTGAACAAGAGCTTCCAAGCTCAGTTCTTGGTTCCGATGGCCATATCTGTGGCCTATGGAATTGCCTTCGCTACAGGCCTTACGCTGATCGTTCTTCCTGTCTCACTTTCATTATTGAACGACTTCAGAAGATTCATGCATACGGCCATTACCAATCAAAGAGTAGAAAAAGAAGCGGTTGAACCCGCAGTTAAAGTATATCGCAATGAACAAGATCATCCTGACTTGCAGTAGCTTATTGCTGCTGACAACATTTGCGCAAGGCCAAGAGTATTTGTCGCTGGATTCGGCCATCACCCGTGCGGTCCAGGAAAACCATGGCATTGCCATCGCTCGCAATAACACATCCGTGGCTTCCAACAATGCTCGTCCGGGGCTAAGCGGTCTCTATCCAACCATCAGCGCAGGTGGTAGTGCCACTATCAATAGCAACGACACCGAGATCGAGTTCGTTACCGGCGAGGTTCAGAATGTTGAAGCCGCACAAACCTTGAGCACGGGAGCCAATATAACCATGAGCTATGTCCTCTTTGATGGGTTGAGAAACTGGAACTCCTACCGGCAGGCTCAAACTTTGGAATATGCGTCAATTGCAGAGCAACGACTTACCATCGAGAACACCCTACTGAGTGTGATCGCTCAGTACTATGAAGTAGCCCGTCAATCGCAGAATGTACAGGTAGCAGAGCAAGCAATCGATATCAGTTTAGAGCGATACGAGCGCGCAGAACTTCGCAAGGAACTCGGGGCTGGGGTGAGCCTAGACCTCCTGAATGCGGAGGTAGACCTCAACCGCGATAGTGTGAACTACCGATCGGCCCTGACCGCCTTGCAGAACGCCAAAAGAAACCTGACCGTGCTTTTGGCCACCAACCCCACCACCTCGTTTCAAGTGGATACAACGGTGACCTACTCCACCCTTCTTCCCTTGGAGTCATTCAAGGAGAAGGCACTCGATCAAAATGCATCCTTAGTGGTTGCCCGCAGGAACTTCGAGGCCTCTGATAGAGCCATTAACATTGCCAACGGCGGTTACTACCCCACTATCGCTCTCAATGGCGGATACGGATTCAACCGTCAGGATGCTGAAGCCGGTTTCTTAGTATCCAACCAAACCAACGGCTGGAATGCAGGAGTTACACTTCAGTGGCAATTGTGGAACGGACAAGTTCGTGAAACGCAGATTGATAATGCCCGTTTACGTGCAGAGAACGCTAGGAGAAGTGTTCAAAATACCGAGCAACAATTGCTCACCGATATCGAGAATGCCTACACCACCTATGTGAATGCACTTTACGTACTGAGAACGGAGCAGAGGAATGTGGTTACGTCGCGCGTAAACTTCCAAAGGACCAAGGAGAGCTTTAGTTTAGGTCAGGTTACCAACAACACCTATCGAGAGGCTCAACTCAACTTGATACGGTCGAAAGCAGCCTTGTTGGACGCCAAATATATAGCCAAAGTTGCGGAGGTTAGACTGTTACAATTGTCGGGTATCTTATTGCAAGGCGAATTTTAACACAATAGATATACGATACGAGGCGTTTAGACTATACCCTAACGAAACGTATCATGAAGCAATTAGCCATCATCGCTGCACTCTCCTTTATTGGAAGCGCTTTTGCACTCTTCGAAACAACAGACCATGTATTGGTGATCGATGCGGGTCACGGTGGGCACGATGCCGGTTATATTTCTGGAGATATCAAAGAATCCGACCTCAACTTAGCCTGGGCTAGGGACCTTAAGCAGCAGGCCGAAGAAAAAGGGATTGAAGTGGTTATGATGCGTGATTCGGATGACTTCATCGCTCTTGCAGCAAGAAGTGAAAAGATCGCTGAAAACAGGGAGAACGCCATCTTCATTTCCTACCACATGCAAGCTTCCCAAAGCGAACAACCCGCTGGTCCGAGTATAGTGATCCACAACGATGCGTCTGAAGTCACACACGATTGGGCGTTGAGGGTTGAGGCTTATCTCGACACTTTGGAAGAAATCCAGATCAAAAAAGGTGATTTTATGCTACTGCGTGACCCAGATCTAACGGGTATGATCATCAATCCGGGCTTCATGACCAATACAGCAGACCTTCAAAAGATCATCTCAACTGAGCATCAGAGCCGCTTCAACGCGCAATTGATCAATGCCTTATTGAAAGAATAATTCTCTTTCGATTTCTATCTCATTGTATTTCACTACCTTTGCCGCTCGAAAACGGCGTCTTTGCGAATCTGGCCCGCGCGGAAGATGACACGGGATAATTTGGGCCATAGGTTGCGAAAGCAACGATTAACGGTCCATTTTATATGACAACATTCGCAGATCTCGGTCTCAAGGCCGAGCTACTTGCGGCGTTGGAAGCTATTGGCTTCGAAACGCCCACACCTATCCAAGAACAAGCCATTCCAAAGCTATTGAGCTCCGAAAGAGATCTCATTGGTCTCGCTCAAACCGGCACTGGTAAAACAGCCGCTTTTGGTCTTCCTTTATTACATCACGTTGAAGACGACTTCTTTCATGTACAAGCCCTAGTGCTTTGTCCTACACGTGAGCTTTGTCTTCAGATCACCAGTGACCTCGAAAAATTCAGCGCCAAGCAAAAGCAGGTTAACACCGTTGCTGTGTATGGTGGTGCTTCCATCGGCACTCAGATCAAGGCCCTAAATAGAGGTGCCCAAGTGGTGATCGGTACTCCTGGTCGTGTACTTGACCTTGTGAACCGGAAGAAACTAGATCTTTCCAATCTTGAAACACTTGTACTAGACGAGGCCGACGAGATGCTCAACATGGGCTTCAAGGATGATCTAGACGCCATTCTCTCAACCGCACAAGAGGATCGTCGTACATGGTTGTTCTCAGCTACTATCTCGAAAGAGATCGCGCGTATTGCTCAACAATACATGAACGATCCTGAAGAGATCGCTACGGCGGCCAAGAATTCATCATCAAGCAATATTACCCATCAAGTTTGCACCGTTCACGCTCGTGATAAGTATCCAGCGGTTCGTCGCCTTCTCGATGCAAACCCAGATATCTTCGGCATCGTATTCTGCCGCACCAAGATTGAAACTCAGCAGATCGCCGATAAGTTGATCCGTGATGGTTACAACTCAGATGCATTGCACGGCGACCTCAACCAAAACCAGAGAGACATTGTAATGCGTCGTTACCGCGACAAGAGCCTTCAGGTTCTCGTAGCAACCGACGTGGCCGCTCGTGGTTTGGATGTGAAAGAGGTTACTCACGTTATCCACTACCAATTGCCAGATGACGCTGAAGTGTATGTACACCGTTCAGGTCGTACGGGTAGAGCTGGGAAGACTGGTATTTCCATTGCACTTGCCCACCACCGCGATGGCAGGAAGTTGAAAGATATTGAGCGATTGATTCAGAAACCGTTCGAACGTATCGGCCTACCCACTGGTAAAGAAGTTGTTGCCGCACGTGCACAATATTGGATCAAGGAAGTGTTGGAATCTGAATCCAACGCCGAATCATTGGCCCACCTATGGCCGATCTTAGAAGAAGGCTTAGCTGCATTGAGCAAAGAAGAGCTCTTGCACCGCGTTGCCGGCATGAAGCTTCAAACCTACCTCAACGAATATGAGGGTGCTCAAGACCTCAACCAGCCCGAACTAAAATCAAGCGGTAGAGACAGAGAGCGTCAATCAAGTGGTGAGTTCGCTGTATTCCGCATCTCCTTGGGTGCGCGTGACCGCATCAACAAGGGTAGTCTCATGAAAGAGATCAACCGCATGCGCTCCATCAAAGGGATAGAGATCGGAAAGATCCGCATCCATGAAGATCACACAATGATCGAGCTGGACCAAGCTCGTAGCAAAGAGGTGTTCTATGCATTCAAGAAGTGGAAGTACTTCGGAAAGAAAGTGTTTGTCGATCAACTCGACGAACGCCCTTCTGCTGATAAGAGCTTCCGCAAGAAGAAAAAGCACCACACCAGCAAGCGCTAAGAACAAAGGTCCCGAAGTAAAAAACCGGGACCTTGTTGTATTTTGTTGGCTCAACACAAACCGATGTCCGTTTACTTTCAAACCAAACGTCTCTACGTTCGTCCACTTTCCATGGATGACCTCGACGCCTTCGCTGAGATGGAATCAGACCCCGATGTGGTCAAATACACCGCCTACGATCCGGTTGATAGGGAGCAGGCTGAGACCGACCTCGAATTCTGTATCGAAAACCACGCGATGATTGATCCGGTCAAATTGATCTATGCCGTTTGTAGAAAGGAAGATGACGAGTTCATAGGCACGTGTGCATTGGTACCTATGAAACCCCAGCAAATGGAGATTGGATACCGCTTGCGAAAGCGCTACTGGGGAAATGGCTATGCCAGCGAGTTACTACCTGGCCTAATGGAATGGGCTTTGGCTAGGCCTGATATCGATGTATTGTATGCAGAGGCTGATGTGCTGAATAAAGCCTCAGTCAAAATGTTGGAAAAGCACATGGTATTTCAACGTGAAGTTTATAATGCTGAACTTAGTTGTGTGGACAGACAATACATCTATCCATCGAACTAACTGATCCCTAGCCTATGCTTGTACGTAAGAATTGGACCTTTGGAGGTGTTTTAAGGCGAACCTGGAAGATCAATCTTTTCATATTGGCAGAGGTTGGAATAGGACTGCTGGCGTACGACAGCTTCATCCTCAAATATTTTGAGGTGCCGATCTCCATATCCGCCATTCTGGGTACCGCAATAGCCTTCTTCATTGGTTTCACGAATAACCAAGCCTATGACCGTTGGTGGGAGGCGCGCAAGGTGTGGGGCATGATTGTCAACGACTCACGCACCTGGGCTCGCTCTATCCTTACCTACTGGAAGGGAAGCGATGACTCAGAAATAGAGAAGATAATGGTCAAGCGTCATTTGGCCTGGCTTCATTTACTGGCCTCACATCTTAGGGAGGTAGACTCTCACAACTACTTGGTTTACGTTGAAAGATCGGAGCGAGAAAGAGTGATCAACTCGAAGCATAGGCCAAACACAATCTTGCAAATGCAAGCAGAGAATATCAAGGCTGGGTTGGACAAGGGGCATCTCGAGCCGTTTGCGTACAAGGCGTTGGATGAAGCACTGGTGAGGATGACCGATCAGATGGGGATGTGTGAGCGCATCAAGAACACTGTTTTCCCGACCAGCTATGTGTTCTTCACCAAGTTTTTCATTTTTATTTTCCTGCTGCTGAACGCCATGGCACTTTTCTCTGTTGTGGGATGGTGGGCGTTGCTCTTCGGATGGGTCATTGGATTTGTATTTTATGCCACATATTACAATGGTTTGATGATCATGAATCCATTTGAAAACATGCCATCCGACACGCCTATGTCCGCTCTCACCCGTACCTTAGAGCGCAATTTATTGGAGATGTTGAATGAACCTGATTTGCCGGAACCTTTGGAACCGGTAAATGGAGAATATTTGATGTGATATGAGCAAAGTGAATGCAGATAATGCCCCCAAGCCGGTTGGCCTTTACCCCCATGCACGTAAAGTTGGAAACCTCCTGTTCCTCTCTGGCGTAGGTCCTCGTACTGCTGGAAGTGACGCTAATGATAGCGGTGTACCTGGCCTGAAGTTGGATCACAATGGCAACTTCTTAGAGTTCGATTTTAAAGCTCAAGTTCACAGCGTTTTCGAGAACGTGCGTAAAATCCTTGAGGCATCAGGCTCAAGTTGGGATCAATTGGTAGATGTACAGGTGTTCTTGGTAAACATGAAGCGTGATTTTCACACCTTCAACAAGATCTATGCGGAGTACTTCAAGGACAATCAGCCTTGCAGAACCACGGTAGAGATCAACAGTTTACCTACTCCCATTGCTATCGAGCTGAAGTGTGTAGCTACAATCGACGATTAATCCATTCCGTATCTCGACTGGATCGCAATCCAATCTAGTCCATTCATATCGTTGAGCAATTGCTCATTGATCTTGTTGTAGTCTGAGAATGACCGATTAACAGGAAAGCTATAATAATCCGTTCGTATGCCTCTATCCATGAGGTGCAATTCGTCTTTGAGCGGACTCTCGCGGAGTGCAGTGCGTATCAGAACTCGGTCGAAAACGAAGTAATCGATCTGGTCTTGCACTATCATTTCGAAGGCTTGATCTATGGATTCAACGGCAAAATGTGGCACGTTGAACCTATCCAAGTACTCACTGGCGTTGGTTCCTTCTAGTGTTGCTATCCTGAACTTCCGCAGGTCGCGGACCGAACTCACATCATTCTCAATGGAAGACCTAGTCAACGAAGATGCGATCCCCGCCGTTAAACCAGAAATACCCACTACCGCAACGATCATCCAAACGAAGGCTACAGACCGGCCGAGAGGGGTCTTGGGCGCTTTATCTCCGTACCCAACGGTTGTCATCGTAACCGCACTCCACCAAAAGCCATCTCCAATTCCCTTGATACCCTTTCTGAAATCCTTGTTCCTTCTGTGCTCCACCATCCAAACAACAAATCCAAAGACCAAGATCACCACCCCAAGGCCTAAGATCGCACTCAAGAAATTCCATGAGAACAATCCCTTGATAAACGTCCAATATCTACCCTCTTTCCGCTCGAGTATGGCGGTATCGGTAATAAAGAACGGTTGAGTAAAATCAACATCTTTGATGCGCGAGGCCGAAACCGTTATTGGGTTAACACTTAAGTCTACCTCCCCGTCTTTGACCCCATCCAAAAGAGATTCAACATCCTCGTAGATCACATACTCGGAATGATAACCAAGTTCGCGATCTATCCGCTCCCAAAACTCTACGATAGGACCATAGATCCCCGACTCATCCACGTAAATGAATGGAGGCGAATCCTTCACGCCTACTCGGATCAACTCTTCTTGAATAGTGTGAACAGTGCTATCCGGTTGACCATAGATCATGGAGCTGATCGCGATCATAGCGAGTAGTATTGCCTTCGTATACATGGGGTAGTGATTGATTTATTGGTCCAATTTACACAATCGTGGGTCAATTAGAAGTTGTAACTTCAAGCAACAAACGACCTCCATACCATGCGTACAGTTAGTATTGTGCTTCTCCTCACAACATTGACATTAATTTATTCCTTTACTGAGGGGCCAAAGGCCGACCAACAGGAAGATCTGGCGTTGATAGGCACCACGTGGGAGTACACCTCATATGGCTTGGAAAATGAACTAAATTATACCATCACTTTTGAAAGAAATGGGCGGTTTACGACCGACCCATACGGTGACGGGTGAGGATGACTGGTAGGTTCTTAAGGACGGGGTACTTGAGATCCATTGGAACGATAACTATTCCATTAGTGTTTGCCGCTTTACGGAAGGAAGCAAGATGAGTGGAAAGTGTGAAAATACTCTAGGAACCAAGTGGCACTTCACTTTGGAGAGGATAGCTACCACAAAAAAACCACAGAAACGAAGATATTTCGGTGAATTCCGTTATTTTCACGCTCCACTGAGAGAGGTAATGAACATTTAATTGCATTGGGCATTACCTGAAAAGAGAATTAACCAATTATCCATCAAATGCAATCATCCATGAAAAAAATTCTATTCTTATTCGCTATTGTAATGGGCGCTTCGATGAGTATGGAAGCTCAAAGTATCAGTCCAAATGCTATCGGCCTACGCTTTGGCGCAGGTAACGGCCTCGGAACGGAGATCTCCTATCAAAAAGCTTTGGGAGGCAACCGACTTGAGCTTGACCTCGGCCTAAACTCGAATGACAATTATGATCGTTTCGCTCTTACTGGTGTTTATCAGTGGGTTTGGAACCTCGAGGGCAGATTCAACTGGTACGCAGGTGTTGGTGCAACGCTAGGATCTTGGTCGTATAACGATAACTTCACCGGAGCTAACGAAGGTGGTTTCAATGCCGGTGCTACGGGTCAGCTTGGTATCGAGTATGACTTCAACATTCCACTTCAATTGAGCTTAGATGTTCGTCCTAATTTCTGGCTGCTCGACGATGCCGGATTCGACTGGAACGGAATTGCATTAGGAGTTCGTTACCAGTTCTAAGGAACTTCTAACAAAATACCCAAGCCGTTTGTCCTCTGGATGAACGGCTTTTTTAATTCGAAAAATCAACATTACATGTCAAGCTTAGAAAATAAAGTTGCACTTATAACAGGCGGTTCCAAGGGAATCGGACTGGGAATAGCCCAGGCACTTACTGCACAAGGGGTACAAGTGGCCGTCACTTCCAGGGATCTGTCGGCCGCCGAAGCTGCTGCAATACAGACCCATACGAATGCACTCGGATTGGCTGCTGACGTGCGCTCGAGGTCGGATATGGACGCTGCCGTGAAGGCTACGGTCGATCGCTTTGGAAGGCTCGATTACGTGATCGCCAATGCAGGACTAGGTCACTTTGGAAGCATCGAAGAGCTCACAGATGAGCAGTGGCATCAAACCATTGACACCAATCTTACCGGAGTATTTCACACCATCCGTGCATCTCTAAACGAGTTGAAGAAATCCAATGGGTATATCATTACCATCTCTAGCCTTGCGGGTACGAACTTCTTCCCGAAAGGCTCGGCGTACAATGCCTCTAAATTCGGACTCACCGGCTTTACACAATCTGTGATGCTCGATCTCCGTCATGAAGGCATCAACGTGAGTACCATCATGCCTGGGTCGGTTACTTCCCACTTCAACGGGCATACGCCAAGCGAGGAGGATGCATGGAAGATACAGCCAGAAGATATTGGAGAACTCGTAGTAGACCTCTTCAAAATGAATCCACGCGCATTGCCTAGCAAGGTGGAGGTAAGACCCTCCAGACCTCCACAGAAGTAAGCTACCGCACCGATAATTCATCAATTTTGAGCGTGTTGCCATCTAGCCAGCAAAAGGCTTCAGGAAACACGCTCATTTTCGTACTTTCGCGCTTCTAAAATCGACAGAAGTCCCTGATGATGAGTGGAAAACCACAAAAGCCTTACAAGGAATATTCGCATCTAGATCTCACAGAAGTTCACCAAACGATCAAATCGAAGTGGGCAGAGGAGAAAACCTTCGAAAAGAGTGTGTCTACTCGTGAAGGTGCAAAGAGCTTTGTTTTCTATGAAGGACCCCCTTCAGCCAACGGATTGCCTGGTATCCACCACGTGATGGGTCGTACTATCAAGGACCTTTTCTGCCGCTTCAAGACCCAACAAGGCTATCGCGTTGTGCGCAAGGCAGGTTGGGATACACACGGACTTCCGGTTGAGCTCGGTGTTGAAAAGGAGCTCGGTATTACGAAAGAAGATATCGGTACCAAGATCACTGTTGAAGAGTACAATCAAGCCTGTAGAAAAGCAGTAATGCGCTACACCGATGTTTGGAACAACCTCACATCAGAAATGGGCTACTGGGTGGATATGGATGATCCTTATGTAACCTACAAGACCAAATACATCGAAACTGTTTGGTGGCTTCTACGTCAGATCTACGACAAAGAACTCCTCTACAAGGGATACACGATCCAACCTTACTCTCCTAAGGCGGGAACTGGCTTGAGCTCACACGAACTCAACATGCCGGGGACCTATAAGGATGTTACGGATACGACCATCACGGCTCAGTTCAAGGTGAAGAATTCCGATCAAGCCAAGAACCTATTTGGCGATGGTGAAACATTCCTATTGGCATGGACCACCACCCCTTGGACATTGCCTTCGAATACGGCGTTGACGGTAGGACCGAAGATCGAATACACACTTGTTGACACCTTCAATCAATACACCGGCGAACGCATCAAGATCGTTATAGCTTCATCACTGATCCATGCCTACTTGAAGGAGGACAATAAGGTTGAAGCCTTAGGTGACTGGGATGGCAACAAGAAGAATATCCCTTGGGCTACTCTCAAGACATTCACGGGTAGCGACCTGGTGGGCATCAGCTACGAGCAACTGCTTCCATGGGCCCAGCCATATGAGAATGCAGACAAGGCCTTTCGCGTAATTCCAGGCGACTTCGTTACTACGGAAGATGGTACAGGTATCGTTCACACAGCGCCAACTTTTGGTGCCGACGATGCGAAGGTGGCAAGCGCTGCCGGTGTGCCACCGATGCTAGTACTCGACGAAAATGACAATCCCGTTCCGCTCGTCGATCTTCAAGGTCGTTTTGTGGAAGGGCTAGGAGAATACAGCGGGAAGTACGTTAAAAAGGAGTACTACAACGATGATGAAGCGCCTGAACTCGGCGTGGATGAAGAGATCGCTATTCATCTGAAGACCACCAATCGCGCATTCAAGGTGCAAAAGTATGTCCACAGCTACCCACACTGTTGGCGTACCGATAAGCCTGTGCTCTACTACCCGCTCGACAGCTGGTTCGTGAAAACCACAGCCGTCAAGGATAGATTGATCGACCTCAATAAGACCATCCAATGGAAGCCAGCCAGCACGGGAACTGGGCGTTTCGGAAACTGGCTTGAAAACTTGAACGACTGGAACTTGAGCCGTTCTCGTTTCTGGGGTATTCCTCTCCCAATCTGGCGTACCGAAGATGGCGATGAGATCAAAGTAATGGGATCTGTTGAAGAACTCGTCAACGAAATAGATAAAGCTGTTGAAGCCGGCGTAATGGAAAGCAATCCATACAAAGGCTTCGAAGCGGGTAATATGGACGAAGACAACTACGAGCAAGTAGACCTTCACCGTCCGTATGTAGACCGTATCATGCTTGTGAGTGATTCTGGCAAGCCGATGAAGCGCGAGGCCGACCTGATCGACGTTTGGTTCGATTCAGGCTCAATGCCTTATGCGCAAATGCACTATCCATTCGAGAACAAAGAACGCGTTGATTCAGGAGAGGTTTTCCCGGCCGATTTTATAGCCGAAGGGGTTGACCAAACCCGTGGATGGTTCTTTACACTCCACGCTATCGGAACCATGGTATTCGATAAGGTGGCGTACAAGACCGTAGTCAGCAATGGACTGGTACTCGACAAGAACGGGCAGAAGATGTCCAAACGCCTCGGCAATGCCGTAGATCCGTTCCAGACCATGGAAAAATACGGTCCGGATGCAACCCGTTGGTACATGATCACCAACGCTCAGCCGTGGGATAATCTGAAATTCGACCTCCAAGGTGTAGAAGAGGTACGCAGGAAGTTCTTTGGAACGCTGTACAATACGTATGCCTTCTTCGCCCTATATGCTAATGTAGATAACTTTACGTATTCCGAAGCCGATGTGCCGATGGAGGAACGTCCGGAGATCGACCGTTGGATCCTTTCCGAATTGAATACGTTGATCAAGGATGTGACCAATGGTCTTGAGAGCTATGAACCTACTCGTGCTTTCCGTGCTATCGGCGACTTTGTAAATGACAAGCTCAGTAACTGGTACGTTCGCTTGTGTCGCAGGCGTTTCTGGAAGGGCGAAATGGGCACGGATAAGCTATCTGCCTACCAAACCCTTTACACGTGTTTGGAAACCGTTGCCATGTTAGGAGCTCCTTTGGCGCCATTCTACATGGAGCGTTTGTTTACAGATCTGAACAAGGCTACGAGCAACCACGACGTTGAAAGCGTGCACTTGGCAAACTGGCCAAAGGCAGATGAAGGTCAGATCGACAACGACCTGGAAGAGCGCATGCACCTCGCTCAACAATTGAGTTCTATGGTGCTCAGCTTGCGCAAGAAAGAGCGCATCCGCGTTCGTCAGCCATTGAGAAAGATCACTGTTCCAGTGCTCAATTCCACATTTGCCGATCGCTTGAAAGCAGTATCTAATCTCGTAGCATCGGAAGTGAATGTGAAAGAAGTGGAGGCGGTAGACGAATCGGCCGGTATGTTCGTTAAGAAGGCCAAGCCGAACTTCAAGACATTGGGTCCGAAGTACGGTCAGTTGATGAAGGGCATCGCCGCTCAGGTAAACCAGATGGATACCGATACAATCCAAGCCTTCGAATCCAACGACGGCATGACCTTAGACGTCAATGGTACGGAAGTTAACCTTCAACCCGAAGATGTAGAGATCTCAACGGCCGACATCCCAGGTATGCTTGTTGCCTCCGAAGGAGGTGTCACCGTTGCCTTGGATATCACGCTGGATGAAGCACTTGAATCGGAAGGATTAGCGAGAGAGGTTGTAAACCGAGTACAGAATATCCGCAAGGATTCTGGATTGGATGTAACCGACCGCATCGCGCTGAGTTTACACGGTAGCGAGGCCTTGAAAAAGGCGGTCGAAAACAACGAGAACTACGTTTGCTCGGAGGTTTTGGCCTCTAGCTTGAAATGGGAATCAAAGGATGGCTCTACAGATGTGGAGATTGACGATCACACACTGGAGGTATTCCTCGAAAAAGCATAAATGAATCCACGTGCGTAATTGACCCAAAAAGTTATATTCGCACATTCTGATTAAGGAAAGTATCATGAGTGAAAATCCAAAAGTTCGGTACTCCGATAAAGAACTTGACGAGTTCAAGGCGCTTATCATGGAGAAAATGAAAAAAGCAGAAGAAGACCTATACTTGCTTAGAGAGCAGTTTCAAAATGACCTGACCAATGGGACAGAGGATACATCTCCCCAATTCAAGTCGTTCGAGGAAGGATCTGCAACCATGAGCAAGGAAACGGCTTCTCAACTCGCCTCCCGTCAGGAGAAATTCATTCGCGATCTCAAGAATGCCTTGATCCGCATCGAGAATAAGACCTACGGTATCTGCCGTGTTACTGGTAAACTCATTTCAAAAGAGAGATTAAAACTTGTTCCACACGCTACTTTGAGTATCGAGGCGAAAAATCGTCAGTGATTTGAAGCGATCTCTACTAATCGTTGCCATAGTTCTCATCATTGATCAGGTCCTCAAGATCTGGGTCAAGACTTCTATGAGCTATAACCACGTGATCAACATCACCTCGTGGTTTCATATCCACTTCATTGAAAACCCTGGAATGGCTTTTGGCCTGGAATGGGGTGGAAACACAGGAAAGATCATATTGAGTGTATTTAGACTCATCGCTATTGGCGCCATTTTCATTTGGTTAAAACGATCTTCGGAAAAAGGAGCTTCCAAGATGCAACTCACCTCAATTGCATTGATCCTTGCTGGCGCTGCTGGTAATATGATCGACTCCGCGTTCTACGGAATGATCTTCGACACCGGCCTCACTTTCAACCCCGACATTGAAGATTGGGTGGCATACGGCGGCACTTCACAAGTGGGCTCGGGCTATTCTGGTTTTCTTCAAGGAAATGTGGTTGATATGCTTTCATTCCCACTATTCAGTGGCACATTCCCAGATTGGCTGCCTATTTGGGGTGGTGAACACTTCCGATTCTTCCGTCCTATTTTCAACATTGCCGATAGCGCTATTACGGTAGGTGTTGTACTTCTGCTCTTCTTTAACAAGAAGCCAAAGCGCTAATCGTCGCGGAACCCTATCTTTGAGTTTCACAAATTCCACCTTATGCAAAACGTGTATAGGATACTACTCGTCATTCTACCGCTTTCGGTATTTGGACAAACTCCCGAAGAGCTAGAGGCCATCAAAACGGATCTCACTTACCTAGCCTCCGATGAGCTCGAAGGTAGAGAGCCAGGCACCGAGGGAGCGGGTCAAGCCAGAGACTATATCATCAAGGCATTTACAAATGCCAATTTCGACGACATCTGGACTCAAGAATTTGATATCCCAGTGAATGTTACCATGACGGATGGGAAGAATTATTGGTTCAGAGGAGAAGATGGATTGCACAACAATCTAGGTCACACTTTCTTCCCTGTGAAATACTCAGAAAATGGGGCCGCATCAGGGAAACTCATATCCGTAGGCTACGGAATTACAGCTCCTGAAAAAGAGTTAGACAACTACGAAGGAATAGATGCCAACGGACGGATAGTCCTTGTAGACATTGGCTCACCGGACGGCATTCATCCGCACTCTGAGTATTTGAAATACCATGGCTTGGACTATAGAATTCGCAACGCCAAGGAACACGGAGCCGTTGGAGTGATCTTCATCAAGAATGATGAAACTTCCCAACCGCCGCAGATCCGCTTTAAGTCTACGATTCCTTCCGGACTTCCTGCCGTATACTACATGGGCGATGAACCACTAGTAGAAGACCACAACTACGGTTTTTCTGTTGACCTTCAATTGGAGAACGTTTCGGGATACAACGTGATTGGTCATTTGGATAGAGGTTTTGAAACTACATTGATCATCGGTGCTCACTACGACCACTTAGGATATGGAGGTGACAATTCACTCTACCGCGGTGAGCCTGCCGTGCACAATGGTGCCGACGATAATGCCAGTGGAACTACCGCGCTGCTCCATCTGACAAGGAATTTGTCCGAACTCGCTCCTACTCACAACCTCCTGTTCATCGCATTCAGTGGTGAAGAGCGTGGACTTTTGGGCTCAGACTACTTCACTAAGCAGGCCTACTACGAAGAGCTTAACCCAGTTGCCATGTTGAACATGGATATGGTGGGTCGCTTGGATGAAGAGCGATCTATATTGATCTCGGGAACCGGCACGGCCGAAGAGTGGGATGCTATGATTGAAGAGACTGCGACCGATTTCAAAGTCTCGAAGAGCGCAGGTGGAACAGGAGCATCAGACCACACTTCTTTCTATCAAACCGGCGTGCCCGTACTTCACTTCTTTACGGGAACACACGATGATTACCACAAGCCGACAGACGATGCTGATAAGATCAACTATGAAGGCCTGTATGACGTAGCCGAACTTTTGAAAGAGCTAGCTAATGAAATTCCAGCCTCGCTGAACTTTCAAGAGACATCAAGCGATCAAAGTCAGAGTGTGCCTCGATTCAACGTTACCTTAGGCATTATTCCAGACTATGTGTTTGGAGGTCCAGGTGTAAAGGTTGATGGCGTTACAGACGGCAAACCTGCGTCAAATGCGGGAATTGAAACAGGAGATATTATCATAGAGTTGGGTGAATATCCGGCCACCGACATCTACGCCTATATGAGGGCCTTAGGGGCTTTCAAGCAAGGCGACACCATCCAAGTAACCGTGAAGCGAGGAGAAGAGGAACTGAAGCTCGAACTCACTTTCTGATTATGACTGATGAAACCACTGACAGAAAGTCGAACCCAACCATAGCCGTAATTGGTGGCGGTAGCTGGGCAACAGCACTTGTTAAGATATTAAGCGAAACCAACGATTACGTAGGTTGGTGGATGCGTGATGAGGAAAGCGTGATGCACATCAAACGCTATCATCACAATCCCAAATACCTTACTGGAGTAGAACTGCAAACAGAACGGATCGATGTATCAACAGACATTAATCATCTGGTTGCGCAAAACGACTACCTCATATTCGCCATCCCGAGTGCGTTCCTGAAACCTTCACTTGAATCCCTCGCGGAATCGCTGGAGGACAAAGTGATCTTTTCGGCCATTAAGGGCATCGTCCCGGATGAAAATGTGATCGTGGGTGAGTTCCTCCATCAAAAATACAATGTGCCCATCGACAACATCGGTGTGATCATGGGGCCTTGTCATGCTGAAGAAGTAGCACTCGAACGTCTGAGCTACCTCACCATCGCTTGTCAGACGAAGGACTATGCGAAGCGAATGGCTAAGATGCTGGCATGTGACTTTATCAAGACATCCACATCGGACGATATCTACGGAACCGAATATGCTGCCGTATTGAAGAACATCTACAGTCTGGCGGCGGGTATTTGTCATGGCTTAGGTTACGGCGACAACTTCCAAGCCGTTTTGGTGAGCAATGCTACTCGCGAAATGAAGCGCTTCATCAAGGCTGTTCATCCGATCAAACGCGACATTACGGGATCGGCCTATTTGGGCGACCTTCTAGTAACGGCCTACTCTCAATTCAGCAGGAACCGTCTCTTCGGAACGATGATCGGTAAGGGATATACCGTGCGTTCTGCCATGCTCGAAATGAATATGGTGGCTGAGGGCTATTACGCCGCAAAGCTGATCAAGAGCGTGAAAAGGGAGCATGAGGTGAAAATGCCTATCTCGAATGCGGTCTACAAGATCCTTTATGAAGGCAAGAATCCACGTAAGGTGATGACGGCGCTCACTGAGAAACTCTCCTGATGTCCATCCCCCGATTATCCACCTCTCGCCTGATCATGCGTGCTCCTGAAGAACGAGATATCGACTGGTTCTTCCGGCTGAGGTCAGATCCAGAATTCATGCAGTATATGCACCGACCATTGATGACCAAACGGCAGGATTCCATCGATCATCTCAACAACATCAAAGAGAGAGCTGAAAAAGGAGAGGGAACCCAATGGATATTGGAGAACAAGGACATGGGGATTCAAGTGGGATATGCTGGAATATGGAGAGTGGATCGACCGAATAAGACAGGCGAATTGGGTTACGGATTGGATCCGAAGCACCATGGTCAGGGATATATGCAAGAGGCTTTGAAACGCTGCGTTCAGTTTGGCTTTGAAGAGATGGATCTATATCGATTGGAGGCCTGGATGGAGACCAATAACATAGCTAGTGCCCGCCAAATGGAGGCTTTGGGGGCCCAGCGTGAGGGTTGCTTCCGAAGTGCTAGCTACTTCAACGAGCAATTTTCTGATCTCTTCGCCTACAGCCTGCTGAAACCCGAATGGGAGAAAGGCTAGAAATAGCATTCACAAGCGCTTTAGGACGAGTGAACTCTAAGATCCTCCTTCCTATTACCATCAACCTTTTTCCTACCTTTGCCCCAACTAAATTTCAAGGGAAACATGAACGAATCGTTCCTTTTTATTCAAAGATTCGGTGTTTGGGGCTTTGTCCTCATTCTCGTTGTAGTTCTTATTCTCTTCGGCGGTCGTAAGATCCCTGAATTGATGCGCGGCTTAGGCGGTGGTATCAAAGAATTCAAGGATGCCGTTAAGGAAGACGAAAAAGGCGAAAAGAAATCGTCTGACAATAGCTCATCAGACAAGAAAGCCTAAACTCGGACGTAAATCGAATGAAGTATACGAGCCTGGCAGATCTTCAAGCCACACTCCAGTCTGGTAGAGTAAAGATGATCGATGTAGTCAACGCGTACCTCGAGCGCATCGAATCTAAGTCTGATCTCAATATCTTCTTGGAAGTTTACGCTGGTGACGCTCGCAAGCGCGCAACAGTGATCGACCAAAAGATGGAACACGGTACTGCTGGAAAGTTGGCAGGTTTGATTGTGTCCATCAAAGACAACATGTGCTATCAAGGCCATGCTGTGTCGGCCGCCTCCAAGATCCTCGAAAACTTCGAATCCCTTTTTACGGCAACCGCTGTTCAACGATTGATCGATGAAGATGCCATCATCATTGGCCGCACGAACTGCGATGAATTTGCCATGGGTTCTTCCAACGAGAACTCGGCATTTGGTTCCGTGAAAAACCCATTGAATACAAAACTATCCCCTGGTGGATCGAGCGGTGGCGCTGCCGCTTCCGTTGCCGCAGATCTCTGTCACGTTGCACTCGGCTCAGATACTGGAGGTTCCATCCGCCAACCAGCGAGTTTTACGGGCGTAGTAGGATTGAAACCAACCTATGGCCGTGTTTCCAGATATGGCTTGATCGCTTACGCATCCTCCTTCGATCAAATTGGTCCATTTGCACACAACATGGACGATATCGCTCGTGTAATGGAGGTGATGTCGGGCAAAGATCCAATGGATAGCACCTCGAGCAGCAAGCCGGTGGACGACCACGGCGCCCTAGAAGCTCCAGAGAAACCGTTGCGTATTGCCTATTTCAAGGATGTTCTTGAGCGTAAAGGCCTCGACCCTGAGATCAAAAAAGACATGGAGTCAAGGTTGGAGCAACTCAAAGCCGAAGGTCATACGATCAATGCAGTTGAGTTCCCTTATCTCGATTCTTTGGTTCCGATCTACTACATCCTCACAACAGCTGAGGCATCTTCTAACCTCGCTCGCTACGACGGGGTGCACTTCGGATATAGAAGTGAGAATGCCACAGACCTAGAGAGCACCTACAAGCGCTCGCGTACTGAAGGATTCGGAGAAGAAGTAAAGCGACGTATCATGTTGGGTACATTCGTTCTTTCTAGTGGATACTATGACGCCTACTATGGCAAGGCGCAAAAGGCGAGACGTTTGATCCGCGATACGACCGACGAAGTATTGAAGGACAACGATGTGATCTTACTGCCAACATCACCACACACGGCGTTCCCACTCGATCAGGAACTCGCCGATCCAACAGTGATGTACCTGGAAGATATTTTCACGGTTCAAGCTAACATCGCCGGAAACCCAGCCATTTCTATACCTGTAGGCAAGCACTCCAACGGTATGCCTTTCGGATTGCAATTGATCACAGGTAGATTTGAGGATGATAAGCTGCTTCGCATTGCGAACATGCTCATGAACAAATAGTGGTTTTCAGCACTTTAGTGTTCAGAACTATCCGACAACACGGATGATTTGCCTAACTTAACTTTGTACGTTCGATTCGTACTTAGTTCACATTATATATCGTTTATCGTAGCATGAAAGCGTCACTCCCCCTCGTGGCTTTGCTCTCCATGAGCACATTCTTTGCCTCTGCTAATCCGGGCGACACTACTTCTGTAGATGCCGACACACTTGAAGTAGTGGAGTGGACATTCGAAGACGACCCCTTTGCGGCTCGCCTCGACAGCTTGATGTCATTCACCTTATTCACGGCCGAAGGATCTGCAGTGATCAACTCATTGCTCATCGATAGCATTCCACAATTCTCAGATAGCATAATCGCCATGCGAATGGAGTATTTGAATAGTCAAACTCCTTTCGACCTCGTTTATAACGATCAGGTTAAACGTTACATCGACCTCTACGCCAACCGCCGAAGAGAACAGGTGGGTCGCATGCTAGGGTTAGCCGAATACTATTTCCCACTCTTCGAGGCATCGTTGGATAAGTACGATATGCCCCTGGAATTGAAGTACTTGGCCATTGTTGAATCCGCATTGAATCCAAATGCGAGAAGCCGTGTTGGAGCAACCGGACTCTGGCAGTTCATGTACGCCACAGGTAGAATGCAAGGATTACACATCAGCAGTTATGTTGATGAACGTAGCGATCCCTACAAATCAACGGAGGCGGCCTGCGATTACTTGATGAAGCTACATGACATGTTCGACGATTGGAACTTGGCATTAGCCGCATACAATTCGGGGCCTGGCAATGTCAATCGAGCGATCCGACGTTCAGGCGGACAAACGGACTATTGGGCCATCCGACCTTGGTTGCCTCGTGAAACGGCGGGTTATGTTCCAGCTTTCATCGCGGTGAACTATGTAATGAACTATGCTCCAGAACACGGCCTTTACCCCGTTCCTTCTATCCTCTCGCTTTATGAGACAGACACCGTAAAGGTTCAGCACAAACTGAAATTCGACCATATCGTTGAGGCCACAGGTGTGGATAAGACCACCCTTTCCATCCTGAACCCGAGCTATCGTCATGAATTGATACCGGAGATCAATGGGCAAGAACATTACCTGGTGCTTCCAAGAGATAATATGGGTGTGTTCATCACGAATGAAGACACCATCTATGCCCTGGCTGCAGCGGAGTTTGAAAAGGCAGAAGAGCAAGAGGAGTTCGAAGATATGGATGACCGATTGGTGCACCGTGTTCGTGGGGGTGAATCCCTTGGGCTTATCGGTGAGAAATACGGTGTTTCGGTTCGTCAGATTCAAAATTGGAATGGACTCCGAGGCACTACCATCCGTGTAGGTCAAAGGCTGATCATCTATCCTAGAAGCGTGCCGAGTGAATCCTCTCAACAAACGGCCTCATCCCCTACTAGATCCGATGGCGGAGTGAATTATACGGTGCGGAGTGGCGACACACTTTACGACATTGCTAAAAAATATCCTGGTGTTTCTGCGGATAACATCATGGATTGGAACAATATTCGCAGTGCTACAGGTATTCGTCCAGGTCAAACCCTAGTGATCCATCCGCAATGAGAAATTACATCCTACTCGCACTTTCCATTTTTGCATTGACAGCATGCACAGGCGACGGTTCAGAGCGCCGTATCATGCGTGATAGTAAAGGAACCCACAATGAAATGATGCTCGTTATGGACGAGGGTCTGTGGAGCGGAGAGTTCGGCAACTTGGTACACGACAGGCTCACCAAGCCCGTTGCAGGTTTGCCTCAAGACGAGTCGATGTTCGACATCCATCAAGTAGATTACAAGGCGTTCGGCGACCTTTTCGAAACTTACAAAAGTATCGTTCTCTTCGAAGTAAACGATACCGCCGAGGCCAGTTACCAACTAGTTTACGATCAATGGGCAGCACCACAGATCGTGGCAAAATTTACCGCTCCTTCAAAGCTTGAGCTAGCCCGTTTGTTCAATCAAAATGAAAACGACCTTGCCGCAAAGTTTCACGAGCACGATATGGAAGTCCTCAGAAGAAGGGTTCGCAGAACTGCCAAGGTGAATCTCCCTCCTGAATTGAAGGAGCTAGGCATCAAGAGTATGCTTCTTCCTGATGCGTATCAACTTACACAAGACAAGGAGGGGTTGAAGGTTTTCTTCGCTGAGAATATCCGTACCAATCAAGCCATTTTCTTTCACGTCCGCTCTATCAATGACGATGCTATTCCAGGGGCAGACATGATTGCCATTCGCGACTCAATACTGAAGGTCAACTTCGAAGGTCCTTCTGAAGGCTCTTATCCAGGCACCGAACGTCGTGTTCCGCCATCCTTATCAACTACGGATATTGATGATAACCTAGCTATCGAGCTTCGCGGCCTTTGGAGAACACATGGTGATTTCATGGGTGGTCCATTCCTCGCGTATGAGATCTACGATGAGGAAAATGGTGTGGTCCTAACCGCAGATGGATTCTTCTACGGTCCAGATAGCAAGAAGCTCAAATTGATGATGGAATTGGAGGTTGTTCTTCGCTCCATCAAACTCAACTAAGAAGCGTACGTAGGATCTCTATCGATTTCAAGGTTCCGAAAGGCTCGTGATGGATCCGCAAATACGAGAGCAACTCTCCCAACAGCTTAGATCGCATCGTTTTATGCACAGGTTCATGATGGATCAAGGCATTGAGCGCTGCACTTTCCTGACCTGTCATCCAATAGGTGTGATCGGGTGCCTCGGGAATGAAGTGTCCATCCATCATATCAAAGACATACCCTTCCTTATACGTTTCCATGTGCGGGAAGCACCCCATTTGCCGAGCAACGATAAGAAGCAACTCATGAGGTGCAGTACCTAAACGAGCATCATCCCGATCCAAGCGCTCCAACCACAACCTCAATTCCTGGAATAGAAAAGACTCTTGGTGGTCTTCCGTAACCACCTTTTGGATCACTTCCGAGGCGAACGTGCATAAGGTCATTCGAATTGGGTCGCTATGTAATTTCGACCAATGTCTGGCAGGCCTAACCTCCTGTATAGTTTTCAGATTGCCCTTCCCTCTGTGGTTGATAACGACATCGAGGATGGTCATGGGTAGGGTCATCGATGGACGCATTTGTCCGGCCTTCTTTGAATGCAGACTATGCACCATGAAGGCAAGCAGACCTTGTTGTGGCGTGAAGGTTCGCAATACCGTTCCACTGTCTCCATACTTTACCGTCCCCAGTACGATGGCCTGAACTTTTGCCTCTTCCGCAGTCATCAATTTCCGTTCACCAGAAGGATCTTCACCACCTTAGTATTCTCTCCTAGATCATCCGTTATGTAGGCCAAGTAAACACCTGTCGCCGCACGTCGACCACTCAGGTCATCCCCCATCCAGATGGCCTGACCACCATTGGCCACAGTTTCAAAAACGAGGTTTCCAGATACGTCGGTGATCTTAACCTGAGCGTCCTGCACCAACCCTCGAATGGCAATGGGCCCCGTATAGCCCGGTCGAACTGGATTTGGAAAAACCGTTACCTCGTCCATCGTTTCATTGCCCCCTGTAGCGTCTCCATTGTAGGTTACCACGCCAAGGTCGGTAGCAATGTAGACCACACCCGTTTCATCATTTACTTCAACATCTACGATGCGATTGCTCGGCAGAGGAGAATTGTCAGTTGTAAAGTGAAGTAGCTCATCGATGCCATCTTCAGAGGTTAGGAAGAGTCCGCCTGTCTCTGTACCGAACCATTTCCTGTTGGCACCATCTACCTCAACGGCCAACACACCTTCGGAGCCCAGGAGACGTTGAAACACACCGTTTTCGAGGATGATGATGGACTGGGCATCGTAGTTACGGTTCGGTATGAACAAGTTGTCTGGCGCAAAGTGCACCATTACTCCCTCTCCGGTGCCGATCCAGATCTCCCCATCCAGATCCTCTTGAAAATCGTGAACGAAAGAACTACTAAGATCGCCATTTCCTTCACCGGTTCCCAGTGCTCGAGTTAGGGTAGATCCGCCTTCAAATCGAACGGCATAGATACCATCATTCCTGCCTTGGATCCAGAAATCTCCATTCTCAAGGATGGCGATGGTCTTCACATTCCGTCCATTGAAATTACCGATTGACCTTGCCTGCCAATTGCCGTCTCTATCGTAAGATGCTAATGAATTTGGACTTAAAGAGGTGGTAACCCATAGCGTTCCTTCTTCATCGAACGCCATGCCTGCAACACGTGTATCGTTTGAATCTGTTGTTCCTACGAGAACCCTGTTGGTAGTTGATTCATTCCACACTTGGTATAGTTCACCGTCGCGGTATTCCAGCAACCCCGACCCCATGGCGATAGCGAAGAAACGGGTTGGATCCATCGGGTCTTCTAATACCTGGATAATGTCATGCGACTGTCCGGTTCCAGAAGCGAAATATCTGCGCCAACTTTCATCTTCTAATCGAAAGAACCCTTCAAAATTGAAGGTTGGAGCCCACACGCCATTGATATTACCGGGTGCTATGAAAAGACCATTATTGTCTGAATTGTAAACGGAATAGACATTGTTTGAAAAGGGTGAAACTGGCCGGGCTCGTTGAACGAAATTGGGGTTATCCACGTAGATCAACCCGGCAATTCCATCACCTACAAACCATCTACCTTGCTCGTCGCGAGTGGTAAACTGTGGCTTAAAGTCACCGTTTCCGCCGTATCCAGCGGATACGAGCTCAACTAATTCACCATTGGCATCTCTTTCTTCAGCAGTAAATGAGAAGGTGGTATAGAGTTTTTGGCCTACAGCTTGGAGGTGTTTTACTTCGCCGAGTGAGTTCGATGACGTTTGTGTCCAAGAACTGCCTGTTGTTCGTGTATAGATGGTATCGTTCAATCCTCTATCCACCACTGTGAAGATGCGATCGTCTATTACATCGATAAAGGGCTCAAATGGTCCCGTAAGTGGATCTTCTACCCATGATTCATAGAAGAATAGCGGATCTTGGCGAGAAGCCTTGAGAATTCCAGCCTCGGTCATGGTCCATACCGTATCCGTCGTTTCCTGAAAGGCCAGGTCGAACACCTCCAATTCGGAAGCGTTGTCGCCTAACACCCATGTATCGAGTATAAGTCGGCGTACTATATCCAATTCAACCACTCCAAAACCAGTGGCCAGATAGGCTATCCCATCCCGGATAACGATCTCGTTGATCCGCTTACGTCCGGTGAATTTATCGGAGTTAAGGATGTCGGAAACATTGATGATCCGATCACCATCGATCACGTCAATATTGGCATTCTCGTAGCCTACCACGACGATTCCAGAGACAGGGTCGCGTTCGATCGCGCTTACGTTTACATCGCTGAGCCCGTTGGCCTTGGAGAACTTAGCGATCTCTTTGTTTGGGTAATCGAAGGTATACATGGCCCTGCCTGCGGCGCAGAGGTAGACGCCATTTGGAAGCTTGACGATGTCGGTTACGGAGTTGTATGAATAGAGATCTCCCCAACTACCCAATTCTTGCGCGGGAGAGGATAGGCTGAATAGAAAGAAGATGCCTAAGAGTTTCTTATACATACCTGCAAATTACGCGAATGAAAGACAATTCTCTTTTGCGCGGTTAGGTTCGTTATCTTTGCGCTAAACCCGGAACGGGATTCCCCTAAAAAAGTTGTTACTTTTAGGGGAAGAACTCGGAAAAAATCATCGATCAATGGGATGTAGCACATGCAGCAATGGTGGTGGCCTTCCCAAGGGATGCCGGGGGAATGGATCGTGTGGTACCAGCGGATGCAATACCCTAACAGTTTTCGATTGGCTCTCAGATATGGAGCCAGCGGCGGGACAAACGCCATTCGATTGGGTAGAGGTTCGCTTCAAGAACGGCCGAAAGGAGTTCTATAAAAATACAGATGGCCTATCACTTCACATGGGTGATGTAATAGCCGTTGAAGCCCAACCGGGCCACGATATCGGACAAGTTTCCCTCACTGGAGAACTGGTTCGATTACAGATGCGAAAGAAGAAATTCAGGCAGCATCCAGACCAATCCCTCAAGGTTTACCGAAAGGCCAACCAGAAGGATCTAGATATATGGACGAATAGTCGTGAGAAAGAGCATGAAACCATGCTTCAAGCGCGACAAATAGCAGCCAGACTCAACTTGGTGATGAAGATCAGTGACGTTGAGTACCAGGGCGATGGCTCTAAGGCTACCTTCTATTATACCGCGGAAGAGCGCGTAGACTTTCGTCAGCTTATCCGCGAACTCGCAGGACTATTCCGAGTGCGCATCGAAATGCGGCAGATCGGAGCGCGCCAAGAGGCTAGTCGGCTTGGGGGTATCGGCTCATGTGGTAGAGAGCTGTGTTGCTCTACATGGCTGACCGACTTCCGTAGTGTAAACACCTCCGCTGCTCGCTATCAGCAGCTTTCCCTAAACCCAACCAAGTTGGCTGGACAGTGTGGAAAGCTAAAATGCTGCTTGAACTACGAGCTCGATTCTTACCTCGAAGCGTTAAAAGAGTTTCCAGATACTTCAATGCGATTGAAAACCAAACGCGGCGAGGCTTCTTACATGAAAATGGACATCTTCAAACGCACCATGTGGTACGCGTACGTTGATGAAGCCATGACATGGGTAGCCTTGGATGTTGACTCTGTGAAGGAGATCCAAAAGATGAACGCCAAAGGTGAAAGTCCGGCTTCATTGGAAGAACTCATGGCTGAAGCAGAGGTGGCAGCGCCGGACTTTGACAATGTGGTGGGCCAAGATGATATCAACCGATTCGATCGCCCTAAGAAGAGCAGGCGCAAGAAGCGCCCTTCGAACAAAAAGCCGCATCAAAAGGACCGATCAAACGAAAAAGGCAATTCGAATCGTTCCAGTAACCGCAATAAGCCTCAAGGAAAAGGTGGGTCCAATCAACCTAAACAAGAGGGACAAGGCGGGAACAATCCAACTGTAAATAAGGGTAAACGCAGACCATCGAACAAAAGGAGAAATCCACGAAGAAACAGCAACAATCAGGATAATGACAAGAGTTAAGATCCTTCTTAAGCTGATCATCACAGTGGCATTGACATCGTGTTCTGACGATGCGATTTACGATGCCTATGTGCCCATTCCCGATTCGGGATGGCAAGAAGATAGCGTAGTCACCTTTGATGTAGACGTGGATGATACCACTTCAGAGTTCGGTGTAATCGTGATGCTCAGGCATAACACCCAGTACCCATATCAAAACTTCTGGTTGAATAGGGAGATCACATTTGGTGGTGAGCAGATTCATACAGATAAGATCAGTTATCAACTGGCCAAACCGACAGGTGAATGGTTGGGTAAAGGCTTCGGCGACATTAAGACGGTTGAAGCTCCATATAACCGTCAAATACTGCGGTTTCAGAATAAAGGGACATATCAATTTCGCTTTCAACAGGGTATGAGGGAAGATCACTTGATCGGTATCGAGGAGATCGGATTGCGCATTGTACCTGTCAATGATTAAGACGCATGGCTAAAAAGAAATCAAAACAAAAGGACGACTTCCGCAAGTATGTAAAGTGGATGTGGTTGCTGTTCCTCTCTCCGGCGATCGTTATCGCGCTCTGTGTTCTTTTGGCAAGCTTTGGAGCCTTTGGTCCTCTTCCATCCACGGACGAGATCGCCAATCCAAAGAGCTACTTGGCTTCGCAGATCATCTCCAACGACAATGAGCTATTGGGAACCTTCTTTGAAGAAAACCGTACCCATGCGGAATTCGATGAGCTTCCAGACCATCTTGTCAATGCACTAATTGCCACAGAAGATGAGCGATTCCGTGAGCACAGCGGCATCGACTTTCGGTCACTTACCCGAGCGGTTGTAAATCTCGGCAAGAAAGGCGGTGGTTCAACCCTTACGCAACAGCTGGCCAAGCAGCTCTTTACAGATGATTTCGAAAATGTTACCCTCGTAGAACGCGTTGGTCAGAAGTTCAAGGAATGGGTTATCGCAACTCAACTTGAAGAGCGATACACCAAGGACGAGATCATCGTTCTTTACCTCAATCAATTCGATTTCCTCTATCAGGCCGTAGGGATCAATTCTGCGGCACGGACGTATTTCAATTGCACTCCGGATAGCCTGAAGATCCATCAACGCGCTTTATTGGTGGGCATGGTTAAGAACCCTTCTTGGTACAATCCGGTATCTCGACCAGAAATTGCGCTTGACAGAAGGAATACGGTGTTTGGGCAAATGGTAAGGAACGACCTGATCACGCAAGAAGAAGCGGATTCACTCGCACAATTGCCGTTGGACCTCGACTTCAACCGCAGCTCACATGAGCGTGGATTGGCTCCCTACTTCCGCGAATACGTGCGTGCTTACATGAAGGATTGGGTAGAAGAAAATCGTAAACCAGATGGATCCAAATACAACATCTACACCGATGGTTTGAAGATCTACACGACCATCGATTCTCGAATGCAAACTTATGCCGAAGCTGCTGTTCGTCAGCACTTGAGCAATTTACAGCGCGTTTTTCGTGAGGTTGATGGCGATCGATCAACGTATCCATTCTATTTCCAGCAGGACCCAACCGGACAATCACGGAACATCTTACACGCAGCCATGCGCCAAACTCCGCGATACCGTTCACTTAAGAACCAGGGTAAGTCTGATGAAGAGATCATCGAAGTGTTCAATACACCTACCGAACTGGAAGTCTTTTCATGGGATGGTCCGCTTGACACACTGATGTCGCCCATGGACTCCATCCGATGGATGAAGAGTATATATCAAGTGGGAATGATGTCTATCGAACCACAGACTGGATTCATTCGGGTTTGGGTAGGAGGAGTTGATTACCGCTATTTCAAATACGACCATGTGAAGCAAGGTAGACGTCAGGTTGGCTCTACCTTCAAGCCCTTCGTTTACGCAACAGCGATCGAACAAAAGCACTATTCTCCTTGTCTGCAGGTGCCTAACGTGCTTACCTGCATAGAAAGAGGTCAGTATGGACTGCTCGAAGATTGGTGTCCGAAGAACTCCGGAGACGAATACGGTGGTGTGGTTACATTGAAGCAGGGGTTGGCCAACTCTATGAACACCATCACTACTTATTTGATGAAACAAACGGGCCCACGTCCGGTCATTCGCCTGGCGCGAAGAATGGGGATCGAGTCCGAGATCCCAGAAGCGCCCTCCATTGCCTTGGGTACGGTAGACCTGAGCGTATACGAGATGGTGGGAAGCTATACCACCTTTGCTAACAAGGGAAGGTATTCTGAGCCCATCTTCATTACTCGCATCGAAGATAAAAATGGTGTGGTATTGCAAGAATTCATGCCTCGCCAGGAGCGGGTAATGAGTGAAGAAGATGCTTATGCCATCGTTAATTTGATGACCGGCGTTACCCAAGGTGGTACGGGTACAAGATTGCGGATGAGCGGCTCAAGGCCAGCTTATGAGCGTGGGGCGGTTACAGGATATCCTTGGCAATTCACCAATGAAATTGCAGGTAAAACGGGAACGACACAAAACCAGAGTGACGGATGGTTCATGGGTATGGTGCCGAACTTGATTACGGGCGTGTGGACAGGTTGTGAAGACCGTTCGGCGCACTTTAGGTCGATCACGTTTGGTCAGGGTGCTACAACTGCACTTCCTATTTGGGCCAATTTCATGAAAAGATGTTATGATGATACCGATCTTAATGTGAGTAAGGAAAACTTCGAAAAGCCGGAGCATCCTATGACCATTGAGTTGAATTGCGATGAGCATCGGACCGACCAAAATGAGGGCGGCTCTGATGGATCGGGTGATACAGAATTTGAATAATCCTCTACTATGATTCGAAAGGTTGTACAAAACGCAGAAGAGGCTGTTGAAGGAATCCAAGACGGAATGACCGTAATGTTCGGTGGTTTTGGTTTGTGCGGAATTCCTGAAAAGGCCATCGAGGCCATACAGAAAAAGGGCACCAAAGACCTGACCTGCATTTCGAACAATGCGGGTGTAGACGACTTTGGTTTGGGGCTTTTGCTTCAAGCCCGACAAGTAAAGAAGATGATCTCTTCCTATGTTGGGGAGAACGATGAGTTCGAAAGACAGATGTTGAGTGGTGAATTGGAGGTGGACCTTGTACCACAAGGCACATTGGCAGAACGTTGTCGTGCTGCTGGTGCTGGAGTTCCTGCATTCTTCACCCCTGCTGGTTTCGGAACCGAGGTAGCAGAAGGCAAAGAGGTGCGCTACTTCGATGGCAAGCCGCACATCCTTGAACATGCTTTCGATGCGGAATTCGCATTTGTAAAGGCGTGGAAGGGCGACGAGGCGGGTAACCTCATCTTCAAGGGCACGGCCCGCAACTTCAACCCGATCATGGCCATGGCAGGTAAGATC
>CBFHXG010000004.1:0-101608 GCA_965659725.1 Phaeocystidibacter sp. | reverse complement strand
CATCGCCCCAAAACTCGCTGCTCTTTCAATGAACTCCCCCGTAAGAGGGCTGCAAATGTAAGTGAGAATTTATTCCAAGCAAGTGCTTTTCAGCTAATTTTTTGGAGCTTTTTTTTACCTATGGCGTAGTACTGCTGATTGGCAGCACTTTACCTCTGATAAATTTTGAAGCCTTCTCCGCAAAGTCAGCTATGAACGAGGCCATCTCCCCCGGTGAAGTGGGTGCCTCAAAGCCCGGGAATGCCTCAGACAACATCTCTGTCTGCACCGCACCCAAGCACAAAGAATTGAATGCCCAACCCGTTTCAGAGAATTCTTCCTGCAAACATTCCGTCAAACTCGACACCGCCGCCTTGCTGGAACTATATGCTGTGAGCCCGGGAAATTTCTGACTACCCTGAAATCCACCCATACTCGATATGGTTACCACATGAGCATCATCAGCAAATAATCCCAACGTCTGCTGAACGAATTCAAAAACGCTGAAGACATTTACCTCATATACCCGCCTCAATTCGTCTGGAGTGATCTCAGAAAATGGCTTATTGACCAATGAACCCGCATTCAATATCAAATGCTCTATATTATATCCTTTATGAGATAATGAGGTCGACCATTCCGTTACCGCCTCCCTGTCATATAGATCCAACGCATGATACTCAAGCCGATCCGAACCACATTCACGCTTGAGTTCTTCAAGCTTGCCTTCAGAACGCGCAGTTGCCAGTACATGATAGCCCCTGTTATGAAGCTCCAAGGCCAATTGATAGCCTATCCCCTTACTGGCACCTGTAACTATGGAGACCTTCTTCGCCATTAGATATGGTATCTACTTGTTAAAGGAAAATCTAGACTTCGACTTCACCTCATTCGGTCCACAAGCACAATCACCTGTAGCACATCCTGCATCTTTCTTCGGCCACAATACCCTGAATAAGGTCCATAATGCCCAAAAGAAAACTGCTCCTACGATCCATTCTTGCCAATTCATTAGCTCAAGATTTGATAAGTGAGTAACGATATAACATATGCAAAGGCCGTCATGAACACCGCCTGGAAAATAGGCCAACGCCACGAGTTGGTCTCCTTACGAACAATAGCAAAAGTGCTCATACATTGCATGGCAAATGCATAGAACATCAACAACGACATCCCTACTGGAAACGTAAAGAACCGCTTGCCTGTTCGCGGATTGATCTCTTGATCCATGTGCTCCATAACCGTCTTCTCATCATCAGAACCAACACTATATATGGTAGCCATGGTTCCAACAAACACTTCTCGTGCTGCAAATGAGGATATCAATGCAATGCCAACCTTCCAATCATATCCCAAAGGACGAATGGCTGGTTCTATAGCCTGACCTAAATAACCTACATATGAATGTTCTAGACGATAGCTTTCTATTTTCCCTACAAGGTCTTCCTCCGAGATCGAATTTGTATCCACTTGGGCAGTTACATATTTCTCTGCTTCTGTGAAGTGATCATTAGGGCCATTCGAGGCAAGAACCCATAGAATAATAGAGATCGCTATGATGATCTTACCCGCATTAGTCACAAATGATTTACCCTTGTTCCATATAGTAATGAGTACGTTCTTATATAGAGGCACTCTGTATGCCGGCATCTCAACGATAAAATGAGAAGTAGATCTCGTTGGTAAAAGCTTGCTCATCAACCAAGCCGACCCCAAAGCCGTAGCGAACCCGATCAGATACATAAACATCAGAACTATGCCCTGTAAGTTGATGCCTAAATAGGATTTCGAAGGAATGACCAACCCGATCAACACGGTGTACACTGGCAGCCTGGCTGAACAGGTGGTAAATGGCGTGACGAAAATAGTGATCAATCGTTCTTTCCAACTTTCAATATTCCTCGTAGCCATGATCGCCGGTATCGCACATGCCGTTCCACTGATCAAGGGTACCACACTCTTTCCACTCAGGCCAAAACGCTTCATCAGCTTGTCCATAAGGAATACCACTCGAGCCATATAGCCCGTCTCTTCCATCAGTGTAATGAAGGTGAATAAGATGAAGATCTGTGGTAAGAAGATCACCACACCTGCCACACCTGGAATTATTCCATCTGCAATGAGATCTGTCAATGCCCCAGGCTCCATTGCCTTCCTCGTATAGATCGATAGTTCACTAAATACCGTATCGATCAAATTCATCGGAAGTTCAGCCCAAGAGAAGATCGCCTGGAAGATCAAGAAGAGAAGTCCGAGTAAGATCGCCACCCCATACACTTTATGCGTTATGATGTAGTCCAATCTCCCCGTCCAACTTCGATCTAAGTTTGGATTGACCGTAACCGCCTCTTTCAAAAGGTCATTAACGATCTTATATCGCTGGATCGTTTCCTTGATCCTCAATTTCTTCGTGTCCACATTCGACCGTAAGGTCAGTTGCTCCACTTCATCCCGCACCGTTTTGTCGAGATACGATAATTCACTCACCTGAGTAGCGATCAACCATGCAGCATAGTCACCTTCAAGATCAAGGATCTTCCGAGCATTTTCGGCGTAATTAGGTGCAAAGGATCGAACATCAAATACGGGTGGGCGAAGCTCATAGGATAGTTCGAGTACCGATTTCTTCAACACATCGATACCTTCGCCCTTGCGAGCGTTCACAAGCACCACCTTCACCCCAAAGGCTTCTTCAAGCTTCTCCACATCGATCTCGATTCCCTTACGGTGAACCTGATCGACCATGTTCAATACCAAAATGGTGGGAAGCCCAAGGTCCAAGACCTGAGTGAATAGATATAGATTTCGTTTTAAATTGGTGGCATCTGCCACAGCTATGATCGCATCTGGGCGATCTGCATTATCCGGCTCGGTCAAGGTACGTAACACTACTTCCTCGTCTATGGAAGACGGATGCAATGAATATGTTCCCGGAAGATCGATCATTTCAGCAATAGCCCTCTGATTGAGCTTGCTGTAACCGGTCTTCTTCTCAACCGTTATACCCGGATAATTACTTACTTTTTGATTTAGCCCGGTAAGCGCATTGAAGAGTGACGATTTGCCCGTGTTCGGGTTGCCAACCAACGCTACTTTTAGGGCCTTGCGACCTCCGATCATGCTACATCCTCTACAGAACCTTCCAACAAGATCATCTCAGCAAGCTCTCTACGCATCGCCAAATGATAATCTTCCATTCGGAAGTAAATAGGTCCATCAAACGGGGCAACGTGCTTTACCTCGAGCTCGGCGCCTGGAAGGCAGCCCATCTCCAACAACTTAACCGGAAGCTTGTCAAGATCGAACTCACGAATGACCCCTCTTTCTCCTACCCTTAAGTCTGCTGCACGCTTAAATCTCATCCCGTTTATTTAGACTGATTATAAAGTAATGCAAACATACACATTAAAGCGGTATTTAAACCATGACTTTTGGCAGGATTCTGAGAAATTTCTGAAAGATTTTCAACAAGTGGGTCGCAACGAAAAAGGGCCAGCGAATGTTCACCAGCCCTTTATTGATATATCTAGTTTGTGATCAGAGCAACATGGTTACTGGCTCTTCCATCATTTGCTTGAATGTCTGTAAGAATTGAGATCCAGTAGCTCCATCAACAACACGGTGGTCGCAAGACATCGTTACCTTCATCACATTTCCAACCTTCACTTCGCCATCCTTAACTACCGGTACTTGACGAATACCACCTACTGCAAGGATACAAGAGTCTGGTGGGTTCACGATAGCCGTGAATTCTTCAATGCCGAACATTCCCAAGTTAGAGATGGTGAATGTGTTTCCTTCCCAATCCTTTGGCTGAAGTTCTTTGTTCTTAGCCTTACCTGCAAGGTCGCGTACCTCAGAAGAGATCTCTACCATGCCTTTTGCATTGGCGTGACGAATAACTGGAACCAACAAACCTTCGTCTACAGCAACGGCAACACCGATGTGTACGTGGTGATTCTGTCGGATCTTATCACCCATCCAGGCAGAATTGACCGCCGGATGCTTCTTCAATGCCACAGCTGCAGCCTTGATAACAAGATCGTTGAACGAGATCTTCACATCTCCACGGTCGTTGATGCGCTTGCGAGTGGCAACCGCATTATCCATATCAATCTCAATGGTCAAGTAGAAGTGAGGCGCAGTGAACTTGCTTTCCGCCAAACGACGAGCAATGGTCTTGCGCATCTGAGAGACAGGAACATCGGTGTACGACTCTTCCGCACTCATGGCAGCTCCACTGGTTGAAGCAGCCGCTTGACCCGGCTTGAAGTCGTCGATGTCGCGCTTAACGATACGTCCACCTTCACCCGTTCCTTTAACTCGATTGATGTCGATGCCCTTTTCCTCCGCCATCTTCTTGGCAAGTGGTGAAGCCTTAAGGCGCCCATTGCTAGAAGAGCTTGAAGCAGAAGTACTAGTTGCTGGAGCAGAAGATGAAGATTCTTCTTTCTCCTCTGGCTTGCTTTCTTCTTTACTCTCGGTTTCCTCTTTTTCGTCTGCTTTCGATCCAGAGTTTCCTCCACCATGCTCGGCAAGGATCTTCTCAACGTCATC
Organism: Phaeocystidibacter sp.; assembly: GCA_965659725.1. Classification (GTDB taxonomy): domain Bacteria; phylum Bacteroidota; class Bacteroidia; order Flavobacteriales; family Schleiferiaceae; genus Phaeocystidibacter. The sequence continues at coordinate 97,072 of CBFHXG010000004.1, read as the reverse complement.
ATTGTCATCACCTAGGATGGCAAGTACATTATCAACCGGAGCAGTTTCTCCCTCTTGAACACCGATGTGCAAGAGTTTACCTTCTTGGCCTGGAAAAGCTTCGAAGTCCATCGTCGCTTTATCAGTTTCGATCTCAGCTAGTAGATCACCTTCATTGATCTGATCTCCAACCTTTACGTGCCACTTGGCCACAACACCTTCTTCCATGGTGTCGCTCAGGCGAGGCATATTAATTACTACAGCCATATTGGTTATTCTTTAGCCGATTGACTTATTCTTTAATGAACGGATAGTCTTCTTGAGTGTAGATATCTTGCCACAATTCACTTGCATCAGGGAATGGCGATTCATCTGCGAAATCCACACACTCTTGAACGAGATCCTTAACGCGTTGTTCGATCTCCTTCAATTCATCCTCAGTAGCCCACTTCTTATCCTCGATGATCTTCTTGACGATAATGATCGGATCGATCTTCTGATATTCGGCTACCTCATCTTTGGTTCTGTAATGTTGGGCATCACTCATCGAGTGACCCTTATAACGGTAGGTCCTGATCTCGAGAAGCGTCGGTCCATTGCCCTTACGAGCGCGGTCCATTGCTTCGTGCATCTCTTCGTAGACCACCTTTGGATCCATACCTTCCACCGGTTTGCAAGGCATTTCATATCCTAAACCAAGCTTGTAGATATCGGTGTGATTTGCTGTACGCGCCACAGAAGTACCCATTGCATAACCGTTATTCTCAACAATGAATACAACGGGTAGGTTCCAGAGCATAGCAAGGTTCATTGTTTCGTGGAATGACCCCTGACGTACCGCACCGTCGCCCATGTAACAAAGCGTAACGTGTTTATCACCTCTGTATTTATCAGCAAAGGCCAAGCCCGCTCCCAATGGGATCTGTCCGCCTACGATACCATGCCCACCATAAAAGTGATGTTCTTTGGAGAACATGTGCATGGAACCACCTTTACCTCTAGAGGTTCCTCCCACTTTTCCCATCAGCTCCGCCATGATCTTGCGAGGGTCAACACCCAATCCGATAGGCTGAACGTGATTTCGGTAAGCAGTGATCATCTTATCTCCCTTCTCCATAGCCAAAAGAGCGCCAGCTAGGACAGCCTCTTGACCATTATAGAGGTGAAGGAAACCACGGATCTTCTGCTGAATGTATAGTGCAGAAGACATGTCCTCGAATTTTCTCCAGAAGAGCATGTCTTCGTACCACTTCAAATAAACCGCTTTGGTTAGCTTCTTCTTTGCCATAAGTACAGGTACATTTCAGAAGGCAAATCTAATACAAATAGAGGGGAACTCAGCCCAACCTTTTGCCTTCAAATGAAAAAGGTAGAATATCCCTTACTGAGCTAGAAATCAATACATTCTCATCCGAATCGCAAAATAGTACTCGAATATTCGATTCCTGACGTTGCTCGAATTCGGACATAACTTGTCTGCATGAGCCACAGCTCGTAGCAGGAACATCGCCATGTGCATTGGTGAAAATCGCCAAGGATACGATCGAATTGGATGGGAATTGAGCGCCGGCACTGAACAAGGCCACACGCTCTGCACATAAACCCGAAGGATAGGCTGCATTCTCCTGATTGTTACCGAGAAGTACCTCTCCATTATCGAGCAGTGCGGCAGCCCCCACCTTATAACGAGAATAGGGAGCATATGCCTGCTCCCTACTTCGTTGTGCTTTCTCTATTAGCAACTGGTCTGATTCACTCAATTCATTTAGCTGAGCGATCTGGTATGTTGCTGACCAATTTATTTCTTTCATGAACCACTGTTTGCACCGAATCGAACTAACAAGCTCAAGCGCAAAGTGTTTTCCAATGGTGATCTTACCGTTGTATTGGCAGGGATCAAATAGCTGAAATCGAATCCGAATTGGCTGTATCGAATACCTACACCCAGTGTAAAGAATTCGCGGTTACCCTTCAGCTCGTGCTCATATTGATATCCTCCGCGAACTGCAAAAATTCCGTCGTACCAATATTCAGCCGCGATGTTGTACATGTTCTCACGCCAAAATTCAGCCCAACCATCAGGCTTAGCATTTGGATTCAACGATTGAACAATACCACTGATTACACCAACATTGTCATCTTCTCCTTCAATGATCTCACCAGTCTGCGGATCACGCACCGGAGCCGTTGGAACTAAAAGTCGGTTGACATCCGCATAGATGGTAATGGAGTTGTAATCGTCCATAAAGAACTCATACCCTGCTCCTATCCTCAAGTTGGTAGGCAAGAAGTCTTCATTTCCACCATCACTGTAGCTGATTTTACCACCTACATTGGTAATCGCCGCACCAAAGAGCAAACGCCCGGCTTGACCGTCTGGTAAGTTTGTCTTTCTACCCTGATAATAAACGGAAAGGTCCGTACTCACCGATTGTCCAGGATTGACACCAGCAGCTTGACCCTGGGTTAGGTCGGAGAAAATATAGCGGAGTGCGACACCAGCCGACCAATAATCAGAGAGCTTCAAAGCATATCCAACATCAAAAGTAACCTCATATGGATCGAACGTTCCCTGGAAATCACCCTGCTGATTTCGAAAATCGATAGAGCCTAAAGAAAAGTATCGAATCGAGGCTCCCATAGCTTGACGATCATCGATAGCTGTTGCGAAGCTGATATATGAAAGATCGATATCTGGAACCAACCTACCCAACCACGGGGTATAGTTCATCGCGATATCTGAAGTACCTTCCTCTAGAAAGGCGAGTTTTGATGTATTCCAGAACATAGCATTGGCGTCTACGCTCGTAGCAGCACCAACATTTGCCAGACCACCATGGCGAGCGTCAGGGCCAATGGCAAGGACAGGAACGGCAGTAGTAACTACTTCTAATCGGTCACCAAAGGCAGTCTGTGCCTTCATTACAGCCGGGGTTCCGGTAACTAAAATGCCTAAAATGAGGCTTCGTATTTTCATATTTCCGAGTCGATTGAGGATACAAATATAGAAGGTTCGGCGAGAAGACTCACTTCAAATAAACAAGACGTTCACTTTGTTCGGCTTCTTCACCATCGGCCTTTGAACGAACAACTAACCTAAAAACGTATAAGCCATTCGAAACTTTTGCCCCATTACTGCCAGAACCATCCCATTTCATGTCCAAAGTACGTGAACCCTCCGGAGTTAGGTCTTGCTTCTGATGATGAACGATGCGTCCATTGAGGTCCATTATGAATAGTTGGATCTCCAGCTCTTCACCCGGACGATTGTGTTCAAAGCTGAAATTCGTCTCAGTGGAGAATGGATTTGGGTAATTGAAAAGGTCTTCGATCTGGAGGTTATCTCTTTCAGCGACCACAAAATGTACCCTGGTCTCACTAACGTTATTCATGACATCCCAAACTCGAACATCCAATGTGTGAGGACCATTATCGAGATCGAAGAATGGATACTCAATGGTTCCAGATTTATAGGTGTCAAGATCTCCTTGATAATAGGCATTCAACCTAAAGGAGTTGGCAAAATCTTCATCCAAAACGCCTACAACGTCATGACCAAGTCCATTTCCAACCACGTTGATACCTGACTCATCATAAAGTAGCGCTAGTGCAACTGGGTTTTCATCTGTCAAACCTCCATTCACGAAATTCGTGTCGTTCATAAACAATCGGATCTCTGGACCTTCATCATCAGCGATGGTTTGATCTCCCAGTCCACCTACATAGAAAGTCTTGTTCGCACCCGCAGCATCCGTAACGCCATTATCAGCATAAAGCGAAATCTTACCCTGACCATACGTATAATTAATATCGCGAGGAACGATGAATGAGATCGTCCAATAGCCATTCTCAACCGTCGCACGACCACGGAATATGATATTCTCTTGCTGGGAGAAGTTAACAACAGCACCCTCTCCATCGTTTCTACGGGTGGATTTTTGAACGATCTTATCGAATACGGTAACCACGACTTCGCCATTGAAGTCATTGAACAACCCACCTTGATCCCTGAACAATCTTCCATCCAAAGTGACGGTCTCTCTCGCCTTGATAGTGTCTACCTGAGCCGTTGGCACACCATTGATACTATCCAAAATAACTTCATGTACAGGGATATTCAAGCGAAGAGCTGGGTCGCCGATCAGACTGAATCGAACTCTGTCTGATGCGTTGATGGCATTCTTCGCTCGGCGGACTACATCCCCTAAGGTTGGATACTCGCCATTCTCTTTCTCAAAGATGGTCTCAAACACCACCTCATTAAGATCTACCGCTCCGTCTACAAAAACGACGCGAGTGGTACTGATCAAGCCTATTCCACCCCCATTGGGATTCAACATCACCTGTTCACCTGCCGAGGTTCTGAAAGGATCATCAAAACGGGTAAATTCACAAGTGATAGTAACAAATAAAGGAAGCTCTGTGCGATTCGTCCACCTGTTCACATCTGGCAACTGAAGAAGTCGTTCTGAAGCCCAACCTACCTCGCCACCGTGACCTGTATATGCAGTTACTAGATTACCCCTTTGAACAGACCTATAAATTGCCTCACGAGCAGATGGATACGATTGCGAACCACTTGAACTCACCTGGGTGTAACTATCGGAATAGATCTTCTCCATATTGAAGGTGGGGTATACTGTATCCAGCATTCGAGCGATTCTTTCTGGCTCGATGGTCAATACATCCTCCCAATCCTCATCAACATCGTCGGTGATGAAAGTGACACGATTTCTCCAATCTCCAAAAGAGGCGTCCGACACGGCATAATCAACGATCTTATCTACTACAGCTTGAGCTTCAGCAATCGTTTTAACTGGAAGTCGGCCTGTATTGATATCCACCTTATCGAAGGTAACATTCGTACCCTCCCCATCATCGAGCTGAGCATAATAGTCATCCGACATAAAAGAGGTATACAGCGAAACTGAATTGACAGATTGATAGACAGGCACGAAATTCTGCATGTTCGGCACTCTGTTGAGATAGTCGTATGAGGCATCCCCCATCAATAATAGATGTTCCAATGGGTCGCTTGCATCTCTTTTGTAGAGCATTCTCATGAAATCGCGAATTGCCGTTACGTCTTGGGCACCACACGAAAATTCATTGTAGATCTCTTCTGGGGTAACGATTTCCGTATTGAGATTGTCGTTCAGTGTATGCAGATCCTTTAAACGTTGAGCTTCGGAAAGGAAGTTAGGATGCGATACGATGATCATATCCACTCCTTCAAAAGCGTGTAGATCTTGATTACCCACACTTTTATACGATGTCAGTTCCACGGCATCACCAGGAGTGAAAACGGAATAGGTTCTCAAGCTATCCGAAGGAGCAAACCATATACCTGACGAATTTCTTTGAGGGGCAAAAGGACGAGTAGGATCCGTGACATCCCAAACCCACGCATTAGGATCGGAAAGTGTGTACTGTACCACTCCACCGGGTGCAACACTAGAGAGGTCGCTAGCAACAAACCCACCTGCACTGTAAATCCATTGTCTCCTAGACTGAATACTGAGGTAATCCAAGTAACCCGTTGCTGAAGGTGCAACCGCACGATTGAATGTAAGGTCGATATCCAGCACATCACCACTCCCCGAAATATAATCGACCGATGAACTGCTCGTGGTTAGTGGAAAACGTGAATTGGTTCGGTTCATTACTAGCACGGATCTCAGCACACCACCTTCTCTGACTTCGTACTGAGTGGTCTGGGAGGCCGATTCAACAGCTGTTTTGTAGCGTATAAGAATCGGATCTCCCTGGATCCTATTCGGAAAATCGAAGGAGAGGTTAGTGGTTAACTGAAAGTCGAATATCTCCCCATACCATGTTCTACCCGTTCCTACCACATTCCTCAGATCGAGTTCATGGAACTGAAGCTCGTCAAATCCTTGAGATTGTGTAGTAGCTGAGCCACCTGTCCATGCTTCTTCCCTTAATCGCAAACCATTGGATTGCGATTTGGACGTAAAGAAAACATAGGATTCACGAGCATACACATTGAATGTATGTAGCAATCGATCATTACTGCTATCGTAAGATATCTTGTGTGGTCCTTCAGCATAGAAATACACATTATCACCAGCATTCAATACACCATCTCCTCCATCCTCTATTCGAAGTGGAATCTGTCGGAGGTCATCGAATCTACTCGCACTGATCGATTCAGGCAAAGGTCCTCCTCCATTGTGATAGGCGTGAAGTGTACTCGAGGGCGCGCCTAGCGCAATGATACCAGCAGATGCTAAGGTATTTACAGATACAACATGCAGTCCACGCCCTGTTACAGGCATTTTTATCCAGTTACCCGTGGCCAACTCTGAAGTCAGTGCCCATGAACTGGTCTTGAAACTCTCTCCCCTATCATCCCTTACTACCATCAGGTCGAAGGCAGTGAGTTTCTCGAATTCATTGGTATTCTGATTTCGGCGTATTGGCAGAATGCGATAGGACACGTACTCTTTACCTCTTGTATAGGTGTTGGCCTGTTGGATATCGAAGTTTAATCCGATTTGATCCACCAGATCACCGAGTGCAATCACTTCTTGAGAGGTGAGTTTAGCCACTTCAGGAGAGAAGAGCTCGATATGAGCATTGCCTTTGATGGGCAATTCGTACTCACCTGTATAGATAGGTAAGCCGTACTCATTAAAGGCTCCGTTATCAAGGATAAGAGAGCTTGACAACCTAGAGGAGTCCGCAGGTAACACCGACCAATCGAGCACAAATTCTTGTGCGCTGACCGCGGAAATACCCAAGCAGAATAAGGAGAGGAGTAGATTTTTCATGCTGGTATGTATTGCCCAAAAAAAACGGACTCGCATTGTAATTCGTATATTTAGTCAAACTGGAAACACGAAAAATGACAATAGCCCTTTCGCATGCCATGTTTTAATTTATGATATTGCGCATCAAATGTAACATTGTGTACTAACGATATACGCGATGAAACCTTTCAGCGTTGCTTTAAAGGAAGGTTAAAATGTTATTGTGCGAAAATACTGATGTTCGCACCGAGCATGCAAAATTGTTGTATAATTGTGTTTCGAAAACTCGCGGCTCAATGAACCGGAAAACGGTACGTATATTAATTATCTCGTTGCTGACAGGCTTTGCTGCCTTCGGCCAGGACCCACATTTCAGTCAGTTCTATGCGAACAGATTGTATTTGAACCCCGCCTTTGCTGGTGTGGACAGGTGTCCTAAACTCACACTGAATTATCGTAACCAGTATCCAACCATTGGTGTATACGAAACATTTTCTGCGTCCTACGACCAGTATGTTGAATCGATGCGCGGTGGACTTGGTGTTTTGGTCATGCGTGATGAAGCCGCTCAAGGCGCACTCACATTAACAGAGGCTAGTGCCATCTACTCCTACCACTTATCGGTAAGCCGTAAGTTCCAGCTTCTTGCAGGATTCCAGGCTACATTCCGTCAGCGCGGCTTGGATTTCAACGCACTTACATTCCCAGATCAGATCGATCAATTCTACGGGTTTGTGCGTCCAACTAGCGAGATCCCACCAGATCAACCTACCACTCAGCATGTAGACATCAGCGTTGGTCTATTAGGTTATGGTGAGAACTACTACTTTGGAGTTGCAGGTCACCACTTGACCGAGCCTAATGAAGCGTTCTACACTGAAAGTAAGTTGCCGTTTAAGTTTACTGTACACGGTGGTGCTTCCATTCCAGTAGGAAGAAAGAGATTGGCGAACTCTAAGCAGAGCTACTTGATCCCTAACGTGGTTTACCAACGCCAGGGAAATATCGGTCAGTTTACCTTAGGCCTTAGTTTCAACCGCGGATTTATCACGGGTGGCTTGGCTTATCGCAACAGTGAAACAAACCCTGACGCAGTAGTTGCTATCGTTGGGATCACACCTCCAGATTGGCCTTTCCAATTTGGGTATAGCTACGACTTTACCGTATCAAATTTTGGTGGTGCGGGTAATGGAGCACACGAAATATCACTTTCGTATCGTTTCAAATGCATTACTAGGACAACGCGTGCACAAGAGCTCAAGTGTCCTACTTTCTAAAACACACCGAGAGAAACATCTAGCAATATGAATTTGGGAACATTGAAATCGTATTTGTCATTGGCAGCCGTGGGGTTGCTTTTGGCTTCTTGCTCGAAAGAGACTTCCAATACGACCGGATGGGCATATAACGATCGCGAAAGCGGTGGTTTCCAAGTGAACTTGGACTATGACGGTCAGCAAACCGGCCCAGGCCTCGTATTCGTCGAGGGTGGTAACTTCGTAATGGGTCAAGTTGAAGAGGATTTTCTAAAAGACTGGAACAACGTACCACGTCGTGTTACGGTTTCTTCATTCTACTTGGACGAAAACGAGGTAACTAACGTAGACTATCGCGAATACCTTTACTGGTTGGATCGCGTCTATAAGTTCGATTACCCAGAGATCTACGAAGCGGCTCTGCCAGATACTTTGGTATGGCGCGACGAGATGGCGTACAACGAAATGTATGTGCGCAACTATCTACGTCACCCAGCGTACAACTTCTACCCTGTAGTAGGTGTGAATTGGATACAAGCAACTCGTTACTGTGCATGGCGTACCGACCGTGTGAACGAGCAGATCTTGATCGACGAGGGTATCTTGAACCCACTCAACGAGCAAACTTCTGACATGCACTTCGATACCGATGTGTATCTCTACAGTTCTGAGCCTTACACTGCACAAAACAACAAAGGCCTGGAAGATCTCAAACCTAACAGCACGAGCGGTCCTGAAGGTCGTAGTGTACGTGTTGAAGATGGTATCCTTCTTCCTAAATACCGCCTACCAACAGAAGCTGAATGGGAATTCGCCGCTTATGGTAACGTTGGTTCACGTGTTTACGATCGTACTACCGACGCTAACAAGTACTCTTGGAATGGTTCTTCATTGCGCAACGGAAACAAGGACGAAAGAGGCGACATGCTAGCTAACTTCAAGCGTGGACGTGGTGACAATATGGGTGGTCCAGGTTGGTTGAATGACCAAGCAGATATCACCATGCAAGTTCGTTTCTACCCACCAAACGACTATGGCCTTTACGACATGGCCGGCAACGTAGCAGAATGGGTAATGGATGTATATCGACCACTTTCTTCACTTGACGTTACCGATCACAGAGCATTCCGAGGTAATGAGTTCGAAGCATTCGACGAAGATCAGGACGGATTCCTTCTTCCTAACTTCGAGCCTCAGTATGAGAAAACCGAGGATGGTGACTCTGTACTTACAGGTCTTCCAGGTGAACTTCCTACTCGTGATGTAACGGCTGAAGAAAACCTCAATCGTAGAAACTATCAGTACAGCGATTATCGCGATTATGTAGATGGTGACGTTCAGTCTTCTATCTACTATGACAATCCTCCTGCAGAAGGTGATGCTGCCATGTACGACTATTCAAAAACAACACTTATTGGCAACACCACTCGTGTTTACAAAGGCGGTAGCTGGAAGGATCGCGCATACTGGTTGAACCCAGGAACACGTCGCTTCCTCGAAGAAGATCAAGCAACAGACTACATCGGTTTCCGTTGTGCAATGGACCGTGTCGGATTCCAAAACTTGGATGAAGACCGTGAAAAGCGCCACGAGGCTCCAGATCGTCACGACTTCCGTCGTTACCGAATGTAATCTGATCACAATACCACAAAAAAGGTCGTCGTTTGACGGCCTTTTTTTATGCCCACATGTTTACTTTGTAAAACTATGATGGAAGAACTCTACAACACGTATCTCAACTCCGAGGGAGTGAATACAGACACGAGATCCCTGCAACCAGGTCAGATCTATTTTGCCCTAAAAGGACCTTCGTTCAATGGAAACGCATTCGCAAAACAAGCGTTGGAAACAGGTGCTATTGCCGCAGTGATAGATGAAGAAGTCGAGTTGCCATCCTCGGCGATATCATTCAAAGTAGACAATGTACTGAGCACATTACAAGATCTGGCACGCCATCATCGCAAGCAACTTAGTATTCCCGTTATTGGGTTGACCGGAAGTAATGGTAAAACAACGGCCAAAGAACTTTTTCGATCTGTCCTATCACAGAAGTATCAAGTTCACGCCACCCACGGGAACCTCAACAATCATATTGGTGTTCCTCTCACCATCCTATCCACACCTAAGGATGCGGAGATATTGGTAGTGGAAATGGGGGCAAACCATCAGAAGGAGATCGAACTTCTCTCCTCCATTTCCATTCCGGACATTGGATTCATCACCAACTTTGGAAAGGCCCACCTTGAAGGTTTTGGTGGAGTTGAAGGAGTGATCAAAGGAAAGAGTGAACTCTACGCTCAGGTAAGGTCCACAGGATCTATCGCTCTTGTCAATGCCAATGACCATAAGCAAATGGAAAGATCCGAAGGCATAGAGAGAATAACCTATGGCACTCCGGAGTCTACTTACCCTATGGAATTCAGTGATGTAAACTTTCCTGCTACGGTCGAGTATCTATCAGAAGCCTATGCATCTCAGTTGACTGGAAAGTTCCATGCTTCGAATATAGGTGCAGCCTTGTCTTTAGGTCTCCACTTCAATGTAGCGCTATCGGACATTCAAAAGGGAATTGCTTCCTATCAACCAAAGAACAATAGGTCGGAGTGGCGTAAGCAAGGTTCAAACCGACTCATGTTGGATGCCTACAATGCAAACCCCAACAGTATGGAGGCAAGCATTGGTTCATTCATGGAAGAAGCTGCATCGCCACGCTATTTGATCCTAGGGGATATGTTTGAACTGGGAGAATCGTCTAAGGAAGAGCATCAAGCTATAGCAGACCTGTGCGCTTCGTTGAATGCAACGACCATACTCGTTGGAGAACTCTTTTACGAAACAAAAGCAACTGGCACGGACATTCGCTTCAAGTCTACACAGGAATGTTTTGAGTACCTCAAGGGTGAAGACATAAAAAACGCGAGCATCCTCCTAAAAGGATCTCGCGGTATGAAGTTAGAGACCTTGCTAGACGCCTTCTAGAGCGAGTAGCGAAGGCCCAGAGAGAGACCTACCCCGTAAGGTGTTTCAACTGGTCTATTCGGCTTTTCGATGATCTGTGTTGTGAAGTACTTAAACTGAGCACTTGCGGTTACAGCCCAATTATCAGTAAAATAAAATGCTCCACCCACTTGGATGGCGACGGACCACATATCACGGCTAGCTTGATCGGTTAGATCTTCCTCAATGTCCATTCCTTGGAACGTGGTAGACTCACGATAAGATGAGAGTCGGTTGTAGGCCACCGGAATCCAAATCTCTAGATCCCAAGCATCATTCATTGCCGTGGTAAAACCGATGCGAAGTGGAAAGGTATTGTACTGAGCTGCTACGTTCAAGCCAACCGCACTCGTATCACCGTTCATCACATATTCGTAATTGTCTAAGCGATAATTGATAGCTGTTTGCCCCGCTCCAATCCCCAGTCTGAGGTTCGAATTGATATTGAAATTCACATATCCACCCCAGTTATAACCAAAACCTCCAGTAGCTGGAAAATCATCTTCGGTGAGACCGTTGTTCACTCCCGCATTATTCAAGGAGAACAAACGACGCTGTGTGAAGAGTGGATCGAAGTGTAGACCGAAGCTCACGTACCTAGTTTCAACTTCACTATCGGTATAGTACACCGGCTCATCGTCTGGTTGTGCAATTGCCGCCAGCGAACTGAACAATACGACAATTGAGAATATCCATTGGTTTTTCATGGTATCAAAGATAACTTTTAGCTGCGTCGAATGCACGTTGGATCCCCGAAGGATCTTTCCCACCCGCTGTTGCGAAGAATGGAGCCCCTCCTCCTCCACCTTTGATGTGTGTGGCTACCTCTTTAACGATCTTTCCAGCATTCAAGTCTTTGGACTTCGTAAGGTCATCGCTTACCAAGACATGCAGCTGTACCTTACCTCCAGCTTCCGTCGCTAGAATCATGAAGATATCGTTGTGTTGTTGTCGAATTTGGAAGGCCATATCCTTGATGGCACCTGCATCCAATTTCACCTTCTGAGCGATGAATCGAACATCACCGATCTTCTCGGCATTGTCGATCAATTCACCTTTCATGTTGCCAGCCTTATCCTTTAAAAGTTGATCTACCTCCTTCTTCAGGTCGGCATTTTCCTTCTTCATGGCCTGAACAGCAGTCAATGTATCTGACGCCTTCAATTCAGCTTGAATGGAATGTAGCTGGTTGATCTGCTTTCTCACCCATTCCTGGGCAGCTGTGGCAGTCAATGCTTCAACACGACGAATTCCAGAGGCCACAGAGGATTCTGAAACGATCTTGAAGAATCCGATCTCACCGGTAGAAGTAACGTGCGTTCCTCCACACAATTCAATACTGCTGCCAAATTTGATGGCTCGAACCGTGTCGCCATACTTCTCTCCAAACAGTGCCATTGCACCCATTTCTTTGGCATCCTCCATTGCGATATGACGGAACTCCTCCAGCTTGAAGTTAGCTCTGATCCTTTCATTCACGAGGTCCTCCACAGCTTGGATCTCCTCTTCACCCACCTTTTGGAAGTGGGAAAAGTCGAATCTGAGGTGATCGGCATTCACCAAGCTACCTTTCTGTTCAACATGTGCTCCTAAGATCTCGCGAAGGGCTTCGTGCAAGAGGTGTGTTGCCGAGTGGTTGTTGGCAGTCAACTTTCTGCGCTCCTCAGCCACCTCAGCCTTGAATGTGGCCTCGATCTTGTCGGGAAGATGATCCATAAAATGAAGGATCATTCCGGTTTCCTTTTTCGTGTCCCAGATATTGATCGTTTCCGATTCGTTCCGAAGGATACCTGTATCACCCACCTGTCCACCGCCCTCTGGATAGAATGGTGTATGGTCAAAAACTACTTGATAGAACGTCTTCTTCTTTGTCTTCACTTCACGGTACTTCGCGATGTGAACAGAAGACTGAAGGCTATCATATCCAATGAACTCTTCGCGGGCATCTTTACGTATCTCAACCCAATCGTCGGTACTCATCTTGGTAGCCGCGCGAGAGCGATCCTTTTGCTTGGCCATTTCGGCATCGAAACCAGCCTGATCTAATTCCATATCGCGCTCTCTAAGTATGAGCGATGTGAGGTCTACTGGGAAGCCGAAGGTATCATAGAGTTCAAATGCCTTTGCTCCATCCAAGGTCTTGGAATCGGCTTGCGACATCATATCATCGAGGCGCTTCAATCCTTGTTCGAGCGTTCTTAAAAACGACTGCTCTTCTTCTTGGATCACGCTTTCGCACAATCCTTTTTGAGCACGGATCTCTGGGAAGTAATCCCCCATATCATCCGCGAGCACTTGAACCAATTCGTACATGAAAGGCTCTTTCAGGTCGAGAACACTATACGCATATCGAGTAGCTCTTCTCAGGATCCTGCGGATCACATAACCTGCTCCGTTATTGGATGGCAATTGCCCATCAGCGATGGCAAAGGCGATCGCACGGATGTGGTCGGCAATTACGCGCATCGCGATAAGCACCTTTTCACTTTCCGTTTTCTTCTTACCCGAGAGCTTCTCGATCTTGCTGATGATCGGAGTGAAAACGTCGGTATCGTAATTGGAGCGAACGCCTTGAATGACCATGGCCAAACGCTCAAAGCCCATTCCGGTATCTACATGTTTCGCAGGAAGCGGTACCAATGATCCATCTGCCTTGCGATTGAATTCCATGAACACGAGGTTCCAGATCTCAACTACTTCATTGTGATCCATATTCACGAGTGAGGCTCCGTCCACTTTGGCTCTGTCCTCATCTGAACGAAGATCGAAGTGGATCTCAGACGCAGGTCCACACGGCCCCTGATCTCCCATCTCCCAGAAATTATCCTTCTTGTCGCCATTGAGTATGCGATTCTCGGGTACCCATTTCTTCCAGAATTCACGAGCATCGTCGTCGGGACCAAGACCTTCGGTGTCATCTCCTTCAAAAACGGTGACGTACATGCGATCTTGATCCAACTTGAAGACTTCCGTTAGGAGCTCCCAGGCCCAAGCAATGGCTTCCTCTTTGAAATAATCACCAAAGCTCCAGTTCCCGAGCATCTCGAACATGGTATGGTGGTAGGTATCATGTCCTACTTCCTCAAGATCGTTATGCTTACCGGAAACCCGCAAACACTTCTGCGAGTCCGTTACACGCGCGGCAATAGGTTCTGCGTTACCAAGGAATGCATCCTTGAACTGGTTCATCCCTGCGTTGGTAAAAAGCAACGTAGGATCATTTTTGATCACGATAGGTGCGGAAGACACAACTTCGTGAGACTTAGACTTGAAGAAGTCTAAATAGGCTTGACGAATTTCTTTAGCTCTCAATGCAATGGGCTTCTAGAATTTTGAACCTCGAGCCGATCTCGGATGAAATTGAATAACTTTGTAGATCAACTGCATCTTCAATAGGCATTTAATGCAGCAAAAATAGGAAAAGGAAAGCCCATGGCGAAGGTCAAATACTATTACGATCCAAGAACTCTTTCATACCGAAAGATCGAGCGTACATGGAAGAACAGGATCAAGAGCATGGGAACGTTCCTCTTGACCGCCTTCATCATGGCTGTGATGCTTTTCTTCGTGGCCGACAACATCTTTGATTCACCAAAGGAAAAGCGCCTTAAGAGAGAGATAGCCAACCTTGAGATCCAGTTTGAGATCATGAATGGGAGGCTTGATCATATGAGTGAAGTATTGGAGGAGATAGAGTACCGCGATGATAATATCTATCGTGTAGTATTTGAAGCAGAGCCTCTTCCCGAAGAGGTGAGGAACTCCGGTTTCGGTGGTGCAAATCGCTATGCCTACTTGGAGGGATTCTCGCACAGCGACCTTCTTAGCCAAACCGCTCAAGATATCGACGAGCTGACCAAAAGGATCGTGGTGCAGAGCCGATCCTTTGATGAAGTAATGGAATTAGCCCGTGACAAAGAATCTCTGTTGGCAGCGATTCCGGCGATTCAGCCTGTATCAAATACAGATCTCCGTAGGATTGCCTCTGGGTTTGGATACCGGATCCACCCTATCTATAAAGTGAGGAAGCTTCACGCAGGCTTAGATTTCTCTGCTCCTATCGGAACGCCTATTTACGCTACCGGCGATGGAACGGTAGAAGTTGCACGTTCTCGTCGCGGTTCAGGTTATGGGAAGTACGTTCAGATCAACCACGGGTTTGGGTATGAAACTCTTTACGCACACATGAGTCGTGTGGCAGTTCGCCGAGGACAAAAGGTAAAACGGGGTGACATCATTGGTTATGTTGGGAACACTGGTCGCTCCACTGCTCCGCACTTGCATTATGAAGTGATCCGCAATGGTTCTAAGATCAATCCTATCAACTACTTCTATAACGACTTGTCGCCCGAAGAGTATGAGTTATTGATTGAATTGAGTTCACAGAGTAACCAGTCGTTCGACTAATTACCTCACACGCAAACGTTGTCCAATTCGGATGATGTCCGTTGAGCGCATTCCATTCAAACGGCAGATGGAGGATACCGATGTATGGTATCTCCTCGCAAGTACGGAGAGATTCTCTCCAGATCGAACCGTGTGGTATCGGCGAGCGCGCATTTCCTTTAGGTAAGCGAATGTTTCGCTGTTGAGATCTATCGTATTGGCCACGAGTTTACCCTCTTCGAAATCGATCACCTTAGTGGGGTCGATCGCGTTACCTAGGTAACGTATCTCAAAGTGAAGATGAGGACCGGTAGACCGGCCTGTACTTCCGCCTAGACCAATCGGGGTTCCTGCACGGATATATTCATTGGTATCAACTAGAAACTTGCTCAAGTGGGCGTAGTAGGTCTCTGTGCCATTGTAGTGACGGATCACAACGAGGTTTCCATACCCTCCATAGTTGTATCTCGCATAGCGGATCTTCCCATCAAAGGCGGCGTAGACCGTATCGCCTGTGTTCAATTTAAGATCAACACCATAATGATAACGGTATCTTCTCCAGCCAAACTCGCTTCGCAACTCACCTGCAATGGGCATGCTAAACTCTGGATGGTTATAGTTCACCCACTCGATCTTCGTCGTGTCTGGAGATAGCGAAAGATCGATCGAATCGATGTGTACCTCGTTGTTATCCCAAGCCCATGTGAAGACTTCCAATTCCTTGAAATCGGCAGAAACCATGGGCATGATTGGCTTGAAATTGATATCTGGCTCAACGCTGGCCATTTCTCTATTTTGACCTAATGCGGAGATCTGAAGTAGAATTCCGCAAGCCAGAGCTGTGTATTTCAATGTGTTGATCATTGTGTTCGCTGCAAATATCGTAAAATCGGTTATGCTCAAACCTCGGCCTTAGCAAATGAAAAGTTAATTTCGCTTTATCCTTTATCACCGGGTGTAGGATATTGGATACAATTGCACATCTGCCTGTTTATGGACCGTAAGACCGCATTTTGGGGAATTATAGCAGCCCTATTCTTCTTGCCTTTTCTCGGAGGATTGCACCTCTTTGATTGGGATGAGATCAACTTTGCCGAGATCGCCCGTGAGATGATCGTAACTGGTAATTGGCTGAAGATGCAGATGAACTATGAGGTTTTCACGGAGAAACCTCCCCTTTTCTTCTGGTTACAGGCATTGTCTATGTCGGTTTTTGGCGTTGGCGAATACGCGGCGCGTTTCCCAAATGCCGTTTTGGGTATCGTGGTGTTACCCTATCTGTATAGGCTCGGTACATTCATCATCGACAAGAAGTTCGGGATGTTATGGGCCTTGAGCTGGCTTGGGAGCATTCTTCCATTCCTATACTTTAAGAGTGGAATCATCGATCCTTTCTTCAACTTCTTTATTTTCAACGGACTCGTATTCCTGATCTTCGCACGATGGAAGGAAAAGGGAATCCGGGAGCTTCGATGGTCGAAATCTAAGTTGATCGCAGTTGGGGGTGCATTCATTGGTTTAGGAATACTCACAAAAGGACCCGTTGCCTACTTACTCATCTTTTTGACCTTCTTGGCATTTACCCTTATTAATGGGAGACGGTTTGCAGTAAAGCTGCCTTCCTTCATAGGTTTTTCCCTCAGCGCTTTGGGCGTTTTCCTTATTTGGTTTGCTGTTGACCTCATTGCGCGTGGTCCTGATTTTCTAATAGAATTCACCATCCGACAATGGGAACTTCTCACTACCGGTGATGCGGGACACAGTGGTTTCTTGGGTTATCATTTCGTGGTGTTGCTATTCGGATGTTTCCCAGCAAGCATTTTCGCCATTAGTTCACTGAGGAAACGCAGGGGATTGGCTGACCATGTAGTGGACTTCCAAAAGTGGATGATCTATCTCTTCTGGGTCGTGCTGATTCTTTTTAGCCTGGTAGGGACAAAGATCATTCACTACAGTTCGATGGCCTATTATCCCGTTACGTTCCTTTCGGCGTTAACGCTTTGGCGTTGGTTGGAGCAAAAGACCACAGCTAAGTGGGGCTGGTTACTGGGTATCGGTTCGATCGGATCTATCATTGTGCTGATCTCCTTCATACTCCCATATGTAGGCATGCATGTAGACATCATTCTGCCGTTGATGGAGGCTGATCCGTTTGCGACCAAGAACATGGAGGCGGATGTACCTTGGTCAACTATTGATTACCTACCTGGGATTCTTTATTTGATGGTCATTATAGCCACTTTCATCTTTTGGAAAAAGAAACGCGAAGGGTCGATACGAACCCTGTTCTACGGAACGGCCATTTGGGTTTTCTGTGGATTGATCTTCTTTAGTGGTAAGATCGAGCGCATTTCCCAAAGGGCCAACGTAGTGTTCTTTGAGGAGCAAGTCAACGAGGAAGTATATGTAACCACGTGGGGATATAAGTCGTATGTACCCTGGTTCTATGCTCGTGTTCAGCCGTACAGCAACCCAAATGCTACGGATAAGAATTGGTTATTGCAGGGTGAGGTAGACCGACCTGTTCGCATCTCCGTGAAGGTGCATAAGGTTGAGGACTTCAAGGCAGAGGTACCTGATGCGGTGCTGATGTACGAAGAGAATGGATTCTACTTCTTCGAGCGTCCAGCGTTCAATAGGTAAGCTGGTTTGATCAAACCCCATTTCGCCATACGGTACTGCAAGCTAACTTTGAGTACACCTAATCCATAGATAGAGCTTCTTTTCAAATTGATGCTGCTTGCTTCGGCGAAGTATTTGGTTGGACAAGTGATCTCGGCGATCTCAAAACCTTTATAAAAGATCTGGGCGAGCATTTGATTATCGAAGACGAAATCATCGCTGTTCGTATTGTAATCAACCGATTCAAGTACCTCACGCGAAAATGCTCGGTATCCGGTGTGGTATTCCGAGAGCTTTTGGCTCATAAGAATATTCTGAACGAGGGTCAAGATGCGATTGGCAACGTACTTATACCAAGGCATTCCTCCTCGAAGGGCACCTTTACCAAGGATACGGGAACCTAGGACAACTGGGTAAAGATCGTTGGCTATCAAATGACTCATACTCTGGATGAGCATGGGTGTATACTGATAATCAGGGTGGAGCATTACTACAATATCACCGCCGATCTCTAGAGCCTTATTGTAACACGACTTCTGATTTCCGCCATATCCTTTGTTCTGTTCGTGGGAAATGATGTGCTTGATGCCGAGCTTCTTTCCCACCTCAACGGTGTCGTCTGAGCTTTTATCGTCTACTAGAACAACGTCGTCTACAATCTCGAATGGGATCTCATTGTACGTTCTTTCGAGGGTCTTCGCAGCATTGTAGGCTGGAAGTACGATAACTACCTTCTTATCCTTGATCATGCCGGCAAAAGTATTACATACTCTCCTTATTTCCTTCCATAAGAGGTAATTGAATGATTCGTTACAGACACAATGACAGAAATGAGGGAGATTCGTACCTTCAGCAGGCAGTTTAGAAACTATATTCAATCCATGCATTTCAAACTACCCGAACTCACAAAGCGCTACTATTCCATTGGAGAAGTGGCAGATATCTTTGATGTGAATACTTCGTTGCTGAGATACTGGGAAAAGGAATTCCCGCGTCTACAGCCCAAGAAGAATAAAAAAGGAAATCGGTCATACACACCGAAAGACATTGAACAGATCCACTTGGTGTTTCACTTGGTCAAGGAGCGCGGCTTTACCATAGATGGTGCGCGCAAGAAGTTACGTGAAAACAGTGACGATGTGGCACAGGAAGCAGAAGTGGTCAATCGTTTGATGAGTGTAAGAGAACGATTAATGAAATTAAAACGAGCTTTATAACAACACAGAAATGGCAAAGAAACTTTTATTGATCCTCGCTATCGTATTTGGTGGTCTAGGTATCATCTTCGTTTTTTATTGGATCAATACCTACAACTCCATAATGAGGCTCGATGAGCAGGTTACGGCTCAATGGGCTAATGTTGAAACGGCTTATCAAAGACGTGCAGATCTAATACCTAATCTCGTTAACACGGTAAAAGGGGCTGCAGACTTTGAGCAGAATACGCTTACCGAGGTGGTTGAGGCACGTGCACAGGCTACATCTATCAACCTGAATGCAAATGATCTTACTCAAGAGAACATCCAGCGCTTCCAACAAGCACAGGGTGAGCTTTCGGGAGCGTTGAGCCGACTATTGGTTACCGTTGAACGATATCCAGAACTCAAGGCAACTCAAAACTTTGCACAGCTTCAAAATCAGCTGGAGGGTACCGAGAATAGGATATCCGTTGAGAGAAGGAAATACAATGAGGCCGCGCGGGCATTGAATACCAAAATCCGATTCTTCTTCTCGCGCATTGTGGCCAATTCAGCAGGGATCACTGAACCTAGAGGGTATTTCAAAGCCGATGAAGGTTCAGAGGATGCGCCTGATGTAGAATTTGAATTTTGATGATGGCCAAAGAAGAACATTTCTTTTTTACACCGGAGCAGGAGGAGGTTCTCTTGAAGTCTATTCAAGAGGCTGAAAAACGAACTTCAGGTGAGATCCGAATTCGGGTAGAACACAAAGCGAACGGCGATGCTTACAAGCGCGCCGTTCATGCTTTTGAGAAGTTGGGCATGACACAGACCGAGTTGCGGAATGGCATACTCTTCTATTTAGCCACAGACGATCATCAGTTTGCACTCATCGGTGATAAGGGAATCCACGAAAAGGTTGGAGACTCCTTTTGGAGTACTATTCGTGATAAAGTGATCTCACATTTCAAGAAAGGTGAATTTACCGAAGGTTTGGCAGAAGGCATATCCCTTTGTGGCGAGGCGCTTTCGGAGCATTTTCCTTATCAGGATGATGACATCAATGAATTGTCGGACGACATATCAAAAGGCGAACTATGATCAAGAAAATAATTCTCTTCGTAGGGATTCTTTTATCGGGCTTGGGGTTTGCGCAGCAGCCAGACATGGTGATGGACAATGCCAATATCCTGTCGAGCTCAGAGTACAGAGCCTTAAAACAGAAATTGTTGGCCTACGAGGACACTACTGGCACTCAGGTCGCAGTATACACGGTGAACTCAGTGGATGATGACATCAACCTCTATACGGCCGAGTTAGCCCAGCAATTGGGTATTGGCCAAAAAGGTTCTGATAACGGCTGTTTAATACTCGTTGCGGTGGACGATAGAAAGCTGTCCATTCAAAATGGGTATGGCTTAGAAGAATACTTGACGGATTACACGACCAAAGAGATCATCGACAACTATATCCTTCCCAACTTCCGCAATGGAAACTATTATGAGGGATTGGATGCTGGCACAAGCGCGATCTTCGACGTACTGAATGGAACCTTTGAAGGTTCTGGGACATCTAAGAAGAGAAATCGCGGAAGCTATTTTGTGGTATTGGTCATCATCTTCATCATCATTGCTTCCGTATTTAGAGGTCGCGGTGGCGGCGGTGGCCCAAGAGGCCGTCGTGGTTACGGCGGAGGCTACTGGATCGGCGGATTTGGTGGCGGTGGCGGAGGAAGCTTCGGCGGTGGCGGTGGCTTTGGCGGCTTCGGAGGTGGTGGCTTCGGAGGCGGCGGTGCCTCGGGTAGTTGGTGATGTGTTTGTCGGTACAATCAGATTATCGGATCGCCGGACCCTCTGGTCCTGAGATCATATGACAATCAGATCGTCCTTAAGTCCTAATTTCAATAACAATGGAAATACAAGCGAGTCATAATGAGAAGGGTGGTCGATGGTTTGTTGAGGAAAATGGCAAGACCATCGCGGAAATGACCTATATCCGCTCGGGTGAAACGCGCATTATCATTGACCATACAGAGGTTGATGAATCGCTTCGTGGAAAGGGTGTTGGGTACCAAATGGTAGGGTTGGCCGTTGAAATGGCGCGTAAGGATGGCTTGAAGATCATGCCGTTATGTCCATTTGCCAAGAGCGTATTCGATAAAAAGACAGAATATGCTGACGTATTATTTTAAGTAAGATAAGCGCGAAAACTGCATATTTGCGTTAAACTCTGTAATTCACAGTTATTATGAAAGCATATTTCAAACATTCACTCCTAGCCCTACCCCTACTTTTGCTAGTTGCCTCTTGCAGTCCCTTTAAGCAAACGAGCTCGAAGATGACTCCAGTGGAAGGCAATCGAGTGCAATATGAAATGGTGATCGAAAAAGACGCAGCTGATTACTTGGAGATCGTTGACGTTAAATTGGTCAACTCAGAAAACATGGCATCGGAGAGTGCCTCTTTTCAGGTATTGGACAAGGATGGTAAAACATCACTACTCAATTTGAAAGGGTATACTTCATTTGTGATCCAAGCTGAAACAAACAATCCCGATCTCAATCCGGATCGAGCGTTTATCTCTTACAAGGATGAGCTAGATGGAGAGATCAAAAGTGAAAAGATCGAGCCATTGATCGAGATGAAAGAAGAGTAATTATTTGAAGATCAACAGCATTATAAAAGCGCCATGGGTTAAACTCATGGCGCTTTTCATTTTGGCATACACTTTGTCTAAATGCCATCAAACAAAAGCCATTTAACTATGAAAAAGCTTCTTACGCTCGCTGTCATCGCTGCATTCAGCTTATCAGGATTTTCTCAAGAAGAAAAGGCTCCGTCTCAGGTCCGTGCATTTGGTAGTGGACTTAGTCCTGTTGAATGGGGTCCTTACGACGTCTATTTCGGCGGAGGTTTTGGTCTTTCAGCACCATTAGGAAAAAGATGGGTTCTCAATGGCGATATTGCCTGGTACGGAAAAGACTTCCCTGCAGGTGTGGGGTACATTGAAAGAAACATATTCGACTTTAGAGGTAGCATTGACTTCTATTTTTCGGAAGCCTTTAAGGGATTCTACGTTGGTGCATTGATGGGTTATACGGATATGTCATCCGAACCACAGGATGGTGCAACGCTAACAGACGATCCTAAAGGCTTCGTACCACTTGGCTTTCAGTTAGGCTTCAATACGGCGCTATCAACCGATTTCGACCTAAATATTAAGGCAGCCTACGGCGGAACTCCAGGAGGTCCAGGTGCCGTTACCCTTAATATGGGCATAGGCTATAAATTCTGATCTCTCACAAATCAGGAACTCTCATGGAAAACCCATGCACTATCTCACCGATGGTTGCATGGGTTTTCCGCTTTTAGAATACTTATCTTTGCAGCGTCAAAACCGACAGTTCGCATGATATACATTCAAAGGCGAGAGCGATTCAGTGCAGCACACCAATTGTACAATCCCAATTGGACAGAGGAACAGAATGAAGCCGTATTCGGTGCATGTGCCAACAAGAACTTCCACGGCCATAATTTCGAATTGATCGTAACCGTGAAAGGCGAGGTCAACCCAGATACTGGTTTCGTTATGAACCTATCTGACCTCAAAACCATCATCCGTAAGGAGGTTACTAACAAGCTCGACCACAAGAATCTCAATCTCGATGTGGATTTCTTAAAGGGACAGATGACCTCGACAGAAAACATTGCCATAGCCATCTGGAAGATTCTCCAACCGCTCATCAGCGAAAACGATGCTGAACTTCATTGCGTCCGTATCGTTGAAACCGAGAATAACTTCGTTGAGTATTACGGAGAATAAACAATACCTTCCTACTCGAAAAATCACCTAACATGAAAGCATACGTATTCCCTGGTCAGGGATCACAGTTTACCGGAATGGGAAAAGACCTTTACGACAATTCAGCCGAAGCGCGTGAGATGTTCGAAAAGGCCAATGAGATCATGGGATTTGATATCACCAAGATCATGTTTGAAGGCGACGCAGAAGCTCTCAAGCAAACCAACGTGACCCAGCCAGCCGTGTTCATTCACTCTGTTATAGCAGCTAAGAGCTTGGGGGACGACTTCAAGCCTGAAATGGTTGCAGGACATTCTCTAGGTGAATTTTCAGCACTTGTTGCTGCAGAGGCATTGAGCTTTGAAGACGGGCTGAAGCTCGTGGCTCAGCGCGCTAACGCCATGCAAAAGGCGTGTGAGGCTAAGCCATCGACTATGGCTGCCATCCTCGGACTAGAAGATGCTGTTGTAGAAAAGGTATGCGAAGACGCTGAGGGCGTGGTGGTTCCTGCGAACTACAACAGTCCGGGTCAGCTTGTGATCTCTGGCGAAGTTCCAGCCGTAGAGAAAGCTTGCGAACTCGCTAAAGGAGCTGGTGCGAAGCGCGCCCTTATGCTCCCAGTTGGAGGTGCCTTCCACAGCCCCCTAATGGAAATGGCCCGTGAAGAACTCGCTCAAGCCATCGAAGCAACTACCTTCAACAAACCTATTTGCCCGATCTATCAAAATACAGTAGCCAAAGCGGTTACCGACCCTGAAGAGATCCAATCGAACCTCATCCAACAACTTACCGCTCCCGTTCGCTGGACTCAGTCTGTTCGCCAGATGGCAGCCGATGGCGGTAAGCACTTCACAGAAGTTGGTCCTGGAAAAGTGCTTCAAGGTCTCGTCAAGAAGATCGCTCCTGAAGTAGAAGTAGCTGGAGTATGAGCCTAAAGAACGTAGTAGCTTGGCAGAGCCCCTCTAACATTGCACTCGTAAAGTACTGGGGTAAAAAAGCAGGTCAGATCCCTGCAAATTCCTCCATTAGCTTTACGCTAGACTCTTGTCACACTCGCACGAAAGTAGAATGGGAACAGGTTGAAGCGGATGGCTCGCCCTTCCATTTTGAGATCTACGTGGATGGAGTGGAATCACCAAGCTTCAGACCTAAGATCGAAACGTTCTTTCAGCGCACATCCGACCTCCTTCCATTCTTACCAAGCGTAAAAATGGAGATCCATACTTCCAACAGCTTTCCGCATTCAAGTGGTATTGCTTCCTCAGCCTCTGGATTGAGCGCCTTGGCCTTGTGCATGACAGACATTGCCCTTCAAATGGGAACAGTAGAAGAAGAGGGTTTCCACAGATACGCTTCCATACTTTCCCGTCTAGGTTCAGGATCTGCATCGCGTTCCGTTTACGGAGGACTGGTCGTTTGGGGGCAGCATTCTGCCATTCCAGGAAGCAGTGACTCCTTTGGAGTGGAGTATCCGCATCACGTTGAGCATGTATTCACCACATATAGAGACACCGTATTATTGGTTGAAGTAGGTGAAAAAGCTGTTTCCAGCACGAAAGGTCATGGCTTGATGGAAGGCCATGCTTTCGCTGAGGCCCGATTCAAGCAGGCCGAGGAAAACATGCATGAGATCATCAAACATCTTCAAACCGGGGATGTGAATTCTTTTGGCGATCTAGTAGAAGCCGAGGCACTCACACTTCACGCTATGATGATGACGAGCCGTCCTGGGTATATGCTTTTTAGGCCTAATACCATTGAAATACTTGAACGGATTCGACGTTTCCGAAACGACGAGAAGGTACCTGTCCACTTTACGTTGGATGCAGGCGCAAACGTACATCTACTCTACCCTGCACACGTCGAACAAAAAGTCCATACCTTTGTTGAATCTGAATTAAAACCTTTCTGCAAAGACGGAAGGTACATTCACGATCAAGTGGGTTCAGGCCCCAAACGAATAAACGAATGAGCAAAGGACCATTGTTCTACGCGAAGATCCTCCTCTTTGGAGAGTATGGTATCATCAAAGATGCCATGGGGCTATCTATCCCATACAACTACTACCAAGGTGCTTTTCAGCTTCCGGAGGAATACACGGAAAGAACACAGAAGTCGAATGAGTCCCTTCGCAAGTATTGGGCTCACCTGAAGCAATTGGCAAACGCCAAGGAACTGAAGGCTGATCTCGACTTGGATGCATTCAAGGCCGACATCAACGAAGGTTGGTTCTTCGATTCATCCATTCCTCAGGGATTTGGTGTTGGATCAAGCGGTGCACTGGTTGCTGCGATCTATGATCGTTACGCTATCAACAAGATCGATCCACAAGTCAATTTGAGCAGAGAGAACTTGATCGCTCTAAAAGCACAGTTCGGACAAATGGAGAGCTTCTTTCACGGAAAGAGCTCTGGTATCGATCCGACCATTTGCTATTTGAATCTCCCGCTTCTGATAAGTGGTAAGGATGAGCTAGGTACGGTAGATCTACCTGCAGAAAAAGCAGGCCAAGGTGCCATTTTCCTCATCAATTCCGGCCAGCCGGGAGAAACCCAACCAATGGTCAATATCTTCATGGATAAACTTAAGGAAGAAGGCTTCCGAAAGCTCATGAAGGATCAATTCAAGAAATACAACGACGCTTGTATCCAGGCCTTCCTGAAAGGCGATATATCTCCTCTATTCTCCAACTTGAAGCATTTAAGTCATCTATTGTTGGAAAACTTCACTCCAATGATCCCTGCTCAGTTTCACGAGGTATGGAAGAATGGAATTGAGAGTAATGACTACTACTTGAAGCTTTGTGGCTCAGGCGGTGGAGGTTACCTGTTGGGATTCACCCGTGATTACGAGAAAGCCCTTCCTCATTTGAAGGAGTACGATCCTGAAGTTATCTATCGATTTTGAGCCCATCGGTCGGAAAGAGGTATTCGGCCACACTCAAGGGAGTAGCATTACTTTCAGTAGTCCGATGGTATAACATCCTGCTTGTTGTCATTGCCCAATATTTAGCGAGTCTGTTCATAATGAACGACCCTGCCAATTACCTGCAAACCCTTTTCGACTGGCGTTTGCATCTGATCGTCTTTGCCTCTGGTCTCGTGGTGGCAAGTGGTTTTATCATCAATAGTTTTTACGACTGGGAGAAGGATATGGTCAATCGTCCTTCGCAGACCTTATTTGAAAGGATACTCAAGAAGTCTGAGATCCTCCGGCTCTACCTATTCTTCAACTTCTTGGCCTCAGCAATCGGATTTGCGATCTCCATCCGGGCATTTGCCTTCTTTGCGGTGTATGCTGGCGGGCTCTGGCTTTACTCTCACAAATTCAAGAAGATCACGCTCCTCGGAAACGTAACGGCAGCCACTTTATCCATACTTCCCTTCTTTGCGGTCTTCTTTTACTACGGACTTCAGCGGATCGATGTGGTGTTGTACGTGTGTTTCCTCGTTTTCGTAGAAGTGATTCGTAATCTTACCAAGGATGTTGAGGCGCTGAAAGGTGATGTGATCTTCGGCTACCCCACCCTCCCTGCAACGTGGGGTGTAGCTAAAACTACGCAGCTCATCTATGGCTTGATAGGTCTTTCCTTCATGCCTGCGTCGATGTTCGCACTGACGAACTCTGGATATGTTCGATTTATTCCATTGGCGTTGGCGGGACTTATGGCTATAACCGCGTTTATCTTACGTCCATCCGATTCCGAAAGCCCGATAGGATATACGCGTTTCAACTATGCGATCAAGGCGATCATCGTATTGAGCATATTGGCCATTCCATTGTTTGGTCAAGAGCGAGCGCTTCTCTACTAGCTACCCGAAACCCCTGTAAAACCAAGGAATTTCAACACGCTCGTTGTATCTTAGGGGTTCCTTCAAATTTGAAAATTTCAACCCATGAGTGAGTACCATTCATATATCGATTCCAATAAGGAAAGAATGCTCGAAGAGCTCTTGAACTTATTGAGGATACCGTCCATTAGTGCCGATAAAGCCTATAAGGACGATGTAAATAAAACAGCACAGGTAGTTGCCGATCACTTGAGGACTGCGGGTGCCGACAATGTGGAGGTCGCTGAAACTCCAGGCTATCCAGTGGTTTATGGAGAGAAGATCATCGATCCAAATCTTCCTACGGCCTTGGTTTATGGTCATTACGATGTGCAGCCACCTGACCCGATCGATCTTTGGGATTCACCTCCTTTTGAACCGGTGATCAAGGAGACTAAGCTTCATCCTGAAGGTGCAATCTTCGCGCGCGGAGCCTGCGATGATAAAGGTCAGATGTTCATGCATGTTAAGGCCTTTGAAACCATGATGAAGAATGGCGGTGTTCCCTGCAACATCAAGTTCATGATCGAAGGTGAAGAAGAAGTAGGGTCGGCGAACCTTGGTTGGTACGTGGAAAGAAACCGCGAAAAACTGGCCTGTGACGTGATCTTGATATCCGACACTGGAATGATCGGACCCGATCAACCTTCCATTACTACAGGCCTGCGGGGCTTGAGCTACGTAGAAGTAAAGGTGACCGGTCCTAATCGCGACCTACACTCCGGGCTTTATGGTGGTGCGGTTGCAAACCCGATCAACATCCTTGCTCAGATGATCGCATCTCTTCACGATGAAGATAATCACATTACGGTCGACGGCTTCTACGACAAGGTGCAAGAGGTTAGTGCCGAAGAACGAGAAGGAATGGCCCAAGCACCATTCTCACTTGAAGATTACAAGGCATCCCTCGACCTTCCCGATGTTTGGGGCGAGAAGGGGTATAGTACAGTAGAACGTGCGAGTATTCGTCCTACGCTCGACGTCAACGGTATTTGGGGCGGTTACATTGGCGAGGGCGCCAAGACCGTCATTGCTTCCTACGCGCAAGCCAAGATCTCTATGCGTTTGGTTCCAGATCAAGATCCAAAAGAGATCACGGAACTTTTCAAAAAGCACTTTGAAAAGATCGCTCCATCCTGTGTTACAGTAGAAGTAACACCGCATCATGGAGGTGAACCATATGTTACAGGTATCGATCACCCAGGGTTCCGCGCAGCGGCAAAGGCAATGGAAAAGACCTTTGGCAAAGAGGCTATTCCAATGCGTTCCGGTGGATCCATTCCTATTCTAAGTCTATTTGAGCGCGAATTAGGCGCCAAGAGCATCTTGATGGGATTCGGACTCGACTCTGACGCCATCCACTCCCCTAACGAGCATTATGGCGTTAGAAACTACTTCATGGGCATCAAGACGATCCCATTGTGGTTCGAGGAATACGCAAAAGAGATGAAAGGGTAGATGATCGGATGATCGGAATTAAACCAAAAACGGAGTGCCCTTGGGGCCACTCCGTTTTTTTATACTCTGTTACAAAATGTTGTCTTTCACTTATCAATCCTCTACTGGACGATACGCATAACGTGTGTAGAGTTTCATCACTCGAGCAGTGATGGCCACCATGTCCTTTAATTCAAGGAGGATATCGGTTTGAAGCGATCCAAGTCGGTTGGTGATCTCTTCTTTCTGTATCATCTCCACCTGTTCCTCTAGTTTCTCATTGAGCAGATCGAGCAATGCTCGTTTATCATCGGCGATGCGATCTGAATTCGAGAAGTCGAGTTTATCCACACTTCGAGTAACACCCTCTACTATGCGGTTGAAACGCTGTTCGATCTCCAATAGATCATCCAAGAACTCTCTACTCGGTGGATTGTGGTGATTGTTAACGTGATCCCTGCACAATCGAGCTATCGTCAAGGCATTGGTCTCGAGTTCCGTCATCAAGTCAAATACGGTTAAGTATAGCTTTCCGGCATCGGTGCGACCATCACCCATCTTTCGCACGTACTTGATGAGTTTATTCTTCGATCTAGGAGATGATAGTTTCTTCTTATCGTATACCTTCAAGTTCCTGCTAAGCACATCGCCATTCAATCCTATCAAAGCTCGAACACTCATGGACATGAGGTCGTTCATGCTTTTCAAATTAGCTACCGTCTCTTTCTTGCTGGAAGCCACAACATCTTCGATATTGGCTAACTGACGGTTGAAGAGGTCTTCCGCTTCCTTCTTCGCGCGTTCCTTGGACTTGAATCTACGCTGACTCATCAAGAGAGCCAATCCCGCTAGGGCAGCGATGGAGTAAGCGCCCCATGAACCGGAATAGAATAAGATCAAAGCGATCAATGCGGATGCTACGAAGGCGATGATCGCTGTCATCAACCAACCACCAATAACATTGAGCACACCTGCAACGCGATATACGGCAGACTCACGACCCCAGGCTCTATCGGCCAAGGATGTACCCATGGCCACCATGAAGGACACGTAGGTAGTTGAAAGTGGCAACCCTCGGTTCGAAGCAATGGCAATGATGATACTTGCACCCATCAGGTTTACAGCTGCACGAAGCAAGTCGAATGCCGCACCATCCTGCTCAGAATCCTTCCCATCTTTCAAAGGAGCAAATCGGTTGCCGATCTTAGCTTGAAAATCACCTGAAACCACCTTCGCGGATACCTTGCCAATAGCCATGGCAGAACCAACCACCGCCCTGGAAAGCAAGTTTGGCTTGAAGCGCTCTTCACCCTCACTTTGCCGACCTAGGTTTACCTCGGTTTCAGTAACCTTCCTAGCCTTACTGGACAACCAGAGTGTGACAACCATGATGATGCCCGCTCCGTACAGCAAATAGCTCTTGGTCGGTATCTCGCCCGCCAATACATCCATGGAGAAGGAATCGGCACCAACGCCGCTGACCGACCAGATCTCAAATGAGTGCAAACCTGCTACAGCTACACCGATGAAATTGACGAGGTCGTTACTCGCAAAGGCCATCGCAAGTGAAAATGTACCCGTAAGCACAACTACCTTTAAAGGGTTCACCTTGAAGGCGCTCATCAATATTTGAATGATGATGGTCCATGCTACAAAAGAGACGAGAAGTATCTGCAGCGTATATTCCTTTACATAGCTTACAATCCCAGCGAGCTGCTCGGAATTCTTCGCGCCCTTGATAAATAGGAAATAAACGATGGCGGTAATTGCGATTCCACCAAAAATCGAACCTCCTCTTTGTAGGCTCTTGTATAGATCAAAGGTGAAAACGAGACGGACCAGATATTGGACCAATACACCAAACGTAAAGGCTATCAATACACTCAGGAATATTCCCGCTATGATCTGTGTGGCGCTTTCAACATTGATATATTGACTGAAAGGCACCTGTCCATCCATGCTCTGGCTCAACAACCAGCCGGTCATGAAGGCCGCACCCAAGAGTTCGAAGACAATGGAAACCGTTGTACTCGTAGGAAGTCCTATGGAGTTATAGAAATCTAGGAGTAGGATATCCGTGAGCATGACAGCTAGGAACAAAACCATGATCTTGTCGAAGGTGAAGAACTCAGGATTGAATACCCCTTTTCTTGCAACTTCCATGACAGCTCCAGAAAACTGCGTTCCGGCAATGATTCCCAAACTCGCTATGATCAGAATGGTACGAATGTTCGCTACCTTAGAGCCAATCGCAGAGTTGAGGAAGTTTACCGCATCATTACTTACACCCACTACCAGATCGATGGCAGCAAGAGTGAACAAGAGGTAAACCAATATTTGGTATGAATCCATCTAGTCGGAAATTTCGGCAAAAATAGATGCGTAGATCACCAGCAGCCTTAACTCTACGTTAATTCTACAGTGCACACCTCAAAAGTTAGGTCGAGTTGAACAATCTATCGCGAAATAACTTCTTCCTGAGCATAGTAGCAATAGTGCTGCTGTTATTTTCTTGTACAAATCCGAATGCTGATATGCACACCAATCATCTAACAGACTCCTCTTCACCCTACCTTCTTCAACATGCCCATCAACCTGTCGATTGGCATCCATGGAACGCTGAAGCCCTGCAGAAGGCCAAAGATGAGAATAAGCTGCTGATCATCTCCGTTGGATACTCCACTTGCCACTGGTGCCATGTTATGGCCCATGAAACCTTTGATGACGACAGCGCCGCTGCTTTCATGAACGCCAATTTCGTGAGTATCAAGGTCGATCGTGAGGAAAGGCCCGACATCGACCAAGTGTACATGCGAGCGGTTCAAATGATGACAGGTCAGGGTGGATGGCCCCTTAACGTAGTAGCACTTCCCGATGGTCGTCCGATCTGGGGTGGAACCTACTTTCCAAAAGAGCGCTGGTTGAAAAGCCTCGAACGGATACTCGAAGTCTATAAAGAAGATCCCGAAGCAGTGGAAGACTACGCCGCCAAGCTTCAAGAAGGTGTTCGTGTTTCAAGTACCCTTGCGCCTTCGGGAGAATCTCCAAAGATCGATGAAGAGCTTTTCCACGTGATGCGTCACAATTGGTCTAGGAGATGGGACACCATCGAAGGAGGCCCAAACAAGGCTCCCAAGTTTCCAATGCCTAATAATTTCAGGTTCTTGCTTCGTTATGGAGTTACATATGAAGACCAAGAGGCGCTAGAACATGTGCGCCAGACCCTCAATGCAATGATGAAAGGTGGTATCTACGACCACGTAGGCGGCGGCTTTACAAGGTATTCCACCGATGCTCAATGGAGAGTGCCCCACTTCGAAAAGATGCTCTACGACAATGGCCAACTCATCGAACTGTATTCTGAAGCCTATCAGTATTTCCAAGACGAAGCATACGCCGACCTGATCCTTGATATCATCGCCTTTTGCGAGCGTGAAATGCGGAATGAACAGGGATTGTATCACAGTGCCTTGGACGCAGACACGGAAGGTGAAGAAGGTAAATACTACGTCTGGAAAACGGAGGAAGTAGAAGCTGTTCTAGGCGAGGACCTTGAAGAGTTCAAAGCCTATACAGATTGGAATGGACGAGCAAATTGGGAGCATGGTAACCATGTCATCTTACTCAAGCCCGATTCTGCCAAGCCCGCAAGATGGCAAGAGTGGATGGAAAAACTCTTCGATGCCCGAGAAAGCAGAGTGAAACCAGGTGTAGATACCAAGATGCTTTCCGGCTGGAATGCCTTGTACCTATCCGGACTTGTCCAGGCTAGTCAGTCCTTGAAAGACGGATCGATACGGGACCTTGCCCTACAACTTGCCGAGAATTTCCATGGATCCTTCATCAAGGATAACGAGTTATGGCATGCCTACGGCGATAACGGGGTGTATATCAAAGCGTTCTCAGATGATTATGCACTCACCATCAAGGCGTACCTCGATGTGCACAGCCTAACGAGTGACCCTGTATGGCTTGATAGAGCTACAGCGCTTATGGAGAGTGCCTTGACTCGGTTCGCTGACGAAAACAGTCCGATGTTGTGGTATGCCGATACCGCATCTGAAGCGTTGATCGCTCAAACACATGAAACAGACGACAATGTGATCCCCGCTTCCAACAGCGTTATGGCCACACAACTCTTTCGATTGGGAAGAGCTTTGGGCCGAACTGATTGGGAAGATCGAGCCGTGGAAATGACACAGCTCGCTTTGGAGAATGCCGAGAAATATCCAGAGTCGGCAAGCCAATGGTGCCAGTGTGCGATGGACATTCATGGTCCCTTCCGCGAAGTAGTAGTTGCGGGTCCTAACGCGACCAATATACTTCATGAGCTAGGTAGGTACTACATGCCCAACGTCATTCTGCTTGGAACGGATAAAGAACTTTCAAGTTCACCTTTTGAGAATCGCTTCAATGAAAATGTGACTCGTATTTTCGTGTGTGAACAAAGGTCTTGTCAACTTCCCGTAGAAAGTGTAGATGAAGCGCTAGAGCTCTTACCTAACCGATGAAACCATGAAAAGATGCGACTGGTGTGGCACCGACCCACTCTATATGAACTACCACGACAATGAGTGGGGAATCCCTGTAAGGGGCGATCAAAAAATGTTTGAATTCCTCCTCCTCGAAACTTTTCAAGCGGGACTTTCATGGATTACCATCCTTCGTAAGCGTGAAAATTTCAGGAAGGCCTTTGATGATTTCGATTACCATAAGATCGCTACCTATCAAGAGAAGAAAGTGCAAGAGCTACTTCAAAATGAAGGCATCATTCGCAACCAACTGAAGGTCAGGGCAGCGATCACCAATGCGAAATTAGCCGTGGAGCTCGAGGAAGAAGGGATCGGTATATCCAATTACTTCTGGAATTGGGTGGACAATGAGCCCATCGTAAACCATCCACGCACTATGGCGGATATTCCAGCTACGAGTGAATTATCGGATTCGATCTCAAAGAATATGAAAAAGCGGGGATTCAAGTTCGTAGGCAGCACCGTGATCTACGCGCACCTTCAAGCTACAGGGGTCATTGAAGATCACCTCGAAGATTGCTCATTCAAGCCCTAAAGGTTGAGTGGAGACCTACGTGGTGTTCCGGCTACAAAATCCTTCAGGTAATACGGCTCAAAATAGGCAAGGTCCTCCGCCATACCTTCCTTGATCCTTAGTAGGATAGCCCCGCCCATATCCTTGGCGGATGGGAATATCTTTTCTGAGTAGCTAAACACATTCGGGTCCAAAACCTCTTTGAGCTTCTCCTGAGCGTCACCTACGAGAAGTACCTTTCGGCTTTGGCGCCACTCTTCAAAGGAATCAGACTCTACAATTATGGCCATTGTAGGTGTTTCCTTCTTGCCGTCGATGGAGAACATGGCGGCATAGACCTCCATTCTTCTAGCATCGATCAAACTTAGAACAGCTTCTTCTCTCGAGGAAGAGTCTAGTGCTGCTAAGGCGAGTACTTCAAGACTTTCCAAACTATAGATGGGGATGTCGAGGGCATAGGCGAGACCTTTAGCGGCAGAAACGCCGATCCTCAATCCAGTGTACGAACCTGGGCCTTTCGAAATGCCGATAGCGGTAAGGTCTGCCGACTTCATATCTGCATTCTTCAATGCTTGTTCTATGAAGAGATGCAAGGACTCTCCGTGGATATACTGATCGGAGGACCCCTCAACACAACTTAGCAACTGATCGCCATTGAAAACAGCAACACTGCAATTGTGGGTGGAGGTCTCTATGCAGAGTATCTTCTCAGACATCTATTGATCTAGTCTTCGTCTGATTTCTGCTCAATGATAATATCTCCTGGGTTGAGCTTCTTGGAAACGGCTTCATAAGGACCAGTGATGATCGCATCACCATCTTTCAATCCAGATAGGATCTCGATATACTGTTCGTCTTGAATACCGGTTTCAACTACCATCAGCTTGGCCTTGTTACCATCTGGAGCAAATATCACTTCAAACGGTTCGTCATCCCCTTCTTCACGCTCTCTTTTCGCCTTGAATCGCTCCGTGGCTGTCATCGCCACAGTATCATCCCTAACGGTTACGGCCTCGATCGGAACGGTGATGATACCTTCTCTGCGATTGGTTTGAATATCAACTGAAGCGGTCATGCCTGGACGAAACGGCTGATCGCTGAGGTCTTCATAACTACTGCGGAGGATGCGAACTTTCACTTCAAAATTGGTCACCTGATCTGCTGTGGAACCTTGCAGATTGGCGCTATTAGCGATTTCAGTAACGATGCCTTTGAACTTCTCGCCGAGGTATGCATCCACTTCGATCACTGCTGTATCGTTCATACTCACCTTAACGATATCATTCTCATTCACCTCCACCAACACTTCCATGTCGTTGAGATTGGCGATACGCATCAGCTCTGTTCCAGCCATCTGAGCGGTTCCCACTACTCTTTCACCTAATTCCACGTTCAAGGCTGAAACAGTTCCTGAAACGGGAGCTATGATGGTTGTGCGTTTAAGGTTGTCTTCCGCTTCCTTCTTGGTAGCGAGAGCACTTTCGAGTTGGAATTCGGCCGACTCAACTGAAAGTCGGGCTACTTCATAAGCGCGCTGGGCAGCGTCCCACTCTGCTTGTGAGATCACTTTTTGATTGAATAAGGACTCGTTGCGTTTATAGATCTTTTCTGCCTCGATGAATTGGGCTTGGGCTTGGGCCTTACCAGCTCGAGCAGAATTCACGGCTGCTTCAGATCTTCTAACCGCTGCTCGGTACAGATCGGGATTGATGCGCACGAGCACATCTCCTTGTGTAACCGATTGGCCTTCTTCAATATTAAGTTCGATGATCTCACCTGAAACCTCCGGAGAAATCTTCACTTCTACTTCTGGCTGGATCTTACCTGAGGCGCTAACGGTTTCAACGATCGTCCTTGCCTTGGCCTCGCCGTATTCGACTTCCACACCTTCCGACTTCCCTATTGCTCCTGTGCTCTTGGCTACGATCAATGCAACCACAATTACCCCAACGGCTATGAGGACTATTTTGAGGGTCTTACTCATGGCTAAGATTAAAACTGGTTGGAAATGTAGAACTCTAGTACTCTCACTTTGAAGATGTAATCATACTTGGACTGCAATTGCTGCGACTTGGCAGCGAGGTAGTTGTTCCTTGCCGATTCGAATTCAAACTGATTGATAGCACCTTCTTCCCTTCGGATCGTGGCATACTCCAGATTCTCCTCAGCGGCTAAGGCGGCTTTTGTTGATGCGTTGTACGACTTCAATGAGGCCTTGGCATCGGCATGTGCACGTTGAATGGTTTGTCGCAATGTATTTTCGGCTCTCTCTTGCTCTAGCTCTGCTCTGGTTACCTGAAACTCTTGTCGGCGGATGTCATTTCGAACTTGAAGCCGAGAGAAGATAGGCCATGTTAGGTTCAAGCCCACGAATTGATTGAGGTTATCGCCCAATTGAGGACCTACACCCTTGGTTTCACCGCCTACAGGAATGTCTACGGATGTAAAAACGGGTACATTCAAACCGTTATCGTCCCAATATCCGATCTGGGATACGATCGTTTGTGTTCCGTCGAAGTCACGGATCTGATCCGAATAGTTCGTTGCAACTGCCGCACGCAGTGAAATGGTTGGCCAGATCTGACCTCTTGATTGTGCCAAGGTATACTGAGCACTTTGCACCGACATTTCACTGGCTTGAATACTTGGTTGTATCTCTCGTGCTGCCTCGTAAAGGCTTTGTGGTGAGCGTGCCAAGATGGTACCGGGAGGTAGATCGAACTCTGGTGTTCGCACATCGAAGGAAGTTGCATCCTCGATTTGCAGAAGCTGGGCAAGAGCCAATAGACTTAATTGTACGTTGTTCTCAGCAACCACCATTCTTTGCTCGTCTTGAGCGAGTTGAGACTCCGATTGAAGAAGATCTCCATATGCAATGGAACCCGCATCGTACTGAGCCTTTGCTTGCTCATACATGCGATTGCTATTGTTGAACTGCTCTGTAGCTACAAGCAACACCTCTTTGTTCATCAAGATCTGAAGGTAGTTTGAAGCCACATTCACTGCGATATCGTTGCGAATGGCCTCAAGCTGATACGTAGCGGCAAGGTAATCTACTTGCCCTCTGCGGTATTGATTCACATTTTGAAGTCCGTCAAATAGCACCCATGAAGAACTCAATGCCAGGTTGCCGGTTTGACGATCAATTCGTGAAGGGATGTTGGTAACGGGGTCGATCGAAAGACCGAAGTTCCAGTTGTATCCTCCCGAAAGAGTTAGGTCGGGCGTAAAATTGGCAATATTCGCATCGCGGTTATAATCCGCCATATCAACGTCTTGGGCACGTTGACGCACATCGATATTATTCTCAAGGGCATATTCCATGCACTCTTCGAATGTCCATTCTTTCTTTTGGCCAAACGAGATCAGCGGAAAACTTAACCCGAGAGCAATTAGGGCTATCTTCTTCATTAGTTTTTGTTGGTGTGCAGTTCTGTAGCTAAACAAATATAGACATTGCTTAGAAGAGTACTATCCTACCAACGATCTAATTCTAAATAGCTTGTACTTAGGCAGCCTTGGTCTTTTTATTGTGGCGATACCAGAGGAATCCAACGAGAGCCATTAGGAAGTATGGGAAGAACATCATGTAAAGGATTCCATGGTTCAACCCGGTAGCCACACCGCCACCTGCAGCGCCATTACTCTCTGCCACAGCCTTGCACATTGCACATTGCGCTTGAGCGTCTGATGAAATGACCATGAAGGCAATCATAAGTAGGAATGGGAGGATCTTCTTAACCATAATACGGGGCCATAAACGCGTAGACCAATACACCGGTGAAGGCAACATACAACCAAATTGGGTAGGTCCAACGCACGATTTTCTTGTGTTTCACGATTTCATTCGTCATCCCCCTATAAATGGCAAACATCGCCAATGGCAATACAGGTATCGATAGAAGGATGTGAGAGATCAAGATCGGAAAGTAAAGCCATCCGAGGGTGCCCTCGTAGGTTGAGTTAGGTGTGCTTGAGTGGTAGATCACGTAACTGATCAAGAAAACAGCCGACAATACGAAAGCAGCCATCATGGTAAAACGGTGCCATTGAACTTGCTTCTTTGAGATAAAGAATCGTCCCATTAAAAGGAGGACTGCTGTGCTTCCATTCAGTGTTGCATGAAAGAACGGCATGCTTCGCAGATCCGCATTGCCAAAGTTGAACTTCATGTCTTCAGGCAATGCAAAAAGTACGGCAACCGCAATGGGTATCACGATACTCAATGCGATGATAATCGGTCTCCAGATCTGATCGTTCCTGGTCATCGTTTCATTTTAAACTCTCTGTACTCTTTGGTGAGTACGCGTAAATCATCAATTAGAGGATCAAGGTCTTTGGCTTCGCCGATGTCGTATGCACCAACAATGTTTCCATTATCGTCTCTACGGCTTCTGATATTTCCGTTCCAGTCGACCAATACCACTTGGGCGGAGTGGTAATAGCCTGCGTGATCGGTGCGGGTCGAATCCGTGTTGGCCGGCAAGAAATACGCATCTGCCATTCCGAAGATGTCCTCTTTCTCTCCTGTAACAAACAACCACTTCTTAGAGTTCGCAACACCGAGGTCTCTGGCATATTGATACAATGCCTCCACGGTATCGTGCTCTGTATCGATGCTGTGCGACATAAACATCACGTCATCAAAGGCAAATAGTCTATCGTGCACTTGCTTGAGGTGAAAATTCATGGGCTTACAGATCGTTGGGCACGACGTGAAGAAGAAAGATGCCACATAGATCTTCCCTTCCATATCCGCTTTGGTGATCGTATCTCCATGCTGATTGATAAAGGAGAAGTAGGGAACTTCGTAATAAGCAGTGTCGAAAGATCCATCAGGATTCTGAACTACTTCCTTTGGTCCGATTACTTCGAGTGATTTGAAATTGAGCTCTCCGCTCAACAATACCGACCCTACATAAACGGAAACGGGCAGTGCCAATAAGATAACTAGTACTGCCCTTTGTCCGATTTTATTCGATTTTCCTGCCATTAGCCAGCCATCATATATCCGCCTTCAGTGAGTAAGATAAAGGTTAGGTAAGGGATCAGGATAAGCACAGGAAGGTAGATGGCAAGTCGAAGTGGCTTACGCTCCCCTTCGAGGTGCATGAATGTTTCAACGATAAAGTACGCCTTGAAGAGCGTTAGGATGATGAAGATGTAGTTCAACCAAGAGGTAAATCCACCTGGAGCTGACATCAAGAATTCAGGTTTTACGATACCCAAAATAACTTCTACTGCGGTAACAACAAGCAAGACGAAGAATACGATCCAGATCTTGCGGGTTCCTCCTTGTGCGTGATTTTCTGCCATGATCAGATATTATCGGGGATTAAACGAGGTAGAAGAAGGTAAATACGAACACCCAAACGAGGTCTACAAAGTGCCAGTAGAGGCCAACCTTCTCAACCATCTCATAGTGACCGCGACGCTGGTAGGTTCCGAGCATCACATTGTAGAAGATGATGAAATTCAATACAACACCGGAGAATACGTGGAATCCGTGGAATCCGGTAATAAAGAAGAAGAAGTTACCGAACTGCTTGTGACCGTACTCATTGCGGGTCATGTTTGCTCCTTGAACAACCATGGCGCGCTCGTCAGACAACAACGTAACGGACTCATCGTGACCTACCATGATTCCCTCTTTACCAGGGAAACGCAATTGGTAATCGCCAGCGGCAAAGGCTTCTACTACTTGATCTTTTGTGAAGTGCTCGTGGTGACCGTGACCACCATCTGATGGACCGTGAACGAGCTCGCTGAGAGAAATGAATTCTCCATCAGCGTTGGCTGGACGAAGGGTTTGTGCGCCTCTGTCGTCGGTGAACACAACTTCTACACCACCATTATCGCCGATAATGAAGTGATACCACTCCCATGCTTGTGATCCCAAGAAGATGGCACCACCAACGATGGTAGCCAGCATCCAAAGGCCTACACGGATCTTGCGATTGTGGTGACCTTCGTGGACAGCAAGTACCATGGTAACAGACGACATGATGAGGATAAAGGTCATCAATGCTACGTAAAGAAGCGGTTGATCTCCTTCCAAGCCTGGGAAGTGAGTAAACACGTTTTCAGCTACCGGCCAAGTTGACTCGTACTGGAAACGCATTAGACCATAGGCTGTTAGGAAGCCCGAGAATGTAAGAGCATCGGAAATCAAGAAGAACCACATCATCAATTTGCCGTAGCTCGCGCCCATCGGCTGGTTCCCACCGCCCCAGATCTTTTCTTCTTGAGGCATTTCCACAGACGTAGTCGTCGCCATGTTTATCGGATTAAATTTCGCTGCAAGTTTAACGAATTATTGCTAAAAACAGGAATAGACAGATCCATAAGATGTCCACGAAATGCCAGAAAATTGCTGCCATCTCCACTCCTTGGTGATCTTCTTCCGTGTATTTACCTAATTGCGCTTTTATAAATGTAACCAATAAGGCTACCCATCCACCAAAGAGGTGAAGCAAGTGAAATGCGGTAAGCACGTAAAACCATGATCCCGCTTGATTACCTACAAAGTAAATTCCTTCGCTCATCAACACACCCCACCCTGAGTATTGGAGAACGGCGAAGACGATACCCAAGACAAGGGCCGCTGCCAATGACAGGGTCAGTTTACCTTTTTCACCATTTCGTGCTGAACGCACGGCCATCACCATGGCACCACTACTGATCAAGATAACCACAGTGGAGTAAATGAACTGAGTAGGCATCTCGAAGAGTAACCATCCGTTCTCTTCCATCAAATAGGAACGTGAAACGATATAGCCAGATGTAAGACCCACAAAGGCCATTACCATCGAAGCAATTCCGATCCAAAGCATCGGTTTTGCAGCTCTTTTCCTCTGTTGTTTTAGCGTTGTATCAGCCATCATTAAATGTATCTATCAACTACGTATGCGATCTGAACCAAGGGTAAATAGGCAACACTGGTGAGCATCAAGCTTCTAGCTGCTTCCTTGGTTTGAAGCTTCTTGAGTAGTAACGCTTTATACACCAACCATGTTCCGAGTAATCCAACGATGATCGCAAATGGCCATGTAAGTTCGAGGTCACCGGTGAATCCAAAGATCGGTAGCAAGCTCAAAACAACCGTCCACAAAGAGTATACGATGGTCAAATTAGCCGATGTATTGTCTCTCTTCCTAGTAGGTAAAAGATAGTATCCTGCCTTAGCGTAATCGTCGTAGGCTACCCAACCGATCGCCCAGAAGTGTGGGAATTGCCATAGGAACTGAATGGCGAATAACATGCCTGGTTCAATGTCAAAATCATTCGTAGCCGCAACCCACCCCAGCATGAATGGAATCGCACCTGGAAAAGCACCCACGAAAACAGCCCAGGGGGTTCTCGCTTTCATTGGCGTATAGACCAGGGTATAAAGCCCTACTGATGCCACCCCGAAGATGGTGCTTAAAGGATTGATGGTCCACAAGAGTCCAACTCCCGCAACAAAGGCAATGATGCTAACGATAAGACCTTCTGAAACGGACATACGTCCGGACGCCAATGGCCTGTTCTTGGTCCTGTTCATCAACGCATCCCTATTTCGTTCCCAAACTTGGTTGAACGAGTTGGATGCACCAACGATCAAGAAACCTCCAATGACGAGCGCAAAGAATACGGAAGCTTTGAACTGCTCTGCCGCAAGCGCATATCCAGCTGATGCGGAAAACACCACACTAAGCGTCAGTCTAAACTTGAGTAGTTGAACGTAATCGGATATTCGATCGGTCAACGTTCTCTGAGATACCGAAATAGTAGATGTAGTTGTCTCTCTCATTGAAGGTGCAAAGATACTGCAGATTGCCTCTACGGGCAAAACCTTTCGCTAGTCTATCGAACCAAGAAATATGGGTTGAGCAAGTTCTCCTTATTGTAGACCAATGGTTCCTCTGTGGAAGGGATGATCATCTCTTTTCCTACAGCAAGCACGAGTGCATGTCCTGCTGCTGTATCCCATTCCATGGTGGGTGCAAAACGTGGATACTCGTTGGCTTTGCCTTCTACCACCATACATATCTTGAGCGAGCTACCCTTTGAGATGATATCCACTTCACCGTGTTTTTCCTCTAGAGATCGGATGTATTCTTTGGTATCGTCGTTCATGTGCGATCGACTCCCAACCACGGTGAATATACTTGGCTCGCTTTCTGGCAAATTCGTGCAAGCACCTTTGAGTTGCTCCAGGGTATCGAATTGAGTTTCGTGATCGATGCGCTCGATCTTAAAGGCTCCCATTTCCTTACCTCCGAAGTACAAGGTATGCTGCACGGGCACGTAGATCACTCCAAAAACGGGAACACCATCTTCCACGAGCGCTACGTTTACAGTGAATTCGCCATTGCGTTTGATGAATTCTTTGGTTCCATCCAGTGGGTCAACTACCCAAAGTGTTCCCCAGTCCTTGCGGTCTGCATACTCGATGGAACTACCTTCCTCACTTAAAACCGGGATCTCTGTTTCATTCAAATACTTCATGATCTGCTCGTGAGCAGCGGTATCTGCTTCTGTAAGGGGTGTGCGATCCTCTTTCTCGAGGACTTGGATCGTCTGTTCTTTGTGATAAACATTAAGGATGGCTGCACCTCCTTCGAGTGAGGCACGGATGGCTGACAAATACTTGTCCATCGATAACTAGCTTCTAGGTATTGGTAATAAAAAAACCCCTGGCATTTCTGTCAGGGGTTCAAAGGTACTATCCTTTTTATTATTGGATCGTCGCGTTGATAGGAACCGTGTAGTTCATTCTTACCGCACGCCCACCTACTTTCGCAGGAGTCATTTTCGGCAAGTAATTCTTCACTACACGCACAGCCTCAGCGTCGATATTTGCGTCACCACTAGAACGAACGATCTGCACGTTTGAAATGGAACCGTCACGTTCAATAATGAAGTTTACATATGCTTTACCACCAACACCCATTTGTCGAGCGATGGCAGGGAATTCGAAGTTTTCACGAATTCGTGATCTCACCTGGGTTTGGAAGCAGTTGAAACGAGCGTCTTCCGTCGGCTCATCCTCACATCCAGGGAATACTGGACGCGCCTCTACTGCGACGAAGTCGAACACCTCATCAGAAACCTCTTCCACCTCTTCGATCAAGGCGATCTCGGTATCTTCATCAACCTCGGTACTCTCAAGCTCGATTTCTTCGATTTCGATCTCGTTCTCTACAACCTCCAATACTTCAGGCGGTGCCTCTGGTGGTGGAGGTGGTGGTTTGATTTCGGGTTGAGTAATAGGAATATTCTCTTCCTCGAACTCACCAGCTTGAGCCTGTAAAGCTTTCGGCCCTTCTGGGTAATCTTTCCACGAGATCACTACGAGCACAACAATCAAGGCAACAACGAGACCTGCGTCTCGGAACAGTGCTCTTTTAGGCTCTAGATCTGCTTTTTGGTTTTTTCTCGATTTCATGCGAAAAAATTTCTGGTGCTAAGATAGTAGTTTATCGAAATAATACATCATCAAAGTGTATTCAAACGCACAGGAAGTGTAAGTTTCACCGCCTGTTCTTTTCCGTCTTTCAAGCCCGGCATGAATTGCGGTAGTCGAGACATGATCTCTTTCAACTGCATTTCAATATTGGCTGTTGGTGAACGATGTATAACTACATCTCTAACTTCACCTTCTACTCCCACTACGAATTCAACGTATACTTTCGTTCCATTCGCAGCGTATTTATCAACTTCCGTGAACACGAGTTCTCCTTGGATCCGTTCGCGCAGTTTCTGATTCATGCAAAGTTCTCGGTCATCACCACTGTACTGTTCGCACCCGTTGAAGATCGGCAATCGCTGCATGTCGAAGGGCGAAACCGGGATGTCGTTCAATTCTTCATCTGAACCTAATTTCGGAATCTCGTCGTAGCCTTCATTTGGATCCTGATCATCAAGGTTCCATGTATTATCTACAACGATCTTCGGCTCCGTAAAGTTGGGTTCAAGAATGTCCTTGGAAACACCTGGTTGATTGCGAGGCGGTTCAGGTAAAACGAATGTCGTTCGTGGAGGGACAACGCCCGCATCTGAAATGCGAGGAGCCGTAATGATGCGATCCTCCGCTGAATTATTTACAAATTTCCACTGAAGGGTAGTGAGAGCTACGAATGAAGCGAGCACCAACCCGACCATGAAGAATACGAAGCGGTAGCGCTCTAGACTCTTGTTTGATTCTTTTCTCATGTCGAGGGATTTTAGTTACACTCGAAATAATACAAGAATCAGACCACGATGTGATAGGTCTTAACTTTTAGAATGGAAGAGCAATCGCGAGACGAAAGAACCAACAACTGCACCTATTCCATTGGCAAGGATATCGGAGAGTTCAAAATGACGATAATCTGTAAGCGTAGTTTGCGCTAGTTCTACCAAGAGGCCAAATACAAAACCAATGGTTGGGATCACCACATAGTCGATCAAATGCAGTCTACCAGCGTGCCGTCTCCTGCCCCATAAGAACAAGATGGATAGGACAACATAGATGGTTCCGTGTATGAGGAAATCCTCCATGGCAATGAGCTGATCGGGGAGATTGCTTGAAGGCAACAAGCTCATCACAAAAATGAAAACACCCCAGCTACTAACTGGGGTGTATGATAGAATTGGATTCTTCTTAGCCTCCAATGTGATCCTTGTAGTCATCAGCTGACATCAAGCCGTCAACCTCTGCAGGGTCTGACATCTTGATTTTGATCATCCAGCCGTCGCCATAAACATCTTCATTCACCTTCTCAGGCTCATCTGCTAGCAATTCATTCACCTCAATAACCTCTCCTGAGATCGGCATGAAAAGATCAGAAACGGTCTTGACAGCTTCCACTGAACCAAATACTTCTTCAGAATCAAGCGTTTCGCCTTCTTGGTCGATATCTACAAACACAATGTCACCTAACTCGCTTTGAGCGAAATCAGTGATACCAACAGTTGCCGTATCACCTTCAACTTTGACCCACTCGTGGTCTTTGGAATACTTGAGATCAGCAGGAATATTCATGGGCTATATATTTTTGACAAATGTATAGGATTCCCCCCATCGTTTGCAAGTAATTAGTTCGCTAAACTCAGCCTAACCGCGATTCCTGTCTGCACACGGTTCGTAGGGAAAGCGCTTGAAGTCTTAAACGTGGCAATGTTCTGATCGTAATAGAACTGCGCCGTTATCCTTCTCGATAGTTTGTAATCAGCAGTGAACTTGATGGTTGTAAGACGCTGACCTGCCGTAACCTGATCGTCGCCCTGCGCGATCCTTCGGATCACTGTGATATTATCTCTAATAGATAGGTCCACTCTCAATTCGAGGTTGCTCTGTACAGCCGTTCTATTCGCACCCGTGCGTATAAAGTTGAACTTGATATCCTTGATGATATAACCCGCTCCAATCGTCAATTCATTGCCTTTGGTATCCGTGATCTGTTGGTTGGCCAAGCTCAAGGCAACGTTCCTATCCCTATTGTAATCGATCTTAAAAGTGGTGTTGTTCTTCATGCGCATGTTGAATCCAACCAAGGGACGGAAGCTCTCTGTCATGGAAACCTGACTCACCT
This sequence comes from Phaeocystidibacter sp., assembly GCA_965659725.1. Classification (GTDB taxonomy): domain Bacteria; phylum Bacteroidota; class Bacteroidia; order Flavobacteriales; family Schleiferiaceae; genus Phaeocystidibacter. The sequence continues at coordinate 52,206 of CBFHXG010000004.1, read as the reverse complement.
GATACTCCGGCATGAAATCGCCATTCGGATCTGTTGGGTTCACCGCCGGATCCTCAAGCACCGCCTGTTGCCTCAACAAGTTCGTTTGGAAATTTGATACCGCTAAGGTCGATGCGTAAGATGAACTCATCGTCAAGCTCGTAAAGTTCTCCTTGATCCAAGGTATGCGCATCAAGCCAGCATAGTTGACCCTCCAGTTCGGCATTGGAATGGATGGCAACTGATCAAAAGATGTGCCTATTTGATCTGCAGGATCTCCACCATAAGCGGAGATAAAGGCTGGGATCATAGCCTGCTGAGAGTAAACGGAGTAGCCAACATACCCACTATCTGCTCTATCTTCCAACGTATAACCTGGATCCACCCCACTAGCGGCGTAGTCTTCTGCAAGGCGCCTAGATATTTCAAATCGATTGGAAAGGAACTGATCGTAGACAGCCGATTCTCTATTTCCGGCAGACTCCCACGAACTGTTCCAGGCTAGCCAAGATATATTATACGTGTTCACTGCCATTGGGTTCAAGAATTGGAAACCTGTTCCGTAGGCATCCCTCAGGATCTGGTCATCTGGGTTATCTCCAACGAATCGGAATACAGAACTGTAATTGTAACCGGTCTGTCGTGAAAAGTTAAGATCGATGCGCAGATCTGGGATCGGCTCTATCGTACCGCGGACCTGCAAGTTGGTGTTCTCCGTTTCCGTATATCGGTTAGGCTGACCACGTTTTTGGGTGAGATAGGTATCCTTGGTTTGACCAGGAGAGTTCTGAAGTTCGAGGTCGGCCAGCGACTCAGCGATTGGCGCTTGCACACCGAATACAAATGGAACTCCCGGCGACCATCCGTTCACATCACTCATACCAAAGAATACTGGATCAGGAAGATAACCTGGCAACATCGTACCCTGGGTGAGCGTGTAGTTCCCTGTAACATTCTTCACGGAGGTCAAGAGACCTACCCCAAAACGAGCCAGTTTGATCCCGAAGCCCTCTTTGTTCGGATCATCTTCCTCCTCATCATCACTACCGTTATTGTTCCCTCCGGATCCTGGCAACTGTCTTCTCACCGGTCCTTGTCGGCGACCGCGATTCCCTCCCGGCGCTTGCGATAATCTCCTAATGAATCCAAACTTGTTGTAGAGCGTAGACATATTCAAATTAACGTTACCCTGCCAGTTGGCGGAGTTCTGAATGGTATTGCCAAAGTTCAGGGCCGTGTCTTGTTGAGCTCGAAGAGATATCGCCGTCCAGTCATAGTCACCCGAGTATCGGATACTAGCATTGACAAACTCCAAGTAAGGGATCTTATCGATCGGAAGCTGCCATGTGAGGTTCACCTGTTGGTGGAAACTTGTAGGGCGCCCGAGGTCTTGCAGATTTTCACGAAGCACTTCCTGTGCCTTAGGGTTGTAGATCGGACCTGCGATCTCGTCAAATCGAACGCGTTGGATCGCGTTGTAGTCGAACTTCAATCGTTCCGTAAGGTCCCATCCCACATTATAATTACGATCCATCGTAAAGTTCTTGTTCCAGTTCTCTGGAAGGGCAAACTTTGGATCAGGGTTATCAACGTTACGCATCTGAAGCTGCTGATAGCTTCTGAGGACATCCGCCCTAAAGCTAAATCGCTGTGGATACCATTGGAAGTTGAAATCTCGGATCAATGCCAAGTAATCAGCATCAATGGCATCTTCAAAAGGCTTGTATGGATTCGGGCTTGTTTGATAGGTATAATTGAACACACCACGGTGATCTACCCTTCTATCCAACTCCGTATTGATATTCCTTCTATACACCTCCGAGAAACTGTAGCTCAATGCGAAGTTCTCGATGTCGTAGAACTGAGGCTTACTACTTCCAGCTCCTGTCCTTTCCTTTCGAACGTTCGTAAAGTTAACGTCACGTCTTAGGGTATAATCCTGTGATGCAAATCGAAGACTATCTCGTTGTGATTGGGTCTCGAGATTCTCAAGCGCATTCGGGAATTCGATATCTGGGTCCAATGGGTTGAACATCGGATTCTTCCATTCCTCACTCAAATTGAAGAATACTGGAATTCGGATCCCGTAATCGTCATTGAAGAATTTACCTAACTCTACGTTGGTTTGGAAGTTATAGCTGAGGGCCTCGAATTGGTTCCGATCCTGCGGACCTTGATCCAGACTACCGTAGCCAACAGAGCTATAGGTACCCGTCATAGACACGTTTGCAAAGTCCGCCAGTTTAGCGGTCATTCTCGCATTCGCAGCCCATCCTCCTCGGTTATCGAACTCTGTCATACGGAGTTCATTCACCCAAACCTCAGCGCATTTATCCAATCCGTCGTCGTTGGAGTTCAAGGTTCGTTTCGGATTTCGAATACCGATGAGAACGGTTCGTACGTTCCCAAGGTTCGGACTACCGAGGACGCTGATCTGTCCACCTCCTCTATCTACCGAATAAATCGTCTGACGGTCGAAGTTCGGGTTGCCCTGCATCATTCGATCACGTTCCAACTTAACCTCCTTAAGAAGATCGAGGTTGAGGTCTACATTGTTTGCCTCTGGCCAGATGGCTCCCGGATCCGTTGAGTTGAAATCGGTTACTTGAAGAGGAATCTCGTACTCGTAGAAGTTGTTGTTGTAATCTGAACCCAAACGAACGAATAATCGGATATCACCATCTCTCAGGATCTCACCTTGTGCACCAGCTTCCGCGTGGGCAAACATCTTCAAGTTGCCGTACATACGCATATCAAGGTTGATATTGCGGAACACAGCACGGGCGTCGCCATCTTCAAGACCACAAACGTAAAGCGATAAACTCTGCTCATTGGCCTGCACGGTAGATTGATTACCAAACAACACCTGGCGGTCGATTCCCGGAGGAAGAACATAAGGAATAGGAACTCGCGATCCGTTCTCCTCTAGGTTAACCGCATTCACATTGAATACGGTAGTTTGATCTCCATCATTTGGAACCGACTCGTTGAGCACATTCAAGTCGAAGCGATATCTTCTCCACTCACCTCTTACAAGATCTAAACGTGCGAAGCGAACTACCGTTTTCTGGTTGAATCCCTTCATGAACATGCGCATGAATCGGATGGAGCGGAAGTCGTTGATCTGACCGATACGTTGGTCCGGTTCAAAAATTGGAATCTTGAACTGGATCCATCTCACAGGTCGATTTTCTCCATTCGGTGTTTCAATAGTAGTCTCGTACACATCGGTGATGTAGTTGGTACCTACATCACTTGTTTCAATATCCTCCGGACGAAGCGAAACCTTGTATTGGAAGTAGGTTTCTGTCTTGCTTAGGGTAAGGTCGCGGTTTACATCCTCTTTATCCGGAAGGTTTGTAGCGAAGGCTGGGAATCCACCCACCTGATTGGTTGTTGAGTTCCCCTCTGTTCCATTGAACTCTTTATAACGCTCAAGTACATCTGCCCCAGCGTCATCCAAGTTCTCACCTCTGTAATAAACGAAGTCATCACCAGAAGGGTCCGCATTCGCTCGAGTGTAGGCCTGCGAGTTCGTCCCGAATTCGTTCTGAAGGCGTTGCAAATACGTAGGTGCACCTTGGTAGCTCCAGGTTCGCTCATCGTTGGTATTCAAACCATCCAGACCAATATCTTGATTATCTCTGGCGTTCGGATCGTTATCAAAAGCATCTACGATAGGTTGATTTTCAGATGTGTAACCCCAAACCGTGGAATCGAGAGAAGCGGTAGATCCATCAACAGGAATTCCGTTCTCAAAACTTTGTCGACCATCCTTCAGGATATCCTCAGAAACAGATCCCAAGTTGAAGTACAGATCCCCTCCAGGGTTATTGGCATCTTCGTTCTCGAGATAAGGGTCCATGATCCAGAACTGAATGAATTCGATGTTCTGTTCCTCGAAGTTGTTGACCTGAAGTGGGCGTGTGATACCGGCCCATCTCGACTCTGGATCGCGGAGTTCACCGTCTGCAGTGAGACCCGCAGAGATGGAAGTAGGCTCAACATCGTAGTTGTATGGTCCACGTTCATTTGGATAATAGGCCAGGTCGAACATGGCGATATTCCGAACGGTGGTACCCTGTTGCAAGGATGTATTCGGGAACACCTCAAGGATGTCAACCTGACGTTGACGATGGTCCGAGATAATATCCTTATCTGCTCGAATGTTGGGAGGTGTTTGAGAATTATCGGCGTAGAAGATCGGGTCGATGATATACCATGCGAGCTTTGCGCGATTGTAGTTATATCCAATGTCTTGATTAAGGTCTCCCTCCGGGAACAAATTTGGTTGATTCGCTGGCGTACTTGCCAATTGCCAACTTTGAGCTCCTCGGATATCAATATTCGTCTGGCTACTTTCGAAGTCGTCGATATACGTAGTGGCACCATCATCACCGATCTTGATACCACTTGGAGAACCAGGGATCATATGTGCGAACTCACCTTGGAAGTTGATATTCGACTTCTCCTTTGTATCGATGAATGGTATTGCATCCACCATTCTAGTTAGGAAAGGAACCTCGGTATTATATTGTGTATTCAAACCCCAGATCGTGTTGGCGATCGGCTCATCACCAAGATTCACTTTTTGAGTAAGCGGACGTTCACGTAGGTGTAGTAGTGCTCCACCAACGTTGAAATTATCACTTATTCGATGGTCGAAAGTAGCGCCTGCGAATGTCTTTGTTTGGAAGTTGAACAAACTGTTGTTCTCGAACGATACATTGATAGGAACGCCTGAATTGAGGATGGCTTCATTGATGATACGAACCTGACCTAGGTTATAATCCACCGTGTAATCCTGATTCTCAACCAATTGCGCACCACCAGCAGAAACCGTAACCGAGCCCTGTGGAATGTTGAAGGCGTTCAATTGGATCACGGATCCAGAAGAAGACTTATACTGACCTTTGAGTAAGAACTTATTCTTTTGCGTTTGTTCTTGAGCGCGGAAGCGGGTTGAATCATAGAGTTCATTGAACACGTATTGCTCTCTTGCTTCCTGTGGACTCAGGTTGTCTTCCAAGTTAGAACCGAAAGGCTCGAGGACAGGGAAATAAATCCGACCGTTCTGTGGATTGATGGTGCGTCCTTCCACGAAGTCAAATAGACCATCTGGAACGGGGTCGTTGTTGTAATTCAGTTGATCAAGCCGCATCACATTCAAGAGAAGCGTATCCTCGAGGTTTGAATTTGGAAGGAAAGGAATAGGGGTGCCTGTCTCGTCGTTCATATAAAGAACCTGAAGGCGGAAGTCTTCGCGGCTCACTTGGAAAGCACCAAGAGAGTAGACGTTCTTCATCATCAAGTCCCAAACCGGCGTCTTCACGTCGAGAATAGTACTCTTCAACATCTTAACGATCAGCGTACTAGGCGGATTCACACCATCGGTGGAGAATTCACCAACCTGGTAAGTCTGACCAAAAGCGGTATACTGAAAGGCTACGGCAAGAACCTCATCCTGATTCAGGGCTTCATTCAATGAGATCGTACCTAGTTGTGGGTCGACCTTGTATTGAGAAGGTTGAAGTTTACGTGCGTTCGTTAGCTCTACGTATTCTGTTGACTCGATGAAACCGGCGCTGTTTAGAACGGCGTTCACATCACCTATATCCCTTACGCCGGGATACTGACTTGTCAACTCCGCCGGGTTCAGTTGATTGGTTCCGTTATTCGGGAAGTTGGATGGAGATGTTCCTGGGAAGATAGCTGGCCCTGGTAGCGGACGTGTGCCGTCGCGATATGCACCAGACTGATTCTCACCGAGGTCCATGAACGCCACAATGTTACGTACATCTTGAGTTTGAGAACGACGGTTCGTAACCCACACCTCTACCTTGGTGATCTGCACAGGTGAGCTAATCACGGGCATGGTTGACAGCCATTGCTCGTAGTTATCACGGAAGTACTGGCTCAAGAAATAGTGGCGGTTGGCTTCGTATTGATCACCCCAGATCTCAAATTCCTGCTGTGTGGCGCCTCCTTGAATATTGAGAGATTGGGATTGTGAGCGTTGTTCAGAAAAGACCGAGGTGATGGTGGTATTTCCGAATTGAAACTGGCCTTTCACACCGAAGAGGGACTGAGCGCCGGTAATGAGGGTACTATTGACCGGAAGCGACACATTACCCATTTCCAAGTTCTTGATGATGTCATCTTCCTGACCTTGGAACTCGAGCTTCATCTTGTTCTCGAAAGCGAATGTTGCCTCAGTATCGTAGTTGGTGCTGAGTTGGAGTCGTTCACCGATCTTACCGGTGATATTCATTTGAATACGCTGATCGAAGTCGAAAGCAAACGTTCGCTGGTTTCGAACGGGTATGATCGGGTTTTCGATCTTTTGGTATCGAGCGCCTAGTCGAACTTCGGCGGTACCTTGAGGTCGGATCTCGATCGTATTTCCACCAAAGATATCGGCGAATGCTTCACTTCGGATATTGATCTCTGGTATGAGACCGTCCGACTCCCGATCGCCAGAGCCGTTCCCTCCACCGCCGGTATTTACGGCTCGGGTGGTTTGCTGCACGCGGTTCTCGAAGTAACCGGCATCGATATCATTGAAAACGCGATCCTTGTATTGGTCCATCGTGAGAATGAGCGGTGGACCGTATGGGACATTTCCGATGTATCGTTGAATGGTATAGAAACCTGTATTCGGATCAAAGGTTACTTCTTCGCGAACATTGGAAGGATCGTTGAGGTACAATCCACCGGCTCCATCCTCTGGTAGTGGATATCGCAGTGTGTCGGGATCTCCAGTATCTGCAACAGCATAGGATCGTATGGTATAATATCCATAGCCTGATGGCTCACTAGGGGAGAATGACCAAAGGATCGGCACTGCTATAAGTGCAAGGAGGGTTGATTTCGCGAGGGAGAGTCTCAATCCTATAGTTTCTGGAGGGCGTTCTTAATAATGTTCTCTACGGGAGCATCCGGCTCAGAATCCAAGTAGGTGGAAACCACTTTCTCGATGGACTTTCGCGAAAATCCGAGGACTTCGAGGGCGGCAACTGCTTCATCTTTGGACGAGGAGGGAGCGACTGCCGTTCCTGCATCGGCGGTCATTCCAACCTTGTCTTTTAGATCTACTATTATTCTTTGTGCGGTTTTGGCTCCGATGCCTTTAACGCCTTTTAACAATGCAATATTTTCTGAACGTATGGCCATTTCCACTTCTTGTGGCTGAAGTGAGCTTAGGATCATTCGTGCTGTGTTTGCTCCAACACCAGAAACACTGATGAGTTGGCGAAAGATCTCACGTTCTCCTTCTCCTGCAAAACCATAAAGGGTAAGGGCGTCTTCTCGCACAGCTAGGTGCGTGTAAAGCATTACGCCTTCCTCACTTCCGATGTGTTCGTATGTGCTGAGTGAAATGTTTACGTAGTACCCTACCCCGTTGCATTCTATAACAACATAGGTAGGATTCTTCTCAATGAGACGACCTCTGAGATGATTGTACATGCAGGAATAATTTAAGTCTTTCTAATGCAACGAACTAAGGCCGCTGCGGCAAGAAAACGCCAAAATTAGAAAAATCGTGTACCCGATGTTAAAGGAATTGTAATATTGAAAAAAAAGAAGGGCTCCCATTACGGAAGCCCTTTCTAGTCAAGCGATTGAATGATCTTATCTTGCGATCACGATTCGCTGTACATCTTTTACTTGACCTGAAGAAGTAGTTTGAAGCATGTAAACTCCGGCAGGAAGATCGCGAACATCAACGTTTGTGCGGTCATCCCCACTGAAATTCTTGGTCTTCACCGTTTGTCCAGCCATGTTCATCAAGCGGATCTTGCCGTTGATCAATCCTTTCGTTTCAACATAGATCACATCGGTAGCTGGGTTTGGATATACAGAAACGGTACGTGCTTGGGTTTCGATGGTTGAAACAGTTGGAGATACAGATATATAGAATGTAACATCTAAATAATCTGAAGTATCAGCTGCATTGTAGAATCGGTACACGAGCGAATCTTGCTCCGTTACATTGTTTCCACGGATATGCACACCAATATAGAAGTCGGTGTTCCTCACATTATTCTCTAGAAGAAGGCCTCCGAAGCTACTGCTATCTGCATCTACACCGTAGCATAGGTCCCAGCAGAAATAGTTGCTATCTGCGATACCTGTAGAACCATTATAGAGGCGGGCTACATCATAGGTAGCATCGTTACCTGTATTGGTGATCTGCACATACGCCTTTACCTCATGTAAATAAGACGAGTTAGCCTCGGTATTGGCATCGTGCGTAATGAGTTGTAGGTTTTGAGCGTATGAAGTGGTGCTCAAAGCTACTATCGATAGGGTGATAAGAGTGTAAAACTTCCTCATTCTGAACAATTCAAGTGTAAAAAAACCCATAAAGAGTAGCTACAAATTTAAACAAATCTTAATTTGTGCCACGATAACCCTTAATTTGTTTGTTTCCATGAAGAAGCTTTACACGATTTTGTTGGTAGCCTTAGTGGCATCAACGGCATTTGGGCAAGCAACTCGTCTCGTACTTATGGAAGAGTACACGGGAGAGAATTGCGGTCCTTGCGCGAGCACAAACCCTGCACTTGATCAGTTGGTTGCGGCCAACCCGTCAAAGGTCGTAATGCTCAAGCACCAAGTTCCTATTCCATCTGCAGGTCCTATTTACCTCGGTTGGACAACTGATTCAGATACGCGTCGCTCATACTACGGTGTGAACAGTGCTCCGAGTGGAGTCCTTGATGGCGGTGATATTGCTCCGGGTGCAACTTCCCCGAGACACCCGGCAAACTTGACGCAGTCGATCATTGATAACCGCGCAGCGGTAACGTCTTCGTTCAGCATGACTACCTCGCACACTTTGTCATCTGACCTTGACTCTATCTTTATTACTGTGACTGTGCAAAATGCGGACAACTTTACAGTAAATGCATTGAATGCGGGTTCACTTCGTCTTCATGTTTCCGTTATCGAAGAAGAGATGCAGTTTGCATCGCCTCCGGGAACCAATGGTGAAACTGAATTCTACCACTTAAACCGTAAGATGTACCCAAGTGCAGCTGGTACTCAAATGGCGGACAGCTGGACTGCTGGTCAACAGCAAACCTTCACTTTCGCTGAAGAGCTTCCAATGCACATCTACAACTACAATGAGGTAGCAGTAGTAACTTATATTCAAGACAATGGTGACAAGAGCGTTCACCAAGCGTCATTTAGCCCAGCAGTTCCTGCTCCGGCTAACATTCCTGACATGACCATCACTTCGGCAATCGCTGGCGGCGGAGATCTTTGTGCGGGAACTGTAACTCCTGAGTTCACGATTGAGAACCTTTCTACCGCTACTTGTACAAGTGCTGATGTTGAGTACCGTATCAATGGTGGTGCTTGGACTACTCAGTCATGGACAGGTTCACTTGGTCAGAATCAAACAGCTACTGTTACATTCTCTCAATCTAACTTGCCATTCGCAACCAACAACATCGAGGCTCGCGTCGTGAATCCAAACGGATCACGTGACGTGAACAGCTTGAACAACGAGATCACTCCTGTTACTTTGAACGTTTTGTCGCCTATCGTGGCTCCAACTCCTTACGAAGCAAACTTCGAGAACGCTCAATTGGGTCAGGTTCCTAGCAACTTGATCTTGAACGACAACTCCGGTCGTGTTTGGACCGTAGATAATGGAATTGCCACTGGCGTCAACTGGCCTCTAGGTGCTTATGAAGCGTCTAACCGTAGCTTCCGTTACGACTTCTACTCTATCCAAGCAGGTGAAGTTTCTGAGTTGATCAACCAAAAGGTAGACATCAGCTCTACACCTAATGCAAAGATCTTCTTCGATCATGCCTACACTCAGTACCCAGGTGCTAACGACGACCTTACTGTTTATGTGAGTGATGATTGTGGTCAGACTTGGACTCAAGTTTGGAGCCGTGCAGGTGCCAGCTTGGTTACTACCTCTACTCCAACCTCCACTTCACGTCTTTACCCACGTGCTAACGATTGGACTTCTAACATTGCATACATCCCTGGATCGATGCAAAATGCAAGTGAGTTGATCGTTAAGTTCACAGGTACTTCTGACTTCGGTAACACTCTTTACATCGATAACATCGTAGTTAACTCTAACGCTATCGGTCAAGAGGAAAATGTACTTGAAGAAGCAGTATTGTTCCCTAACCCAGCTGACCGTGTTGCTGAACTTCGCTTCACTGCACAAGAGTCTGGCGACGTGAATGTGACTGTGATGGATATGAACGGCCGCGCTGTTGCTGAAGTTTCAGAGAACGTAGGAGCTGGTGTTCAAAGCATCGAACTCGACGTTGCTAATCTTCCTACCGGTGTATACATGGTAAAGGTTCAGCAGAACGACGCAGTTAAAACTCTACGTTTGAGCGTAACGCACTAAGCGTCTAGGCACGAACATTGAATAGAATATGGACACCGGCAGAAGAATTCTGTCGGTGTTCCTCATTTAATAAAGTACTATGAAACGTTTATTATTCACCCTTAGCTTACTCGTTGGCTCCATGGTGGCTAACGCTCAAATTTTCCCAAGTGTTAACATCAAAACCCTCGATGGAGTAAATGTTGATGCTTCTACCCTCGAACACGACGGACCTGTTGTTGTAAGTTTTTGGGCCACTTGGTGTTCGCCATGCAAGAAAGAACTTGAGGCGTTGAACGAGTACTACATCGACCTCATGGATGAAACCAATGTAAAGGTGATCGCCATTTCGATCGATGACCCAAGAACAGCTTCTACCGTGAGTGTTGAAGTAAATTCGAGAGGCTGGGAATACGATGTTTACTTGGACACGAACAGCGATCTTAGAAGAGCTATGGGCGTAAACAATGTTCCACACACCATGGTGTTCAATGCAAATGGTGAACTCGTTTATACGAGCAATAAGTATGCTCCCGGTGATGAGTATCACTTGATGGAGAAAATCAGAGAAGCAGCAGAGGGGTGAGAAGACTAATCCTGACAGGACTTGTAGCGCTTGGCGGAGCTACGGGTCTCATAGCTCAAGAAGATCAAGATTGGGGAGTGCTACACGGCAATTTCCAGTTTGATGGTCAGCTTTATGTGAGAGATGAAGCGATCGACCCTACCGGAGAGTTCTATCCAGACGAACGCTTCCTAGGTCAAGGATTCGCCAATTTCAACTACACCCATGGTGATTTCCGTGCAGGCGTTCGCTACGAAAACTACCAGAACGTGATCCTCGGTTTCCCTGAAGGATTCCGCGGAGAAGGGATCACATATCGATACCTTCAATACGTGAAGGACGGACTAGACGTTACCGTTGGTAATTTCTACGAGCAGTTTGGATCAGGTATGATCTTCCGAGCCTATGAAGAGCGCGGTTTGGGTCTTGATAACGCCATGGACGGCGTACGCTTGAGATATTCTCCCATGAAAGGTCTTCGCCTCACGGGTGTTCTCGGTAAGCAACGAATCTATTTCGATAAAACACCAGGTATCGTACGAGGGTTGGATGCAGATTTCAGTTTGAACGATGCAATCCCTGCTCTTACGGAAAGTACGTGGCGGATCACTTTGGGTGGTAGCTTCGTATCTAAGTTCCAGGAAGCCAACGATCCTGTTTACAATCTTCCTGAGAATGTTGGTGCAGGAGCTGGTCGTTTCACACTGCAGAAAGGTCCATTCATTTGGAACACGGAATATGTCTACAAGGCGAATGACCCTTCTGCGGATAACGGATTCATTTTTAGGGACGGCCAGGGACTATTAACCCAACTGACCTATACCAAGAGCGGGATCGGTATCATTGCAAGCTACAAGCGAATTGACAACATGAGCTTCAGAAGTGACCGCAATGGTAGTCAGTTTGAAGCCTTTATCAACTATTTACCGCCCACTACTAAACTGCATACCTATGCGTTACCCGCGTTGTTTCCGTATGCTACTCAGATCAATGGTGAGGTAGGTAGACAGTTTCAATTTAGCTATAAGTTTCCTAGAGAGAGCTTGTTAGGTGGTAAGTATGGAACATTGATCAGCATCAATTATGCCGATGCTTACAGCTTGTATAAGGAAAGACTTGATGAGAATGTACCTATCGGCGAAGGTGGCTCTGATGGCTACATAACGGATTGGTTCAAACAAGGTCAGGTTCACTATTACACCGATTTCGACGTTGAGGTGCGTAAGAAGTTATCGAGAGAGTGGAAACTCATTGGTACCTATTACAACTTCGTTTACAACAAGTCGGTTTTGGAAGATGGCCTATCCGATACAGAGATATTGGAGCGAGATGCCAATCAAGAGATCGCTTACGTGAATGCAGGCGTTCTTGAATTGATCTGGAACTACAAGCCACGACATAGTATTCGTTCTGAGATCCAGGTGGCATTTAGTGAGCAATACCGCGGCGACATGGCCATGCTTCTCCTCGAATATGGTTGGAGCCCACATTGGTTCTTCAGTGCCCAAGTGATCTCAAACTATGGCCACACAGATGAGGATCTCAGATTGACCTACCCTATCGGTTCAGTTACGTATTATAATGGACAAACTCGTATTCAAATGAGCTATGGTAGACAGCAAGCCGGTATCTTCTGTGTGGGCGGTATCTGCCGTGTTGTTCCACCATCTAATGGTTTGAGCTTGTCTGTTACAACGAATTTCTAGTAAGGATGAAAATGAAGAAAGGTACTAGACTCATCATTGCCCTATTGGCCAGCGTTGCATTCATCTATGGTTGTGACGTTATTGATGATCCATTCAGAGATACAGGTGGACCAACGGGTCCTTGTCCGTCTACGAGAACAGATACTATCAATCCAACGACATCTTACCCAGACCCGATCTATCGCAATGTGTTGATAGAAGATTTTACAGGTCACCGTTGCAAGAACTGTCCGAAGGCTACCAAGGAACTTGAGGCAATCAAGGCAGACCTCGGAGATGACGTTATCGTATTGGCCATTCACTCCGGATCATCGGAGTTCACTGCTCCAAATGAACCCGACTATCCATCGGATTTCACGACACAAGATGGTGATGACATCCAGGATTTCTTTGGTGGAGTTCCTGGTCAACCCATTGGACTCGTCAATCGATTCGACTATCCAGGAGGCGTTCCGTATTGGGAGATCTACCCTGCTTGGAGAGGTCATACCGATCCGTATTTGACACAACCTGCCATAGCCGACCTCTGGGTGATGAGCTACATCTCTGGAGATTGCTTGATCACTCATGCCCAATCTACTTTCCTAGGAAATCAGAACGGCAACTTTGGTATAGCGGTATATCTGAAGGAAAACGGTATCGTGAGTCCTCAACTGCTTGAGGACAACTCAAGAGATCCGGATTACGTGCACAACAATGTGTTTAGAGATGCCATCTCCTTCCCAACAGGTGACAGTTTGATATTCGGAAGTGTGCCGGATATGACGAACGTACACAAGACCTACAAATCGAATCTCGATCCGAGCTTTGACCAGAGCCAATTGCAAGTTGTAGCGGTTCTACTGGATCTTGACACTCGCGAAGTTCTACAGGTGGTTCAAACGGATGTAGAATGATATCGACCTACCGAGGAATCCTAATGATCTGGCTTCTAGTTGCTTCATTCGTATCTAGAAGCCAGTCTTTTGATGGCGGTATGTATGTGGGGCTCACTAGCAATCAGATCGATGGAGATGGACTCGGTGGATTCAACCATACTGGGGTAACTATTGGATTCTACACTGAAAGGGCCTTTGCTGAAAAATGGACAGGCCGACTTGAACTGGCTTACATTTGGCGGGGTTCTCGAGAACTAGAATCCGATACATCCAATTTCTATCGAACCGATCTACATCAGATCACCCTGCCTTTATTGGCTGAGTATCACTTTACGTCTAAGATCTCTGCCGAGATCGGTATATCGGGAGATCTCAATATCATTGCCACCGAGGAGAACATCTATGGCGATTTCGAACCAGAGCCGCCTTATGCTGACGCTTCATTATCAGGATTATTCGGGGTGAGTTATGCGGTTACGGAAACGATAACCATCGGAATGCGCTCTTCTTACTCGCTCACTCCAATTCGCTCCACGCGCATCATACAAAGACCACCGGGTGTTTTCAACGATTGGATCACCGGCAGTAGAGCTGTATCGTTAAGTTTAGCTGTTTACTTTACTCTTTAAGGAAGTCGAGGTTTCGGAGTAGACCTTCGAACTTGGTTCTCTTCACTGCGGAGCCGCGGAATATCTCGGTAAATACCTCCCTTGATATCTCCATCCACTCCTCTCGGTCCATTTCCATCAACTTATCCTTTGGCTTGAACCTTTCTTCCTTCGTTGGCTTAGAGAAGCGATTCCAAGGGCACACGTCTTGACAGATATCACATCCGAAGGCCCAATCTTCCATTTGATCCTTAAAGGTGGTAGGTATCTCGTCTCTCAGCTCGATGGTGAGATAGGAAATACACTTATTGCTGTCAACCACATAAGGATCGACGATGGCCTCTGTTGGGCAGGCGTCGATGCAAGCGGTACAAGAACCACAGTGATCGGTTACGGGTCCATCTGGTTCAAGCTCAAGGTCGATGATCAACTCGCCGATAAAGAAGAATGATCCTTCCTTTTTCGTAAGTAGAAGGCTGTGCTTACCGATCCATCCAAGGCCACTTTTTGCCGCCCATGCCCTGTCCAGAACAGGAGCGGAATCAACGAAAGCTCGGCCATCCACTTCACCGATCTCTTCGCGGATATATTCGATCAACGCTTTTAGCTTATCCTTGATCACAAAATGGTAATCCTCACCGTAGGCGTATTTGGAGATCTTCGGAGCATCCGGATTTTGTTCTCTTTCGGGAAAATAGTTCAGGGTAAGGCTAACAACACTCTTTGCTCCAGGTACGAGTTTGGTAGGATCTAAGCGTTTATCGAAATGGTTCTCCATCCATCTCATCGTGCCATGTTTACCTTCGTTCAGCCATTGTTCCAAACGAGGGGCTTCGTCTTCGAGGAATTCTGCCTTTGAGATGCCACATGCTGTAAAGCCCAGGTCCTTTGCTTTGGACTTGATCAGTTGAGCATGTTTAGATGGGGAGGTCATTAGTCGAAGAGTCCTCGTTGATCCATTGGTCTCTGGCGATCGAGATGCTTGTAGGCCTTATCGGTGGTCATTCTACCTCGAGGGGTACGAATGAGATATCCTTCTTTGATGAGATAGGGCTCATAGACCTCTTCGAGCGTATCGGCCTGTTCCGAAACGGCTGTTGCCAGTGTATTCAATCCAACGGGGCCGCCTCTAAAATTATCGATGATACAAGTGAGGATCTTGTTATCCATATCATCCAGTCCGTGTTCATCCACGTCCAGTGCGTTGAGTCCGTACTGAGCGATCTTCACGTCGATGGTTCCGTCTCCTTTCACTTGGGCAAAATCGCGAACACGTCGTAACAATGCATTTGCGATACGGGGTGTTCCCCTACTTCTCCTCGCGATCTCTACAGATGCGTCTGGGTGTAGATACACCTCCAGGATATCTGCGGAGCGTTCAACGATATTGGAAAGGAGTTCTGTATTGTAATATTCGAGTCGGGCGTTGATCCCAAATCGAGCACGTAAGGGCGAGGTAAGCAAGCCTGAGCGAGTGGTGGCGCCGATCAGGGTGAAAGGGTTCAAACCGATCTGAACTGTCCGTGCATTGGGGCCTGTTTCGATCATGATGTCGATCTTGAAATCCTCCATGGCCGAATAGAGATACTCTTCGACAACGGCACTTAGACGGTGGATCTCATCGATGAAAAGTACGTCGTTTTCTTCTAGATTGGTGAGCAAACCGGCAAGGTCACCAGGTTTATCTAGTACAGGTCCACTTGTAACCTTTATCCCTACACCTAGTTCATTGGCTATGATATTGGCGAGGGTAGTCTTGCCTAGTCCTGGTGGACCGTGTAGGAGCACGTGATCCATCGCTTCTTCTCTCCCTTTGGCGGCGGCAACGAAAACACGGAGATTGTCAAGGACCTTATCTTGACCGGCAAAATCATCAAATGAGGCGGGCCTCAGTTTCTTTTCTACATCGAGTTCCTCGGGTGAGAAACCTTCTTCATCCCCATCAAGCATGCGATTCATAAGACTAAAGTAGCTAATGCTGCTCTTTTCTCAACATGGCACATTCGAATACTATCAACAGGATGAAATGAAAAAGTCCCACCTGCTACTGGTGAGACTTTTGCCTAGGTTGAGAAGCGCGTTTCATTCCGAGAGAGAATTATACTTACTCCACGTTTTTGGATGTGAGGCCACATTTTTGGTTGCTTCAAATATAGGGTGATTGAAAATGGTGATTTCTCAGAATTTGAGAATACAAGTGATCTATCTCGCAAATTCTGAGAATTTGACTATTTTCATTCTCAAATTTTGCGAATTCAATCAACGGCACGCATCATTTTCTCATTGAATGCGAAAAGTTTCTCTTGAATTCTCACAAGGTGCGAAAGAAAAATGAAGAAAAACGAATTTCAGCTCTCGATCATGGAGCACATCGCTCGGCAATTACCTCAGAATACGAAGTTGCCAGAGCATATTGCTGAGATATTGGGCATATCTACGGCATCGGCCTATCGAAAAATCAAGGCTGAATCTCCACTTAGCTTGGAACAGATCGAACTTTTGTGCAATCATTACCTCGTTTCATTGGATGAGGCGATGTACAATGACCCTAGTGAGGTGGTGATCTTCAAGAAAACTGAGGAGGTTGTATCGTTGGAAACCTTGGAGATCTATTTCAACACGACATTGATGCAATTACAGGCATTGCGGAACATACCCGAGGCCACATTATATTATGCAGCTAGGGATCTTCCCTTATTCTTTTACTTCCGCTTCCCTCACTTGGGGGCATTCAAGACTTTGGTTTGGCTCAAAGATGCGAGCACAAGTCTCTTGCAGAAGAATGAGGTTTTCGACCTGAACAAGGTTCCTCAACATATACTGGATCTCGGATATCAACTTAATCAGGCGTATTACGACCTGCCTACTTCCGAGATATGGACACCTAGGACGGTGGCGAATGTATTTGAACAGATACAGTACTATTTCAGATCGGGTTTACTTTTAAAGGAAGATGCGAAACTGGTTCTTCAGGATGTTGCCAAGGTTATCGACGAGCGAGAGATGCGGGCGAGAGACAACGAGAAAAAGGACAACCTAAAATCCGAGTTGTATTCGTGCGATTTCTTGATGATGGCCAATGGGGCCCTGGCCAAGCTTGGGCCAAGAAGAATGGCTTGGGTAGCTTTCTCTGGGATCAACTTCGTGAACACCACCAACCCGAACTTTTGTGAAGATTACGAAAGAGCGTTCAAGCAACATGCGAATCTAGGAGTGCTCATATCTGGGAGTGCGGAGAAGCAGCGCTCTGAATTCTTTAGGAAGCTACGGGAGCAACTTAAAACGATGGAAAAGCTCTTGGACATGGACCTGGATTATGCTTAAGTCAGAACCTCTGACTGTAGGATCCTGTGACTATCCGACTTATTGCCAATAAAAAAGTCCCGCCTGAGCGGGACTTCAATTTCTATATATCTATGGTGTTAGTGGCTAGATTCTTCTTCCCAGTCTGCACGAGGTGTAGATTGAGGGATGAAATCTTCATCAGCACCTGGCTTGCTATAATCGTAAGCCCAACGATGAACTTCAGGGATGGCACCAGGCCAGTTGCCGTGGATATGCTCAACTGGGGTCGTCCACTCTAGCGTATTCGATCTCCACGGGTTCTGAGAACTCTTAGGACCTCTCAATGCGCTGTAGAAGAAGTTGAAGATGAATATAACCTGAGCGATACCACCGATGATGGCGAAGAACGTAATCAACACGTTGATATCTTGAAGGTCGTCGAACATTGGGAATTCCGAGTTCGTGAAATAACGACGAGGAAGACCGGCTAGTCCGGTGAAGTGCATTGGGAAGAATACGCCATACGCACAAACGAAGGTTACCCAGAAGTGAACGTAACCGAGAAGCTTGTTCATTCTACGTCCGTATAGTTTCGGGAACCAGTGGTAGACACCGGCAAACAATCCGAAGATCGCCGAAAGCCCCATTACGATGTGGAAGTGAGCTACTACGAAGTAAGTATCGTGCACGTTAATGTCCAAGGCAGAGTCGCCAAGGATAATACCTGTTAGACCACCAGCAACGAATGTTGATACCAAGCCGATGGAGAACATCATGGCCGGCGTGAACTGTAGATTACCTTTCCACAATGTGGTGATGTAGTTGAAGGCCTTTACCGCAGATGGAATGGCAATCAACAAGGTTGTAAAGGTAAATACGGATCCGAGGAATGGACTCATACCCGTTACGAACATGTGGTGACCCCAAACGATAAATGAAAGGAATGCGATCGCGAGAATCGATCCAACCATCGCGCGGTAACCAAAGATCGGTTTGCGGGAGTTGGTAGAAATAACTTCAGAGGTGATACCTAGGGCTGGCAAGAGGATGATATATACCTCAGGGTGACCTAGGAACCAGAACAAGTGTTCGAACAATACAGGGCTACCTCCTTGATTAGGTAAAACCTCATTGGCTACCATGATATCAGAAAGGTAGAAGCTCGTTCCCATACTACGGTCGAAGATGAGTAGCAATGCAGCACTCAAGAGAACCGGGAATGAAAGGACACCTAGGATTGCGGTTACGAAGAACGCCCAAATGGTCAATGGCAAACGCGTCATGCTCATGCCTTTGGTGCGTAGGTTCAATACGGTAACGATGTAGTTCAATGATCCCATCAATGATGAAACAATGAACAAGGACATGGACACCAACCACAATGTCATACCCATACCTGAGCCTGGGATGGCTTGAGGTAGAGCAGAGAGTGGAGGGTAGATGGTCCAACCAGCAGATGCAGGACCAGCTTCAACGAACAGGCTGGCTACCATAACAACGCTTGAAGCGAAGAAGAACCAGTAAGAAAGCATGTTGATAAAGCCCGATGCCATATCGCGTGCACCGATCTGCAAAGGAATGAGTAGGTTCGAGAAGGTACCACTCAATCCAGCGGTTAGTACGAAGAATACCATGATGGTACCGTGAATGGTCACGAGTGCCAAATAGATATTCGGATCCATTACTCCGTCTGGGGCGAATTTATCTCCCAACAAAACGTTGAGGATCTCGAAGCTTTCACCTGGCCAAGCCAACTGAAGGCGGAAAAGTAGTGACATTGCCACACCAATGATACCCATCACCATACCTGTAACTAGGAATTGCTTGGCGATCATTTTGTGGTCCTGACTGAACACATACTTCGTGAAGAAGGTTTCGTGGTGCTCGTGATGTTCGTCGTGTGCGTGTGCTTCTGCCGACATAGGGTTACGCGTTTAATGTTCTTTCTTCAGCACTTGCTTTACAAAGACTCTGCAAAGGTCTGTTGTTCAGCAATCCAATTATCATATTCCTCCTGTTCAACAACACGGATTGGCATTTGCATGTTGTAGTGTGCGCCTCCGCAGATCTTGTTACAAAGCAAGACATAGTCGAATTCCCAAGCTGGTTTTCCTTCAGCTGCTCTGATCTCGTTGATCGTTTCCACTTTCTCCATGATGGCTGGATCCTGGCGCATCTCTGCCGTCGTTACGGTTGGAGTAAATTGGAATTGAGTTACCATACCTGGCACACAGTTCATTTGTGCACGGAAGTGTGGCATATATGCTGAGTGAATAACGTCTTGTGAACGGAACTTGAAAAGAACAGGTTGTCCTACAGGGAGAACCAGCTCACGAGCGATCTGATCGTCAAATCCACGTGAGTCATTTGCATCGATACCTACGATGTTCGATCCACCGATGTTACGAACATTGGCCATACCAAGCTCATTGTCCTCTCCGGCATAACGAGCTGTCCAATAGAACTGCTGTGCGTAGAGTTCAACCACGATCGGCTCCTTCTCGGTGTTGTCTGGGCTCATTACGTTTGACCAAGTCGTAAGACCATAAATGATCAAAACGGCAAGTACGAATGCTGGTACGATCGTCCAGATCAACTCGAGCTTATTATTGTGCTCGTAGTAAGTAGCCTTACGTCCTTTGAGACCGCGATACTTCCATGCGAAGTAGAACAAAATCGGTTGAACGATAACAAAGGCCACAATGATGATTCCCATGGATACGTCCCACAAGAAATCATAATCAGAACCGTGCTCAGAGGCAGGGGTTCCTAACATTACATCGCTCCATGCGAAGATCATCGCAAAGAAAGATACCATGAACAGGATACCGAAGAGCAGCATCAAGCGCCCTTGGTTATTATTGTCCTTAGGGGTTACTTCATTGCCGTCTTTTTCCGTGATCTTGGAAGACGTTTCATAAATCTTGACTACTTGAGATAATGCAAGTACAGCAAGAATTATGACTAAACCCGTGATTAATAATTCCATCTTATCCTTCGATTAAGCGATTAGAGTGAGAAGTATTTACTTTCCGTTGCCATTGGGTGGTTCTTCTGCAAGAGAGGCGCTTTGGCCAAATTGCGGAAGACGATGAAGATGTACAGACCTGAATAGAAGAGGAAACCTCCAATTTCAGCCCATCCAAATCCGTAGAATGCTCCTACCGACCCAGGCATGATCATGATGTAATGGTCGAGCCAGTGCCCTACCAATACGATCACTGCGGTGAAGGAAACTAATCCCATCACTCGTTTCGAATCGCGTGACATTACTAACAATACCGGCGCGATGAAGTTCATAGCAACCATGATCAAGAACAAGGTATTGTACTGACCGAAACGTTGCATGTAATAGGTTACTTCTTCTGGGATGTTGGAGTACCAGATCAACATGAACTGGGAGAACCACAAGTAGGTCCAGAAGATGGAGAAAGCGAACATGAATTTCGCGAGGTCGTGTTGATGGTTCTCATTGATCCAAGGCATGTAGCCGTTGTAGCGCAAGAAGATCACCAAGAGGTTCAATGCCGCAAGAGCGGTTACGAACATACCTGCGAATGTGTACCATCCAAATAGGGTTGAGAACCAGTGTGTGTCGATCGACATAATCCAGTCCCAAGAACTTGTAGACGATGTTACTCCGTAGAATACAACGAAGAATGCCGCGATCTTAAAGATCTTGTGGTAACGCTTCGTTCCACCTTCTGCATCCTCTTTGAGTGAATGCTTGCGCACCAAACGAATAACTAGATACCAAACAGCTGCGTATACTACTGAACGGATGATGAAGAATGTATCGTTCAAGTAAGCTTCTTTACCAGCGATGATGGAATCGTAATGATCAGAGGCTGGATCCATGATACCATCTTGCATCCAGTGCCAGATATGGTGGATATCTGCTACACCTGTAAGCACCAGAATCAACATACCGATCAATGGTATGATAACGAAGAGACCAACGGACTCCATTACTCGGTTCAACCCAACGGTCCAACCCGCTTTAGCAACGTATTGGATCATCAAGAAGAAGATCGTTCCTAAGCCAATAGCGAGGAAGAAGATCGTGTTGACCATGAACGCTGCCCAAGGGCGGTTCTGTTGTTGGTGATGTGCGTGTTCTGCGTGTGCATCGTGACCACCGTGATCATCGCCGTGTGCATCATGACTGGCGGCGGCGTGAGCGTCACCATGATCATCTGCATGATCGTCGCCGTGATGTTCGGCGTGATCATCCGACTCTGATTGAGCGGCTTCTAAGTGTTCTGCATGTGTATCGCCGTGATCTGCGTCTGCATGCATTTCCGTAGCGTGGCCATCCTCGTGATGTCCGCTAGGATTTGATGTAAATCCTATGATTAGCGAAATGGCTCCTAATGCCATTAGGACGAATGCTAGGATTTTTGCCTTCGAAGTGAATTGAAACATGGCTCTTCGTTCAGGTCAGATTATGCTTGTTCTTCCATTTCCTCTGCAGCTGCTTCTTCAGCGCCTTCTTCAGGGGCTTCTTCAACAGTTGCACCGATATCCTCTGTTCCAGATTGCTCTGCACGGAGTTTCCATACGTAGCGGATGATCTTCCAGCGCTCGTCGTAATTGATCTGAGCGGCGTGAGATCCCATCACACCCTTACCGTACATCACTACGTGATATGCCGAAGCTGGTGTAATATCTGGCAGACGATCACTTCCGTATCCTGGAACACCGAGGATCTTCTCGTTTTGAACGAGGATACCGTTGCCGTCTCCTTTTTCACCGTGGCAGTGAGAACAGAAGATATTGTATAGTTCTTTTCCTTCAGCTGGGTCCATTGCAGCGAATCCTGCTGGAACAACGCTGTTGTCTGTCTTAGAGAATGCGTATCCCTCAGGCGTATTCGGAGTCATGTAAGGGTGGTATCCACGTGGGATGGTTCCCTCTACCGGCTCTTGTGCCTCCAAACCGTTCTCAAAGAGGTCGGTTTGCTGGTACGTTTCCAAGGATGGCGATGTGTACATGTCGTCCATGTACGTGTAGCCCGGAGTAGTTTTATCCGTGTTACAAGACGTAACACCTACTGCCAATGCTGACACAGCCAATGTGGTGCGGATGACGCTGGTCATCTTCATAGCTTTGGATTTACGCATTGTCATTAACGTCATTAATCTCAATCGCGCCGGTAGACTTCAAAAGGTCAACTAGTTCATCGCGATTGCCGGTTACTGGCACCTCCATCATGAACTTGTCATCGGTGGTACGCTTATCTGGGTTCTGTGCTTCGGCACCTGGGTAAAGCTTATTTACCGCAAAGTATGTCCAAACCATCAAGTGGGCAGCGAAGAACACTGTCAACTCGAACATAACCGGTACGAATGCCGGCATGTTATCGGCCCACGTCATACTTGGCTTACCACCAATATTCTGTGGCCAGTCATGGTTCATCATGTACCATGTCATAAGGATAGCGGTTGTTAGACCTGCTACTCCGTATAGGAATGAAGCGATAGCGATACGCGTAGGTTTCAAGCCCATTGCGTGATCCAACCCGTGAATAGGGAATGGAGAATACACTTCGCTAACGCGGTGGCCCTTTGCACGAACATCCTTGACGGCCTTCAAGATCACGTCATCGTCGTCGTACAGAGCACGGATGATTTGTTTGCTATCAGTGGTCGCCATGCTGCTCGTGGAGTTTTTTATAGTTTTCACCTGATGACTTCAAGATCGTCTTCAATTCCGCTTGAGCAATTACCGGGAAGGTTCTTGCGTAGAGTAGGAACAACACGAAGAAGAATCCGATAGTACCGAGGAAGATGCCTATATCCACGAACGTTGGAGAGAACATGGACCAAGATGACGGCAAGTAATCTCGGTGAAGTGAAGTCACGATAATCACAAATCTTTCGAACCACATACCGATGTTCACTACGATCGAAATGATGAATGTGAACACCAAGCTAGTACGCAGTTTCTTTGACCACATGAACTGTGGTGAGAACACGTTACATGTCATCATACTCCAGTAAGCCCACCAGTAAGGACCCGTTGCACGGTTGAGGAAGGCGTACTGTTCGTACTCTACTCCAGAGTACCAAGCGATGAACAACTCAGTAATATATGCGATACCTACGATCGAACCTGTAACCATGATAATGATGTTCATCATTTCCACGTGTTGGATCGTGATATAGTCTTCCATCTTGAAGAGCTTTCTCATGATGATGAGAAGCGTTTGTACCATGGCGAATCCCGAGAAGATCGCACCCGCAACGAAGTATGGCGGGAAGATGGTGGTGTGCCATCCTGGGATCACAGACGTTGCAAAGTCCATGGATACAATGGTGTGTACAGAAAGTACAAGTGGTGTTGCCAAACCGGCGAGTACGAGGGATACTTCCTCGAAGCGCTGCCAGTGCTTGGCCTTACCGCCCCAACCAAAGCTCAAGATCTTGTAGACGTGCTTGGTCACTGGACGCACAGCACGGTCGCGGATCGCAGCAAAGTCTGGGATCAAACCTACGTACCAGAATACGATCGATACAGAGAAGTACGTAGAGATCGCAAATACGTCCCACAACAATGGTGAGTTAAAGTTTGGCCAAAGTGAACCGAACTGGTTTGGAATGGGGAATACAAAGTAAGCCAACCAGATACGTCCCATGTGGATACCTGGGAACAAGGCCGCTTGGATTACAGAGAAGATGGTCATCGCCTCTGCAGAGCGGTTGATCGACATACGCCACTTCTGCTTGAACAAGAGAAGTACGGCTGAAATCAACGTTCCGGCGTGACCGATACCTACCCACCAAACGAAGTTGGTGATATCCCAGGCCCAGCCGACCGTTTTATTAAGACCCCAAACACCGATACCGGTTCCGATGGTATAAAGAATACATCCTACACCCCAAAGGAACATTACCAGTGAGATGGAGAATACAATCCACCAAGAACGGGGAGGTGCCGTTTCGATGGGGCGAGCCACGTCCACTGTAATGTCGTGGTACGATTTATCTCCTATGATAAGAGGCTCACGTATTGGCGCTTCGTAATGCATCAGCGATCTCCTTTAGTCAGGTTGAATTAGGCTTCTTTAGTATTTCGAACTTTCGTCTGATAGAACACAGATGGCTGCGTTCCGATCTCTTCGAGCAAGTGGTAGGCACGTGGATCCTTCTTGGCCGCGTACACTGCACTCTTCGTATCATTCACGTCACCGAATGTGATCGCACCAGTGCCACATGCCTGAGCACATGCTGTGGTAAACTGACCATCATCGATAGGCTTGCCGGCTTTCTTAGCCTCAAGCTTGTTGTATTGGATACGCTGGATACAGAGAGAACATTTCTCCATAACACCACGTGCACGAACGGTTACGTCTGGGTTGAGGACCATTTTACCATACTCATCCATAGATGGGTTGAAATCGGCAAAGTCTTCATTACCCTGGTAGTTGAACCAGTTAAAGCGACGAACCTTGTAAGGACAGTTGTTCGCGCAGTAGCGAGTACCGATACAACGGTTGTACGCCATGTGGTTCAATCCTTCCTTAGAGTGAACTGTTGCTCCAACCGGACAAACCGTTTCACAAGGAGCGTGGTTACAGTGCTGACACATCACAGGCTGGAATACGACGCTCGGGCTGTCGGAAGCTTTTTCCATTTCCGCGAACTTGTCGATTGCTCCAATACCTTCATCTTCAGCAACCTCTTCGGTCATATCACTGCTGTAGTAGCGGTCGATACGCAACCAGTGCATATCGCGGTGCTTACGCACTTCTTCCTTACCCACAACAGGTACGTTGTTCTCTAGGTGACATGCAACCACACAAGCTCCACAACCGATACACTTGTTCAAGTCCATCGACATGTTCCACATGTGGCCTGTCTCATGATCGTGATCTTCCCAGAGATTCACTTTATCTGGACCCATTGGTCCTTCGAATGTCTCGAAGATTGGAAGTTCATTCCAAACCTGTGGGTTAGAACCCATAAAGGTTTCGAGATTCGTTTCGTTTACGATCTTACGACCCATCATGGTGTGTGCAAGCTGGATGCATGCAAATCCATGAACATGGTCTCCACTGATGTTCGATACCTCTACGCTGTTCGAGTAGTGATCAGCTCCCATCAATTTGTAAGCGTTCACTCCTACTTCGTTTCCAGCCTTACCTGCCATGGTACGTCCGTAGCCCACTGCCAAACCAATGGTTCCTTGGGCTTGACCTGGCTGAACGAATACAGGAACATTCTCCAATGTTTTGTCGCCAACCTTCAAAGTGATGGTCTTTCCATTGTAAGCACCTGCACTGTTGGTATCCGTCTCTAGGTCCATTGCCATCGCATCCGCCTGTGAAACGGTAGCGTAGTTGTCCCAAGAAACACGACTGATCGGATCCGGCAATTCTTGTAACCAAGGGTTATTTGCCTGATTACCATTGCCCATACCTTCTTTCGTGTAGAAGAAGATCTCCATCGTACCTGCAGAAGAAACATCCTTATTCACATCGCGTGCTACGGCTGACCAATCGATCATGGCTTCCGTTTCTGCAGCTGTGTACATGTTTGGTACTTCAACCTGACCATCGTGCAACACCTTATTCCACGACATCATTGGAGCAGCCGCTTGTACGGTAGTAGCAAACGTGTCCTTGATATATGAAAGGTAATCACGAGAATCTCCCATCAAGCCCATCAACACTTCCTGCGCATGCATGGAGTTGAATAGTGGACGGATAGTTGGCTGAGATAGGGTATATACGTTTGAAGCCGGCATATAATCGCCCCAACTCTCCAACGCATGGTTGATAGGGAGCTTGTAACCAAACTTCGATGCAGTTTCGTCAATGCGATCGGTCAATGCGACTGTAGTAGAAACCTTATCTAACGACTCAGCAAAACCATTCAAGCTGTAAGCTGGGTTCACACCCCAAGTGATGAGGCCACCCACTTTACCCGCTTTCATATCACTAAGAAGTTGTGCAACCTCTTTATCGTTTCCACTTCTCAAATAAACTGGAGTAGCGGTGTCTACGGTGCTGCCGAAGTTGCTCAACATGCGGTTGATACCGGCAGCGAGTGCTTCGTGTGAGTAGTTGTTGTTACCAGCAAGGACGAGTGACTTACCCTTCTTACCGATCAACTCCTTCGCTACGCCCTCTACGCTGGTTTTCACTTCAGGAGTGAGGCTCGCATCAGCGAGTGCATTTCCACCAACGGAACGTGCAATGGTATTGTAAAGATGAAGGAGTACTGCTCCCTGTTGGGAAGCCTTCACTTTGATGCGCTTATCTGCGTTAGAACCTGTGAGGCTCAAGCGAGTTTCGATCTGAATGTGACGGTTCATGTTCTCGCCTGGCGTGCGGCGATCTGCATATGCCTTGGCCATATCTTGACCGGTGTAACCCGACAAGAAATCAGCGCCAACACCAACGATTAAGTCGGCATTTTCCACCTTATACGTAGGCAAAGCGCGCTCGCCTGTCATATCTACCCAGAAGTCCAACTTAGCGCTGTACGATACTGGATCGTATGTATAGTGCTTGAAGTTGGTGTAGTTAGCAGAAAGGTCGGCGATAATTGCCTTAGTAGACGGGCTAATGATGCTTGATGTCAACAAAACGATCTCCTTACCTGCAGCATCGGCTTGATTGAGTTCGTTTTTCACTGACGACATCACATCATCCCAAGAAGCCTCGGTCTCACCCTTCATTGGCTCACGAAGGCGAGTGGAATCATAAAGGGAAAGAACGGATGCTTGAACACGTGCATTGGTGCCACCGTTGAATGCAGCCATATCGTTTGGCTCCATCTTAATAGGTCGACCTTCGCGGGTTTTCACGAGCACGCTCGCAAAATCATGTCCGTCGTAATAAGTAGATGCGTAGTAGTTAGGCACACCCGGAACTACTTTGTCCGGTTGAACTACGTATGGGATAGACTCGACAACTGGAGACTCACAAGCGGCCAAAGTAGCGGCAGCAGTAGAGAAACCAAGGTACTTCAAGAAGTCACGTCGAGAGGTATTCGAGTTTGACAACGCATTGTCGTCGCCTAAGAAATCCTCTACCGGAATCTCTTCAGCAAACTCATTTTGCGCGAGCTTTTGTGAAACCGGAGTTTCTGCCAGTTCGTCAAAGCTCTTCCAATATTTCTTAGTAGTAGCCATTATTGATGATCCGGGGTTATTTTAATAGTGACACTTACCACACTCCAATCCGCCGATCTTCTCAACAGTGATGTCTTCACCGTGATACTTCTCAACGAGCTTGTCGTGCTGCGGCTCATAGTAGCCGTTGGTGTTCACTTTTACTTCTGTCTCGCGGTGACAGTTGATACACCAACCCATCGTCAATGAGCTGTATTGATATACTTCTTCCATTTCTTGGATCGGACCGTGACAGGTCTGGCATTCGATCTGGCCAGCGGTTACGTGCTGCGCGTGGTTGAAGTAAGCAAGGTCCGGAAGGTTGTGGATACGCACCCACTTGATCGGCTTTTGCTCGTAGTCTTCAATGTAAGCCAGCTTGTCTGGGTCCCAACCGATTGCATCGTAGATCTTCTGGATTTCAGGAGAACGATCACCACCGTACTTAGGGTTACCAGCAGCGTCGGTGATCTCAGAACCATCAACATACATGTGACAGTTCATACACACGTTGGCAGCAGGGATACCTGAATGCTTCGAGTGGCGCGCACTACTATGGCAGTAGTTACAATCGATCTGATTCTGTCCGGCGTGCAGTTCGTGGGAGAATGCAATTGGCTGTTCAGGTTGATATTCTTGCTCAACGCCCACACCCATGAGATACCAATAGGCAACGTTAAGGAAGGCAACCGCCACAACGATGGTAAATACAGTCATGAAGCCCGTATTCTTCGCCAAGAAGCGACGATAGGCATTCATATCCTGCAACACCGTGGTTGGATCCTCTCCTTTTACGATACGTAGTGTGTTTCTCACGCGAGCTAAGACAGCGATCAATAGGATCAAGAAGATGCCTAAAACGATCATCGGCACAGGAGAAGGCTCGGCCTCCACCACTTGCGTTTCCGCCATAGACTCACCTCCGGCTGGAGCTGGAGCCGCAGGAGGATTGGCTGTGTAGGCCAAGATGTTCATGATCTCCTCCTCCTTTAGGTATTCGAAGGCTGGCATCGCCTGTGGCGCCCACTCTTCGTAAACCGCAATGGCATCCGCATCACCCGTGGCGCGGAACTCTACGTTGTTAATAATCCAGGATAGCAACCATTCAGTGGATCTACGCTCGGTCACGTCGCCCAAAGCGGGACCAATAGCGTCTTTATCCAACTTGTGACAGGATGCACAATAGGTTTTGAACAATTTCTCGCCCGCTGCTACATCACCTTCGATGTCTTGGGCCTTCGCAGTCACTCCCATCGCTAGGATTCCTAGAATCAACGGGATAAAGCGAATGTGAAATCGGTAAAGATTTTTCATAAGGGACCTCAAATGATACGATTCCGTACTTCGGTTGGCAAATTTAACACATAGAAGGCCTCGGAACATCTGTTGTGTGTTTCTTATCGTAATTTATAATCAGTCTAAATTGCTTTAGACTCCGCATAATTCCGAGAATTAGCGGTTCTTTATCTTTGCACAAACTAAGCGAATATAATGCATACTCATCTAGTTCTCTGCGCATTCACTTTGATGTTGTTTGTCGATGCAAACGGCCAGAACAGGGGCGAACTCAATCAAAAGGCTGATCCTGAGTTCTTCCGATCCATGAATCACTATTTGAAGGTGAATCAAAAGAGAGAGATCAGCGGATACCGCGTACAGATCTTCAATGGTCAGCGCTCAGAGGCCAACCGCTGGAGGTCTAGGGCCATGACCGCACTACCAGAGATGGAAAGCATGGTGATCTTTGAAACACCAGACTACAAACTTCAGGTAGGTAACTACCGAACACTTTATGAAGCAGAGGCAGCCCTTTTAAAGGTTAGGGCACACTTCCCTGGAGCCTTCGTAATCGAAACGTCCATTGAGCCGCCTGCACTTCAAAGGCAAGAGGAGAATGCCGAACCAACCGAAGAACAAGGAGACGAAAGAGATCAAAATGCGTTGGACACTAGAGAGAACGCCATGCGATCTCAAGAAGAACAAGACGAGCAATAAAACAAAAAGATCCCGCCAAGTGCGGGATCTTTTATTCTAAGTCAGCTTTAAATCAAGAGAGGTTCCACCTCCTGTTTGATAACATGCTTGGGTAGGGCGCCCGACTTTCGCCAGACTGGCTTACCACCCACATATAAAATCATAGTAGGCACTCCTTGAACCGATAGCTTCTGCGCTAGTTCTTGATTCTTATCT
The DNA here is from genome assembly GCA_965659725.1 of Phaeocystidibacter sp. Taxonomy (GTDB): domain Bacteria; phylum Bacteroidota; class Bacteroidia; order Flavobacteriales; family Schleiferiaceae; genus Phaeocystidibacter. The sequence continues at coordinate 22,507 of CBFHXG010000004.1, read as the reverse complement.
ACATCGATCTTGATCACCTTAACTCTATCACCCCATTCGGATGATAGTTCTTGAAGAACCGGACCTAAGACCTTACAAGGACCACACCAGGTGGCGTGAAAATCGACAAGTACATTTCCTTCTTTGACGACATCTCCAAATCGACTCATTTCTCTTTAACGTATGAATTGGCAAATTCGATGACCCAAGCACCGCGTATATCGCCTTCTTCAAATCCAACCGCCCTATCCTCTGGATATTCCTCCAATATCAAAGCATGAAGATCTGCTGTGAGATCTTCACCTGGCATACCGTGACAATTCAAACAAACGGGAGCGGCATAGATCGGCTTGTAGAAACGAATAGCACCATCGTTGGTCTCAACAACGGCAGGTTCTGGAACCTCATCCAGTTCGTGCTTCTCTTCAAACGTAGCCAAAACGAGCTTATCTGTGCTATCTGGCATATTTCCCTCATTTCTATAACGAAATGAAGTTCTTCGAACATCAGCATTGTAGATCAAAGAAAGAGAGTCGGCCAACGGCACAGCCGCAACGTGACAAAAAGAGACAGCCCCTTCAAAGCCATCGGTCTTGACCTTTGACATCAAGGCTCCGGCCAGCGCACCCTGACTTGCATCAGCGATCCTATTGCCTTCAGCAATCACTTGATCTTCAGTCAAGGCCATACCCTCCCTAGGCTCGTCGGAACACTGGCACGATGCAAGGATAAATAAAGGGATGACGAATAACAGGGCTCTTTTCATAGGGACTACATGTTCTCGACAAATATATCTAAACCTGCCTCGACCGCTTCCAAACAGCGTTCAAGCAATTCGGCCATATCACGAGGACTGCCGAGAAATAGCTCAGCGGCTATCCACACATTGTCATTGTTGGTATACGCCTTGGCCACCTTTGCTTGCCGATTAACCGCATCGCAGGCAAAGACAACCTCCACCGCTTCAGAATTCGATTCGATAGGCCAGACGTTGAACAGCACCACATTAACGAACTCTTGATCCGATTCATCAACACCGATATAATAATTGTGTCCGCTGTATTCGAATTGCACATCTCCATCACTATCTACATATCCTTCTACTCCAATATCCGTGAGGGCATCGAGGAAAATCTCCTGAAGCTCTTGTTCCGAATAGTTTTGAGCTGACCCAGTAAAGGATAAAATTGATAGTACGAATCCTAAGAAGATCGGTAGTCTGACAACAGTCTTCATAAGTTGTGAGGTATTAGTTCAACTAACTAATATAAAACTTATGATGAATGATCTATAGGATTGTCGTCGTCTTCCGCCTTCTGGAAGGCTTTCTTCTTGTGAAAGCCATCGAATAGAATGACGCCCATGAGCGCTCCGTACACCGCGCTATTGGTGGGATCTGAAGTAATGGCGCAACTGCCCGAGTTACATCCTACTTCTAAATAATAGACATACCCTGCCAGGGCACCGATTACAATGCCGATGCCCCACCAGGTGAATTTGTTTTGCAGTAGCTTCATTTCAATTTGAAACGATTACCGCTTTATTTCTTTACCGTCGGATTCCCAGGCGAGGATACCCCCATTCAGGTTAACCACCTTCGTGAATCCCATCTCGCTCATCATTGAAGCGGCGCGACCACTTCTACCACCTGAACGGCAGTAGATATACACAGTTTGATCTTTGTCGAGCTTGTCGACCTCAGAACGGAAGTCTTGGCCATTGTAATCGATCAGTGTTGAACCTTCGAGATGACCCGATGCATACTCGCCTGGAGTACGGCAATCCACCAGCATTCCTGGTGCTTCAGCCATCATGCTTTCAAACTCATCCGGACCAACATCCACTCTTTCCGTTTTCACTTCCTGTGTTTCTGTTTGCGGTGCGCTGCTCGTTGAAGCGGACTCGCTGCTTTGTCCACATGCCGTAAGTGTAAACAACGAAGCTGCTACAAATAGTGCTTTCATACTTTTCATTTTATCCAAGGTACTAAATCAACCTAGCTTACGCTGAAGATTGGTCCAGCCGCCTCCATTATGAACACGTTCAAAACCGGCCTGCTTCAGGATGCCTAAAGCCTGACCACTCCTCATCCCGCTTCGACAACATACGATAACAGGCTTGTTCTTGTCGAGCTTATGCATACTCTTACCGATCTCGTCCAATGGGATGTTCTTACTGCCTTTGATGTGGCCCGATTTATACTCTGGCCTGGTGCGTACATCTACAATAACTCCACCCTCGCTTATCCATTGCTGATAATCGGGGGTTGAACGCTTGAATATCTTTCCTAGTAAACTCATAGGTTGACTTACATTTTGTGAACTGCAACTTGTGACCAGCCGCCACCGTTGTAAATATCTTCGATGCCTTGTGCTTTGAGGAACTGAACAGCTTGACCTGAGCGTCCGCCTGACAAACAACAAAGGACCAATGGCTTGCTCAAGTTCTTGAACTCGTCTATGCGATGAGGAACCTCATTCAAAGGAATGTTGATCGATCCTTCTACTTTGCCTGAGGCAAACTCTCCCGGAGTTCTAACGTCAACGATGGTTGCGTTTGGATTATTGATGATTTCGTTCATATGTGATTGCATTTATTTTTAAAATCTGAGCACAAAGATAGGTCGGGTCATTCCACAAGTAACGTGACCCATATCACAAGAAGGTCATAAACGAAGAAAGGAGTGATTCCTCACCCCTTTCATTTCTAATATCTAAACTTCTTACCAGATGGTAGCGTGTCTTTGTTGGTCTAAGTGCATTGGCGCACCTTCCGGACAATCGAAAGACTCCCAGAATTCTGGCATGTTACTCATTGGCCCGATCACGCGGTATTCACCCGGAGAGTGAACATCGTTCTTCAATCGGTAGAGCAACTGCTCGTCGGTGTAGTGCACCTGCCAAACTTGAGCCCACCCCAGGAATATGCGTTGCTCATCTGTAAATCCACCGATCGGTTCCGGCTCTGGCTTTCCTTCCATCTTCAAACGGTATGCGTGATACGCCAAGGTCAAGCCCCCGAGATCCGCAATGTTCTCACCCAAGGTCAGTTCGCCTGAAACGTAGTTATCTGGCAAAGCCTCATAGCTGCTGTATTGATCGACTACCTTTTGGGTCAACTCCTCAAAACGGGCACGATCTTCTGGAGTCCACCAATCATTGAGGTTTCCGTCTTTGTCGTACTTGCTTCCTTGATCGTCGAAGCCATGTGTAAATTCATGACCGATCACACCGCCAATAGCACCATAGTTAATGGCATCATCAGCTTCGGGCATAAAGAATGGCGGCTGAAGGATACCTGCTGGGAACACCACTTCGTTGTTATTTGGATTGTAGTAGGCATTGACGATATGCGCACCCATGAACCACTCGTCCTTATCTACCGGCTCGCCCATTTTGGCAAAATTCTCAACCGTCGTATACGCACTTAGATTCTGTAGGTTCTCAACATACTCACCGGCGGTGATGTCGAGATCAGAATAATCGCTCCACTTATCTGGGTAACCGATCTTGTAAGTAAAGGCTTCTAGCTTCTCAAGGGCCTTTGCCTTTGTTTGATCACTCATCCAATCCAATCCCTCGATGCGAACTCGGAATGCGGAACGTAGGTCTTCCACCATCGCCTCTACCCTTGCCTTGTGCTCAGGCGGGAAATATTGATCGACATAGAGGTGTCCGATCTGCTCGTTCAAACCACCCATGGCATCTTGAACCCTTCTCCAACGTGGCTGAAGCTCTTGACGACCATTCAAGATGGTACCGTAGAAGGCGAAATCGGCCCTTACCGCATCGTGGTGCAAGTATGGCGCGTAGGCGTTGATGATGTGCCATGTTGAATAGGCCTTGAGCAATTCCAGATTCCATGAACTTACTGAGGCACTCAACCATTCCACATAATCCTTGGATGTAACGATCAGCTCGGCAGGCTCGATGTTCTTAGCACCAAAGTAAACGTCAACCGGGAGGTTTGGCGACATTTCCTTGAGTTCATCAACCGACATCTTATTATAACGAAGATCGGGATCACGACGCTGAACACGCGTTAGGTGATGCTCTGCCAGAGAACGCTCGAATTCGAAGATGGAGCGGGCATCATCGCGTGCACGATCTTCCGCCACTCCATACATAGTCAACATTCTGGTGATATGAACGATGTACGCATCGCGAATGAACTGCGATGTAGAATCTTCGTCGAAGTAATACGAACGATCGGGAAGACCAAGTCCGCTTTGCCCCATGTGCAAGATATTCATGGATGCATTCTTGTCATCTGAAGAAACATAGGCCGAAATAGGCATGGTAACGGACGACATCTGCAACTCCGAAGCTCTCTTGAACCAATCCTCCACGGAGTTGGCTTCATCAATATGAGATACCATATCCTCCAATGGACCGAATTTTTGCTCTTCGATCTTGGCAGAGTCCATTCCCGAACGGTAGAGGTCTCCCACCAATTGCTTGTCGGACCCCTTTTCCGCTGAGCCGTTTGCATTGAGTAGGTCGTCGAAGATACCGCGGACCTTCTTCTTGTTCTCTTTAGCTAGGATGCTAAACTTACCCCAGCTAGATTCGGTGGATGGAATCGGGTTTTGATCGATCCAACCTTGTGCTGAAAAGTGGAAGAAATCCTCACAAGGAGAATAACTACTATCGATCGCTGAGAGATCGAATCCCGCATTGGGATCTACCTCAGCCACCTCTGATGTGCTGCTGTTATTGCAGCCTACGACAAGGGCAATGATCCCTGCGGACCATATCAATTGCTTCTTCATAATTGGCATTTTATTGATTCAACCAAGCCTTGCGGAGTGCCAACTCTTCAGGGCTTGCGTTTTCGTTCTTATCTAGGATATGGCGCGTAGAAGACTCTGTAACCGTTACATAGCTTTTGAGTTCGATCTCATCTCCATCACGAAGTACTTCTACCACGACCTCATCACCTAGTGCTGCTTCTTCTTTCCACTCGGCGAGTACATTTGGAAGGTCGCCTCCATCTACATCTTCCCCATTCCAGCTAACGAGACGGTCGCCTTTGAGGAACCCGAACTGAGCGGTAAAGTCATCGCTCATATCCGCACCGTAGATCGTATAAAAATCTCCTCTTGCCTTCACGTAGGTGGCTTGCCATTTTGGCTCTGCTATCTCGTACGTGGTTTTCTCCTCGCGGTACGCGTATCCAACCGCACCGAGAAGATCTGCCATAGGAAGCGGAGTAGTTCCCGCGATATGGTCGTACAGGAATGGGCGTGTGCCCTCTGGAGTGAAATCATCTATGATCTCAAAGAAATCGTTGTCTACAAAAAAAGTATCTGGTCCGTAAGTATTCTTAAGGTCGATCAGGAGATCACGTAGACCTTGCTCGCCTCCCGTAGCCTTGCGGATATGAAGGTCGAGTGCCATACCGATAAGTGCGCCTTTTTGATAGACATCAAGGTATTGATCGGCATAGATCCCAAGTGCGTGGGTGCTTCTAAGTGTCATGGGAATGTGCTCGTTGAATCCATCGGCACTCTTCATCTTTCCTACCATTTCATCCATAAAATCTTCTTCAGAGAGGATGCCACCTCTAACTTGAGAGATCAAGCTATTGTATTCAGTGATCCCCTCGTAGAACCACAGGTGCTTACTCATCTGTGGATTGATGAAATCGTAATTGTGAATATGCTCACTGTGGATATTCAGTGGAGTTACGATGTGGAAGAATTCGTGTGCTACGATGTGGCGAAGCGATTGAACGTCTGACCAATCGGGCATGACAAGCACGGTAGAAGTGAAGTGCTCCAAGGCTCCGGCGGCACCGTCCGACATGATCTCTTGGCGGGTCCTTCCCCAATAGAGAACGGCGTACCTATCTGTTGGAAGTGTACCTCCTAAATACTCTGCGGTTGCGGTGAAAACAGGTGCAATACCATCTAGCACCTCTTTTGGATCGATCACATCTTCCTTTGAGTAGACCCCTACGATCACTTCTGCTCCTGCCACCATCATGGAAACGGATTCCACATCGGAGTAAAGGATCGGGCAATCGTGGAGTTGGAAGTAATCTTGAGCTCCGAATCTATCAGCGGTTTCTGAAGTTTCTAGGATATCCAATGTAGTGGTGGGCATGATGGCCTGTGACTTTGTCACTTCTAGCTCGTAAGGCATGTATTCATTATCTACCATGAATCCAACGAAACCGAAAAGATTGAGCAAAGCCCCATCCTCTTCGATCACCGTTCCTCCGGGCAAGAAGATGCCAGAGCCCTTGTAGTCTTCCGTATCATCCGCCTTGTAGGTCACTTTATAAAGCGCCTTTCCATTGATGATCTGCCAGCGGTTGTCATCTAGCTCTTCTACTTTCAATTCGTTGCCCATACTGTCGTATGCCTTCACCTCACTGATGAACCGTCCAAAATCGGAGATGTCATAGGTTCCCGGAATGATCTTCGGCATGGCAAACACCACGGTATCTTCATTCATCATAGGAGGAACCACGGTCACATCAACTTGGTCATCGGTAAGATCGGTCATATCGATCTGTACCATATACTTCGTTGAACTTTGGATCGGACTGTACTGAGCTACTGCCAAGCTCGAACTGAAGAGGGCAGCGGCCATCAAAATTCTTCTCATTGTTCTTGTGTTTCGTCGATTAAATCTGTTGCTGGATTGTATTCTTTCTCGAGGTATGATCGGCCTTCAACCATCCATTCAGGCGCGGGTGCACCTTTTAGATAATGATGGAAAAACTGACTCATCCTCAAGCTTAGGTCTTTGCGGTTGTGTCGCTGCATCAAGTTGTGCTCTTCACCATTGTAAACGAGCATCCAAACTGGCTTTTGCAATCTTCTCAGTGCCATAAAGTACTCGATACCTTGATACCATGGAACGGCTCCATCCCCATCGTTGTGCATCATCAAGAGTGGTGTATTCACTTGTGGCGCATAGAAAACGGGAGAGTTTTCGATGTAGAGATCGGTTCGTTCCCACAGGGTGCCGCCTATTCTACTTTGCGTTCTTTCATACTGGAACTCTCTACTCATACCTGACCCCCAGCGTATGCCACCGTAGGCTGATGTCATGTTAGATACCGGCGCACCTGCCATTGCGCACTTGAACATATCCGTGCGTGTTACGAGGTGAGCTACTTGATATCCACCCCAACTCTGACCTTGAATGGCCATATTACTTGCGTCTGCCCAAGGAAACTCAGCGATCATCTTTGCTCCACTGATGATGCACTCCTCGGCGCTTCTTCCTGGATAACCCTCTTCGTAAACGATATCTGGAATGAAGATCACATATTCATTACTGAGATAGTAAGGGAAGTTGATCACACTTGCAGATGGAGCTGGGGTCCAATAATTATGGAGTTGTTCTGAATAGGTTTCATAGAAGTACACCAATACGGGATACTGCTTATTAGGGTCGAAATCATCCGGCTTGAGAAGCAGCCCCTTCAACTCTATCCCTTTTGGCGTGGTCCATTCTACAAGTTCGGATGTACCCCAGCGGTATTCAGACTGTTGTGGATTAGTATTGGTCAGCCTATCTGCATCGGCCAGATCATCACCGCGTACTGCGAAGATCTCTGGGTATTCTGATATCGTCTCTTTTCTGAAGAAGTAAACTTCGGCTGAATCCGCTTTACTCAAACGGCTAAGGCTGAAGTCACCTCCGATTAGGACTTCGTATTCCACCTCACCATCTTCGCGTTCATATTCTACGTAGGCGGTAGACATATCATCTCTATCCAGTCGATATAGGATCCACTCTTCGGCCGGCAAGTATGCTTCTTCATTCAACTTAACGATACGATGCTCCGCGTTCATTTCACGTCCCATTCCGTTGGTGATATTCTTCGCGCTTCCGCCAGGCGTCACCTCCCAAAGATCGAAATGATCGTAGATGATAACAGTGGCGTCATCTTCTGTCCAACCGCCTAAGCCATAAGGACCTGGCTCGTTAGGCGTGTCGTGATCCTCTCGGTAAACAGGCACTGGAATATTGGCACTTAGGATCAGGGGCTGATCATTCGCAATGTCGTAGCCTTTCCATTCTTTCGAGGCACCGTCCCACCAGTACGCATATTTCTCAGCCGGACTAATGGATGGCCAAGAGCGCACACCTTTGGCGATCACTTGGCGTTTGCCGGTAGTTACATCCACGATGTAGAGGTCCCTTCTCGTTGGATAATTCCAGCTCAGGGATGCGCGCTCTTCATGGGGAACTTGATATCCAACGGCCCACTTGGTAGTCGTTTCAGGATCGATGGAGATGCTTTCAAGATCTTCGTCTTCCAGTTGGATCATATGTCCGTAGGTTCCATCATTGGTGACGTGGACCACGGCTTCGTATGACTTCTTCTTATCGCTCGAAGCATTCACAGCCTGCATGGGCTGGATCTCTTCATCGTGCCAGCTCCAGATATCGAGCTTTACTTTTTCATCATCTAGAGTAGTAGTGTCTTTTTCTGGGACAAAAGGAATGGGCATTGTTCCGAAGTACACGGAATTGCCGGCATCCGTAAAATTGATGGAATTATGGGGAGACAGCATCCAGCCATCTTTTAGGTGGATATCGTCTTTGGCTACCACCTCGACCACTGCTCCGTCTTGGGTGGCCAATAGTGAGTAGAATTGTACATCGGCATCAGAAGAATCCAAGGTTCTTAACCAGGCGATATTCCTTCCTCTGATATCGATATCGAATTGAGCAACATCTTCGAAGGCCGTATCCAGGATCTGCATGGGCTCTGCCTTTCGCGGATCATAACTGAAGAAGCTGGATGGTTGGGTTGAATCACCGGCCGACCGAACCCCTGCACCCAAAAAGCCTTCACTCGCCCATTGAAATTGAGTAACTCTCTCGAGGGTATCCTTAGAGCCTTGAATGAGATCCCAGATTACCAACCGCTTGGCATTCTCTGAGAAATAACCCTTGCCGTGTGCCTCGTCTCCATCCAAGAAAAAATCTGTTTCTTCTGCTTCGGTTGAATCCGCCTCTTCCTCTACTTCCGGTTCGTCTTCCAGTGTAATGGCGATCAGAGAACCAGAGTATTGGTTCACTTGAAAGCGCGCAACATCATGAATGGTATCGATTTCGCCTGAACGTACGTTGATGCGAACGAGCTTATCCTTTGGCATCTCGTCCTTTGGTGTGTCTTTAAGCTTGAGAGCTCTCACCTCATCATACGGAGCTTCAACTTTAACGAAAAGCCATTTGCCATCGGAGGTAAAGGCTGGGTTGGAGGCTCTTTCAAATCTTTGATTCGAACCATTACGGGTGCGGATCAGCTCAACGTGACTATCACCTTCTTGGGGGCTTGTTTGCACGGCTATGTAAGCGCCATCATGCGTTTCATCGGTCGATCGAATTGAATTCCATTTGTCGTAATCGTCATGCGTTAGCGCTCTGTTCTGTGAAAAGAGGGCGACAGAAACCATGCATGCGAGCAGGGTGATCTTCAATTTCATAAGCAGATATCTTGTCTTTGTGGACCCCTAATTTCGTCATTCATATCGAAGTGCGGCAATAGGATCCAGTTTTGAGGCCTTCCACGCCTGGAATACCACGGCGAAAAGAGCTAATGACCCTCCAAACAAGGAAATGGTGATGAAGTTGAGCCAATTTAGCTCAACGTGATAGGCGAATGAATTAAGCCATTGGTACAGAACGGCGTAAGTTATAGGCGCGGTGATCAAAATTCCCCAAAGTGCCATGCGAATAAAGTCTATAGCTACCACTTTGAATAACTGTCGATCATTGGCACCAATGATCTTTCGAATGCTCAATTCGCGTGTTTTCTGTTCTGCGGTAAAAGCGCTCAAGGCGAACAATCCCAGACAGGCAATGGCCACCGCAACGAGAGAGAATACGAGCATCAAGATCCTCAGCGTGTTCTGGGATTCATACGCCTGGTCCATGGCGTCTTCGAGATAAAATGCATCAAGGGGGGTTCTCGGCTGATACTCTTCCCAAGCCGCTGCGATCAAGGCTTCTGCTCGCTCCTCTTGTCCTCTTGCCACGCGAAAACAGAAATATCGGGTGAAGAATACTTCGGCAGGTCCCTTCACAACGTCTAATGCAAAAGGTTGAATTTCTTCAGATAGCGACACAAAGTGGAAGTCCTTTATAACGCCAACAACGCGCTCCTCTCCCTCTGGGGTGCTGAACGGCTTGCCCAAGGCATTCTCCGGCGTTCCCCAGTTCATTTGTTCTACTAATGTCTCGTTGACCAATACACCTTTAAGATGATCGTCTTCTTTGGTGAGATCTCTACCTGCCACTATATCGAGTCCTATGGTAGAAACGAAATGTTCATCGACAATCAGTGAAGCAAAATAGGTGTAGTCATTGGAATCCAACTTTGAATGATTGTACTCATGCATATTGTGCTTAAGTCCCACTACTTCATTCATTCTCGTCATCCCAAGGATAGATGGATCGGCCATCATCTTCTCCCGCATACTTGGATAATACTTGGCGGCTTCCCATTTCACAGGAGTGATAAGCAAGCCTTCTTCATTGAATCCAATATCTTGATTCTGAAGGAAATCGAATTGTCTATTCACCACCGTAGTACCCATGATCAAGCCAAGGGCTACACAGAATTGAACGAAGACCAAGGCTTTTCTGACGCGAGCTCCACCTGAACCTTTCCTTGAATTCCTGAGAATCACCGTAGGCGATGTAGCGCTCAATATCCATGCTGGGTACATTCCTGCCACCACACCAACTCCTATTGCCAACGCAAGGATCATGAAGATGGTTATCGGCTCGAACATGGAGGCCGAGATGAGCGATTTATTCGTCAACTCATTGAACAATGGCAGCGATAATTCTACGAGCACGAGCGATACGAAGATGGAGATCACACTGAGGATGATAGATTCTCCTAAGAATCGGAGGATCAACTCCTTCCTACTTGCTCCCAAGACCTTGCTCACACCTACTTCCCTCGTCATTCGGGTAGCCCTAGAGGTAGCTAGGTTAGTGTAGTTGATACAGGCCACCACTAGGATAAAGAAGCCAACTATGCTGAAGAGTCGCACATTCTCCACATAGCTATTTGCCTTGATCTCGTACTGAAGGTGTGAATTCAGATGAATGTCTTGCAACGGCATCAAATGCGCCTTCACCCTGTTCCGCATGAGATCTGGGTAATTGCGTTCGATGAAGACTGGCAATTCAGCTTCTAGGTCTTGCGCACAACTTCCATCCTTCAACAAAACGTAGGTCCAACATGGGTTCCATACCCAATTGGACTCGGTAAGACTACTACTGAATAGTCGATTCAAGGCCCGCATGGAAATCAATGCGTTTATCGGAATATGGGTAGATGAGGGCACATCCTCGATAACGGCTGACACCGTTAAAGGCATTCCGCTTTCCGCGAACATCGACTCACCCAACACATCGATGGTCCCAAAATACTTGATCGCCAATTCACGGGTCAGTACGATACAGGTTGAATCCGCCAGTGCCGTTTCTGCTTCTCCTTTGATGAACTCAAACGTGAAAATCTTGAAAACAGAAGGATCGGTGAAGTAAACGTTCGACTCGTTGTTTCTCAGACTATCTTTTCCAAGTGTGATGAATGGTGCCTGCATGTTGAAGAATCGCACTGACTCTTCCACGTATTCTGGGTATTGCTCCTTGAGGGCTCTAGCTACTGGAAAACTCATGGAGGCAGACCTTTCGCCCGGACCGTCTGCACTCAGCTCTGTCCACACCCTAAACACCCGATCGCCGTTCTCATGGAAGCGATCAAAACTAAGCTCATCCTTGATGTAAAGGCCGATCAAAAGAAATGAGGCCATACCAATTACCAAAACGAATACATTGAGCGCTGTATACGCTCGATCTCGAGTGAGATTTCTCCATGCCATCTTTAGGTAATGCCTAAACATCCTTACTCGTATTTAAGTGAGTGAACAGGGTTCTTTCGAGCTGCTTGGAATGAGTGCACGCTAACGATAACGTAAGCAATGGCGATGGCCACCGCGCCGGTCGCGAAAAAGGTGTACCAATAAACTGGAGCTGCATAGGAGAAGTTGGAAACCCAGATCTTAAAGACCGCGTAGCTCAATGGTATAGAAAATAGAACAGCGGCGCCCACGAGGATGGCGATATCTCGAAATAGGGTGTTTACGATCTGGTTTGCGGAAGCTCCTAGTACCTTTCGAACTCCGATCTCTCTATATCGTTGTTGCGTGGTGTATGAAGCGAGCCCAAGCAATCCTAATGAACTGATCAGGATGGTCACCCAGGTCAGTGTACTGATCAATCGTGCCTGTCTGCTGTCATCGGCATACAACCTCTCCAGATTTTCATCCAAGAAGGAAAACGCAAATGGTCGGTCTAGGTCGGTCTTGGCCCATACAGCCTCCATTTGGGCCAGGGCCTTCTTCAACTGTTGCGAATTGACGCGCACGAGCAAGGTATTCATCATTAGGTCATCATAGAAGATTACGGTAGGCTCTATATCGGTATGCATACTCGCCGCATTGAAGTCGCGCACCACTCCTGAAATGATAGCGGTTCGTGAAGGAACACCCGATTCATCGACCCCCCATTCTAGGATCTTCCCTATTGGGTTTTCCCAGCCATAGTGATCTACCAAGGCTTGGTTTACAACTATGGATTCGGAGGTATCTGTTTTCAGGCTGTGATCGAAAGATCCTCCTTCAACGAAATCGATCTCTAGCGTATTGAAATACCCAGGGCCAACTCGCATGTAGTCTACGGCATCTCGGTTACTTAGCGCTCCATTGAGGTTTCGAGTAGCCATCAACATACGTCCAACCGTTTCACCTGGCGAGCTATGAGCGGCTGCGGCTGAAATGACGAACTCTTCACTCTCCATGGCACGGATCAGATCGGGGACTTGACCTCTCAGACTTGTATCTTGGATAGGCACGATCACGATATCCTCTTTATTGAAACCTAGATAACGATCACTCAGGTAATCCATCTGCTGCGTCATCAAGACGGCAAGCACTACTACGGAAATGCTAATGGTGAACTGCACTCCAACGAGGAGTCGGCGGAATCTCAAACCCTTTTTGCCGGCCTTGTAACTCCCTTTGAGCGACTTTATTGAAGGGATCTTACTCAGCGCTAGTGCGGGATACAGACCTGAAAGTAAACCAACACCTATGGTAAAGATCAATCCGAAGTAGATCAACCACGGCTCTGCGAGCACGTCCAATTTCAAACTCTTTTGTGTGAGTTCTTGGAAATAAATGGATTGAAGGATGATCTCAACTAGAACAACGGACACGAGTAAGGCGAGCATGGTCATGAGAACAGACTCGATCAACAATTGCCAAACGAGATCCCTGCGGGTACTACCTAGCACCTTTCTAACGGCTATTTCCTTGGCACGTTGAGATGCGCGAGCGGTGGACAGATTCATGTAGTTGATCATCGCCAGGGCAAGGATCAATACACCTACACCTGCAAACACGAACAAGTAATCTGCTTTGCCCTTGGCCAGGTCGAATTGAGCCTGTGAACTGTAGTGAATGCTGGCCAGTTGTTCAGGTTTGATATCATAATCTGAATTGATCGCCCGCGATATCTCTACCATATACTTATCGTGCATTCTATCAAAAGCCCGCGTGATCTCGGTAATATCCCTATTTGGATAAAGTTTGATATAGGTATAGGTTGACGCTACCCAAAGCGTACGCTGGAGCTCTTCTTCGTCCATTGCAGTGGTGAAGGCGGGCAACAGGGCTTTGAATTGAATGTGATTGTTCTCCGGGAGGTCTTCGATGACCGCTGATACGGTAAAGCGGTTGTTGTTAGTTCGGATGGTTTGACCCAAGGGGTCTTCATCTCCGAATATGTGTTTAGCGAGTGAATTGGTGAGGACGATGGAGGTAGACGTTGGGAATGGATCGTTAGCATCTCCAGCAATGAAGGTCGAAGGAAAGAGGTCGAAATACGTGGTATCGGCATAGAAAACCTTGTCTTCGTAATAGGCCTGCTTTGAAGTCTTTAGCAGGATGTTGTCGCCAGCACTACCGATTCGCACAAAGCTCTCTATGGCATCCGTTTCACGCTGGAGCATAGGTGCGAGAGACATACTTGATTGCGCGAAATGGTTATCGGTATTCTCGAAATAGAACAGGCTTGAGAGCCGGTAGATCCGTTCGTGGTGTGGGTGGTGCCTATCGTAGGTGAGTTCGGATTTCAGGTAGAGAACGACGAGCAGGGTAACGGCTAATCCAACAGCTAACCCAAGTACATTGAGTGCTGTGTAGGAGCGATGCTTTTGGATCGCTCGAATGAAAAACCGCCACGAGGTTTCAAACATGCATCAGGTTGTTTTCTGATACTACTTCTCCATCTAATAATCGAACGATGCGCTTAGAAAAACTCGCATCGTGAGATGAGTGGGTAACCATCACAATAGTGGTTCCACCCGAATTCAATTCGCTCAACAGCTCCATCACTTCATTACCATGTGCAGAGTCGAGGTTACCTGTAGGTTCATCCGCCAAGATCACTTTTGGGTTAGCTATGACAGCTCGAGCTACGGCTACGCGTTGTTGTTGACCACCAGATAGTTCGCCTGGAAAATGTTGAGCTCGGTGCATCATGCCCATGCGTTCGAGGATCTCGGCTACTTGCTTCTTTCGCTCGCGGGAAGGTCGTTTTAGATAAACGAGAGGGAGTTCTACGTTTTCGGCGACGGTGAGTTCATCGATGAGATTGAAGCTCTGAAAGACGAAGCCGATATTCACTTTTCGAAGCGCTACTCGCTCTGCTTCTTTGAGGCCATACACATTGGCATCTTGAAAATGATAGGTCCCGCTTGAGGGTTGATCCAACATACCTAAGAGATTAAGTAATGTTGATTTTCCGCACCCGGATGGTCCCATGATAGACACGAACTCTCCCTCTTGAATTTCTAGATTCACATTGCTGAGGGCAACGGTTTCTACGGATTTGGATCGGTATACTCTAGATAGGTTGTCAATTTTGATCATGTACAGACGTGTTAACCCTTCGAAAATAAAAAAAGCCTCGGCCACTTGGATTGAAGAGCGTCTGTAGTTTTCTATCTCTGGGTCAATGAAGCACGTTTAACACAAAATCTACCCAAAATGAAAGCGGACGCATCCGTTGCAGCCGAAGCTTCTAGTATCGTGACCATAATCCGAAACGGCCCGTTGAAACCAACGTCAAAACCCTAATGTTCTGCTACTTGAACTGACTGTTATACTTGGCTTTAAGAACGCTGACTAGTCAGTTTCGAGGGCTGTTCGGATTCTAGTTTTGCTCATTAGTGATCACGACTCCGAAGTATGTCGTCTATACGCGCGCATACTTGATATTCATGGTCACTTCTTGATCGATGAGTGTCGCATCAACAGGAACTTCATCCTTTTCGATCATCATGCGTACGTACTCATTCACGAAGCAACTTGCTCCAGTTACAGAAGTTACAGTTACCTGTCCATCTGCGTTGATCTTATAACTAACCTGAAGTTCAACTTCGTCGATGTCGTAACGATCCAAGCTCAATTCAGAGATCTTTTCAAGCATTACGGTCTTCAGTGTATTTACCTGGCGGATCGGACGGGGTGACTCATCTGCAAAACTCGTCATGGTTCCCGCCATGATCAATCCGGCTGTAAGAAGGTGGCGCACAGTTTTCATATTGAATAGTTTTTTCATTTTTGCGTCAAGGTCTTTCCCGTCGGCGTGTTTTAGTTGTTTGTTGTTGCCACCTTAAAGACAAGCCTTGTGCCGCTGTGCCAAAGTTGGCATGTCAAAGTCACAAATAACTAAAATTCAATGCTTTACGATTTACACCGATTTTTATCGACGTTAAAAACTGTTCGGTTCCGAACACATAGCCGTTCGTTTCCGTACATTAATCGGTGTATTTAGAACCTTACCATGCAGAAAAACAAAGCGAATATTCTCATTGTAGATGATGATCCAGACGTTCTCACTACAGCCAGACTTTTCCTCAAGCATCATTTCACATCGATTGAAACGCGAAATCATCCTCGTGACCTCAATGAAGTATTGAGCAAAACGGATGTTGATCTCATCCTACTCGACATGAACTTCACCAAGGGAGATAATGATGGTAGGGAAGGAATCTACTGGTTGAATCACATCAAGGAGGTGTCGCAAGACACTCTGGTTGTGCTAATGACGGCCTATGGAGACGTAGAGCTCGCCGTAAGTGCCATTAAAAGAGGCGCTACCGACTTCGTTCTCAAACCCTGGAAGAATGAAAAACTCCTTGCCACCATCAACTCAGCCCTGCAACTTAGGCAATCCAATAAACGCGTAAACAAGCTCGAGGAAACAAGGAAGAGCATGGAACAAGACCGCGACATTGCCATGGGAGAGTTTATAGGTGAAAGTGAAGCCATGCTTAGGCTGATGAAGACCATCGACAAGGTAGGACAGACCGATGCCAATGTTTTAGTGCTTGGAGAGAACGGTACAGGTAAGACCCTCGTCGCTCGTGCGCTGCATCGCGCTTCCTTGCGAAAGAATGAATCCTTCATTCATGTGGACCTGGGGGCACTCAATGAAAATCTATTCGAAAGCGAACTCTTCGGTCATAAGAAAGGAGCCTTTACAGATGCACATCAAGATAGAGCAGGTCGATTCGAGATCGCCGATAGCGGCACGTTATTCTTGGACGAGATCGGCAACCTTCCACTCCACCTTCAAGCAAAAATGTTGACTGTCCTTCAGAACAGGCGACTAACTCGTTTGGGTGACACCAAGGAAATGGAATTCGATGTTCGTCTCATTTGCGCGACCAACATGCCGATCCACGACATGGTCAACAAAGGAGATTTCCGTCAGGACCTCCTCTACCGAGTCAATACCGTAGAACTCGTCATTCCTCCCTTGCGCGAAAGGGTTGAGGATATTCCGATCTTGATCGACCACTTCCTCTCGCGTTTTGGCAAAAAGTACAACAAGCCAGACCTAACCATTGACAAGGAGGTAATGCACACCTTGATGGATTACCATTGGCCAGGAAATATTCGAGAGTTAGAACACGCCATAGAGCGCATGGTGATCCTTTCCGATTCGTCGCACCTCACTTCTGAAGTCATGAATTTTGGAAGTGCAAGCCAAGGAAAAGAATCACTAGACACGCTCAACTTGGACGAAATGGAAAAGTATTTGATAGATAAGGCCATACGCAAACACAAAGGGAATATTAGCAAGGCGGCGTCTGACCTCGGACTTACACGAGCGGCTCTTTACCGCAGACTAGAGAAGCATGGAATTTAATCGCTTTAATTTCTTCTTGATCCTGCGGCTGATATTGATGCTGCTGAATCTTGTCTTGTTGGCTTGGCTGATAGACAATGGCAATCTGTGGTTCACCTCCGGAAGCATCGGACTGCTCTTGATCATTCAAGGATATGAGCTCGTTCACTTCGTAAACCGGACTAACAGGGAGCTTACTAAATTCCTGTATGCCGTAAAGTATGAGGATTACAGTGTGAGCTTTTCCGACCCAAAGATGGGTAAGAGCTTCACCGACCTCAACCGAACATTCAACGAGATCATCGAGAAATTCAAGAATGCACGGATCGAAAAGGAAAGCCAGTTTCAACTCTTCAAGTTGATCCTCGAAAAGATCAATGTGGGTATACTTACCATGGATGAAGAGGGAAACATTGGAATTCTGAATCAAACAGGCGCCAAACTACTGAACACTCCGCAAGTGCACAGCTGGGAGCGTCTCCGTCAACGACACCCTAAATTCTGCGAAGGGGTCGATGAAATGTCTGGCGGCGGACGCAAACTGATATCCATTGAAGACATCGCGGGAATCAAAGAGATGTCTGTTGATGTCAATCCCGTTCGACTAACTGGCAATACTCACTTAATCATTGCCTTTCAAGATATCAAGGACGAGATCGAACAAAAAGAGATCGAGGCATGGCACAAACTCATTCGTATACTCACGCATGAGATCATGAACTCCATCACCCCGGTGACGAGTCTTACCGAAACCATGCGTTCGCTACTCAAAGGTGAAAATGGGGAGCCAAAAAGGCCCGATCAGATCGATGACGAAACCATTGAAGATGTGATCATCGCATTGAATACGATCCACAAGCGCAGTGTGGGAATGCTAGAATTCGTGAACGACTATCGCAAGTTGACCAAGATCCCGGCACCAACTTTCGAGTGGGTGAAGGTATGCGACATGTTCGATGACATTCGGTCGCTCATGAAATCAGAGGTTGAAAACAGAAAGATCAAGCTCGACATTCAGTGTAAGAACAAGAACTTAGTAGTTCGTTGTGACCGCAAATTGATCGAACAGGTGATTATCAACCTTCTCACCAATAGCTTTGCAGCGGTTCGATATGCGAATGACCCAAGTATCAAGTTGGATGCAGAGGTAACAGAGAAAAGGATCATTTTAAACGTTACCGACAACGGGTCGGGTATCGAGAAAGAGAAAATGGAACGCATCTTTATTCCGTTCTACTCGACCAAAAGAGACGGAACTGGAATTGGATTGAGCTTGAGTAAGAACATCATGAAGATTCACCACGGATCCATATCCGTTTCTAGCGTGCCGAACTCGGAAACCACATTTGCGTTAAGTTTCCCAAACCCCAATGCACAACCTCAAAGGTGAGGTTAGACATAAACCAGTTGTATGAAGAATAGCCTACTGCTCTCCTTGACCTTTGCCTTGAATTTCACCGCTTGGGGTCAATCGCCTGGAATGTATACCACAGATCATCATATAGAAGTGCGCTTTACCGACCTCAGAGCTGGAGACGTGATCCTTGGTCATCATTTTGGCGATAAGCAATATACGGTGGACACCGCTCAGGTAAATGAGAATGGTGTCGTTGTTTTCGAAGGAAGTGACGATACACTCCGATATGGCGTTTACCTTATTTACATTCCAGGAAGTAAGTACTTTGATTTCCTATTTGCAGAACCCGAGGTGATCCTGGAAACCACGTTAGAAGATCCGGTAGGAGACATGAACGTCATCAAGTCTGATGAGAACAAAATATTCTTCCACTACCTTCAATACCTGGATACGCAGCAGCAAGCAGCAGAAGAGATAAATGCCCATATGGATGAAGCCTCGAGGAGTGATAGCATCCGTTTAGACGAGGAATTGAAGGAGCTATCGGATCAAGTAAATAGCTACATGGACGAAGTGGTCAGCTCATACCCCGGATCGCTCGCTGCCAACACGATCAATATCAATCGAAATGTGCAGGTTCCAGATGCACCAACCGATGAGAATGGCAAGGTGATCAATGAAAACTGGCAATACTATTACTATCGAGCGCATTATTGGGACCATGTCGACCTCTCCGATGAACGGCTACTTTACAGTCCATGGCTCGCTCCAATGATCAAGAAATACATCACGGACTTCACCATTCAAACCCCTGACTCTATAATTCCCGCGGCTGACCATGTAGTTTCACTTACCAAAGGCAACAAGGAGACCTTCCGATTTGTGGTCAATTGGATCACTAACTACTATGAACTCTCACCCCTTATGGCGGGAGAATCTGTTTTCGTGCACATGGTCAATTCATATTACACAGAGGAACAGGCATGGTGGGTGGATGAGGATCTGCTTGCTCGTATTCAAGAAAGAGCCTCAATACTGGAACCTGTTCTTGTGGGCAAAAAGATCCCTAACCTTCAACTCGCGGATATCAATGGCGCGACCCAAGACCTACATCAGGCCGCTGGAGAGTACATTATCATCGTATTCTACGATCCAAGCTCAGAGCAAGTTACTGAGTCCATCGCAACCATTGAAGCGACTAGGGCCGATCATGTAGACGATCAGGTAGAGGTTTGGGGTGTGGCCTTGAACATCGACAATGAGCCGTACTCTAATTGGAACACCTTTGTCGAAGAGCATTCGATGAACGAATGGGTTAACATTTCAAACCTTGAGGGTGGTGATCGCATCAAAGAAACGTTTGGTGTAAATGGCAACCCATGGATCCTCGTCGTTAACCAAGAAAAAGAGATAATAATTAGACGATTTGGTGCAAAACAGGTTCAGGAAGTGTTGCCAAGAGTGATAGAGGATTACAATAGAGACTAAGTTCAAAAATGAAGCAGTTAGCGTACATATCAGTTCTTGCCCTGTTGATAGGTTGTGGTCCGGATGATCCCGAACCAACGCCACCCACTTCTCAAGTACCTGAGCTTCATATCCCGGAGAATTGGACCGGCAACTGGGAAACGGTGGATCCTGCCGACCTAAATTGGAATACGGCGGCCATAGACGACCTCTATGGGTTCTTGGATAGTTCCGATACTAGAGCTTTCCTAGTGCTTTACTATGGGAGGATCGCGATTGAGTATTACAACGGCGAACAGTTGAATGGACAGCCTTTCAACCGGTTATCCAATTGGTATTGGGCTTCTGCGGGTAAGACGTTGACAGCCGTTGCTGCGGGAGTGGCTTCGGATCGAGGCGATCTGGACCTCGAGGCTTCGGCTTCTGATTACCTTGGTGCGGGCTGGACCTCTGCTACGTCGAGTCAGGAGCAAGCCATCAAGGTGCGTTACCAACTTTCAATGACAAGCGGTTTAGACGATGGAGTGAGCAATCCTGATTGTATCGATCCAAGCTGTTTTCAGTATTTGGCAGAACCTGGAACTAGGTGGGCTTATCACAATGGAGTCTACACCAAGCTGCATGACGTTATAGGTTCGGCTACGGGAACTTCTTTTGAGGAATACGTTCAGAATGAGGTGACGGGAAAGATCGGAATTGGCGGAAGTTGGTTCTGGCTCGGCGACAATCGGGTATTCTTTAGCTCGGCGAGATCGATGGCCAGGTTTGGCATCCTGCATTTGAACGATGGAATGTGGGGTGAAGACACCATTATCAGCAAAACAACTTTGGAAACACTGATTAACCCAAGTCAGTCGATCAATCCTTCCTACGGATATCTCTATTGGCTGAATGGAGGATCCAGTTTTCAACTTCCTGGCTCACAGATATCTTTCAATGGATCGCTCATTCCCAATGCACCTGGCGACATGTACTCCGCTATTGGCAAGAATAGTCAGATCTTGAGCATCATACCTTCTGAGGGACTCATTATCGTTAGAATGGGTGAAGAGCCTTTGGGATCATTGGTTCCGATCGACTACCACCGTGATCTGTGGGATAGACTAGATAAAGTATTCAATCCGTGATATCAATGGAGTACGTCAGGTCGGCTGCTTGCTTGAGCATGTAGCTGACACCACAGTATTTATCTTGACTAAGATCCACGGCCTTTTGGACTTTCGACTTATCGAGGCTTGATCCTTTGAACTGATAGGTTACATGGATCTTGTGGTAATACTTGGGATGGTCATCGGTGAGTTCGCCGGTTACCTTGATCTTGAATGAGTCGTATTCCTGCCGCATTTTTTGAAGTAGGCTAACGACATCCATACCGGTACAACCGCCTAATGAGGCAAGTAAAAGCGGCTTAGGAGTGGGGCCGTTGCCTTGTCCACCTACCTCTTCTTTAGCATCAACCGTAATGGTATGGTCGTCTACAGATGACTCGAACGTCATCCCCGTTTTATAGTCAACGATTACTTCATGCATGACCTTTACCATTTCTCTTGAAGGTACGCAATTAGAGCATTAAATCCTTTTCTGAATTGGATTAAGCCATGTTCGTGTAAACGGCTTGCACATCGTCATCCTCTTCGATCTTTTCGATCAATTTATCAACATCCTCCTGCTCTTCTGGGGTGAGCTCTTTCGTGTCCATTGGGATGCGTTCGAAGCCAGATGAAAGTGTTTCAACTCCCTTCTCTTCGAGACCTTTTGCTATGTTACCGTAATCTGGGAACTTACCGTACAGCATGATCACGTCCATATCCTTCTCCTCGTCGTGATCGGCGAAGATCTCCTCCACGCCGTAGTCGATCATTTCGAGTTCGAACTCCTCAACATCGATTCCTTCGGCAGGGACCTTGAAGTGACATTTGTGCTCGAACATGAAATCAACCGATCCGCTTACACCAAGACTACCGTTGTGCTTGTTGAAGTACGACCTAACGTTGGCAACGGTACGCGTGTTATTATCGGTTGCCGTTTCGATGAGTACGGCAATACCGTGCGGGGCATAACCTTCGAATACAACATTCTTATAGTCTTGCTGATCCTTTGAAAGGGCCTTTTTGATGGCGCGCTCAACATTCTCCTTCGGCATGTTTGCATCGCGAGCGTTCTGCATGAGCATCTTCAGGCGGTAGTTGGATTCGGGGCTATCCCCGCCTTCCTTTACGGCCATGATGATGTCTTTCGAGATACGTGTGAACGTCTTGGCCATCGAGGCCCAACGCTTCATCTTTCTTGCTTTGCGATATTCAAAGGCGCGTCCCATAAAAATTGTCGTTTCGGCAAAGATAAACTAGTGGCCTTTAATATGAAATGGGTAAGATCTATGTAACCCGTCAGCACAATTCGGACACAACTTAGTAAATTGTTAGTCATAGTTCTAGCTTTAGGGATAGGACTTTAA
>CBFHXG010000003.1:0-111845 GCA_965659725.1 Phaeocystidibacter sp. | reverse complement strand
CTTTTTGAAAACTTCTGAGTGAGAATAACTCATCGGGAGAATCGACAGAGCTACCGAAGTGGCGCCCATCCGAAGTTTTCAAAATAGAAGCAGTAGCTATAAATCTAAACGTTTGCTAATGTGAATCTTTCACTTTCCAATCCAATAATAGAAATATCCTGAATCCCTCTACCTACTCGCCTTCTTCGCCAGATCCCAATAATGGTCGAGTTGCGCTAGATCCATATCGGCCATATCCTTTCCATCTTCCCTGATGGCCGCCTCCATGTGCTTGAATCGCGAAATGAATTTCTTATTGGTCCGCTCTAAAGCCATCTCAGGGTCGAGGTCTACGAAACGAGAGTAGTTGATCATCGAAAAGAGGACATCGCCAAATTCGGCCTCCATCTCTTCCCTGTCATTGGATTCTACCGCCTCCTTGAATTCGCCAAGCTCTTCATGCACCTTATCCCATACCTGCTCACGATTGTCCCAATCGAACCCAACACCTCGGGCCTTGTCCTGTATTCTAGTGGCCTTCACCAATGCAGGCAATGAACGCGGCACGCCTTCCAAGACGCTTTTCTTTCCACCACCTTCCTTCAGCTTGATCTTCTCCCAATTGGCCTTCACCTCTTCTTCATCTTGCACCTCCACATCTCCATAGATGTGTGGGTGACGGTGAACGAGTTTATCACAGATGCCATGGAGTACATCCGCTATATCAAATGCGCCCTTCTCGGAACCTATCTTTGAATAGAACACCATGTGCAACATCAAGTCGCCGATCTCTTTCTTTACCTCCTCCAAGTCGTTGTCGAGGATAGCATCTCCAAGTTCGTACGTCTCCTCAATGGTAAGGTGACGCAGGCTTTCCATGGTTTGCTTTCTATCCCACGGACACTGCTCTCGCAATTCATCCATGATGGTCAGCAATCGGCCAAAGGCCTCTAGTTTCTCTTCTCGTGTATGCATATCAAATAAAAAAGGCGAGGATAACCTCGCCTGAATTTACGCTTCTTTCTTTTCCTCAGCAGCTTCGTTTGGATCCGATTTGGCATCTTCTTCCTTCGCCTCTGGTTCAGCCGTTAGATGACCTGTTTCACAGAGCGTGTTGTACCAACTTACCACCTTCTTGATATCGCTCGGATAAACACGATCGGTATCATAATCCGGAAGGATCTCCGAAAAGTAGTCTTCAAGCTCACGCGATGAAGATTTTGGGGAGATGGACTTGCCATTATCGTGCTTTTCCATCATCAATTCGAAGATCTCCTTAAGCGGCTTCTCTTCATCCCAAGTGTAAACAGCGATGTCTTGCAACGCACTTACTTGTGCCTGCGCACCAATGCTCAAACGCTTTCCTTCTGTCAAGTGTTGAACAATAACTCCTCCTCTGCTCTGTGCAACGAGCTCATACAAACCCGGCTTTCCACCGATGGCCAAGATGCCTTCTAAATTCATAAAACGTGCTTTAATTCTCTTGCTTTGATCTTTCGAGCCATCCTTTAACCTGATCCTCCAAGTCTGCAGTATCCGTGTTAAGGACGATCATTTCATTGGCTTGTTCCACCCATTCATGATCTGGATAGGTCCTCGTAAAATATTGAAAGGACCTCACCGCTCTGTCTTTATCTCCTAATTGATCGAATGCCATACCCACCATAAAAAGGGCTTGTGGCGCCAAGGGATGTTCCTCGTGATCATCGTGTACCGTCATGTAATAATCCACCGCATACAGCTCCTTACCGGAACGGTTCATCGAAATATCGCCCGCTCGGTACGCATAGAATGCGCTCAAACTGTCTTCCGGATAGTCCTTGATGTATGCATCATACTTTTCCACCATTTGTCCGGCCAACTGCTCATTCAACTCCCCTCCTGCACTCTTGAGTACCGTTTCGAGAGAATCGATCTGATACGCCAAAGCTACCTTTGGTGATACAGGTTCGGTGGAAGATTGACATGAGATTAAGGTGATGGCCACAAAAGCCAAGGCAATAGTTCTGATCATTTCTTTGGGAATTTCATTCGGTAATCAACGTTTACCTTGCCCTTGGATATGTTCTGAAGCTTTCCCTTGAGTAGTCTTCTCCTCAATGGAGATAGATGCTCTACGAACAAAACGCCCTCTATATGATCGTACTCATGCTGAACAACTCGTGCAGCTAAGCCCGACAATACCTCCTCGTGCTCGTTCCAATTCTCGTCGTAGTATCGAATGCGCAATTGCTCATTTCGATACACATCTTCATGTATCTCAGGAATGCTCAAACACCCTTCTGAAAATGCCCATTCATCTCCTTCTTCTTCGATGATCTCTGGATTGACGAATACCTTCTTGAAATCTTTGAGGAATTCATAGTCTTCATCGCCCTCTTCCGCAAATGGCGAAGCATCAACAACGAACAAACGCAAGGACTTACCCACCTGAGGAGCGGCTAGTCCAACTCCATGTGCATTGTACATGGTTTCGAACATATCCTCCACAAGTTTAGGCAACTTCGGGTCTCCTTTCTCAAGGTCCTCGCCACGCTTCTTCAATACTGGATCGCCGTAGGCAACAATGGGTAAGATCATCTCAATTCGATTTGAGGTGCAAAGGTAGCGAAAGAGTTAGAAGGAGCATACGTCCCAAAATAATCCTATTCATACGCACACTAGGCCTGAGTCGAGTTCGCTAACTTTGCCAAATGGCAAGGATCCTAGCATTCGACGTAGGCGGCAAAAGAACAGGTGTGGCGGAAACCGACCCCCTTCAACTGATCGCTGAAGCCGTTGATACCATTGAAACGAGTAAGCTTCTCACTTGGTTGGATGAATACCTCAAGAAAGAAGATGTTGAATGCCTCGTGATCGGTGAGCCCATTCGAATGCATGGCGAGCCTTCCGCTATCGAAGGAAAGATCAAAGAGATCATCCATTCGATCAATAAAAAACACCCCACTCTTAAGATAGAACGTGAAGATGAGCGCTTCACCAGCAAAATGGCTCAACAAGCCATGATCGAGAGTGGTATGAAGAAAAAGAAACGTCGAGAAAAGGGTCAGATCGACAAAGTGGCCGCCGTGATCATCCTGCAAGCGTATATGGAACGGAAATCAGGACCCTCGTTCCCCTTTAGCTAATTATCTTTGCGCAAATCCTGAACATTCAGTTATGAGTGAAACACTCCAATCAATCATAGAAAAAGCATGGAATGATCGTTCCCTGCTTCAACAAGAAGAAACACAAAACGCTATTCGCGAAGTAGTTGCAAAACTCGACAGTGGCGAGCTTCGCTGCGCCAAGCCTACTGAGAACGGATGGCAAGTGAACGAGTGGGTGAAAAAAGGGGTGATCCTCTATTTCCCGATTCAAAAGATGGAAACCATCGAGGTGGGTCCGTTTGAATTCCACGACAAGATCGCCCTTAAATCGGGTTATGCAGATAAAGGCGTTCGCGTTGTACCACACGCCATTGCTCGCCACGGAAGCTACGTATCCAAAGGCGTGATCATGATGCCGAGTTACGTAAATATCGGTGCCTATGTGGATGAAGGTACAATGGTCGATACCTGGGCCACCGTAGGTTCATGTGCGCAGATCGGTAAGAATGTTCACCTCAGCGGAGGCGTTGGGATCGGCGGTGTCCTCGAGCCCGTTCAAGCCTCTCCTGTTATCATCGAAGACAATTGCTTCATCGGTTCAAGATGTATCGTGGTTGAAGGTGTGCACGTGGAGAAAGAAGCGGTGTTAGGTGCCAATGTTGTGTTGACAGCCTCCACCCGCATCATCGACGTAACGGGAGAAGAGCCCGTAGAAGTGCGTGGCAGAGTTCCCGAAAGATCCGTAGTGATCCCAGGAACCACTACCAAGAAGTTCCCAGCCGGTGAATTTCAAGTACCTTGTGCTTTAATCATCGGTAAGCGCAAGCCAAGCACCGATCTCAAGACTTCCTTGAACGATGCGCTTCGCGAGTATAATGTAGCCGTATAAGTCATGCTGAAACTGACCGCCATAATCCCAACCGGGAATGAGGAACAAAACATCGATGCTGCTATTGAATCGGTAAAATTTGCCGATGAGATACTCATTGTTGATAGTTTCTCAACCGATCGTACCCTCGAGCGTGCCAAGCAACACAACGTGCGCGTCATCCAACGAGAATACGGCAATTCGGCGAGTCAGAAGAACTGGGCCATTCCCCAGGCTACCCACGAATGGATCCTTCTCCTCGATGCCGATGAACGCATCACCCCAGAGCTGGCAGAAGAGGTCAAACAGATCTTGAAGGATGGTCCTAAGCACGACGGCTACTGGATGTACAGAAGAAATTATTTCCTCGGTCAGGAGATCAAGCATTCCTGGAAGGGAGATAAGGTGATCCGACTCTTTCACAGGGATCGATGCAAGTACCAAGAAAAGCATGTTCACGCCGAGATCATCACCGAAGGTTCCGTGGGTTGGTGTAAGGAAAAGATCATTCACAATACCTACGTTTCCTACGATGCCTTCGTTCGCAAGTTGAATCGTTATGCAGAATGGCAGGCGGCGGACTACGACAAGAAAACGGGGAAGATCACGGGTTGGCACCTGTGGGTGAAACCCGCCTTTCGCTTCTGGAAGCACTACGTTGCCAAAGGAGGTTTCCGCGATGGAGTTCCTGGCTTCATCATCGCTAGTTTGCAAGCCTATGGAGTTAAGGCGAGGTACTACAAGATCTGGCTCAACCGACAAAAATCGAAGGGCGGTCACGAGGAAGTAGATCGCATCTTCGGAATTCGTCGGGATTAGTAAACTCCGACGAGCAATTTGTTACCTTTGCCAATTCAAATTCATCCGTAATCTTTATCGGTAGTCATGCTCACTAAATTCGTGGTGCTTTTCCTATTTCTGATAGGCATTCTGGCCCTTTTGGTGATGTATATCATCAAGGTTGGAACACACTTACAGCTGATCAACATCGAACGTGGAAAGGATCGTGGCCGGGTGATCGACCTGTTCTTCTTCCGTTTTAGTGACGAAGAGGAAAGGGCAAAACGCGGACAAGCGCTCTTGCGTTATCCCTTGTTATTCCCGATCGTGTTTGAAGAAGATGAAACTGATGAAGTCACGGAGATCAAGCGCAAGATCAAGAAATTGAACATTGGTCTTTATTTCGTCTTGATCGCACTCATTCTCCTAGTTACCTACACTGCTAAAGCTTATCCGGAAGGACTGTTTTGAATAAAGAATCGATCATATCCTTTGTAGACACGCCCATATTCAAGCAGATCGGTGCATCTGCCGATGAGTTGGGTGTAACTTGTTACGTGATCGGTGGCTACGTAAGAGATCGATTACTCGACCGCGGTAAGGGAAAGGACATCGACGTTGTAGTTGTTGGATCGGGGATCGAAGTGGCCAAGAAAGTGGCGAAAGCACTTCCCGGCAAGAACCACCTGAGCGTTTTCAAGAACTTCGGGACTGCGCAGGTAAAACACGGCGACCTCGAAATAGAGATCGTAGGTGCACGTAAGGAAAGCTACCGCAGTAACTCGCGCAAACCGATCGTTGAAGATGGCACATTGGAAGACGATCAAAATCGGAGAGATTTTACCATAAATGCCCTAGCTATAGGCCTTTCCAAAGAGGAATACGGTCAACTTCTCGATCCATTTGGAGGGTTAGAAGACCTCGAAAAAGGGATCCTCCGTACGCCTCTTGAGCCGGAAGTTACCTATTCTGATGACCCACTTCGCATGATGCGAGCCATCCGATTTGCAGCCCAACTCAACTTCCAGATCGAAGGAAAGAGTATAGTGGCTATCAAAAAACAGGCACACCGACTAAAGATCATCAGTGTTGAACGCATCATGGATGAGTTCAATAAGATCATGAAAACGCCTAAGCCTAGCGTTGGACTCTCCCTGCTCTATCAAACCGGACTACTCGAACAATTCCTACCAGAAATCATTGCATTAAAAGGAGTGGAAGAAGTTGAAGGTCAGACGCATAAAGATAACTTTTGGCACACCTTAGAGGTTGTAGACAACCTTGCAATTCACACCGATGACGTTTGGACAAGATGGGCCGCCTTACTTCATGATATCGGCAAACCGGTTACCAAGAAATTCTCAAAAAGTGTGGGATGGACCTTCCATGGACATGAATTTGTGGGAAGCAAGATGGTGCCTAAACTCTTCAAGCGACTAAAACTTCCCTTGAACGATAGAATGAAATTCGTTCAGAAGCTCGTTCGCATGAGTTCCCGTCCAATAGCTGTGGTATCGGATTCGGCCACAGACTCTGCCGTACGCCGACTCTTATTCGATGCTGGCGAGGATATAGAAGCACTCATGCAATTGTGTGAGGCGGATATTACCACCAAGAACCCGCGTAAGAAGAAGCGCTATTTGAAGAACTACGATCTGGTGAGGGAAAAATTGGTTGAAGTGGAAGAAAAGGATCGCATTCGCAACTGGCAGCCGCCGATTGATGGAAGTGAGATCATGACCACCTTCAACCTAACGCCAGGGCCAGAGATCGGAATGATCAAAGATGCCATCCGAGAAGCGATCTTGGATGGGGATATCGAAAACAACTACGACGCTGCACGCGCGTTCATGATCAAGAAAGGAAAAGACATAGGATTAACCACCTCCACTACTGAAAAGCAATAGATATGACAGCTATTCACAAACTACGTGTCATTCTCGATACCGAAGAAGATATTTTCAGAGACGTTGAGATCGCCGCAGATAACAATCTGACCGACCTCAATGATGCCATTTTGGATGCATTTGGCATTAAAAGTGGTGAGATGGCCAGTTTCTATCACACCGATGAAAACTGGGCTCAAGGTGAAGAGATCCCTATGGTGGATATGGGGCTTGATCCCGACAGCGCCGCAATGCACCAAGTGCACGTAGAAGACCTATTGGTTCGTGGTGGTGACCGACTTCTCTATGTGTACGATTTCCTTCATATGTGGACGTTCTTCGTAGAGTTCATCGAAGCCATAGAGCCGCAAGAAGGAGTGACATATCCGAATGTTTCCTTAGTGTTCGGTGAAACTCCAGAAGAGGCACCCACAAAGGATTTTGGCTCCGCACCAAACGCGGGCAAAAGTAGCCTGTTTGGGGGAGCCTTTGATGAGGAGGATGAAGATGATTCATACGATGGAGACCTTCCGGAGGGAGAAGGAATGTGGGATTGATCACATAACTACGTCCCAAATGCAATGAACAGGAATGCTGTTGCCGCCTTTTAGGATGATTTTCTTTTCAGTTTGCGCCCATATCGTAGTGGAAACCTTCTTTACACCTTGAGTATCCGAAAACACGATCATTACCTTGTGTTTCTCCAAATTACCCAAGCTTGTCGCTCGATGAATCTTTCGTGATCGCTCACGCTTCGATTCTTCATCGTTCAATACTTCCGTTTTCGGAAATTTGAGTTCTACTATCTGCTCTTTCTCAATCAATGAGGCTCCGTTCTTAACCTCATCAACCGAAAGAGCTGCAGCTGATCTTTGTGTTACTTTTTCCATCACTCCGTGCATTTAGTAGGGATAGTATAAGATACATAATTTCCTCAACATTTGTTCCAATTCTAGAACACTCACACGGCAAATAAAATTCTCTCAACCAACCCATTTTCAATTCGGTACGTCATATAACCAGAAGCACGCTCCTTTCCGGAAACTAGAGCAAGGCCTTTCTACACCGCCTGAACACGACCGTAGAATTAATCAAAGCCTTGTGTTATGAAATTTATTTATCGCATCCCTCTTGTGCTGCTTTTTGGCCTACTCGGCCTAGGAGCATCAGCACAGATCCAGCCCGGACAACTCTCAGGCGTCGTAACTGATAAAGAGACGGGCGATCCTGTCTTTCAGATATTGGTTGAGCTTGTCAACCCAGATTCTACCGTTGCGTTGAAAACTGTGACTGATTTTGATGGAAAATACACCCTCGCTCCGATCACACCTGATACCTACAGCGTCAAATTTTCGGGTAGTGCGTATTCTCGTCAGACCATTCTTAATGTTAGCGTACCAGGAAATACAACTACCCGCCTTAACGCTCAAATGGAATTAGCCAACCAAGAATTGCAAGAGGTAGTTATGCAGTACAGCAGACCATTGATCGAGGAGCATGGAGCAACACGACAAGTGATCGAGAGCGAAACGGTCAACAATCTGAGTTCGCGTTCTATCGGAACCATTCAGGCCGTTTCGGCAGGTGTCTATCAAGCCGATGAAGGTGCATCCAGTCAAGTCAGAGGATCTAGATCCAATGCCAACGTTGTGTTCATTGATGGAGTAAAAGTGAGTGGCAATAGTGCTATTCCGGACAACCTTTCTGATCATGAGTATCCTCATCTATGGAGCTCTCGTTACGACCTCATGGACCGAGAGAAGTACAATGAAAATCCGGTGGAGGGCTTTTCTTCTCCGCTCTCTTCCCCCCTTTCCACATTCGCGATGGATGTAGACCGTGGATCGTACTTCAACGTTCGCAGGATGATAGAGAACTCACAAGACGTTCCAACCGATGCCGTGCGCACCGAAGAGTTCATAAATAGTTTTAAATATGGCTACGAAGAGCCAGAAGATGATCAGCGCTTTAGCTTCACGACAGAGCTTTCTGCATGTCCGTGGAACGATGAACATCAAGTTCTCCGCGTTACACTGAATACTCGTCGGATCGAAACCGAGGAGTTGCCAGCCTCCAATATGGTATTCCTAGTGGACGTAAGTGGATCTATGTCTGGAGCAAACCGACTCGGACTCATCCAAAAGTCGCTTACCATGCTCACCGATCAACTGCGGCCACAAGATCGTATCGCACTGGTCACCTATGCAGGTTCTAGTCGCTTGGTCCTTCCTTCAACCTCAGGGGAGGAAAAAGAGAAGATCAAGAATGCCATCAACTCTCTTGTATCCGGAGGAAGTACGAACGGAGCGGGTGGTATTACACAGGCTTACGCTCAAGCAGAAGAGAATTTTATCGAAGGAGGATCTAACCGCGTGATCCTTTGTACGGATGGCGACTTCAACGTAGGCGTATCTTCTCAATCTGGATTGATAGACATGATACAAGAGAAACTCAGTTCCAACATTTTCCTAAGTGTAATTGGAGTTGGTCAAGGTAACTATCAAGAGGGAACCATGGAGCAACTGGCCAATAAGGGAAATGGCAACTTCAACTATTTCTCGAATCTGTATGAGGCCAAAAAGGTATTCGTTGAGGAGTTCTCTTCCACCCTTTTCACCGTTGCCAAGGATGCCAAGGTGCAAGTGGAGTTCAATCCTATGAAGGTGAAGAACTATCGCCTGCTAGGATATGAGAACCGCGCCATGGCAGATGAAGATTTCCATGACGACACCAAGGATGGTGGTGAAGTAGGTGCAGGTCACCAGGTTACCATGCTCTACGAAATCATTCCTGGTCAAGCGGACGAAGACCGTCAACTTCGTTACTCCGAACTCGCACCAACCGAGGTAGAAGGTGAGATCGCTACCGTTTCCATCCGCTATAAGATGCCCGAAGAATCCACCAGCGCCCTCTCCATTCACTTCGTGGAAGACGAGGTGTCAGAAGCGAGTTCCGACCAGCTATTCAGCTCTGCTGTTGCCGCCTTTGCTGGGCTCTTACGCGAAGACCCGAATATGGAGGATGTGCAATTGGACGATGTGATCCGCCTAGCCCGTGAAGGTAAGGGTGCGGATATGAACGGCGATCGAGGTGATTTTATCCAACTCGCACAACTCTACAGAGATCTTACCGCAAGTAGATAATTACAACTAAGGGTTCATTCATTTGAGAAGTGTTTCTCCCCACCTTTCTGCATCGAGGTGGGGAGTTTTTTGTTTCGGATTACGACCTTTGGCGGATGTCAACGGTCATCGCCATCTTAGGACCCACTGCATCAGGTAAAACCGAATGGGCCATTAAAACCGCTCAAGCGTTTGCCTGTGACATCCTTTCGTGTGACTCACGACAGTTCTATCGAGAGTTGAAGATAGGCGTAGCCAGACCATCGGAGGAAGAACTCCGGGCTGCTAACCACCATTTCATAGCCGACCGATCCATAGAGCAACCACTATCTGCTGGAGAATACGAAAGAGAAGCACTAGATCTTCTCGAGCATCTCTTCGAGCAAAACCCCATTCAAGTGGTAGTGGGAGGTTCAGGACTATTCGCAAAGGCTCTTTTCGAAGGGTTCGATGATATGCCAGAGATCGATCCAAACATCCGAGAAGAACTGAATGAGGTTTGGAAAACGGAAGGTGTGGGTCCATTGGCAAACCGATTGGCTGAATTAGATCCGATTCATGCTAAGCGAGTAGATCTTCAAAATCCTCAGCGCGTCATTCGAGCTTTAGAGATATGCCTACAAACGGGGAAGACCTACTCGGAATTCAGGACAGGTCAAAAGAAGGAAAGACCATTCAACATAATCAAGATTGCCCCAGATTGGGATAGAGAAGCCCTGTACGACAGGATAAACAGGCGCGTTTACATCATGGTTGAAGAAGGGTTGGAAGCCGAAGCTAGGAATGTGTATCCCTTTAGGGAAATGACCGCCCTGCAAACCGTAGGTTATCAAGAGTGGTTCGCACACTTTGAAGGT
The DNA here is from genome assembly GCA_965659725.1 of Phaeocystidibacter sp. GTDB lineage: Bacteria > Bacteroidota > Bacteroidia > Flavobacteriales > Schleiferiaceae > Phaeocystidibacter. The sequence goes on along the minus strand of CBFHXG010000003.1, from coordinate 101,264 downwards.
GAACTGACCCGTGAGGAGGCCATTGAAAAGATCCAGAGAAACAGTAGGAATTACGCTAAGCGCCAGCTAACGTGGAACCGGAAAGAGGAAGGATTGATGCAATTCCATCACAACGATTTTCATGAGGCTTTAGAATACCTCAAAGAGAAATTGAAGTAACTTCGACATATGCGCAGGATATGGTTACTCCCCTTCTCACCTATCTATTGGATCATCGTTTCCATTCGCAACTCCTTATTCGACCTTGGCGTACTGCGTTCCCACTCCTTCGAAGTACCCATTTTGTGCATTGGGAACATCAGCGCAGGCGGAACGGGAAAGACACCTCATACGGAATGGGTCTTGGATCGATTTCAAGAGAAATACCGGATAGCAGTGCTAAGCAGGGGCTACGGAAGAAGTACCAAAGGATTCAAATATGTTGAACCTACGAGCTCCGCAAGCGAAGTTGGTGATGAACCCCTTCAGATCTCTCAGCGCTTTCCAAAGGTAACCGTTGCCGTTTGTGAAGATCGGGTGTTTGGCATAGAGATGCTACTTACTCAAGCAAAACGACCAGAGCTGATCGTTTTGGATGATGCCTTTCAACACCGGTATATACAACCTGGACTTTCATGGATCCTCACGCCTTGGGACGACCTGTACACGAAGGATTACATGCTGCCAGCTGGTAACTTGCGTGAAGACAGTAGAAGCGCTGAGCGAGCTGACCTCATCACGGTTACCAAATGTCCTGGTAAATTAAGTACGGCCGAGAGAGAGGCCCTCCGCGAAGAGCTATCCCCTACCGATATTCAAACCTTGGGTTTTAGCAGAATGAAATATGCCTCCTTGGTAGACAAGAAAGGAGATGCGATAACTCAAAAGCCGAGTGAGGCCGTAGTGGTTACAGGAATTGCCAAACCAGCTCCTTTATTGAAGCATTTCAAGGATCACGATATTACTTGTCACCATATTGCCTTCAAAGACCACCGCCAATTTACGCATGCTGATGTCCACCGTATCCTAATAGCTTGTGAGCAACTGGATGAACCAGTGATCATAACTACTCGAAAGGATTACGTGAGATGGCCAGAAAACGATGAGCTCAGCTCGATTCCAACTTTTATTCAGGACATTGAAGTGGAGATGGATGACGACGAAGGGGTTTTCTACCGGATCATCGATCGATTCATAGCCGACTTTGAGCAATAAGTAGCGAGGCATCTACTCTCAAAATCCATGCGGATTTGCTTACTTTGCAACCCCGAAAATTACACGGAATGAGTGATTCGAAATATGATGCTTGGGAAGCCGTAATCGGCTTAGAAGTACACACCCAGCTGAGCACTAAGAGTAAGGCCTATTCAGCAGATGCTACCGAATACGGTGCATCTCCAAATACACAGGTGAGCCCCATCTCCTTAGGTCATCCTGGCACATTGCCTGTTGCAAATGAATCGGTTGTTGAATACGCCGTTCGCTTGGGCATTGCCTGTGGATGTGATATCCGTGAATGGAACGAATATGCGCGAAAGAATTATTTCTACGCCGATCTGCCTAAGGGATACCAGATCACTCAAGATACCACCCCTATCTGCACCGGAGGATCCGTACACATCGAAACCTCAGAGGGTAAGAAGGAGATCCACCTCACCCGTATTCACATGGAGGAGGATTCAGGAAAGAGTATCCACGACCTAGATCCATTCCACTCATTAATCGACCTCAACCGTGCTGGCGTTCCCTTGTTGGAGATCGTTTCTGAACCCGATTTCAGGAATGGTGAAGAGGCCTATGCCTATTTGAATGAGATTAGAAAGCTCGTTCGCTACTTGGATATCAGCGACGGTAACATGGAAGAAGGATCCCTTCGTTGTGATGTGAACGTATCGGTTCGACCAAAAGGACAGAAGGAATTCGGCACCAAGGTGGAGGTGAAGAACCTCAACTCCTTCCGCAATGTTCAAAAGGCAATTGATTTTGAGATCAAGCGCCAAGTTGATGCCATCGAAGCCGGTGAAACGATCTATCAGGAAACTAAGACCTTCGATGCCTCAAAAGGAGTAACCGCCGTATTGCGTACCAAGGAAGATGCACATGATTATCGCTACTTCACGGAGCCCGATCTCCAACCTGTGGTGGTCACCTCTGAATATGTTGAAAAGGTAAGATCCACGCTACCTCCTTTGCCACAGGAGCTGTACAAGAAATATACTGAAAAGCTCGGATTGTCGGATTACGATGCCAAGGTCCTTACTGAAGACAAAGGCATCGCACTTTACTTCGAAGAATGCCTTGCGAATGGTGCCAAGGCCAAATCAGCTGCCAACTGGATACAGGGATCCGTTAAGGCCTGGTTGAATGAACGAGCTGAACCGATCGAGAATTTCCCTATCACTGCAAAGTCACTCACCGCTTTGATCTCCCTGGTAGAAGACGGTAAAGTGAGTAATACAGTGGCCAATCAAAAGATCTTCCCACTTCTACTGGAGGAGCCGGAAATTTCGCCTGAAAAGATAGCGGCCGACAATGACTGGATACAAGAAAGTGACGAAGGCGCACTTCAAGAGCACGTTGATGCCGCCCTCGCTATGTACCCTGATAAGGTAGAGGAGTACAAAAACGGAAAGAAAGGCGTTCTTGGTTTGTTCATGGGAGAAGTCATGAAGCGCTCACAAGGAAAGGCCGATCCAAAGGTGGCCAGCCAAATGCTAAGAGACACACTTGAGAAATGATCAAAAGATATTTCGGGCTTATCGCCCTCTTTACCATAGCCACTGTTTTCACATCTTGCGATGACCCTGCTCCAAAGGATGCCTTCTATCTCCAAGGTAAGGTCAATTACGACGATGTAGCCTATCTCTACCACGCCAAAGGAGATAGCATGAATGCGATCGACACCATAGACCTTGCTGGTTCACAATTCAGTGTTGTGGAAAAGGCTCAAGGTGAAGATGCCATGTACGTACTCACCTTCCCTGGTCAGCAGTTGCTGCGCTTCTTTGCGAATGCAGGAGATACAATTGAACTAAACATCGATCTTAACACTTCTCCGCTTACCTACTCGGTTGTCAAAGGAAACAAGTATACCAGAGATGCCTCGCGCTTACACAAGCTCATGAACAACACCTTCCCAGTTATCGATTCGTTGGATGAGGTTAGGATGATGTATCGCGATAGTACCGATGAAGCGAAGGCAATCATGAACAGGGATGTCCAAGCGGCTTTCAATGCATTGCTCAATGAACACAGGGATTCTCTCGTAGCCTTTATTCAGGCGGATTCTGCTCAGCTCAGCAACGTATTGGCATTCTACCACGCGGTAGGCCCTAACCGCATCTTGGACCCTCAGTACGACCTTGCTTACTTCTATTCGGTAGATAATGGCTTGGCGGCTTCTGAGTATGCTGACCATGACATAGTGAAACCCTTTAGGAGAGAGGTGAATACAATCAGAGAGGCTATTCAAAGGAGAAGGGACGCTGCTCAGGCTAGATTGAACCTCGAAGTGGGCAATCTTGCTCCCTCCATCATCCTAAACGATCCATACGGTGAGGAAAAGAAGTTGTCGGAACTCCGTGGTAAGATCACATTGATCCACTTCTGGGCCTCCTGGGATCCGTCCTCTCGCATCTTCAACAGAAGACTCGTGAGCATCTATGAGCAATTCAAGAATGAGGACTTCGCGATCTATAGCGTGAGCTTCGACGGACTCGAAGAGCAATCTGTTCCACGTCAAGAGTGGCGACTAGCTATCGAGGAAGACGGAATGGCTTGGGATTATCATGTATCCGACCTTAAAGGATACCGATCCCAGATCGTAGTGGATTATGCCGTAGAAATGATACCTGGCAATGTCTTGATCGATGAGCGTGGCCACATCATTGGAAGGAATCTTAGTCCCGACAGGATCGAGGAGATCCTAGATTCAAAGTTCTAAGCTATTCTTCTGATCAGGTCGAACAACCTATTGCTGTAGCCCACTTCATTATCGTACCACCCTACGATCTTTACTTGTTTGCCCAGCACGCTAGTGAGCTGTTCATCGAATAAGCAACTCTCTTTCAAACCGATGATGTCGGCCGAAACGAGAGGGTCCTTCGTGTAGCCCATTATTCCGTTCAATCCATTGTCTGCCGCCTCTTCAAATACGCGATTCACCTCTTCAATGGTAGTATCGCGCTTAACGGTAAGGGTAATATCCGTCAGGGAACCATCCGGCACTGGAACGCGAATTCCACAGCCCCCCATCTTACCTTCGAGGTCTGGGAAGATAGAACTCAAGGCCTTGGCAGCTCCAGTAGTTGTGGGTACCATGGAAAGTGTGGCAGCACGAGCGCGTCGAAGATCGGTATGTGGAGCGTCGTGTAATCGTTGATCGCTAGTAAAGCTATGGACCGTTGTGATATAGGCATGCTCAACGCCAAAATGCTTGCGCATAAGGTCTATCATCGGAGCTGCACAGTTCGTTGTGCAAGAAGCGTTAGAAATGATCTGCGGGTTGGATCCAAGTATATGATCATTTACTCCAAGTACGACCATTGGGATCTCGTCGTCTTTTGAAGGTGCGCTGAGGACAACCTTCTTGACACCTTTGGAAAGATGTCCTTCCAACTCTTCTTTGGTCTTGAATTTCCCAGTGCTCTCGATCACGACATCAACACCCTCCCATTGTATGTCCGATGGAGAAGTTTGATGGGTCATAGCGATGGTCCTACCATCCACGATGATGGAATTCGCACCATAGCGCACATCTGCGGGGAAATGTCCATGTACACTGTCGTATTTGAGTAAATGCGACATAACCTCAGGAGAGGCCAGGTCATTGATCTGAACGACCTGAATATGTGGGCTGCTGTGGGCAACCCGCATAAACATCCTTCCTATCCTTCCGAAACCGTTTATTCCTACTTTGATCATAACCTGTACAAGCGTGTTTGCGAAGGTACACTATAGAGATCGTTCCCATAAAAAAAGGAGCTACCTCATTGAGATAACTCCTTTCTTAGGATCTATGTTTTTCGATCTATTTCTGCAAGATCACTTTGCCGGTGTGTACTTGGTTACCCATTTCTAAGCTTACCATGTATACTCCTGAAGAGAGTGATCCGAAAGATAGATCGATCGTGTGATCTCCTGCGCTCATGCGTCCGAAGTCCTTGGTCATCACCTGACGACCATTCAAGTCGCGAATCACCACGTTTACTTCAGAACGACTATTGAGTGTGAAGTCGATCTTGCTTGTTCCAACTGAAGGGTTAGGATAGATGTCGAGGCTCTCATGAGCGATCCACTCTACCTCATTCTCTTCAACAGAGATTGGACGCTCTACTACGGTAGATCCAGTGCGGTAGAAACCACGACCGTGCGTAGCCAAGTAAATATCTCCTTCTTCGATCTTAGCCGTATCAGAAGGGCTAAGCTTGTCGGTACGGTACTGCTCGATCTCAAATACTGGAACCGGTGGCAGACCATCATTCTCGTTTGCCCACTGTGCTGTACCCGCTTGATCTACGTCAGCAAGTGAATACACACCCATCTCAGTACCTACGATAACTGCTGACAAATTGTTCTTGTCGAAGGTAGCACTGTACACTGGCATGTTTGGAAGGTTTCCAGACTTGCTGATGAATACTGGAGACGCAGATGTAGCGTTGTTCGAGTAGTAAACGTAATCGTTGAATCCGTAGCTACCCAAGGTTGCGATCACGCGATCGTTGTTGGTTGGGTCAACTGCCACGTCTGTAACCGGACGACCGAATGTGCGGATCACTGTTTGAACGACAACTGGGTTGTTGGTGAACAAAATATCCGCTGAATCGCTGCGAGCCATGTTCAAGTTTGAATAACGGTAAACGCGACCTTGATTCGTTCCGATGTAGCAAACATCACCGTCGGAAGTAATGGTCATGCTTAGTGGAGACTCTTGGTTGTTCATCTGACCGATCTTCCACCAGCTAGGTGTCTTGCTAAAGTCGTGCGCTTCACGAGTCATCCAAACACCACTATTGCTGATCGCGTCGTATGAATTCAAACCAACGATCAACATACTCTGAACTGGGTCTTGGATCATCAATGAATCATCCGGACCAACGGCCGATGGCAAGGTAATGTCGAATGGAAGTCCTCCAATATTACTGTTGATGCTAAGCGCAGAACCGGCTGGATAGTTCACATCACAAGAGATAACGATCTCTGCCAATGGAGCTGTATTGAATGTTACAGAGTACTCACCCGTGCTAGCATCGAATGAACCTGTACCATCACCAGAAAGGTTACCGCTTGCGTCTGCCGTTACTTCCAATGCACCACTAACGATGCGGAAAGATGAAGCTACGAACTGAGCTGGTGCGTACGGTCTCTCTAATGTATTCATGAACGACACGTCTGTTCCGTTACCGAAGCCAAGGCTTTGGGACGCAGGGAATGCGTAGAACAATACGCTATCGGTAGAAAGTGGGTCGTTGGTCGTTTCATACAACTCGTATGGCATGATCCAGTTGGAGTAGCCCGCGTTGAATGGCGCAAAACCTTGTCCTCCATTCTGCATATTACCTTCGTAGAAACGGGAGAAGCTCTCACCGTTGTTCTCAGAACGTCCGAGATCACCGTGCTGATTCTCTGCGAACATCACTTTAGGAGACAACCATGAAATATCTGCTTCACCACCATCGGCGTAGGCGTTGTTCACAACTAGTCGTTGAGCATAGTTGTCGAAATTCTGAGAGTTGTCGATAAGCTGAGTACCATTGTCTTGCGTGCCACCGATAACAAAGCGATTCTGACCGATACCGAACTTGTAGAATTGTAGGGTACGGAACTCGAGGTTACGCTCTGCCCAAGTAATACCGTGGTCGCTTGACTTGAACAAACCACCATCACTCGCCACCCAAAGAACGTCCGGGTTCTTAGGATCTGAAATGATCTCGTGAACGTCGGCGTGAATATAGAATGGATTACCTGGAGATTGGAAGGTAGTGTTTACCTGATCCCACTGGCCATTCTTCCATGTCCATGTGGTGATACCCCCCATCCAGATACGGTCTTTGTCCTTTGAAGAAACTCCGAATAGTAGGTCGTATGTACCTTGGCAACGGTTGCCTGAGCACATTGGATCGAACTGGGCACCTTTCGTACCGATCTGGGTCCAAGTAGAACCTCCATCGATAGAGCGGTAAACACCGCGAAGTGCACTACCATTCAATTGAACTACATAGATGTAATTTGGATCTTGTGGAGAAACCGCGATGCGCATACGTCCTTGCGTACGTGGAAGCGTTCCTGGAGCGCCACTACCTGTAGAAATCTCAGTAAATGAACCAGCGTCGCCAGAAGTAGAATACATCAAACGGCTGCTGTTATCCACATATAGATTTCCATTCACGTCGATGGTGAAGTCACGAGTAAATCCTGTAAGTACAACATTCCAAGTGTTACCGCCATCTGTGGTCTTACGAAGACCAGCTGGAGTAGCGGCGTAGATCACGTTTGGATTGCTTGGATCCGCCTGGATATCTCCTATGGCGGACCAACCATCGTTGGTACCTTGTGAAGTAGGAACGGTGCTCGGTAGGACTTGGAAGGTGTTACCTCCATCTGTACTCTTATAGATACCTCCACCTACGAAAGCTGGTGTGCTTGAAGCCCCGTTTCCTGAATAGAAAATGAATGGCCACTCACCTGTCCCGTAGTAGATATCACCATTCGTTGCCTGGGTAATAGAAACCACTGCAAGGTTTCCGTCCGCAGGGCTAACAGGCTTCCAAGAGCTACCTCCTGTGCGTGAGCGGTAAAGACCACCACTAACTGAACCTGCGTAAATGATGTTTGAAGAGTCCTTATCGATAAGGATGGCTCTTGCTCTACCACCTGCGTTGGCAGGTCCGATGCTCTCCCATTCAAGGTTGAGCGTCTTGCCAGTAGGCATCGCTGCAGCTTGAGCGCGCGCAGCCATGATATCAGCCATATTCACCTCACCGGTTATCGGATTGGCGCGTAGCGAGTGAAGATATTCGGCAGCTCCACGTGCAGCATCCATATTTACAGGAGTTACGCGTGGGGAGTACTCGCGAGCTTCCGGCTGATTGATCATCATTGCCGTGCTCACTGCTCCAATTGCCACAATACCAAGGAGTAAACGTCCGTTTTTCATACAATAAATCTTGTTATCGCGATTCTGAGGCGTTAAAAATAGTTAAAATGTGCCTTCCTGTACCGAAACTTAACAGCGGATTTACACAAGATGTTTTTCCGCATGATAAGATGAGCGCACCAAAGGACCACTTTCTACATATCTGAATCCCATTTCCAATCCGATCTCTTTATACTTATCGAACTGTTCAGGTTCTATGAAGTTAACGACAGGAAGGTGCTTAGGGGTTGGCTGTAAGTATTGTCCGAGGGTAATAATATCTACATCTACCGACCTTAGGTCGCGCATAGCCTCAATTACCTCCTCTTCCGTTTCTCCAAGTCCGAGCATGATACCCGACTTTGTCCTGTGTATACCGCTCGCCTTCAAATAACGCAGTACTTCCAGGCTGCGGTCGTATTTTGCTTGAATACGAACCTTGCGTGTCAGGCGCTTAACGGTTTCCATGTTGTGAGAAACGATCTCAGGATTGGCTTCAATAATCCTGTCGATATTCCTTGTAATGCCTTGGAAGTCGGGTATCAACGTTTCCATCGTAGTTCCAGGACTCATCCTTCTAACTGCTTTGACCGTTTCAGCCCACAAGATCGAACCACCATCCGCTAGATCGTCTCTGTCAACCGATGTGAGTACGCAGTGCTTCACTTTCATCAAGCGAACTGAACGAGCCACTCTCTCGGGTTCATCCCAATCGATCGAATCGGGCCTTCCCGTTGCTACATTGCAGAATCCACATGAACGCGTACACGTATTACCCGCGATCATGAAGGTTGCCGTTCCGGCTCCCCAACATTCGCCCATATTCGGACAATGCCCACTCTCGCAGATGGTGTGAAGGTTGTAATTATCTACCAGCTTTCGCACACTTTTGTATTCACCTCCCGTCGGAAGCTTTACCCTCAGCCATTTTGGCTTACCGGTGCGCGTATTCTTTTGCTCTTCTCTTAGTGTCGTAGTCTCCATCAATCAATACCACTTACTGCCGAAATTAAAACTAACATAGACCTGCCACCACAATGTGGGATTGTCTACCCTGGCCATTACTGGAACTCCGTTTTCGGCACTCTCACCGTATGCTCCAAACCAGTTAGGATAGAAGTCGAATATCGTTCCTACTTCCATCGCTGTGATCTTCTGATCCAAAAAGTTGTAGTCGAAGCTCACACCTAGTTTCGTATAAACACCTGGTCTTAGCTGAAGTTCGCTGAAACCAGTGAAAAAAGGCGCTTCTCCATATATTACGGCATTGTCGTGCACATCCGGATCGTAACGCTCCGTCCTATCCACGAACAAGCCTTCATTCGTCACACGTCTCACATCCACATAAATGGGCTTTAGAATGCCCAAAGACAAACCACCATAGGTTTGAAGTGAAATGGACAATGACCCTCTATCCTGTTTGTCGTACAAGATGCGTTCCCTGCCGTATCCGAGTCGGAAGGCAAAGAAGTCATTGATCTTACCATATGTAAAGGATCGTGCCGAGCCCAAGATACTTTGAGCGGGATATTTGATCTCTCTCGGATGTCGGAAGGCGGAATAGTCGATCTCATACCCCCATTTCGTGAATCCATCGGTATAATGTAATCGGCGGAAATTCACTCCTGGCCATGGCGACCCCGTGTGGAGGACTACTCCAATCGTAAATTCTTCATTGTACACCGTACGCTCCCAATCTGCGTCGGTCTGATTCTGACCCCACGCAGTTGCAGAAAACAAGGCGATAAGAATGAAGTAAAATTTACGCATGTTCTAACCACTCTTTTACTACATCGCTGCCAACACCTTCATGCGAAGTGTGTTCGATGCACTTTCCATCCTTGATCCACAGGAGCTGTGGTGATTGATGTTGTACAGAATAACGAGTGGCGATAGAGTTACTTACATCTCGGTATCTGATTAGATCGAGATAATAGAGAGGTAGGTGTTCCGAACCCCAATCATTCAAACGACGTTGGGCCATCGAACTTATAAAGCAACGCGTGCTGTGTTTATAAAGGAGCACACCATCACCTCCGCGAGACCTTTTGTCTAGCGCATCCAAGTCGTCCAAGGATGTAAGGTGATATGCGTTTTTCATTTAAACTCTGTGTTCTACCTCAGGCTGTCCAGCATCTCCCTGGAATGCAGGGCAAGGCTCAGACGCTCCACAAGAGGCAACTAGTAATCCAACAGCAGCAATCAATGCAATGGTAACTCGCTTCATAGCGGTGTTTTTTTTATGTTCTTTGCTTAAACGACAAATGTAACTAAAATCGCACAAGGGCTCTAAAGAGATTTCTTACGCAATTACTATGAACGTCGATCAACAACCTATACGTACATACGTTCCAAATAGTTGGATGGATTCCATTCATCCCTTTCTTAACCATCAAGCCTTCGAAGATGTTCTCTCGAATGTGGATGATCTCTATCGATCTCAGATCGTATATCCTCTTAAAGAACACGTTTTCAAAGCTCTTGAGCTCTCGTCGTTCGAGGCGACGAAGGTGGTGATCGTTGGACAAGATCCTTATCATGGCGATGGGCAGGCACACGGACTTTCATTCAGTGTTCCCGACGGAGTCATGGTCCCTCCTTCTCTCCGGAATATCTTCAAAGAGTTGAATAGGAGCCTGAAGTGTACACTCTCCAGTTCGGGTAATCTCACACCCTGGGCCAAGCAAGGGGTGCTCCTCCTCAATTCTCATCTAACCGTCGAAGCCGGAAAGGCCGGGAGCCATGCCAAACTGGGTTGGGATGTATTCACCAACGCCCTACTAGAAGCCCTTAGTAAGAAAGGTAACGTAGTATTCTTACTCTGGGGTAAACATGCCATCGATAGATCGAAGATGATCGACTCCACTCACAACCTGATCCTTACCGCTCCGCATCCTTCACCTCTTTCCGCTCATCGCGGGTTCATAGGTTGCAATCACTTTGTGCTTGCAAATGATTACCTTATGAAAACCAATCAAAATTCAATAGATTGGTGTAATCTTGAATTGGATTTATTCTCGAATATCAATCAACCCAATGGATAGTACCTTTCTCATTTTCGGCCTCGCCATTCTAGCCTCAGCCATTATCGGACTCATCATCGGGTTCCGCATGGGCAAACGTTCTGCACCCAACGCTGTAGAGGGTGTTGGTCGTGATCTTTACGAGCGCGAAATAGCCGCCAATAAAGAGTTGAAGAGTGAGAACAACGAGCTTCAAAATAAAATAGTGGAGTTGAATAGAATGGTCTCCACACACGAACAAGAGAAAAAAGATCTCGCACGCCGCCTCGAAGAACACGGAGCAGAAATGAATCAGCTTCGTGACGAGTTCTACAAACAATTTAAACTCACCGCAAGTGAGATCCTTCAAAAGAATACTGAGGCCTTCCAAATGCGAAGCAAGGAGGAAATGAGCAACGTACTCAATCCACTGCAAGAGAAACTGACCTCCTTCGAAAAGAAGGTACAAGACACTTACGAGAAGGGTTTGAAGGAAAGATCAGCCTTGAGTTCCGAGTTGAAGAAACTCGTGGAGCAAAATCAGTCCTTACAAGAAGAGGCTAGCAACCTCACCCGTGCGCTGAAGGGTGATGTGAAGAAGCAAGGGAACTGGGGTGAGGTTATCCTCAAACGTCTCCTCGAAGCGTCAGGCTTGAATGAAGGTCAGGAGTTTGAAACCCAAGAAAGCCATACTACAGAAGATGGCCGCCGACTACAACCCGATGTGGTGGTTCACTTACCCGATGAAAAATATGTGGTGATCGACTCCAAGGTATCATTGGTAGCCTACGAGAAATTGGTAGCCGCGGAAACAGATGCCGAAAGAGAGAAGGCCATGAAAGAGCATCTCCTCTCGGTCAACGCTCACCTAGAAGGCCTCAGCAAAAAGGAGTACCAGAAACTACATGGAGATCAAAGTCCGGATTTCGTGCTTCTGTTCATACCGATAGAAGGAGCCTTTAACGCCGCCCTTCAGAACGATCACAACATGTATGAGAAGGCCTTGGAAAGGAATATCGTGATCGTTAGTACCACCACCCTCTTGGCTACATTGCGCACGGTGGCGTCGATATGGCGACAAGAAAAACGAAACAGGAATATCGAGGAGATCGCCGAAGAAGGCGCAAAACTCTACGATAAGTTCGTTGGTTTTGTAGAAGACCTCGAACGATTGGGGAGTCAATTACTCACTACGCAAAAGACCTACGACAATGCCTTCAATAAATTATCAGCAGGTCGGGGTAACTTGGTGAAGCGTGCAGAAAACATGCGTAAATTAGGGTTGCAAACAACAAAACGACTTTCCCCGAAGTTGTTGGATAATGAGAATGATGTTGAGGAAACCGATTAAATATCTTCTACTCCTCTTGATAGGAACAATACTAGGCTCATGCAGCACGCGCAGCGGTCTAGGTGCAGTGAATCTATCACACGTCTACCAAAAGAATGGGGTGTTGGTTAGACCCAAGATCCGCATCTTCAACGAAAATAAATTCGAGTCCACCATCCATTTCTCTTTCTCCTCCGAAGAGATGCTGTACATCCGATCTCCACAAACTGGGCTTTACAATGCCCACGTGGATGTGGAAGTATTCATGTACGAAACCTTTCAACGAGAGTTGTTGGTGGATACGGCCTCACTCACGATCAAGGACGCTGTACAAGAGCTCTCAACGAAAGAGATCCGAGGTGCATTGACCGTAGATGTGGGCACCAGCCTTCCTAGGGACACCTATATATTACTCATCCGCTTCCACGACCGCAACAGGAAGTTATACTTCGATGAAGTGCGCATATTGGAGAGAACCGATCCCTACAGCGATCAGAATTTCTTGGTAGTTGATACCGATTCCAACATCGTGTTCGGTCATCATATCCAATTAGGAGAGCAATACAGGATGATCAATAATGATGAAGTGAGAGAATTCAAGGTGACCTATTATGATCGAGAATTCGGGATCGCTACACCACCTTTTGTGAAGACTGACCCTACTACTTTCGACTACAGGGCGGATAGCGTGTTTGAATTGCAGAATGGAGCGATCTTCTCCATGGATCGACCTGGTTTCTATCATTTTCAGATCGATGATGAAACACGGATGGGATATACGCTATTCCACTACTACCCTACCTTCCCGTTGGTTACTGACAAATCCCACCTTCAAGGCCCAATGCGCTATCTCACCTCTAACCTAGAGTACGAAGGCATGGATGTAAACTCCGCTGATACAGGTAAGATCGAGTTAGACAAGTTCTGGATCCGCCATGCTGGAACGGTTGAGCGGGCTAAAGATCAAATAGAAGAATACTACTCAAGAGTTGAAGCCGCTAACATCTTTTTCACCTCTTACCAAGAAGGATGGAGAACCGATCGGGGCATACTCTATGTTGTTTATGGTCCTCCTACCAATATTTATCGCTCCCGTGACACTGAAACTTGGGTGTACGGCGAGGAGGCGAGCTCATTGAATTATACCTTTGTGTTCGATAAGATGATCAATCCCTTCTCCAACAATGACTATTCGTTGAGGAGAAAATCGGAATATCGCTACGGATGGGGTCTAGCCCTAGAGTCGTGGCGCCATGGACGGATCTACGACGCAGAAGACATTAAAAGAGCACAAGATGAACGAGACCAACAACTCCGGCAAACAGCCCCACCTTATTTATGGTATTAGGCCGGTGATCGAAGCCATTGAAGAAGGTCTCGAGATCGATCGAATTTACGTGCAAAAAGGCTCCAGAGGTGGAGTTTTCCAAGAACTTTGGCCGTATATCAAGGAACGCGGACTCCCCTTTAAACACGTTCCGCTCGATAAACTCAACAAGCTAACTCGAAAGAATCATCAAGGCGTAATTGCCTACGTCAGTGCGGTTCCATTCGCATCGATCGAAGACCTTCTACCAGGAATCTACGAAAAAGGCGAAACGCCACTGATCCTCCTTTTGGATCGATTGACCGACGTGCGCAACGTGGGTGCCATTGCTAGAAGTTCGGAGTGCGCCGGGGTTCACGCCATCGTTATACCTGAAAAACACTCGGCTCCTATGCACGAGGACGCAGTGAAGAGTAGCGCGGGTGCCCTCTTGCGCGTACCTATTTGTCGCGTGAAGAATTTGCAAGACGCCTTGCATCTGTTGCATGATTCCGGGTTAGAGTCCATTGCCTGCACCGAAAAAACGGAAGACGGACTCTATACAAACGACTTCTCACAGCCTACCGCCATCGTGATGGGTTCTGAAGAAGACGGAATTTCTCCAGCGGTGATGCGCTTGTGTAAACACCGAGCAAAGATCCCAATGATGGGTAACATCGGATCACTCAACGTCAGTGTGGCTACGGGCATCATTCTATGGGAAGCTGTTCGTCAACGTCAAGCGGCAGAGTCGTAAAGGTTTGCTAATTTGCCAAAATGCTAAAGAGAACTGCTACTTTACTGGTATTGTTGTATTCGATCACCTCATGGTCGCAACACGCATGCGCCGATTTCAAGAATGAATGGGCCAAGATGGCCATGAGCACCCCAAACAAAGATCACTCGGCCTTGAGCGATACATTCGACATTTCGCATACGCACCTCGATCTCGACTTTTCTCAACTGCCAACAAATTTCCTCACGGCTAGAGCTGATCTCAGCGTGGAAATGCTCACATCCACCCAGAAATTTTGGTTTGAATTGGATGGTTACACGGTCGATTCTGCCAAGATCAATGGTACATCGGTCGTGCATCAGGTCAGCGGTGATTTTCGCTACCTCGCTATTCCAAGTGGCACATGGATGGTAGGAAATACGGCATTGGTAGAGATCTATTACTCGGGTGCTGCACCGGCCGATCCAAGTGGTTGGGGCGGTTGGCACCACAGCTCACCGTACTTCTTTAACCTCGGTGTTGGATTTGATGTGAACCCACACTCCTATGGACGTTCACTCTTCCCGGCTTTCGACAACTTCATTGAACACAGCACGTATAGCTTTGACATCACTACGGTTACGCCGCGGAAGGCATATGCCAACGGCGTTCGCACGCACACCTCTGTCGTTGCTGGAGATACCATCATTCAATCTTGGGATTGCTCTGATCCATTACCAGCCTATCTAGTGAGTGTAGCTATTTCAAATTACGAAGAGTTAGAAGATACACTCACCATACAAAGCGGAACCATACCTTCCCTCCTTCTTGCTCGCCCAAATGATACGGCGAATGTGAAGAGCTCCTTCCGCAATCTTCAGGGAATTCTCACCTCTTTTGAAGACCATTTCGGACCGTATGTTTGGGACAAAGTGGGCTACGCGATGACCACGCAGGGGGCTATGGAACACTCCACCAGCATTCACCTTCCTCTATCACTAGCCAACGGAACATTGATGGGAGAAGATATCATCGCTCACGAGCTAGCACACCATTGGTGGGGCAACCTCATCACCTGTGAAAAGGCTGAGGATATGTGGATCAATGAAGGTATGGCCGAGTTTTCATCTCACCTCTATCAAGAAGATGTGTACGATAGAGAGCGCTACATGAGAACGGTAAGAGGCAATCAGCTTCAAGTATTGAACTACGCACATGCTCAAGATGGAGGCTATTTGGCATTGAATGGCGTGGATCACTCTACGACCTACGGAATGCATGTGTATAATAAAGGTGCTTGGGTAGGTCATAATTTGAGAGGGTATCTAGGCGACTCATTGTACACCTACACGGTAGATCAAATCTTCACGAATCACGCTCACGAGAACTTCACTACAGCTTCATTCGAGCAGGTCTTGTCGCAATATTCCGGTGTGAATATGTCGGATTTCTTCGCAGATCAAGTGCTTCAACCCGGACAAGTTGCCGTATCTGCGTCGATCGTAAATGTGACTTTTACAGGCGGACAAGCGCATGCTGATATCGACCTTCTTCAAAACCGAAAGGAAAGGAACGCCTACTTGTTGGATGCACCTATGTTGCTTAAAGTGTACATGGTGAATGATACTTTGGAACAGATGGTCAATGTAAATTCGGATAGCATACGCATTACCTTGAATGGACTCCCTTCTGCCCCTCTTTACGCAACCATCAATGAAGGAGAAGACTATCTCACGGGAACCACATTCGATAAGATAGAAGGCGACGGATATGGCATTTTCAATCTGGATAATGCCAAGGCGAGATTGATCGTGAATAACTCTGACGACCCTTACAATTTGTACATCGCCCATCACTGGGCAGGGCCTGAGGGAGGTTCTGCTGCTGCTCGATTATCCACAAGCAGATTTTGGACGATACAAGGTGAAATACCGAATATGGATGCTGAAATGCGCATCTTCTTTGACGCACGTCCTCAGAGTGGTGCATTGGATGCTGACCTCGTTTCCAATACGGAAGATAGCTTGGGCGTGTATTATCGTGCAAACTCGAGTGAACCATGGTCTGGTTTCCCTTTCTATACCGTGAATCACATGGGCTCAACAACGGATGGCTTTGGCAACGTTACCCTGACCAAGTTGGTACCTGGTGAATATGTATTTGCCAATACGGCTTCGGTTGGACTTGAGGAAGAAGCGATGAAGACCAACGGAATGATCGTTTATCCAAATCCTGGTGATGATCAGATCATCCTAGAACTGCTTGCTGAAACTTCGGACTCTGCTCTGGTAGAGATTATCAACACGGAAGGAAAGACCGTATTCTCGAATGTGTTTTCAACCAATAATGGTTGGAATACCATTCATATCAACACAAGCGATTTCGCCATTGGTACCTACATCGTGAAAACAAAAATGGGCGAAAAGAGAGTTCTCATCGCCCATTGATGCTTATTTGATCGAGAGGATCACTTTGCTAGAGAAGCCAGCCTTTCTTCGATCAGCTTGATCTTCGCTTCAGCATCCTCTTGCTTCTTGCGCTCGTTGGCTACAACCTGTTCAGGCGCGTTGTTCACGAAGCGCTCGTTGCTGAGTTTCTTCGATACGGCGGTCAAGAATCCCTTCTGATAATCCAGATCCTTTTCCAGTTTCTCGATCTCCGCTTCGATATCTATGGCATCTGAAACTGGGATAAAATACTCCAATGTTCCTGCGCGGAATGCGAAGGCCTGCTCGGGCTTAGTTGTTTCAACGCGGAACTCAGAAAGATGTCCAAGCTTCACAATCAACGGCAAATAAACTGGACGATCTTCGGTTAGACTGATCAATTCCAGTTGCTCCTTGTTTGGGATATTCTTCTCCTTACGGATATTGCGAATACCACTGATCACTGCCTGAGCGTGCTCGAATGAATTCAGGGAATCGCTGTTAGGAGTCTTGAATTCAGGCCACTTCTCGTACATGATAGTAGCTTTCTCCTCTCTTTGCGATATCAGATGCCAGATCTCTTCGGTGAGGAATGGCATGAATGGATGAAGCATCTTTAAGAGATCTTCGAAATAAGAGATCGTGCGATCATAGGTTTTCTTCGAGATCGGCTGCTGATAACCTGGCTTCACCATTTCGAGGTACCAAGAACAGAAATCATCCCATACCAACTTGTAGGTAGCCATGAGTGCATCTGAGATACGGTACTTGTCATAATTCATATTGATCTCCTCCAAGGCCTGATTGAAGCGGTTCCCAAACCACTCCATGGCTGCCTCACTCGCTGCATCCGGAGCTTGATCGACCACTTCCCACCCCTTAACTAGGCGGAAGGCGTTCCAGATCTTATTGGCAAAGTTTCGCCCTTGGGTACAGAGTTCTTCGTCGAACGGAAGGTCGTTACCCGCTGGGGAGGTGAGCAACATGCCCACACGCACACCATCCGCGCTATAGTTATCGATTAGGTCGAGCGGGTCGGGTGAGTTACCCAACGACTTCGACATCTTTCTGCCGAGTTTATCGCGAACGATACCGGTTAGATATACATTATTGAAAGGCTTCTTACCCATGTATTCGTATCCTGCCAAGATCATTCGTGCAACCCAGAAGAAAAGGATCTCGGGTGCGGTTACGATCTCGTTGGTTGGATAGTAATAATTCACCTCCTCATTATCTGGATTGCGAATACCGTCGAATACGGATATTGGCCATAACCATGAACTGAACCAGGTATCGAGTACATCGGGGTCTTGGGTAAGCTCGCTGGCAGCTACTTCGCGACCTAATTTCTCAGACGCTTTTTGGATGGCCTCTTCTTCAGTCAATGCCACAACAAAGTCATCCGCTCCTTCGCCATAATAGAATGCCGGAATTTGATGTCCCCACCAAAGCTGACGAGAGATATTCCAATCGCGCACATTTTCCATCCAGTGGCGGTAGGTATTCTTGAACTTTTCAGGGATCAGCTTGACCTCATCTTCCATAACGGCTTTGAGAGCGGGCCCTGAAAGCTCTTCCATACGGAGGAACCACTGGAGACTGAGTCGCGGTTCGATAACCGCACCCGTACGCTCAGAAGTACCCACAGAGGTCTGGTAATCCTCTACCTTCTCGAGGAGTCCTTTTTCTTCGAGCTCCTTGGCGATCTCCTTGCGCACCTCAAAACGGTCTTTGCCCTGGTAGTGCATACCGTGCTCGTTGAGCGTTCCATCGGCATTGAATACATCGATGGTTTCGAGGTTGTTACGCTGACCGATCTCGTAGTCGTTGATATCGTGAGCAGGAGTCACCTTCAAGCAACCGGTACCGAATTCGAGATCTACATAATCATCCTCAATAACTGGAACGGCGCGTCCAACTACGGGAACGATGAGATTCTTGCCTTTCAGATGAGCATATCTTTCATCCTTTGGATTCACGCACACGGCGGTATCACCCATGATGGTTTCAGGTCGAGTGGTGGCTACGAGTACGAACTCATCAGAACCCTCAACTTGATATTTTAGATAGAAGAGCTTACCGTTGATATCCTTGTGAATCACTTCTTCATCGGAAACGGTGGTCTTGGCTTCTGGGTCCCAGTTAACCATTCGATTTCCGCGATAGATGTGACCTTTTTCGAATAGATCAACGAAAACGCGAAGCACAGATTCACTGCGTGCTTCATCCATGGTGAATGCCTCACGCTCCCAGTCGCAGGAAGCACCCAATTTCTTTAATTGCTGAAGGATGATGCCACCGTGTTTATGTGTCCAATCCCACGCGTGTTCCATGAACTCATCGCGGGAGAGATCTGACTTCTTGACACCTTCTTTTCGAAGCTTCTGCACCACCTTTGCCTCTGTAGCGATAGATGCATGGTCGGTTCCTGGCACCCAACAAGCGTTAAAACCGCGCATGCGCGCTCGGCGAACCAATACATCTTGGATTGTGTTATTGAGCATGTGTCCCATGTGGAGGACACCTGTAACGTTAGGTGGAGGAATGACAATGGTATACGGCTCACGCTCGTCAGGCACTGAACGGAAGAAATCATTCTTCATCCAATAGGAGTACCACTTGTCTTCGGTAGTACTCGGATCGTATTTTGCTGGAATATCCATGCTTCGATTTTGATTGAACCGCAAATTTAGAAAATGCTATCCGACGAGGCATGGTGTTTGAACGTCAAAGACGAATGTTTGAAAGATGCCTCATATTTGCATCATTCACCTTAACTTTACCATTCGTGTAAAACTAAAGCTCGAGAACAATGAAAAAAATGCTGACAACTCTCGCTATTGCCGTATTCGGATTCACTTTCGCACAAGCGCAACAAGAGAGCAATGAGAACGCACCAGAGATCACATTCGAAGAAAACGTAATCGACTACGGTACTATCGATCGCAACTCGAACGGTACACGCGTATTCGTTTTCACCAATACAGGTCAAGAGCCATTGATCATCTCAAACCTTCAGGGCTCATGTGGTTGTACCACTCCTGATCGCAGCATCGTAAATCGTCCTTTTGCTCCTGGAGAAAGCGGAGAATTGAAGGTACGTTACGACACGAATCGATTGGGACGTTTCCAGAAGACGGTAACGGTAACTTCCAATGCCAAGAGCTCTTCTGTTCGCTTGACCATCAAGGGAAATGTGAGAGAACCACAAACAACTCCAGTAAACGAAAATTCTGAGTCATCTAGAGTTTCGCGCTAACGGCGAAATTTACCACCTTTGCCCCCGTTGGATAGCCTCCTTCGGGGGCTTTGTATTTTAAAGGAACTTTAAAGCGTATTTGTCATGCCCAGAATTTCAGACAAGGGAATGGCTATGCCAGAATCGCCGATACGAAAGCTAGTACCTTTCGCGGAAGCTGCAGAGCAAGAAGGAAAGATCGTCCATTATTTGAATATCGGTCAACCCGATATCCGAACTCCCGAAGTAGCCACAGAGGCTGTGAAGAAGGCGGATCTCGATATCCTTGCCTATAGTCACTCCGCCGGCAACGAATCTCTTCGCAACGGCCTAGCTCACTATTACAGAAGTCATTATATCGACATTACCTCTACCGACCTTATGGTTACCACAGGTGGATCGGAAGCTCTCAATTTCGCTTTCGGATCTATCATGGATGTAGGTGATGAAGTGATCATTCCAGAACCTTTCTACGCGAACTACAATGGTTTTGCCATTCAGAGTGGCGTGAAGGTAGTTCCTGTTGAGGCCACCATTCACAATGGTTTTGCCCTTCCTCCTATTGAAGATTTTGAGGCACTCATTACAGATAGGACCAAGGCGATCTTGATCTGCAATCCGGGCAACCCTACTGGATACCTATATTCAGAAGAAGAGCTTCAACGCTTGGCAGATCTCGTTATCAAGCACGATCTATTCTTGATCGCCGACGAAGTATACCGCGAATTCGTTTATGGAGATGTGAAGCATACTTCCATCATGACGCTCCCAGATCTGGAGCAACATGCGATCATGATCGATTCTGTTTCGAAGCGTTACTCCATGTGTGGGGCACGTATCGGCATGTTGGTATCGAGGAATCAAAACTTCATGCGTACGGCACTCAAGTTTGCTCAAGCAAGATTGAGTCCTCCTACCTATGCACAGATCGCGGTGGAAGCCGCCCTTGATACACCTGAAGAATATTTTACAGAGGTA
This sequence comes from Phaeocystidibacter sp., assembly GCA_965659725.1. Taxonomy (GTDB): domain Bacteria; phylum Bacteroidota; class Bacteroidia; order Flavobacteriales; family Schleiferiaceae; genus Phaeocystidibacter. The sequence goes on along the minus strand of CBFHXG010000003.1, from coordinate 80,156 downwards.
AACGATGAATACTCTGAAAGAAGGGATGTTCTCGTTGACGGTCTGAACAGCATTGAAGGGGTCTTTTGTCCGAAGCCAGACGGAGCCTTCTACTGTGTGGCACAACTACCTGTGGATGACGCCGATCGTTTCGCACAGTGGTTGTTGCAATCCTATGATTTCGAAGGTGAAACCGTAATGATCGCTCCTGCTTCAGGTTTCTACGCCCAGCCTCGCTTGGGGAAACGGCAAGCTCGCTTTGCCTACGTACTGAATGTTGAAACCCTCAAGCGTTCGGTTGAGATCATTCGTAGAGCACTTACTGAATATCCAGGTAGATACATCTAATGAGGATCTATCAAAACGCCTCACTGCAGCGCTTCAATACCTTCGGACTAGACGAATCCGCCAAGGAGGTTTGGGTCATGCAAGATGAAGATGACGTGGTAGAGTTTGCCACGGATAAGGATGCCCTTGCCAACCTCAAACTGATTCTGGGTGGTGGTTCCAACCTACTGCTCACCGGGCCTATCGATGGTCTGGTAGCACATGTGGCCCTGCGCGGTAAGCGTGTAGTGGAAGAACACGACGATCATGTTATCGTGGAAGGCATGGCTGGGGAGAACTGGCATCAATTTGTCTTGTGGACGTTGGAAAACGGCTGGGGAGGATTAGAGAACTTGAGCTTGATCCCCGGCCAAGTAGGAACAGCTCCCGTACAGAACATTGGTGCTTATGGAGTTGAACTGAAAGATCACTTTGTGGATCTGGACGGATTCATGCTAGGCACTGGAGAAAAGCGCTCCTTCAACTTGGAGGAATGCCGATTTGCCTACCGGGATTCAGTCTTCAAGCATGAAATGAAAGGGAAATTCCTGATCACGGCTGTGCGTTTCAAGCTTACGGTGAAGGATCACGCGATCCGAACTGAATACGGTGCGATCCAGTCGGAGTTGGATAAGATGGGCCTCGTAAAACCCACTATTCAGCAGGTTTCCAATGCCGTGATCGCTATACGTCAGAGTAAATTGCCAGACCCAAAAGAGATAGGCAACTCGGGCAGCTTCTTCAAGAACCCTATTGTTCCAGTTTCCGAATTGGAACGATTAAAAGCAGATTATCCGGACATCGTAGCCTACCCAATCAATGATGAGGAGGTGAAATTGGCTGCAGGTTGGTTGATCGACACTGCGGGATGGAAGGGCTATCGCAGAGGCGATGCCGGTGTACATGAAAAGCAGGCGTTAGTGTTGGTGAACTACGGCGACGCTCGTGGAGAAGAAGTATATCAATTGGCCAAGGATATCATCACGGATATTCAGAAACGATTCGGCATTACGCTTCAACCTGAGGTAAACGTTTTGTAATTTTGTCCACGTAATATCGTCTGGGACGATAACAAAAGACAGAACTATGGCACTTGGAATTAAGCTCTTTTTGATCGCTGCGGTACTCATTGGATTGGGATTCTTGGGAATCGCCATCAAGATCTGGGCTAAGAAGGGCGGTGAATTTGCCGGCACTTGCGCAAGTCAGAGTCCGTATTTGAACAAGGACGGCGAAAACTGCAGTTTCTGCGGTGCCACTCCTGAGCAGCAATGCAAGAACGACACGGCTAAGAGCTAAGATCAACTAGAGATCATATAGGGTCCCCCTTCGGAAACGGAGGGGGATTTTTTATACATGAATCAAACTCAGCGCACCAACGTAAACATCAGGATTATTCATCTTGTCACTGATGCGATTGAGACCTTACACCCAGCACTTCCCAGATAACGTCACTCGAATCACCTCTATGCCCGACTTCCGTTCGAAACATGCAGCGCTTAAGTCCGCAGGTAAACGGGTGTCATCCAACTTTGTTTCTTTGCCATCCACAAAGTGAATTGAAATAGCATCGACGCTTCCTTCAGAATAGACCACAGGAATCCCCAAATAGGTAAAGCCTACCTCACCCTCCTGAATGGTCAAAGCTTTCCACATCCGGTTCTGATCCATGTATTTCAGATCGATCGCCTCCGTCAATTGCTCCTTTCTGCTCAAGCCGAAAGGTGTAAATGAAAGTCTACCATCCTTCACACGAACGCCTAATTCTATCCATCGCGATAGCACATCTTCCTTTACCTGCCCTGTCATGCCCGGTTGCTGAGCACCCGCGTGCGCAGGGGTATGTGAATAAGGGTCTGTTGGAAATGCTCCATATTGGTCTGGCGATTTCTGAGCCCCAATACCTCGCTTGATATGAGCGGCAATCTCAAGCAGTTCATGAACCGATTCATCTTCTCTCAATTCTTCAATGGTTTCCAAGGCGGATAGATAGAGCTTCGAAACCATGTGCCAGTAGATCGACCCCAATCCCTCGAAGGCAAAGAAGGTGGTGGACCTCCCCGTGAAGGCTCTGTGATTGAATTTTTGCTCGTAGATCTGCAATAACTTCTCTGAGCTAGCATCGATCGGATAGCCATCCTTTTCCAACTCCTTCAACACATCTCTCAAGGCATCAGCGTTGTTCAGTTCTGCATTGAAGTGCAATCCCCCAGTGACATCAGGCTCAATGATTCGATGATCGCTTTTGTCTAGCATCTTACCGATCAACGGAATATCCTTTACATCGGAGGCCAATAGCGTATTCTTGGCCAAGGTTCGCGGCATTTCCCGATTTGGATACAACATAAAACTGTCTTGATCCTTGCGGTAGAGATCGCTCTCATACATTCCTTTCAGGGACTTCTTCAACTCACCGCTTTCTTTTTTCAAAGATGGCAAGGCTGAAACCTGACCTTCCAACATCAATGGAAGTCGATCTATAGTGATGCCTTCGCTGGTCCAGTGCATCAAGTTATACGAATGGAAAAGCCCATCGTCCCTGCGGTTGCTCTTCAATGTGGACGTCAGATGCGCCTTGAAGCACTTTAACGCACTCACTAAATCTATACGATTCACCTCTGTCAAACTCAACGTAGGCGTTTCGTAAACACGTGATCTGTACCTATCTCCTGCCCTGCCTAATTGCTCTACATACGTAGCGCGTAACTGCGCATCCATGATCTCTTCTGCAGGCTCAAAGGAATCAAGGACAGAAAGGATAGATTGATAGAATTCCTGAGTGATGGCGTTCATCGAGTACGTCTCTGTACCATCCTCTTCTAGAAGCTCGATCAGCGTTTGAACGTATGGGATCATTTGTCCTACGGTAACGACACTCATTCCGTTTCCAACCAGTGCATTGTTGGCATCATTCCATTCCGGACGTTGCGTATTCAGCCAAATGCCTCCATTCGGCACATAATTCGAAAGTTTGGTGAGGAGAGTGATCATCAATTTTTCAAGAAGTGTAGCCTCTACAATTTGACCAGTAGTATCGGTCAGCATAGCTCCATCTTCACCGATCGCATTCTTTCTTTCCTCAACAGCTTCCGCTACATCGAAGTCGTATTCGATTGTGTCCTTTGGATTCAGTTTGATATCGTCAAATCCTTTGATTCGGTAGGGAACATCGGCAAAGGTGAAGGCACGCTCATTCAATGTCTTCGTCAGTCTTCCAGGAAAATGTTTCTCTGCATGCACCAACAAACGGTGTAGGTACACGATCTGGTGATCGCCCCAATAGCCGATGTACGACCATTCATCATCGGGTTCAATTACTTCCCAATCGATCCCTTCCTCCGTGATACGATACGGATTGTATCCATCCGCTGTAGATGAGTTGAGGAATTTGTAGATCATTCCGAAGATGTAGTATGGATAGGAATACGACATCGCCTCCCAATTCTGGAAGATATCACGCCAATTGCCTTCGTAGCTACCGGACTCATCGGCATCCGATTGTATGAAAAATCGGTTCCAAGGTCGGGATGGATCTCCATGACGTCTACTGAACGACAGTGGCAGATACATAGTGCACAGTCGTTTCAACCCTGAATGGTCTATGCTATCGAGCTTTTCCAACATTTTAGGATAGGTGTACTCTTCCTTATCGAAATGAGCATCAAAAGCTTGGGCAAAACTGCGATTGTAATGCGTAACCAGACCTCTTAAATGCTTGGTCATCACCTGGTATCCAGAGCGGAATAGTCCACCGCGCATCACGTTGAAAAGTACATTGTTATGGTGGCGCATCTCCGCACTTACATCACCGGTACGCTGCTGACCATCGTTCATAGCCACGAGTTGCTGTAGAGCGAGTGTGCCCGCATCAATCCCTCTAATGGTCGCCTCAAATGAGAATTCTCCCGTCTTGAGCGAATAGAGGGTATTGGCCACTTGGGCCGTAGATAGGTCTACATCCCCAACCGTAACCCATTCTTGTATCTGCTTAGGAGCTAATTCCAAGGTAGATTTTACGAGATAGGCTCCTTTCTGACCGCGAACATAATCTTCGGTTTCTATCATTCCACCGGCACCGAACACCGGAATCTGCGCAGAAGACAAGAGTACGGCCTCTCGTTTTAAGCCAGCATTCCAAACTACGTTGGATGAAAGTGATTCACTCGGCTCGGCCTTATCCACGATCTTGGATCCTAGGTTGAACATGGCCAAGCCTGTTTCAGGATCCAACTCGGTGTGACGATAGCCATCTACCAACACACTGCGCATTTGCTGCATTTCAGGATTGATACCAGCGGGCATTACGTTAAGCAATCCGTCGAGGATATCCATTTTTATAGGTCGATCCGATGTATTGGTCAATGCACATCTTCGGATGATCCCTTCCTTCTTAGCACTGGTCCACTCTACCGTGAACACCAACCCTAGGTCTTCGTTCACCTCTTCGAGGATCAGCCTATTTCCTGCGGCATTCTTGTAGGCATTTTTATATACGCGATAGATCCCACGGTAGTGATTGGAGAGTGGTCGCCATAATTGCAAGCCCTCTTTTGTATGCACGCGGATGCTGGTGTAACCACCAGTCCGCGATGCATCGTGAATGATCAGGTCTGCCGTATAATAGGGGAACAATGCCTTCTCGGCTGAATTCCTTCCAGCCGTGATACCATCATTACTTGAGATAAAAAGCCAATGATCATAGGCACTTACAATGCTCATGAAAAAATGCGGCATGTGATCTACATGCTCGATCTTGTAAAATCTTTCGCCGTCAATGTTTACTAGTTCACCAGAAACTTTTGCGCTTTTGTGGTGTAGCTCTTGACAACCGGAAAATATCTTCGTCATTATTCGATCTCTCGATTTAAGTGTATCGTTTGGATGCTGCGTGAAGGTATTATGTAATCAAATACCTCGTCTTCGACCTGAACCCGCAGCGGTTCATCGGATCCTTCATTGAGTATGAAAACGGCGATATCCCCTTTGGGATTTTGCACGGCTGTAACTCGAAGGTGACTATCATCGGCCAGGTTGAAGTCGATTCGCTTCGCCCCAGGCTCGATGTATCTTGTAAATTGTCCCATTACATAGTAAAGGGGTGTGAAATACACTTCTTGCAGGATTGTGTCTGCCAAAACAGGGGCGGCACACCAGTTTTCGACGTGATTCGGACCACCATTTTGGTCGAGTACCATGTTCCAATCAATCCAACCTTCCACCCAGTGGTTAAGGCATCCAATGATATCGCGGGCATATCGGTAGGATGGAACATAGGGCCTATGTAGGTATTTGTTCTCTTCTTTGGCCCATTGAAATCCCCAATCGGTTGCGGTAGTATCCCAATACCAAGCGTCATCTTTCCACGCAGGAACATCGGCATCCACACAGCCTTCCGTTTGTATGAGGTGTAGATCAGGACGCATTTCGTGTATGGCGTCCAGCGACTCTGGAAATACGTGATATGTGCTGTTGTACCAATGCACGGCCATTCCATCGGCGTATTTCGTCACTTCTTCGTCGTTGAGCAAGGCCTCCCCCCATTCTACGAGTTCTTCTCCTCTATTCTGATCATAAAGGTAGATCTGTGCATCAATGTTACTCTTTTCGAAGGCAGGGCCAAGGTGATCCGCAACAAACTCTCCCATCGTTTCCGGTGTGTAATGCATACTCTCCCAATGCGCATCATTACCCAATGGTTCGTTCTCCACGGTTATGGCCCAGATTGGGATACCTTCCTCCGCATACGCTTGAATGTACTTGGTAAAGTAATCGGCCCAAGTTGGGTAGTACTCGGGAAGCAATTCACCTCCAAAATAATGCTGATTGGTCTTCATCCAAGGCGGAGCACTCCAAGGTGAGGCCATGATCTTGAAGTCGTGGTGTGACAATTCCTGAGCTCTTTTGATCATCGGAATGAGATCATCACGATCAGGATCGATCGAAAAATGCTCGAGATTCGTATCTCCTGGCACCTCCGCGTAAGAATATGAACCAAGTGAGAAGTCGCAACTCGCTATGTGTGTGCGGGTGAGGGAATATTTACACCCCTCGGCTCCGAAATAAGCGGTAATGACTGAATCGTAGAGTTCGTCGGAAAGTGCATTCAATAGTGCGGCGCTCGATTCCGTGAATGCGCCTCCCATCCCAACAATTTCTTGGTATTCCTTCTTTGGGTTGATGGTAAGGGTTAGCGAAGGATCGGTATCGATGACCGAGCTGATGGGCTCCCACTTATCGCCATCTGCAGATGTGACTGTGGCATTGGCGTTCCATATGGGCTTGTTCCCGCAGGCGGTTACGATTCCGGCAGTTACAAATAATATCCACTTCCTCATAATTCTGAGGAATCAACTCGATTGTAAACTCGAACGTAGTCCAACTCATATGTAGGATCGGTCATATTTGGATCAAGACCCTTTAGTCCGCCCCAGCCACCGCCAATGGCGAGATTGATGATGATATTCTGAGGCTGATCGAACGGCCATTCCAGTTCATCGGCATTCTTGTCGTAGGTGTAATAATGTTCACCGTCTACATACGCCCTAACCTCTTTCTCATCCCATTCTACTGCATAGGTGTGGAACTGCGCGTGCATGCTATCCATAGCAATGATAGCGCTGATCTGATTGCCTTTCTTGAAGTAATACTTCGGCGTATGACAGGTTCCATGATTGAATCCAGCTCCGGTAGAGTCGTTGATCTCGTACCCCACGCATTCGAGTACATCGATCTCTCCGCAATAGGGCCAAGAGATCTCATCCAAATAAGAGTTGCCCAATAACCAACCGGCCGACCATGTACCTCTATCGGTAGGAACCTTTGCTCGAAATTCGATCTTCCCATATGTGAAAGCCGTTTTACCACGTGTGGTCAAGCGAGCCGACGTCCAGTTGCCATTATCAGCTTGGCGCCCCGTGATCTTGAGCGTTCCGTTGGATACATACGCATTCTGTGTGTCGAGTTCCGTGTAGTATTGAAGCTCGTTATTTCCCCAGCCCCAGTCACCGATATCATACGTCCATTTGGTGGTATCGGCGTGACCTTCATAATCGAACTCATCACTCCACACCAAACTCCAATCGTCGCCTTCGGTTGTACCATTGATGACCTGCGGAGACGCTTTATGCTCTTTTATGAGATTCATCTCAAGTCTATTAACGACAGCTGCTGGATCAGAGCAATGAAGCTTCATATTGTGGGTACCTGCTGCGAATGGCGAACCCATTACGGTGTTTACCCGGATCAGGTCATCAATGACCATATCTCCTGTCACATTGTAGGTGCGATCGTCCTTGTTATCCACATAATCCTCTAACCACAGAACACAAGAGTCGCAGCGAACGTAAACGCGAACGGCATATCTCCCATCTTCTGGGATCTGAACCTCAACAGGTATTACATGCTGTTCACCGTCTTCAGTAAACGATCTTTCGCTGAGATCTATGGAAATATCACTGTCGTAAACGCTCTTCTCCTCCGAATTCGAACAAGAAAGGATCGAGAATAACGCGATCAATGTTGCCGGTAGATACCACTTCATTTTTTCGAATTCACAAGTTGACTTTCGATGAGCTCGAGTGACTTCCCTTTCGTTTCTGGGATCACTCGGATAATGAATACGAGTCCTGCCAATGCAAATCCACCATAGATCAAGAAAGTTAGTGAACTGCCTAGGGCCTCTAGCTCCCATGGGAAGATCAATTGCACTCCAAAGCTTGTGATGGAGTTAACGAGGCCTACTACAGAGATAGCAAGACCTCTGATCTTCGTAGGGAACAACTCAGAGAACAGCACCCACATGACCGGACCTACCGATACCGCAAAGGAGGCTACGAAGAACAAGATAGCGATCAAAACGACCCATCCATTCACCTGAATACTGCTATTCGTAATTGCCGCGCGATTCTCTTCATAAAAATCGGGGGCTACAAGAAGTCGAACTTCATCTTCAAACTGGGTCTTGCTTGTGAACAGTTGTGCTTCTTCGATCACGGGAGCTTGCACCTCATCGGTCCATTTAATGCTTTTGAACGAATCATCAGAGAGGGTGTAGGTAGCTTGACTGAATGAATAGGACAAGGTCGACATACTCAATACGATGCCGATGACACCTGTAACAAGTAAGGGTTTACGACCGAGTTTATCGATCACGAACATGGCCAATACGGTAAACACCAAATTGGTAACGCCTACTAACACGGCCTGCATGAAGGAAGCATCGGTACCAATACCCGTCTGCTCAAAGATCATTGGTGCATAGAAAAATACGGCATTGATACCGGTGATCTGTTGAAGCACAGCAATCACTAACCCAATGGTGAGAACGAGTTTGAGACTTGGATGGAAGAGCTCTTTTAACTTAGCTGAGCTATCTGGATTGTTGAGGCTTTCGCGGATCGCTGCCACTTGGGCTGTTGCGATCTTCGGGTCGAAGAACTTGGAAAAGATGGTGCGTGCTTCGCTATCCTTACCTTGCATGAGTAGCCATCTCGGACTTCGAGGCACGAGAAACAATCCAAAGAAATAGAGAATGGCAGGAATGGTTTCAAGTCCCAACATCCAACGCCAGTTATGCTCATCGATGCCGAGGCTAGACACCCACGCTTTGTCGGTTTTGCCCAGCTCGATGATCAGGTAGTTGGTAAAAAAGGCCAACGTAATACCGATAACGATATTCAGCTGATTGAAGGATACAAGCTTGCCTCTTTCTTCAGGTGGTGCTATCTCCGCAATGTACATTGGGGCTAGTATCAATGATGCACCTACCCCAAGACCACCGATCATACGGAAGATCACTAAGAAAGTGAAGTTAGGGGCCAATGCGGATCCAACGGCTGAAATGGCATAGAGGACAGCAGCTATGCGAAGAACAAATCTCCTTCCATAAATATCGCTGAGTGGTCCAGACACGAGCATGGCGCCGGCGGCAACCAATGTCAAAGAGGATACGGCCCAACCGAGTTGGATCTTGGAAAGATCGAATTCGGCCTCAATGAACTTATTTACTCCGGATATCACCGAAGCATCGAAACCCATGAGCAGGCCACCAAGGGCTACGATGAGGGCTATGCGCGCGAGCGCAGCGGTAGTTTGATTCTTTGCCATTCTGTAGGTAGTTAGGTCACAATGGAATGTAATCGAATTTACGAATGATCATTTCATGACGTACTTGATTATCAGGACCAGCAGGACCTTCAAGTAGCCATAGATTCATTCGAGCATTGGTCGTATTTCCAGGGGCGGGGATGATGATGGGGTCACTCTGATTTCCACCTTCATATTTGATACGAGCCGGGTTATCAAGGTCGAAGGTCCAACTTGCGTCGGGCTCTCCATTTCCATATTGATCACCTGCCCAGCTTTCCCACGTGATCAAGGTGTCTGTCCAAGTAAACGCATGAGTGCTCACTCCTATCCAATTGCTATTGGGCTCCTCTGGCTTGAATACCCGCTCCTCGTTGTACGGTCCAAAGAAAATGGGTTGCACACCATACTGGAGGGTGTATTCCTCTTCATCATCTCCCCATTTAGCGAATTCGATATCTACCTCGCTATTGGCTTGCTCTTGGAAGGTGTTATTATCCCAAGTAAACAATCCGAGAATGATATTGGGGTCGATATTCACAGGATTTCCTTCGATAGTCCATACATACGTACCGTACCCCATCGTATCTTGAGATACCACCTCGGTGCATTGCCATGCATTCTCGCGGAAGGTTACCGTCAGATGGAGATAACCATTATCATCGATAAACACATCGTTGGGGTGGTTAGAGAACAGATTTGGCCCCGGACCTACGAGCCCTGAACTCTTCTTGATATCCCAGTATCTACCTGAGAATTCGAGCACGTCACCTTCTCTATTGTTGAAATTTGGGTCTGATTGCTCGCATCCATACAGGAATACGAAAGCAAATAAACTTGTGATCCACATAGCCTTCCTCATAATTCTCTTCTTTCAAGTCGTTTCACCAACATTTCTCCCCAAAGTGAAGGTCGTTCGTTAAAACCATCCACTTCAGGATTATTCCAGCGCTGCTGCACTTCTCTTCTGTTGCCTACATTCTGATCTACGGCTAGCTCCAACCCAAAAAGATCTCCGATCTCCAAATTTTGATCCTTGCCAAGGTCGAGGTAGATCTTGGCTTCAAGCCAGTAGCCGTTCGTTGCTCGTGAATAGACCGACACGTCTTGATATGCCGCTCTCTCATCCTTGCGAAAGTCATAGACTATAGGACTTTCAGATGCACGGATGGCAAAATGATAGTCCGTAGTCCTGTAGTTGTTTCTTCTGATGGCCGATCTGTCATCGGTGGAGAAAGCGATCTCGAAGGCATCGCCATTGTAGATCTCTCTTCCATCCTGAGTGTTCTGTCCCGGAGTTTCATCTTTGATCCAGGCGGCGATGCAGAGGGTATCTCCCTTGATACCGAGATGTACCTCATGGCCCGAAAACCCTACCGGTTCTGTTTTCCAGAGAACGTCATTCTGTTGTCCATCTGTTTCAAACTTATCCCCATTATCAAGAGCGTAGATGCTGGCTCTTTTGCGGTAGCCACCGTAGTAAGGGACGAGTTGTATCTCATCCAGATAGATCTCGCCATCGGCCTCAAACTGCATGATGAGTTGCTTGATATTTGAGACGTCGGCATCCATCTCTTCCCAATTGAATTCTGAAAGGGGAAGTTCGATGCGGGTCCATTCACTATCGGTGATCTTCTCACCTTTTATGGCGTTCCCGTTCATACCCAACCAAGCCTGAGCACCTGTAAAATCTTCAAACCCGATAGCCCAGGGCAGGCTCGTGCGCTCACCTTTCGGCATCTTCACATAGAATTGAAGCGCTCCGGTATTCTTGATGCTATAAAGGTCCTTACCGGTCCAATTGTCCCAGCCAAAACCCAATCCCAACCAAGGGCAGCCAAGCTTTACACGGTCCCACTTTATATGTAGACCCAGGTCTCCTTCTTTAGCGGCTTGTGATATCGCCTTTACTTCTAAGCATTCGTCGCTTATTGTATGCCACGCTTCTGAGGTGAGGTAATCTCTATAGATATCTTCTGAAGGGTGAAATGGCTCAGGTTCGTTGGTTTCCTTTTCAACATAGAGTTGATTCTGCTTTACCTCAACGCAACCGAAGGTAATACCAACCAGTAGGATCCCGAGTAATGATAACTTTTTCATGATCAAGGAATTAATGGTCCACCTTCCGTAAAGATCAGGTTATCCATCCATGTATTTGAGTAACCAGATGCGGGATCAGCGAGGAATAGCATGGAAACCTGGAGCAGTTTGTCCGGCTCATGGACGCCATTTCCTGCAGGGTTCGAAGGCTGACCGTTCACCAAGGCAACGAGGTCGCTGTACGGAAGTGAAACCAATTGCCAACCTACGGACAGTCCGCGTAGTTCGAGTGAGTACATATCCTCCGATCCATCCGAATAATTTCCATCTCCATTCTCATCCTCCCTGAATTGCAGGAGAACGATTTCGTTATTGATACCCGCGGGCTTATACAGGAAGATGTTGAAATATACCTGATCAGGATTCTCATTCAATGGGAAGGTAGCCTCATTGTAGGCAGATGCCGGGAAATCGATGAGTCCGATTAAATAGTCGAACGTTACCTCACCCCCCATATCGAAGTAATGGTCACCTTCCGCCGCCGTATCACTCTGCACGATCCCCCAGCTCATGTCTGCACCCGATTGTGCGAAGGATACCCATCCGGGGTTCATTCCATTCTCGAAGTTAGCTACAACGAATCCTTCGCGCGAAGCCACACTATCGATCTGAATCGTTCCGATGGTATCGATGTAGCCTTCTTCTGGAACGGTAACGAAGGCAAGACAATCTTCGACCTTGAACATAGGAAGCTGGGTGGTAGTTCCTTCCCAAGTCGCATTTGAGGCGTCGATATTCCTCGTTTTGCCAGAAAGGATCTTCTCTGCTCCTGAACGCTGACCGATGATATGGATCTCCCAATCCACCGTTTTGTTGAATCGACCTTCGAAAACAACGGTTTGATTCGACTTGAAATCCACACTCGTTTGATCTGGAGTAACCTCATCCAATACGGTGAAGTCGCCATAGATTTCATCGAGATCAGGACCCAAGGTATTCATGTCTCTGTCGCAGCTCCATGCGAAGCCTGCTAGTAATGCTAATGCTAGTATCTTTTTCATGATCTCCTATTTAAAACTTCATGTTGAAGAAGATGGTCCATGTATTCATTCTGTACGGCAACGAGCCTTCGTCTTGCCAATTGAAATTCTGATACATCAATCGGAGGGCGGTCCTTTCTGAGAATTCATAAAGGAATCCTGCCCCTAGGATCTGCTCCGAGTAATCGATGTTGTACTCGGTGAAGTCGTTGATCTGACTGTACTCATCTCGGTTTGCCACCAAGGTGTTCCCTTCGGTTTGCCAAGTTCTCCACTCGCCGATGAGATAGAGTGACGAAACTAGGGAAGCCTTGAGGTTAACGCTCATGAAGGTCGAACCAAGATCAATGGACTCATAGGCCGCCTCACCCGTTCTGCCTGAGCCTTGCATACCATACTGCGCTCCAATACTGATCTCACGCTCTCCTAAATTCGTCCACTTGGCCACATCGGTTTGTAGTCCAAATGTTGTCGTGTTATAATTTGTTATCGCCGTAGTTCCTAAACCGACAACATCTTGTAACATCTCTGTTTTAGCCGTGGCGGACAATCCGTCCATCACTTTATAGCTAAGGTCCACTGTAAAGCCCCTTCGGTTAGGGGTTGCTACACCGTAAGGCGTTGCATTATCATAACGCGGATCGTACTCCATTAGTCCAGCTGTGATCTGAGTTTGATAGAGCGAAACGTCTCTGGACAGGTCCAATAGGCTCAATCTTCTCAACTGTTGATCATTGCCGTAGCGTTGGTAGGCGCGAGGGCGACTTTGATAATTGATGCGCATGGTTTGGGCACCTGGTGCGCGGTAATTCGGACCAACCTCTCGGTATCCCCCGGTAATATCCAAGCCGATAGATGGCCAGCTCGCTTTTAGGCGTGCATCGTAGAAGAAGTCGTTGAGCTCAGGAGCTACGTCGCTTCCCTCCCATCTCAATGTGGATCTACCTGCTTCCACAAATGCGGTGAAATCGGTGTTCAATGCATCGAACTTGAATTCGGAACTCAGGGACATCGCTGGGTTTCTCAAGAAGACCGTGGCATCACTTGTGCCACTCAGATCGTACAAGTTGGTATACTGACCTCCCAATTGGAATTGTTCACTTTGAACCAACACTACACTACCGCCGCTGTAAAGGCGATCATCGATGTTGTTGAAATCGGTTGGACGGATACGCGTGGTGTAAAAATCGAACCTCGCCTCTTCCATTACAGAACGAAACTCGAGGGCAAAATCAATTGCCGCACCTTGTTGTCGCCATGTGCCATTCTCCGTGTAGAATACGTCGTAACGCGCTTGATCCAATGGTGTGGAGGTGATCTCGCCTGCAAATGAATTCACGAGCGACTCAGTGTTGCTGAACGTATACTCGGATAATCGGTAGTCGATATCTCCCAATTGGTAACGCAAGAATCCGCCGAGGATACCCTTGATGTACAATTGACGAACATCGAAAGTTACTCCTGAACCCCAGAAGCCACCGTAATCGTTTCGGATACGAACCATCCCCTGGATGAGGATCTGCTCGCTAGGTTGGATATTCACTCCGAGGTCGACCATGGTGTGGCCCGACTCTGTCCTCCTGGCCGTTGTGGTGTCGGTTGATTCGGTCAGCGCATATTCATCGCCATAAACAACACCTCGTGCTGCACCGGACACCCAAACCTTTTTTTGTGCTTGGGCCGAGAATGACATCCCCATGAAGATGCTCAATATAGACCCTATGATCAGTGACTTATGCATTAGAAAAATACTTTAATTTCTAGACTACTTTCTTGACCGCTGAAGGCATCCAACGGGAAACTGGTATCTTCAAAATTGAACCAGCGGTGGCGGAAGAACAGACCTGCGTTCTTGCCTAAGGCAACGTCAAACCCAAGACCCAAGCCCCATCCTGTTTGGTTAAGAGGACGGAAGGTTTCGGAATTCAATACTGTTTGATAATTGGCCAGGTTACGCTCGTAACCGAGGTAGGAGTTGAGGATCAATTTATCATTCAACTCATAGAAGATCTCCATTTCGGAGCTATACTGACGTAGATAGGCCTCTTCATTGAACTTTGGCAAAAGGCTAAACTCGGGCTGTGCCGTGTAATACCTACCCAAGAAAAAGATGTACAAGTTCCTATACCCAATCTTGGTCTTGTACTTACCATGAACTTCGATCTGATTGAATTTCTTCGGATTGGTGACAACGCCTAAGCTATCCTCTGTGATATCCACCTTCTGGATGGCATCCCGGTACAACTTATCGTAGTTTCCGTAAGGCCCAATATTACTTGGGAATTCCCATCTCCAGAATCGGGAACGAGTGAGTTGATTCACGAAATGAGAGAATGTGAGCCTGTTCTGAAATGCATCGATCTCAGTAGATACACCGTAACCAAGACTCAAATTGAGGTCTCCGATCTCTAGCGAAGTATTGAGATTCACACCGGTCCGGTTGTTCGTCATCTGTCCAAGTTGAACCACCGAACTCGCAAATGGAACCAAGACGTTAGTGCCTTGTGTGTTGCCTGACGGAGCTTGATTGATGTTCTGGAACTCATCGAGTGATGTATTCCAAAAAATGGCATTGTTGTTCACCACATATGGACTGATCCGGTAGTAGTGCACTTCGAATGGAATTCTAAACCGTTGGCGTGTCGCTGTGAATTTGGCATTGATCGCTTCACCCCAAGGAAATCTCGATCCTCCGTTCTTGTATTTCCCTGCTCCAACTTCGGCTTGAACCAAGAATCCATCAAAATCGGCTCGCCACTCTACCGTGTGCATATTAAAGCCTTGCTGCATCTCATTGATGCTATCTGACCATGTGAGGTTATTTATGGTTTGAAAGCTGATGTAATCTGAATTTCGATAAACCTTCTTCAATTGCCCACCATAAGTGCTATTCGGAATGGTCAGGAAACCGCCATTCAATTCCGTTTTACCGTACATCAAAGCAAAGCTCCAATCGTCTGGCAAACCAATGCCCTCCAGGATAATGCCTTGGACAGCGCGTTCACCCCATCTCTGATCTTGATAAATAGCCCCATTCGCATACATCTGCTCATACCTTGCTCCGATCTGAGAACCGATCGGATCCCACGGATTACGCTCTGTAAGTGTAAACCGATTGTACCCTTGAAAGGCTGAAAGGGTGAGGTCCGACATCGAGAACCAATGAATACCTCCCAACCGAACATTGAACGTTCCATGCTCGGTCAAGTATGATCCGTAGAGGTTCATACCTAGGTTCAATCCCATATTCTGCGCCAAACGTGTACCAGCTAAGGGGTCCCAAACTGTAGGACGTGTATTGTCCAGCACTTGGCCCGTGTACGTAGGATTGATATTCCCATTCAAGAATTGGAACATGAAGAGGTCGAAGCCCCAAGACACCTTCTTGTTAGGTCGGCCGTTGATGTTGATCAAGAAATTGGGTAACTGACTATCATCACCGATGAACAAGGTTCTATTATCCAGTACCGCTCCGGAATTCGGATCGAGGATATATGGATTGTCCATCATAAGATGTGTCGCGAAGAATCGATAGAAGCCGTCCACCTTGATCTGATAGATCTCGTCTTCTTTCTCCTTCGGAAAGGATCCACGCCGCCAGTCAAAGTCGGTTGAATCCGAGTAATACTGAGCACCAGCATAAAGCGGTGCAAGCATTATCCAAAGTAGGATCCCTCGATATATACTCTTATTTAAATACATACCAGAGAATTAGGATTGATAGGATGAGTGCTACGGATAGCACCTTGTTTAAAGAAGATGGTTGAGCCGCAACAACGGACTCATCCGCGATTTTCCATTGGAACGATCCTGTACTCGAGCGCATGGAAACACCGAAAAGGATCAAAACACAAACCACAAAAAGGAAAACAGCGAAGTGGAGGAAGTTCATATCGATAAACACCCCGAGTACTCCAGTAGCCTCTACTCCCAAGGCTTCCAAGGTCAGGCGAAGTAACCCAAGGGCCGCTCCAACAACAAGTGCATATTTCGCACCATTCGCATTTACTTTTTTA
The DNA here is from genome assembly GCA_965659725.1 of Phaeocystidibacter sp. Taxonomy (GTDB): domain Bacteria; phylum Bacteroidota; class Bacteroidia; order Flavobacteriales; family Schleiferiaceae; genus Phaeocystidibacter. Next base: position 63,670 of record CBFHXG010000003.1, on the reverse strand, counting down.
TTCAATATTCCGATCAAGAATACAGCCGCCACGGGGGGAGCAATGTATGCTTGAAGACTTTGAAGTTTTTCAAATAGACCTCCATCCAACGATTGCAGAACAGGTACCCAGGCCATACCAAAAATGACCAAGACAACCGTGGCAACCTGCCCCACTCTTACTAATTTCTTATCCTCTGCTTCAGGGCGATATCGCTTGTAGATATCCATTGTAAACAAGGTTGAACACGAGTTGAAAACCGATGAAAGTGAGCTCATCAATGCAGCGATCAGTCCAGCTACCACTAATCCGCGTAAACCAACCGGCAATACGGCCATGGTAAGCGTTGGAAGCGCTGCATCGTAAACCACCTTTCCATCTTGAACCGGGAAGGCGAGGATAGGATCTTGCCCAACAGATAATACATAGGCGATAACGCCAGGGATCACAAAAATGAAAAGTGGAGATAGTTTTAAGAATCCTGCAAAAATGGACCCTCTTCTAGCTTGATCGATATTCTTAGCAGCCAAGACACGTTGAACGATGAACTGATCGGTGCACCAATACCAAACACCGAGGATCGGCGCTCCTAACAATATGCCCGTCCAAGGAAAGGAATCGTCAGAAACCGATCTCCATAAACTCGTGTACGTAGATTCAGTTGCGGCCGTTACCTCACTCCATCCTCCCGCGGCATTCAAGCCATAGATCGTTAGAGTGATCGAGCCTCCGAGGAGGACAAACAACTGAATGACATCGGTATATACCACTGCCTTCAAACCACCGAGCACTGTGTACAACCCTGTGATCAACACAATGATGACAGCCGCTGTCCAGAAATTGACATCAAGGACACTGGTGAGTACAATGCCTCCAGCGATGATCGTGATGGATATCTTAGTGAGCACATACGCCACAACGCTGACCCATGAAAGATATCCCCTTGCCCACCTATCATATCGCACTTCTAGGAATTCTGGCATGGTGTACACTTGGGTCCGTAGATAGAATGGTACAAAGAGCCACCCTAATAGCAGGAGCATCAATGCGGCGAGAATCTCAATCTGAGCGGCTGGAAACTCCCCCGCCGCTCCTGCACCTGCTAGTCCCACTAGGTGCTCAGATCCAATATTGGAAGCGAACAGCGATGCACCGATGGCAAACCACCCCAGATTCCTGCCTCCCAAGAAGTAATTCTCGCTTGCCGATCTATCCTTATTCGCCTTTACGATGAAGTAAATGCCAACAGCGAAGATCAAGGCAAAATAACCGAGAATCACGTAGAGGTCAACACTATGGAGGGTAAGGTTTTTCATTGGTGCGGACCTACTGCGGGTCTACTTGCAGGGTGCGTTCTTTGAATTGCACAGCCCTAGGCAAGGGAGCATCTTCGCTACGAGGGATCACATAAAAAGGAATATTGGCGTAGGCCGTTTTATCACCATTCTCAGAAGTGATGAAAACGAATAATCGGTAGGCTCCCTCTTCTTCAGGTGCTCTTAGTCGAGCTGAGTTATCGCGCTTTCTGCTTAGCACACCCAATATCGGCGGTATCGCATCTTCGGCATCACCACCGGCTGATTGAACCACACTCTCAGGGAATACATACCAATCGACATCTACATCATTGCCGTGATCATCCATCTCCAACACGGCCTCGTACCGGTCTTCAGCGATGAGTCGAATACTCGAATCGGCCGTCATACCATTAAGTGTCATCGAGGATATCGAAGGTGATCGATATGCTGGGTCTGCATTCCGCCAAGCCTTATAAAGCTCATCAAGAGGTTCGGTAGGGCGACCATCGGCGGTAAAAAGTCCGTACCAAGTAGACGTAGTTTCTTGCTTTTGCCCCCAGAGGAACACGTAAGACCCGATACAGTCACCCGCATAGGCCTTAATATACTTATTGAAGCGCTCACCGTATGAAGCAGCCTTCTCGGTGCTGGTCTGCTCGATCGGCGCACCCCAATCGGTCTTTGCCACTTCCCAGTGTCCGTTGGGACCCCATTCTGAAATGATAAAGGGTCCTTCCCATCCGAATTTTCGGATATTCCCAGGCACTTCATGGAGATCGCCATATGTATTCACACCATATATATCTAGATCTGGCACCTTTGTTTTAATGAGATACACCTCGGTAGAATCCAAACCTGCCGTCACAGTAGATGTTGGGTGGTTGGGATCCACTTCATGGACCATGGCTGCTATGTCTTGGATGGCGTCCCAAACCTTGGTGTTGGAATAGAAGAGGTCGACTTCATTACCGATCCCCCACATCAATACGGCGGGATGATCCTTGTACTTCTCAACGATGGTCCTGAATCGGAGCAGTTGGTTTTGTACGGCTGCTTCATCGTTGTAATCGAAACCATGACGTTCATGCTGGACCCAGAGTCCGAACATTACAGTGAGTCCTCGAGCATGCGCAGCGTTGAGGATCTCGTCGGCATCCTCGGCACTCCAAGTACGAATGGAATTTCCGCCGAGTTCAACGAGTTTGTCTAGGTGATCATGACCACCGGCGCCACGTATATAATAAGGTTCACCATTGCGCATGAGTGTAAATCCATCGCCGGACGGTGCTATCGTCACTGGAACAGCTTGTGCGAACATCAAGGTAGTACCGAAAAGCGAGAGTATTATAAGGAGTAGATTCTTCATCATATCTGAATACTAAAACCGCTGGCCTTTAATTCTTGATACTTCTTTGAGTCGAATGAATACAGGCGCGCGGGGCGGTGTGGCACATCTTTCTGAAACTCGTTGAGATCCTTTAGCACCTTGGCACTCAGGATCCTCTTTCTAAAGTTAGCCTTATCAAAATCTATATTCAAGAGCGCCTCATATAGATTTTGAAGATCGGCGAGTACAAACTTCTCGGGGAGCAATTCAAAACCCACTGGTTCTTTTCGCACCTTATTCCTTAATATCTCTAAGGCATCCTTTAATATCTGATCATGATCGAAAGCCAGTCTGGGCACTTCATCGATCGGCATCCAAAAAACACCATCGGCCCAAGCGGAAGCATGCGGATCGTGCTTTGCTATATCTATAATGGAATACACACCTGTGGTGACCACACGCGCTACAGGGTGACGATCCACAGCTGAGTAGGTCTTGGTCTGCTCCACTGAATGCTCATCGATACCCGTAAGGTCTCGAAGTATCCTGTGAGCAGCGATCTCTATGGTTTCGTTGGGATAAACAAGGTCACCAGGCAATGCAAGCTGACCTTTGAAAGGAGGTGCACCCCTTTTTATCAAGAGCACCTTAAGTTGATCGTCGTGATAACCAAACACCACGGAATCCACCGACATACCGAATTGGAAGAACTTCTCATAAGGTATCTCATAATAGGGTACGGCGAACTGTTGATTCACATCTTTTACTTCGGTCTCTTTTGCCATGATGATGCTTTAACGTGAATTTCAAATATAGAGGAAAAAGAACTAATTGTACAAAAGACTATAAGTATCAATATTTCATTATATTGTTTTTCAATTACTTACATATATTGAAGTGTAAATAATACACCTCTTATTGTTTTTATAACCAAAAGGTCTGTATATTTGAAATTCAAATTCAAGTCTTATGAAGAAGTTATTTACCCTTGTATTTGGTCTTTCGGCCGCATTTGCCTTTGGGCAGCTCAACCAGATCGACCTACCCATTGATTGGGAAGGAACTACTACCGACTATACCGTTACCGATTTTGGTGGCACTTTATCTAGTGTGGTAGCTGATCCTACTAACGCATCTAACACAGTGCTTAAAACGGACAAACCGAACACAGCACAAACGTGGGCCGGAACTACACTCGGCAATTCATCATTGGCCACGGCCATTCCTTTTGCTCCAGGAAGCAGCGTGATCTTGGTAGACGTATGGTCGCCAGCATCCGGTACCGTGGTACGCTTGAAGGCTGAAGACCACACTAACAACACCATCACCGTTGAAACAGAAGCTACTACTACAGTGGCAGGCGGTTGGCAAACGTTGGCTTTCGACTTCAGCAACCAAGCTACGGGTACGGCGGCGATCAACTACGCTAATACGTACGACATGCTTTCTATCTTCTACAATTTCAACACGGTTCCTGCAGCCACTGAAACATACTATGCGGACAGCGTGCGTATGGGAGCTAGTTCAGGTCTCGCACAGATCGCACTTCCTATCGATTGGGAAGGAACTACTACAGATTTCACCGTAACAGACTTTGGAGGAAACACTTCACAAGTTGTGGTAGACCCTACCAACAGTGGAAACATGGTACTTCAAACCGATAAATCAAACTCTGCTCAAACTTGGGCCGGAACTACTCTAGGTAATACTTCGTTGGCATCTGCTATTCCTTTCGCACAAGGCAATACAGTGATCACCGTAGAGGTATGGTCGCCAGACGCAGGCATCGAAGTTCGCCTTAAGGCCGAAGATCACACCGATCCTACCAAAACGGTTGAAACGGTTGACACAACAACGGTTGCAGCTGGATGGCAAACCATGACATTCGATTTCTCTAACCAGGCTCCTGGTACTGCAGCGATCGACTTCAACAACACATACGACATGCTTTCTATCTTCTACAACTTTGGTGTAGATGGTGCCACCGCTGGTGCGAAAACGTACTACTGTGACGACGTTATGATGGGAAGCTCTAACCCTCCAGGAACACACAACATTACTTTCAAAGTAGACATGAACAACTACTCAGGTAGCTTCACTACTCCAGAAGTAAACGGTGAATTCAACGGATGGTGCGGTAGCTGTACTCCAATGAGCGACGCTGATGGCGACGGAATTTGGGAGGTAACAGTGCCTATTACTGCCGACTCTATCGAGTATAAGTTCTCATACGACAATTGGACAGGTCAAGAAAACCTACTCCCTGGATCGCCTTGCACCAAAACCACTGGTGGTTTCACCAACCGCTTTATGCATGTGACCGCAGACTCAGTTCTCGAAGCCGTATGTTGGGAATCTTGCCAAACTTGTGCAGGAGCACCTCAAAGCGCGAACGTAACTTTCCGAGTTGACGTTTCTAATTCAGGTGAAACTTGGACCAACGTTAACTTGAACGGTACTTTCAACAACTGGTGTGGTGGATGTGCAGTAATGACCGACGCCGACAATGATTCGATCTACGAATTGACAGTCGTTGTTCCTGCCGACACCATCGAGTTCAAGTTCACCATGGATGGTTGGACAACCGACGAGACATTGACATCAGGTGACCCATGTACGATTACTGTGATTGATGGTGGTAACACCTTCATAAACCGCATGTTCGTTGTAACTGCCGACACCACACTTCCAGTAGTTTGCTGGGAAGAGTGTGTAGGTTGTGACGAAGTGAGCACTACAGAATATACTTGGATCAACGATATCAACATCTTCCCTAACCCAAGCTATGGCATCGTACAAGTAGACGCCAACTTGAGCGAGCGTGAAAATGTTACTATCCAAGTGCTAAGCATGCACGGACAAGTTGTTTATCAGAGTGAGCAGAACGCACAGCGCATCAATGAGCGCATCGATCTGTCATCTGCAAGCAACGGAATGTACATGATCCGTATCTCAAACGATCAATTCACATACTCTGAGAAGATCGTTATCTCACACTAAAACTTGTGTACTTTGAGCTTTTGTGGAGCGGCGGGCCTTTGTGCCCGCCGTTTTTTTCTGGAAGACGTACCTTCGCCTCAAATCACATCCAGATGTCCTCCACACCTCCGTGCCCCGAGTGCCAGTCCCAATTCGCTTATTCTACCGGCGGTGAAGTACTCACGTGTCCCGAATGCGGCCACGAATGGAATCCCAATGAAGTAGATGAATCCTCTCTCGTAAAAGATGCAAATGGCAATCCACTTGCCGATGGCGACACCGTAGTGGTCGTGAAAAATCTTCCCGTGAAAGGTGCATCTGGCCCCGTTAAGGCTGGCACCAAGGTGAAGAATATCAAATTGGTAGATGGCGATCACAACATCGATTGCAAGATCGACGGCTTCGGCAGAATGGGTTTGAAATCTGAGTTTGTAAAGAAGGTATAAAGGTCTGATTCACAGAATGTGTATCTTGATGTTCGCCTTCGTTAATCGCTCGAACAATCAAACTAGAGCCTCTTTGAATTCGACATCACTGGCTATTTCGGAATCAGCGAATGGGGCGGCTTGCCCGCCATCCGAATGGGGTATTGATATCAACCCGTTGGTCAAGGAATGGTATTCTCAGCCACCGCCGGGGTATTCGATTGGTTTCAAGTTTCTATCGGATACACACTCTAGGGATAAACTACTTTTCCAAAAGTTCAAATCCTGTTGAACGCCATACTTCCCACTCTCCTGTCAGGCCGGAGTAAACGAAGTAAGCCTCCAGGTCATCGCGAGATTCTATGAACTGACGAGCCTTGTCGATCCCCATCACCATACATGCCGTAGCCATAGCGTCAGCTGTCATACAATCATCGGCAATGATGGAGGCGCTGAGAATACGGTCGCGTGCTGGATAACCCGTTTCTGGATCGATAGTATGACTGTACTTCACACCCGTTTCTTCATCCACCCAAAACTTCCGGTAATTACCACTTGTGGCGAGCGCTGCACTGTCGAGACCAATGATCACTTGAAAGCGCTCCTCTTGGATCTCTTCAGATGGCTTATCGATTCCAACCACCCAAGCCTCATCATCCAAATTGGTACCGCGTGCTCTCATCTCTCCACCCACTTCTACCAGATAGTCCTTTACCCCATTGGCATCGAAGAATTCAGCTATCAGATCCACACTGTACCCTTGAGCAATGGCATTCACATCGATGGTCATTCCCTCAGGCATTTCGATCTTGCCCGACTTATAATAGGCCACTCGGTCCCATCCTGTAAGACGCAAAAGACTGTCCACCAATGTGGAATCTACCGCTCCCTTTTCTACCGGACCAAAACCGAACAGGTTGACCAACGGACCTATCGTCATATCGAAGGCACCATCGGTTTCGCGCGAAATGTTCTTTCCGGTGGTCAACACAGACCAGAACAGGGGGTCCACGGTGGAATCGATCTCTCGCCTATTGATCTTGCTTAGGGTACTGTTTGGATTCCAAGCACTAAGACTTCTATCAACGGCAAACAAAATGGAATCTACTTGTGTGTGATAATCCACCGCCGAATCGAGCTTATACGATACGGAGTAGGTCGTCCCTTGGGCTCTGCCTGCGTATTTCATCAGAAGCGGCTCATTGTCGGTACAAGCTGATAAAAGAATAGCTCCGAGAAAAAGTACAATGATACGTAGTTGACGCATGGAGAAAGTGTTTTCACAAAGATAGAAAGAGCACGCAAGCCCCTCATTTATAAAGTCTAGTATTTCGTAACTTACTTCCATAATCGAACAAACCTCATCATGAAGAAAACCATCAACCTTCTAACCCTTGCACTGATCCTTGGTCTAACTGCGTGTAACTCGTCAAATAACGGATCATCAGACTCCCAAGTAGCAGAAATGCCTAACATTACCGGAAAGTACCATGGCATTTTACCCTGTGGAGAGGATTGCAGCGGTGCCATTGCTGAGGTAGAGATCTCCAGCGACAACGCCATTGCCTTACGGTGGATGTACCTAGGAGATAGTGAAGACTATCAAAACCTAGAGGGAAGTTATTCATGGAATGATGATGGAACGAAGATCTCTTCTACTATAGGTGGTGAGACATTCCACTTCTCCATCGGTGAAAATTCCATTACCAAACTAAATGATGAAGGTGAGGCTTACACCGGTGAGGATGCCGACCTCTACATCCTCATTGCCGATGAAGACGATAAGGTAGCCAACCGACTATGGCAGATCGTGAAAGTTGGAGATGCTGAAGTAGGTGAAACGCCTCATGAAGCATTCATCGTGATGAACAACAACGCGCGCATCATGGGGAATACGGGCTGCAATAGTTTGAATGGGAAATACGACCTCACCAATGTGGGATTGAGTTTTGGTCCGATTGCCGTTACCAAGATGCTTTGCCAAAATGTCCCTTATGAGAACGATTTCCTCCTGGCCCTCAACGAGACCGACGGATACAAGGTAGAAGAGACCATGCTCCACTTGATGAAGGGAGATTCAACCATGGTGGTGTTGAAAGAGGAAGAGATCGAGAGGTAAGGGTGGTTGTATTCTCTGACTAATGGACTTATTGATTGATTGACTCAAGGACGAAATGATGTTTAGGCTCACTCTTGTATGGATGATGCATGCGCTTTCTCCCGCGCATGCGCAGACAGATACCATCACTGTTAAATTCAACGGTTTTTACGAAGTTGTTGAAGGCAAGGGCGAGCAATTGACCTACTCCATCCTCTTGGATTCGACCTACCTGCCCTATGAGGATATGTACTTGCTGAGAGTAATGCCGCTGGTTGTTGATGAGGGTGCTACACAGAAACTTGAAATGGGTGAGAGCTACGAGGTGGTGATACAGCGAAAGTATCAGCATTCCATGGGATGTGAAGGTGAACAGCCAATACGAATTCGATCACAACGGGTCATGACCGATCAAGGAACCCTGTTTGGATCGAACTTTCTTGATAGGATGATTAGCTCATTTGAAGGCACAGATTGCAGAGTTAGAGTGGTAGAGTATTACACCATCCTTGAGATCATATAATTGATAGTAAAACTGATTTGAGCGCTGAACCCATTCATAGCACCCTAAAGAACGGTAGATCGGTAACCATCCGACAAGCCGATATCTCCGATGCAGAGAATCTGCTCAACTGCTTGAAACGATATATTCCCGATAGCGACTTCATACCTAGGCTCCAACATGAGGTGATCGATTCCATTCAGGAAGAGGAAAAATGGATCGAATCATTCCTGACCAACCACAATTCACTATTGCTGATCGCAGAGTTCGAAGGTGAGATCATAGGAAACATTGACCTCACGGGTAGCCCACGAAAGATCATGGAACACACGGCCATGGTTGGTATGGGCATGCTCAAAGAATGGCGCAACACAGGACTCGGGTCCGTATTGCTTCAGACCGCTATCGATTGGGCCACAGCAAGCCCCATCCTCGAATTAATCTGGCTCCAAGTGTATACGGAAAATGAACTGGGGCTCGGACTCTATCAGAAATTTGGCTTTGAAGAAAGGGGTATTATCAAGAATTATTTCAAGCGAGATGGAAGGTACTTTGACAACCTGACGATGACGTCGAAGGTGAAATGAGCTCACATTCGACAAACTCCGTTGTTTTGAATGGTGTGTTTTCTCTACTTTAGCTAATCAACTCTCTCTAATTCAACGCTCTGATCCTTCCCGATGAACACCTACTCACAAAATACACAAGGAGGTCCGCAGACCCTACGCATCATTCACGGCGCCCTCATGATGGGTATGACGCTATTCTTTCTGGTTACGTTATACCTGCACGCAAATGACATGTTCTTTTCCATGGATCCGAACGTTGAAGTGCGAGACCACTCGATGTTCTTTTATACCGTTCCAGCCATCGTACTCATTTCCTATACTGTGAGCATCATGATGGCTCGTTCGATGCCCATTTCTTCCAAGAATGAATATTACCGCCGTTTTCAACAGGTAATGACGCGCCACATCGTGCGCATAGCACCCATCGAAGGGGCAGGATTGTTCATCATTGTGTCCTTCCTACTCACAGGGACACTATCTTTTTGATATACCTATCCTTCATCTATGCCGGCTTCATTGCCTTCTTTCCTACCCAAAACCGCATCCAAAAATGGATCGGAGATGGACCGAGGACAGATGCGGGGCGAATCGTGCATTGATTGAATTAACGCCATGTCAACCTTCAAAGAAGAAGTAGAAAAGATCCTTCGAATTCTGCCAGAAGTCGACGAACGCGAACACGTTGTTCCCGCTATACGTGCGCTCATCGAAAACTACGGAGAGGCTCAAGCATTCAAATACGCCTTATCCACTCCCGTTCAAGAATTCTTGATTTCCCTATTCGTAAAAGCGGGACTGCGGAATTTTGACCATAACTGGCTTGTAGAGCGCCTTGATCATGAAAACGAAAACCGACGATTTGACGCCGCCGTGGCCTTAGCCATCATGGAAGATGAGCGCGGTTTAAAGCAATTGGAAGCCCTCGCGCAAGGTCATGGTCCGTGGACCAGCGACAATGTTCCAAGGGTAGATATACTCACTGAATTGCACTACCTGCCTGTGGAATATGCCTTGCGCCTGAAAAGGTTGTTCTAAACCCCAGTCGTTAACAATTGACCAGTGACAGCAGACAAAAAAGGCCAGCTCATTGAGCCAGCCTTTATTCTTTCTTATCCTCCGAAATCATCGAAGCTTACGTTCTCTGGTGGGACACCGAAGTCGTCACACATCTTAAGAACTGCAGCGTTCATCAATGGAGGTCCACAGAAGTAGAACTCGATATCCTCAGGCGCATCGTGCTTGGTGAGGTAGTTATCGATTACAGCTTGGTGTACAAATCCTGTAAAGCCATCACCTTCATCTTCCATGTGCTCTTTCGCGTTCCAATTATCTTCTGGCAATGGCTCAGATAGAACTACGTGGAACTTGAAGTTAGGGAACTCTTTCTCAATGTTACGGAAGTCTTCCAAGTAGAAGAGTTCACGCTTAGAACGTCCACCGTACCAGAAGCTCACCTTACGGTCGGTCTTTAACGTATGGAACAAGTGGAAGAGGTGTGAACGCATTGGTGCCATACCTGCACCACCACCGATGTACAACATCTCTGCATCGGTTTCCTTGATGAAGAATTCACCATAAGGACCTGAGATGGTTACTTTATCACCTGGCTTGCGACCGAATACGAATGAAGAACAGATACCTGGATTCACATCCATCCACTGGTTCTTCTTGCGATCCCAAGGCGGAGTAGCGATACGGATGTTCAGCATAATGATGTTACCCTCTGCAGGGTGATTGGCCATTGAGTAGGCACGGAAGATTTCTTCGTCGTTCTTCATCTTGAGATCCCAAAGACCGAACTTGTCCCATTCGCCTTTGAAATCATCCGGATCACGACCTAGATCTGGGTGTGCTGTAATATCGATATCCTTGCTGAAGTCTACCTCAATTGGTGGAACGTCAACCTGAATATAACCACCTGCTTCGAAGTCCAATGACTCACCTTCAGGAAGCTTAACAACGAATTCTTTGATGAAGGAAGCCACGTTGTAGTTAGAAACAACTTCACATTCCCACTTCTTGATACCGAAGATCTCTTCAGGTACCTTGATCTTCATATCGTTCTTCACCTTCACCTGGCAACCCAATCTCCAATCTTCCTGGATCTGCTTACGGTTGAAGAAACCTGTTTCAGTTGGAAGGATTTCGCCTCCTCCTTCAAGAACCTGGCACTTACACATACCGCAAGTACCGCCTCCACCACAAGCGGATGGAAGGAAGATCTTTTGGTTGCTCAAGGTAGATAGCAAAGTAGTACCGGACTCAACCTCTACTTCTTCACCATTAATATCCAAACTTACTGGTCCGCTTGGTGCCAATTTAGCCTTGGCGGTGAGCAAAACGAAAACCAATAGAATGATCACTACTGCGAAGGCCGCGAGGCTCGCTAGAATGATCGTGGTTGTACTTGCTAGAAACATATCTATTCCTTTACCTTATCAGTTACAACTTAATGCCCATGAAGCTCATGAAGGCAATACCCATCAAGCCGGTGATCACGAAAGTGATACCCAATCCACGAAGTGGAGCCGGAACTGCTGAGTAACGAATTTTCTCACGGATGGCTGCAATGGCTACGATCGCCAAGAACCAACCTACTCCACTACCTAAACCAAACACCGTAGCGTGGCCAATTGTTGGGTATGCACGCTCTTGCATGAAGAGTGCACCACCAAGGATAGAACAGTTTACAGCGATCAACGGCAAGAAGATACCGAGGGCTGAATACAAAGCCGGAGCAAAACGCTCAACGATCATCTCTACCAATTGTACGATGGATGCGATAACCGCGATGAACATAATGAAGCTCAGGAAGCCAAGGTCAACCTCAGCGAATTCTGCTCCTAACCAAGACAATGCGCCCTTTTGGAGCACGTACTGCTCAAGTAGATAGTTGATAGGAACGGTAATACCTAATACGAAGATTACCGCTGCACCTAGACCCACACCGGTCTTCACAGTCTTAGATACGGCCAAATAAGAGCACATACCCAAGAAGTACGCGAAGATCATGTTGTCTACGAAGATGCTCTTTACAAAGATGCTTGCTAATTCTTGCATGATAGAGTGTCTTTGGGTCTAGTTTATTCTTCTTCGATCAATGACTTGGTCTTGCTGCGCTGTACCCAAATGATCAACGCCACAACGATGAGCGCCATTGGAGGCAACAACATCATACCGTTATTCTCATAACCAGTGCTGTACAACCCGATTTTCTCGAACAACGGATAACCAAACAAGGTTCCTGAACCAAATAGCTCTCTGAAGAAAGCCACGATAACGAGGATCGCACCATAGCCGGCAGCGTTTCCTACCCCATCAAGGAATGATTTCCAAGGTGTATTACCCAAGGCAAAGGCCTCAAAACGACCCATGATGATACAGTTGGTAATGATCAAACCAACGAAAACCGACAATTGCTTACTCACATCATATAGGAAGGCCTTCAAGGTTTGGTCAACCAAGATCACCAATGATGCTACTACCACCAATTGAACGATGATACGAATGCGGTTCGGAATGAGGTTACGCATCAATGAGATGACAACGTTACCTACGCCCAATACGAAGAATACGGAGAGGGACATTACGATAGCCGGCTCAAGCTTAACGGTGATCGCCAAGGCTGAACAGATACCCAAAACCTGCACAGTGATCGGGTTGTCCTCATTGAGCGGATCGGTCATCAAGCGGCGGTTCTTTTTCGAGAACAACGGCTCTTTTGATTTTACGACTTCTTGCGTTTCTGTGCTCATATTACTGTGCGTTGAGCGCGGTTGCGCGGTTTGAACTGTTGAAGTATTCGATGTATGGCTTGAGGCACCCTTCCAACATGGCATCCACCCCATCAGAAGTGATCGTACCACCCGAAATTCCATCTACCTCATGCTCACCTTCAGGGTTGCCCTTGATCACAGCAACAGAAACGAACTCGCTTCCTTCCATGATCTGCTTGCCTTCGAATTTCGCCTGAAATTCATTGGTAGAAATCTCGGCACCAAGACCAGGAGTTTCACCCTTGTGACCAAATGTTGCACCGTATACCGTGCTTCCATCTTCTTCAAGGGAAATGTAACCCCAGATAGGACCCCAAAGACCCTTGCCGCGAAGTGGAACGATGTAATATGTGCTACCGTCTTTCTCAGCAACGTAAAGAGGAACTTCACGTTCTTCAACCGACTTAGCAACGGCATCGGCCATTTTGATATCAAAGGCACCAACCTCAGATTCTACAGGAGAACCGTTCTTGATAACCAATCTTTCCTTGATATAGTTATCGAACTGAGCTTCCGCCTCTGGACGATCTAGGATAACACCGATCGACTTCAAGATGTCTTGCTGCTTCTCCTGGCGTACGTTCGCCTCTTGACGCTCTTTCAGCGCAATGCTGGTTCCCGAAAGAAGCGCAGCAACTACGATCACCATGATCAAGGCGAATACGTAGGTATACTTGTTACTGTTTACGTCCATTTCTTTATGATTTTGCCGTAGCTAGTTGAGCGCGTTTCTTGCGCTTTTTCACATTCGCCTGAACCACGTAGTGGTCGATCAATGGAGCCATCACGTTCATGAACAAGATAGCCAACATCACCCCTTCCGGATAGGCAGGGTTGAATACTCGGATCATGATACAGAAGATACCTACCAAGAATCCATAGATCCATTTACCACGGTCCGTTTGTGCCGCAGATACAGGATCTGTAGCCATGAAAACGATACCGAAAGCAAAACTTCCGTAGATCAAATGGTAGTAGAATGGAATACCCATGAATGCCTGCTGTTCTGGGCTGATAGCATACGGAGCAACCGCATTGAATACCAATCCCATCACGATCGCTCCAATTACACCACTCAACATGATCTTCCAGCTACCAATACCCGTATAGATAAGGTAAAGACCACCGATCAAGATCAACAATGCGCTCGTTTCGCCCATCGAACCAGGAATGAAACCAAGGAATGCATCCATCGGAGAAAGTGCGTGCTCCCCAACTTGTGGAGTTACATCACCAGCAGCAAACTGTCCCAAGGCAGTAGCTCCAGAGAAACCGTCAACAGCTTCACCGGCCTTCATACCACCGATCCATACCTTATCACCACTCATCCAAGACGGATAAGCAAAGAAGGCAAAGGCACGTGCAGTAAGTGCAGGGTTTAGGATATTCATACCTGTACCACCAAATACTTCCTTACCGATCAATACGGCGAATACAGTAGATACAGCCACCATCCACAATGGAATGTCGGCCGGCATGATCAACGGAATAAGCATACCCGAAACAAGGAAGCCCTCGTTTACCGGGTGCTTACGGAGGTAAGAGAAAAGGATCTCCACTCCCAAACCGAAGGTGTAAGTAACAATGATCATTGGTAGCAACTTGCCCGCACCATAAAGGACATTGTCCATCAAAGTAGCAGTAGCTGCTTCACCGGTTGCAACGTGGTGCCAGTAACCTGTATTCCACATGCCAAAAAGTAGGGCCGGGATCAATGCGATGATCACGGTAAACATCGTACGCTTAAGGTCGATGCTATCACGAACGTGCGCTCCACTATGGGTAGTGTGAGCAGGCACGAACATCAAAGTTTCGATCGCGTTGTGCAACGGATAAAGTGGCTTCAACTTGCCGGTGGTTACCGCTGGACGCGCTTTGTCTAGAAGGTTTTGAATGAACTTCATAATTCTACAGCATTAAACCAATTCCTTATACATGAAATCCAATCCCTCGCGAACTGTTTCCTGCAATGGCATCTTGGAAGTACAAATCACTTCCGGAAGGGCAAAATCCTCTTCTGTCACTTCGTAGATACCCAAGTTCTCCATCAACTCGATATCGCGAACCATGATGGCCTTGATGAGCTGCTGAGGGTAAATATCAAATGGGAAGACTTGTTCGTATTGACCAGTTACCACGAATGCACGCTCTTCGCCATGCATGTTGGTGTTCAGTTTGAATTTCTTATTTGGTGTCAACCAGCTAAAGAAGGTCCTAGAAAGCGAGAACTTGCCAAAGCCAGGAAGGACCCAACCCAAGAATTCCGTTTCATCACCTTCCGGGATAACCGTCAACTGCTCGTCGTTGTAACCCAAGTAACCTTCCTTACCAGCATTCCTGCCTGTAAGTACGTTACCCGTGATATATCGGTTGTTCTCACCCTTGATACCCGAACCAATTAGAGCGGTCAAAGATGCGCCTGAAGTCAATCTGTAATATTGAGGCTGTTCTACCTCCGAGCCAGTTAGGGCCACAACACGCTCCGGACGATACTTACCTTCCTTGAACAAACGTCCAAGAACGATAACATCTTGAGGACGCATGGTCCAAACCACTTCACCCTTATTAAGAGGATCGATGCGGTGGATCTGTGTACCTACATTACCCGCTGGATGCGGACCTTCGAAGTAGTGAAGATCAACTCCCTTGGCATTGGCGTAAACCGGACTAGGCGTTACACCCGCTTCCAATGAAAGATGGATCTTTCCTTCTGTAAGCTTCGCTAGCGCATCCAAACCTGTTTGGAATTCCTCTTCCAAACCGCTCACCACAAAATTCATATCTGGCGCCAACGGATTGGTGTTCATCGCAGAAATGAAAATTGATTTTGGCTTGTCATCCGGACGTGCAAAACGACCATAAGGACGCATTTGCAAAGAAGGCCATACACCACCTTTGAGCATGGTATCGATCACCTCTTCCCTTGAAAGAGAGCTAGGATCTTTCGCACCAAAGTCGCGGTACTGCGTTTCCTTGTCCGGCAAAATGCGGATGGCTAGAATCTTGCGCTTCTCACCGCGGACAACCTCAGCGATCTCTCCACTTACTGGAGCACATACCTTGATCTTTTCATTCTCCTTAGAATAAAAGATAGGATCACCCGCGAGTACTTTGTCGCCGGCACGTGCCTCTAGTTTTGGAATAACACCATTGAAGTCGTCGGGAATAAGCGCATAATGGCTAACAGACGGGGTTTCTCCGAACTTCTGTTCCGCTGAACCCACAAGCTTAATGTCGTATCCTTTACGGATCTTAATCACATTCGACATGTCACCGACTCGATTATCGTTTAAAAAAACAGGGGCAAAAGTACATATTGTTCCCATCTATGCCCCCCATGTTTGGATATTTAGATGAAGTCTAAACAATAAACTTATGCCCATCGTTCATGGGACGGCGAATTTACGAATAAATAGGTACTTTGGCAGGTAAATTGAACGTTCTTAGAACGCCATGACGAAATACATAGTTACCACCCTACTGATCGCCTTCCTCTCACTCCCAACTTTTGCAGGTGAACCACCCGCGGTGAATCGAGTGTATCACACGAATCTGAAGACGGTCAAACTGCGCCGAAGCAACGTCAACGCAAGCGCGGCTCGCTACATTCAGCTCGGTAGAATGAATGCATTGCAATTGTCATTCGACGATTTCGATGCCGATTTCAAGAATTACAATTACACCTTCCTGCACTGTAATGCAGATTGGACTCCCTCCGATCTCATCAAAAGCGAATACCTCGCATCGTACCAACAGGAACTCATTCGCAACTACGATTTTTCATTCAATACCTACGTGCCATTCACGCACTACGAATTGAGTTTTCCCAATCAGTACATTCAGTTCACCAAGAGTGGAAATTATCTTCTCATCGTTTATACCAACGATCCAGAGGAACCCGCCTTCACTCTGCGCTTCGTCGTTTATGAAGAGCTCGTGAATGTTTCTGCCAATACACACAGAGCCAATACTGCCGATCAAATGAATACGCATCAGCAAGTTGACTTCAGCATATTCCACGGTGGCTACCCGATACCGAATCCATTTGACGACCTCAAAGTGGTAGTCATGCAAAATCACCGTTGGGATAATGCTATCACCGGATTAAAACCTCGTTTTCTCAGCAATAATTCCCTGAATTACGATTACGACCTCGAGAATAATTTCCCTGGAAGCAACGAGTTCCGAGAGTTCGACACCAAGGATATGCGAACGCTATCACTTAGAGTTAGAAAGATAGAAATCGATACATCTTGGGTGGCCTATATCCAAGAGGAAGAAAGCCGACAATTCCGAGAGTTCATTACCTGGGAAGATCTCAATGGCTCATACTTCATTCGAAAGCTAGATAGCGAAGCACCAGGCACAGAAGCCGATTATATCCTCATGGATTTCTATCTGAAATACCCCGCCCCAACCCCTGGTGGAGTCTATCTCTTCGGAGAGTTCACCAACTGGAGCATGGATCCACAATGGGCACTTAATTACGACTATCAAGAAAAAGCCTATCGCGGACGATTCTATATCAAGCAAGGTTTCTATAACTACATGTATGCAACGATGAACTCCGCCGCTGGTGCCTCCACTACCCCATTTGAAGGCAATCATTGGGAGACGGAGAACGAGTATACCATCATCGTTTATCACCGCGAGATCGGGATTCGTTACGATCGCGTTGTGGGACTTTCCACTTCCAATTACATAGGCGACTAAGTGGTTTGAACCACTAAATGCATTCAAAAATTAGTCGTAAACTTGGTTGAAACCTACTGACTGAATGCGCCGCCGAATTAAAAAGACGGAAGAGTGTCTTAATTGCGGTACCCACCAAGGGGATGCGAACTATTGCCCAACATGTGGTCAATTCAACAATTCGCACAAGCCCAGTATCCTCGAACTCATACGAGACGCGCTAGAAAATCTCTTCGCATTCGACTCGCGATTCTACCGAAGCCTGATCCCCTTACTCTGGCGTCCTGGTAGGTTAAGTCGCGATTTCAACGAGGGTAAAAGATCGAGATATGTTCTCCCGATTCGACTATTCATACTGATCACCATCCTGCTTATCGCTGCAGTTAGTTGCGAAAATCGATTCAGTAACGATCATTGGTATGAAGTGGATAGACCCAAAGAGGCGGACAATTCACTGCTCTCCGATAACGCTGATCGCTTGTTCCTTTCCAACATGGACAAGATGGATAAGGGAACCCTCGATTCACTTGTAGAGAATGGATTTGTAGTATACGACCCCAACATTGATAAGTATAAGCTCACAGAAAAGGTAGACAGTAGGACCACCATTGAATGGGAATTCGGTGAGGGTTTGCTCAATACTTACTACCACCATGCTCGATTGAATCCACTCCAGCCTGTAGATGACGCCCTAATCGAACTCAACAAGGAGCCTACATTCTGGAATCACCTCCTCTATTCCAATATATTGAAGATCTCCCTGATGAACAGTAAGGAGTTTTTCCGATACATCGGAAGGAATATCTTATTCATACTCCTCCTCTTCATCCCTTTCATTGCTCTTACGCTCAAAGGACTATACTTCTATAAAGGCATATATTACGTAGATCACTTCGTTTTTGCCATCCACCTTCAAACAGCACAACTGGCTTATGCGATTCTGTTGGTCATTCTCACATGGATCACCAATTGGGATATACTCTACTTCATCTATTTCACAGGGATCGCCGTATACACTTTCCTAGCATTAAAGCGGTATTATGAGCAATCTGGATTCGTAACCTTCATCAAATTCTCACTATTGAATTTGAGCATGCTAATAGTTTCGATAATTTTCATATTTTTAGTAGCAAGTGTCTCAGTAATACTATACTAAACCAATTGGTAACCCTAGTAACATCAGGAATCAAAGTAACCGTATCCACGGGGTTCGAAGGTCGTTTCTTCAGTAAACACGGGCCATTGTACGTATTCTCATATGATGTTGAAATAGAGAATATGGGAACCGAAACCGTACAGTTATTGGGTAGACATTGGTTCATTTACGACACGGGCGAAGGCCCTAGCGAAGTGGAAGGCACAGGCGTAATCGGCAAACAGCCCGTTATAGCACCAGGCGAGGTTCATACCTATCGCTCAGGGTGCCATCTTCGAGCGAGCATTGGTGCAATGAGAGGGGTATATAAAATGGTACGTCTTTCAGATAATACCTCCTTTGAGGTTCAGATTCCCACTTTTCAGTTCTTCGCTTCATCGCGACTCAACTAAGGCGCTTACCTTTGCGGGCTAATGCGTTTTTCAACAACAATAGGTTCAAATATCGATACGGCTGCCGATCATCTTCGCAGCGGTGAACTCGTTGCCATTCCTACCGAAACAGTGTATGGCCTTGCAGGGAATGCCCTCGACCGTAGCTGCGTTGTGAAGATCTTTGAGGCGAAGGATCGTCCGGCATTCGATCCATTGATCGTTCATGTTGGCAACCTAACCGATGTTGCGAAGTATGCCCATGTTGATGACCGTATCCTCCAATGGATCGACAGATTGAGTCCTGGGCCTATCACCTACATTTTACCGAAAAAAGAGATTATCCCAGACCTAGTAACGAGCGGACATGCTACTGTCGGAATTCGGATCCCAGATCATTCCCTAACATTGGAACTTCTCCGTTCCCTTGATTTCCCTTTGGCGGCGCCAAGCGCCAATCCTTTTGGGTATGTGAGTCCAACTCGAGCTTCTCATGTCCAAGACCAACTGAATGGCAAGCTTCCATACATACTAGATGGTGGTCCTTGCAGGGTCGGAATAGAATCTACTATCATAGACCTCAGCGGAGATCACCCTACTGTTCTACGATTAGGAGGGTATGATCTTTCTGAATTAGAGGAGAAAATGGGTGTTCAACTTACGGATATCAGATTGAGTAGCTCTCAACCGAATGCGCCAGGAATGCTTCATAGTCATTATGCACCTGGGGTAAAGTTGGTAGAGTATGGAGGTAAGATCGATAGGGAACTCTCCGATCTGAGCAGAGTTGGAGCCATACGTTTCAAGGATGTTGATCCTCGTATACCAAGTTTAAATCAGATCATACTCAGTGAAAGTGGCGACCTTAACGAGGCTGCTAGTCAACTTTTTGTATCCTTGAGAAAGCTCGATCAATTGGACATTGATATAGCTCTGGTAGAATTTGTGCCTGAGGAAGGTTTGGGAAGGGCTATCAACGATCGCCTAACTCGCGCAACTGCTCGGCCGTAGGCTGGTTTTTCTTGGGCTTTCGCAATTCGAAATTCTGACCGAGATAAACCCTACGCACCTGTTCGTCGGAGGCCAACTCTTCAGCCGAACCGCTCTTTAAGATCTTTCCTTCGAACATTAAATAGGTGCGGTCCGTAATAGCCAACGTCTCTTGAACATTGTGATCAGTGATCAAGATGCCAATATTTCGCTTTTTCAACTGAGCTACGATACTTTGGATATCTTCTACAGCAATAGGGTCAACACCCGCGAATGGCTCATCTAACAAAATGAAACTTGGATCTGTAGCCAGTGCCCTAGCGATCTCGGTTCTTCTACGCTCACCACCCGAAAGGAGGTCGCCGCGGTTCTTGCGAATGTGCTGAAGTCCGAACTCATCCAAAAGCGCTTCCAATCTTTCCTTTCGCTCCTTCTTATTGTACTTCGTCATCTGCAAGACGGCATTGATATTATCTTCAACGCTCATCTTTCGGAACACAGATGCTTCTTGCGCTAGATAGCCTACACCCTTTTGGGCGCGCTTGTACATGGGATCACGGGTAATGACATCCTTATCGATCCGAACTTCACCCTCATCGGGCTTTACGAGGCCTACTACCATGTAAAAGGACGTGGTCTTGCCGGCACCATTCGGACCAAGAAGTCCGACGATCTCACCTTGATTCACCTCAAACGAAACACCATCAACCACAGTACGGGAGCGGTAGCGTTTCACGATATTGTTTGCCGATAGCTTCATACGGTTCTTGCCTTACGCCGTTTCTGCACTCGAGCGGATACGGCAATTGAGATCTGATACAAGCCCATTACTGGGATAGCTACTAACACCTGACTCAACACATCGGGTGGAGTGATGATAGCAGCAAAGATCAAAACTACAACGATGGCATGCCTTCTATATTTCCTCATCCATTCAGGAGTAAGCAAACCTATAGAACTGAAGAAGTAAACCATCACAGGTAGCTCGAAAAGTAACCCGGTTGCCAAGGTCATCATGGTGATCAAGGAAACGTACGAACTCAACTCCGGACGATATTCGATCATATCACTCAACTGATAGGTACCAAAGAACTGTACACTCAACGGCGACAGCACGTAATATCCAAAAAGGACTCCAAACAAAAAGAGAAATGCGGTAAAGAAGATGATGATCGAGCCATTCTTTCTCTCGCGTTCGTGCAGCCCTGGCTTGATAAAACGCCACAGCTCATAAACGATATATGGAAATGCAATGATGATGCCCGCCACAATGGATGCATTCATGTGCATCATGAAAAGTCCGGTGTACTTGGTGGACTGGATCGGGATATTCATCTCATCAAAGCAAAAACTGCTTCCACCTGCGAGCTGAGAAAGCTCACAGATCTTAAGATAAGAATAGAAGTCGGCATGCAACGGAGCCAAAATAATCCCATCGAAGAGAACATCTACGAAAATAAAGGCCACAACAGCGCCAATGAGCACAGCTATTCCGGAGCGCACAATGTGCCACCTCAACTCTTCAAGGTGGTCTAGGAAACTCATCGCGTTTGGATCTTTCTTGCTTTTGGCAGCCATATCATATATACAAAGCTATCCGCAGATTTTATTTCTTCAAAACCGCAAAGGTCATTAAATTTGTTACACTGCGGCTCTTTCCCTGTAACTTTTTGGAAATCCAAAATTGGTGTGTGAGAACTATGAGGATTTTTCGTACATTTTGATAGTTAAGCATTGAACGCACAGAGCGAAATATTGCCTATGGGCGAGACAGGTATTAATCCTACAGCCGAACTCAAGAAGCATTTTGGCTTCGACACATTTAAAGGTGAGCAAGAGGCCATCATCCAGAATCTTCTCGAAGGGAACGACACGTTCGTGATCATGCCTACGGGTGGCGGGAAGTCCTTGTGCTATCAACTCCCAGCGATGATGACACAAGGAACGGCCATTGTCGTATCACCGCTAATTGCCCTCATGAAGAATCAAGTTGATGCCATGAGAGGCTTCTCCGAGCGGGATGGAGTAGCACACGTCCTCAACTCGTCACTCACCAAAAAAGAGGTCCTGCAGGTTAAAAGCGACCTAAGCAACGGCATTACACAATTGCTTTACGTCGCACCGGAATCACTTACCAAAGAAGATAACATTGAACTCCTTCAGAGACTCAACATTTCTTTCTTTGCTATAGATGAAGCCCATTGTATATCGGAATGGGGACACGATTTCAGACCTGAATACAGAAACCTTCGTAAGGCCATAGAACGCATAGGTCGCAAACCGATCATTGCTCTCACAGCTACAGCCACGCCAAAGGTTCAAAGCGATATAATGAAAACACTTGGTGTAGAAGATGCCAAGGTGTTCAAGTCCTCCTTCAATAGAGATAATCTCTATTATGAGGTGAGGCCAAAGCAGGATGTAGAGAAGCAGATCATCAAATTGCTTCGCGAAAATCACGGAAAGAGCTCTATCATCTACTGTCTGTCACGCCAGAAGGTTGAAGACCTTTCACAGCAGCTGCAAGTAAATGGCATCAAGGCCCTACCGTATCACGCAGGCTTGGATGGATCTACCCGAGTTCGTCATCAGGATGCATTCTTATCCGAAGAAACCGATGTGATCGTTGCGACCATCGCATTTGGTATGGGAATCGACAAACCCGATGTTCGGTACGTGATCCATCACGATATGCCCAAGAGCCTCGAGTCGTACTACCAAGAAACCGGAAGAGCCGGTAGAGATGGTGGCGAAGGCAATTTAGTGACCTTCTATCATTACAAGGATATCGAGAAGTTTGAGAAATTCCTCTCCAAGAAGCCTGTAGCAGAACAAGAGATCGGCAAGCAATTGCTTCAGGAAGCAATGAGCTATGCCGAAACCAGTATGTGTAGAAGGCGCTACCTACTCTACTACTTTGGAGAAGTGTATGAGCCCGACAATTGTGGGATGTGCGATAATTGCCGACATCCGCAAACGTTGCATGACGCATCAAAACAATTACAACTTGCACTCTCTACAATACAGAGTGCTAATGAGAAATTTAAGGCCCAGCAGATCGTCAATATCCTGATCGGAAACCTGACAGCCCTCTTAAAGAATCACAATTCCGATCAGCTCGACCAATGGGGCACGGGCAAAACACACGATGAGCGTTTCTGGCACAACTTGATCCGCCAAGCGGTGGTTCAAGGGTATGTGGATCGTGAGATTGAACTATACGGAGTGCTCCGCCTTAATCAAAAAGGATTGGATTTCATCAAGGAGCCTGGGAAATTCATGATGCCAGAAGAGCGCGAGTATGAAGATGCCAGCTCAGGTGGCGGAGCTTCAACCGTTGCACTCGACGATAAGCTCTTCTCCATGCTAAAGGACCTTACCAGAAAGGTTGCCAAGCAGAAGAACGTTCCTCCATACGCCGTTTTCATGGAACCTTCCCTCAATGAAATGGCTACGCACTATCCTACATCCATCGACGAGCTCAAGAATATGTCGGGGGTTGGCGAAGGAAAGGCCGTGAAGTTTGGAAAGCCATTCATTGAGCTGATCAAGAATTATGTGGAGGAAAACGACATCAACCGACCAATGGATATGGTGGTGAAGTCTTTGGCCAACAAAAGCGCACTGAAGGTTTATTTGATACAGAGTACCGACAGAAAACTTCCGTTGGATGATATCGCCAGGGCCAAGGGACTTTCGATGGAAGATCTTCTAAAAGAGATGGAGATGATCGTTTTCTCAGGGACCAAACTCAACATCGACTATTATCTGGAAGATATCCTAGACGAAGATTCGATCGAAGAGATCTACGAGTACTTCATGGATGATTCAGAAGAAGGTAAGATCGATGAGGCGTTCGATGAATTCGATGGCGACTACAGCGAAGAAGAACTCAGACTTATCCGATTGAAATTCTTGAGTGAAGTGGCGAATTAAACATTCGGCTGCTCTTCACTAAAAACAAAAAGCGCCTTAGCCCAATGCTAAAGCGCTTTTTACATTTTCAAATTGCTCATTTGGAAATGCAATGGTCAATAACGACAGAGAGCGTGATCTATTCGAATACCACTGTAGTATTCGAAAGTACATCATCGCTCCTCACCTGAATAAAGTAGGTACCACTTGGCAATCCATCGCGGTTCAGTGTGAAGGTTGATCCTGATACATTGAGTGTTCGCACGATCTGTCCCATCGTATTCATGATGTAAACCACATTCTCCTGTAGCTCTTCTGAGAATTCCAACGTAACTCGATTGGAGGCAGGATTTGGATAAGCCGTTGATTCGATTAATCGAGCATACTCAGGGGTACCGATCGAAGGAGCGGTGCAGGCATCCCAACTGGTATACCATGAACCCGTATTGATGAGGGTGTTACCGCCAACAACGGTATGCTTGCGTTTGTGACCAGTCACCCAGCAGCAACCCCAGGTAATGGATGGCCCAGCAGTTTCGAGGTGATTGCCGATAGCGATATCACCATCTAGGTAAGCAGAGTCACCCACTGCGCCTGTCTTGGGCAGTATCGTACCGTACCAATCCAACTCATATCCCCCACCTGAGGTCATCTTCATGCGGTACATGCGGGAAGAACCCACTGAGATATTCACCGATGCATAGGTGCGATCTCCATTGAAGTTGACGTAGAATACCCCGTTGTTCCCATCTAGCTCATGCCAATTTGATCCCGAAAATCAATTGACCGATCCACCGAAACGATCCGTACTATCCATGGGCTCAAGTCCTGCTTGGTCTATGCGAAATAGGATTTGATGATATTGAAAATTGTTACTGGAAGGGGACTTATGATTGACCAAGATAAACACTTGACCACCAGCTGTCACCAGCTCCATTTGTCGGCCGAAGAAAAAATCGTTGTTCGTTTCTCTCACGGCCGCCGACTGCAATGCATAGCTCGAAGTAGAACTTGGTCTTTCAAAATGCTCCAGAGTTCCCACCACTTTTGTAGGTGAATGGAAATTCTCCGTACTACCGATGATCAACTTATCTCCTGTTGCCTCAATGGACATAGGATAGTTCCGCTGGTGTCCTGAACCTTGAGCAACGATTGTTTGCTTCACTGTAAAAAATTGTGGCTGTGATGGATCAAAATCACAGATGAACACCGTATCCGATCCGCCAAAGACTACCTCCGAAGATCAGATCTTTTCGAGGTCACCCATCTCCCAGTTACCTTCTAACACATGGCTCTTGCCAGTATACTCCCATCTATTTCCTTGTTGATCATGGATCTCTTCGTACAAATAGATCACAGGCCAAGCTGTGGTTTGTGTAGCCTGATCCCATTTTGGAACGGTATCCGCTATTAATAAGTAATCACCCATTTCTGTGATCAATGACCCAAATCGGCCATTGGTTTCAGCTACCGGTGGTGGAATCTTAATGAATCCAGGTCCAAACTTCTGATGAGCCGTTAGATGAGTGCTGTCCGAAGGAAACACAAAGTATATTGTATCTGAGCTGAAAGTTCCAGCATGACGCATAGAACCGGAAGTGTCGCCTGAAGAAATGAAGAAACCGCCTTGTTCAGCTGCGGTGACAACCATTCCATACTGAGCCTTTTCCTGAACAATGGTTGGTAGATGTTCTGCACCCGTAAAAGTTGAAGGATTTTGTGCCAAAAGCGTAAAAGCGGCACAACTGAATGTGAGAGTGAATAGAGAGCGCATAAGTAATCGTTTTTCTAGTCTATACTACGATCACACAAGGAGTTAGGTGACAAATTCAAGGAAAAGATATTTTTTCGATTACCTAAGTCACTGCCTCACAGACTCGTCAAGAATAATGTCCTCGATAACCAATTCTTTTAAAAAAATAAAAGCCCAAACCGAAGGGCTTGGGCTTTTTGTTATCATGAACCTAACTTAATTCATGTGCATGAATACGTCGTGGTCATCGATTTTGTCTACGTGCAAACTCTTTGAATACTGAAGAAGGTAGTCGATGCAATGCTTCGGTGCATTCTTCATTTTGTCATTTGCTTTACGTTCGCTTGGAGTAATGTTATACATAGGCAGTAGCAATTTAATTACACCAAGAACGCACTGGCCTTTAAGCTATTGTATCAGGCCAGAAAAAAACTCAATCGATAGTCAAGGTCACACCTTTTTGCTCCATGATCTTCCTCAAATTCATCAACGCATATCGCATTCTGCCAAGTGCGGTATTGATGCTAACGTCTGTTTGCTCTGCGATCTCTTTGAAACTCAGACGAGAGTAAATACGCAAACGAAGAACTTCCTTTTGCTCCTCTGGAAGATGCTCTACCAACTTGAGAAGATCACTTTCGATCTGCTCACGGATCATTTCTGTTTCCCGGGTTGGTTCGCCATCATTGATTATATCGAAGATGTCGAAATCATCCTTTGGTGAGATCGTAGGCATCCGCTTCGCCTTCCTGAAATGGTCGATCACCAAATTGTGTGCGATCCTCATTACCCAAGGAAGGAATTTACCCTCCTCGTTGTAACGACCAGCACGCAATGTGTTGATCACCTTTACGAAGGTATCTTGAAACACATCGTTAGCCAGATCCTCATTGCGGATCTTACTGATGATGTACGAATAAACTCTTTGCTGATGGCGGTTAATTAGAATCTCTAAACAAGCCTCACGCCCTTTCATGTATTCCGAAACTAATTCGGAATCTTTCCATTGCAACATATCCATAACCGTTTGTTTTGGTTTCTGTCTTTCCTGATTAAACGGGTAGATATGTTCCTATAGAAATGCTGTTTAAAGTAAAAATGTCGCCTTGTGCGAACATTGTGATCTCCCAAATGTAAATGATTTCAATCCACAAATGCAAATACGCAAATACATATACAACGTTAAATGTTGTCATAGGAGTCGTTTTGCAATGGAATAAAAAGCTATTAATCGTACCTTTGCCCGCTATGGAAAAAACGATGACCAATGTTGCGCCAACGCCCGTAGAATCTGATGAAAACATCACAATTCTCGGCGCCAGGGTCCACAATCTCAAGAATGTGGATCTCACCATCCCGCGCAACAAACTCATTGTTATTACCGGCGTTTCGGGAAGTGGAAAATCTTCTCTGGCTTTCGACACACTGTATGCAGAGGGACAAAGACGCTACGTGGAAAGCCTCTCTTCGTACGCTCGTCAGTTCCTTGGCCGACTCAATAAGCCTGAAGTTGACGATATAAAAGGGCTCGCCCCTGCCATCGCTATCGAACAAAAGGTCATCTCAAGGAACCCTCGTTCTACCGTTGGGACCACTACCGAGATCTACGATTACCTCAAAGTGCTCTATGCCCGCATTGGTCGTACTTATTCACCCGAATCTGGAGAAGAGGTAAAGAGACACAGTGTATCCGACGTGCTCGATCACCTTCATAATGGAAAAGAAGGTGAAAAGTTGATGATCACCTCCCCGGTGCGTCCAAATGGAAGAACTGCCGTAGAAGCTTTGAACGTTTTTCAACAGCAGGGTTTTTCGAGGATCTGGTGGAATAAACAGCCTAACGAGATCGCCGACCTTATCGATGAGCACGTAAAAGATTGGCCGTTGGATGCCGAGCTTATCATCGATCGAGCCATGGTGCGTAAAGACGATGAGGATAACGATAGTCGTTTGGCTGATTCCATTCAAACCGCATTCTACGAAGGTCATGGTACATGCCATATCCACTGGGTAGAACGCGATGAAGTGATCGCTTTCAGCAATAAGTTCGAAGCAGACGGAATAGAGTTCGAAGAACCGACGCTCCACTTCTTCTCCTTTAATAACCCATACGGTGCGTGCCCGAAATGCGAAGGCTTCGGCAGTGTTATCGGCATCGATAAAGACCTTGTCATTCCGAATCATTCTCTGAGCATCTATGAAGATGCTGTAGCCGCTTGGAAAGGTGATTCAATGCAGGAATGGAAGGATGAACTTGTACGCAATGCCCACAAATTCGATTTTCCCATCCACAGAGCGTATGGTGACCTTACCAAAGAAGAGCAGGAATTACTCTGGAACGGAAATAAATTCTTCAAGGGTATTGATGCCTTCTTCAAACATCTAGAAAGCAAGAGCTACAAGATCCAATATCGCGTAATGCTCTCTCGATACCGCGGCAAAACGAAATGTCCGGATTGTAAAGGCCGACGTTTACGCAAGGACGCTGCCTACGTGAAGATCGGGGGCAAAAGCATTATGGATCTAGTTGATCTTTCAATCGACAAACTTGAAACCTGGTTCAATACCTTGGAGCTGAATGAATTCGATCAAAAGGTGGCCAAGCGTTTGCTGATTGAGATTACGAACAGACTCCATTATCTGCTTGAGGTTGGACTCGGTTACTTGACCTTGAACCGACTTTCCTCCACCCTTTCAGGTGGTGAATCTCAGCGCATCAACCTTTCGACAAGCATGGGCTCAAGTTTGGTAGGATCGATGTATATCCTAGATGAACCGAGTATTGGTCTACATCCCCGCGATACAGATCGATTGGTTCAGGTAGTAAAAGACCTTCGTGACATTGGAAATACCGTTATCGTTGTTGAACACGATGAAGCTTTCATGCGCGCCGCGGATGTGATCGTTGACATTGGGCCAGGAGCTGGTAGCTACGGTGGAAAAGTGGAGTTCAATGGCACACTCGAAGGATTGATGAATACCGATACCCTCACAGCCCAGTACCTATCCGGAATAAAAGAGATCGAACTCCCTAAGAATAGAAGGACATCCAAGTATACCATCGCTGTAAAGGGCGCACGTGAGAATAACCTCAAGAATGTTGATATTGAATTTCCACTACACACCTTTACCGTTGTAACCGGTGTAAGTGGTTCTGGTAAATCAACCTTAGTTCGACGTATCCTCTATCCCATGTTGCAAAAGGAACTGGGTGGATATGGCGAAAAGGCTGGTCAACATAAAGCTGTGGAAGGCGACTTTAGCCGCATATCTGGTGTAGAATTCATCGATCAAAACCCGATCGGAAAGTCTAGCCGAAGTAACCCGGTTACCTACCTGAAGGCCTACGATGAGATCAGAAGTCTCTACGCCTCTCAAAAGTTGGCAGACCTCAATAACTTGAAGCCCAAGCACTTCTCATTCAATACAGATGGAGGAAGGTGTGATGTTTGCAAAGGCGAAGGCGAAGTGACCATCGAAATGCAATTCATGGCAGACGTTCACCTCAAATGTGAGCAATGCAATGGCAAGCGTTTCAAGGATGAAGTCCTGGAGGTTGAATTCAACGGAAAGAATATCCATGACATCCTAGAGCTCACCGTTGATGACGCCATCGCGTTCTTCGAAGAACACGATCAGAAAAAGATCATCACCAAATTGAAGCCTCTTCAAGAAGTAGGTTTGGGGTATGTTCACTTGGGACAATCATCCAGCACGCTGTCTGGCGGCGAGGCGCAGCGCGTTAAGCTCGCGAGCTTCTTGGTGATGGGGCAAAGTGAAGGCAAAAAGCTCTTCATCTTCGATGAGCCTACTACAGGTTTGCACTTCGAAGACATCCATAAACTGTTGAACTCATTCTACGCCTTGATCGATAAAGGGCACAGCATTCTGGTGATCGAGCACAACCCTGACATTATCAAATGTGCAGATTGGTTGATCGACCTCGGGCCTGAGGGTGGCGACAATGGAGGTCAGTTGCTCTATCAAGGTGTCCCAGAGGGAATCCTTGATCTTAAGGACAACTCCACTTGTCACGCCATCCGCGAGAAGTTAGAAGGATAGTATTACTTACGAAGTGATTCGAAGTAGTCGACGAGCATTTCCAACTCCTCATTAGAAAGATCGGCTTCCGAGTGCAGGGCCACATAACCGCTCAATGGCATTTCGCCATGCTCCACCTCCTCGGCACATTCCTCTAGCTTGTGATCAGCCTTATCTGCGCTGTAAGAAGTCCATTCTGAAAAGTTAAGATGCTCTCTACCCTCCTCTACATGGTCAGCAATGATATAAGAGAAGGGAGCAACGGATGTATACCATGGCCATCGCGTATTGTTGGAATGACAGTCGTAACACGCCCTTTTGATCAGGCCTCCCACTTCCCCGTCCACGTTGTGAACAGCAAGAAAATCGGCCTCAGCTGGCGACTCTGGATTGGTCTTATCCGGCTGAATGAATTGCATAACGATCAAAACTGCGAGTAGTGCTACGAGAACACGACGAACTGACTTTTTCATCAAAGAGGATTTTTCACTTGTGAATGTAAGACGCAATTTACACCTCCGTCAATTAAAAGATATAACTTGACCATAAAATCAACCAAAATCGAGAATCCTTGACTCCATCAGAAAGAGCCACACAATGGGTAGATGAGCACGGCGATCTTCTATTTCGATTTGCCTATCAAAGGACGGGCAGCAGAGAAACGGCAGAGGATCTTGTTCAGGAGACATTGCTAAGTGCGTTTAAGTCCCTTGACAATTTTAAAGAAGAAGCATCCGACCGCACATGGTTGATGCGCATTCTTAGGAATAAGATCATCGACTTCTACCGAAAGACGAGAACACGACAGTCGGAAGATGAAGTGTCCGTTAAAAAGGAAGTGAGCATAGATCAATTCTTTGATGAATCTGGAGGATGGATACCAGACAAAAAACCAAAGGCTTGGATAGAAAGACCCGACGAGGTAGTTGAGAGGGGTGAGATCGGCGAGCGCCTAGACCAGTGCATCGACAACCTTAAAGGTAAAGGTGCGGTGGCCTTCAGAATGAAGTATTTAGAAGATGAAGATTCTGATGAGATCTGTAAGGTGCTGGATATCACCTCGTCCAATTACTGGGTGCTAATACACCGTGCCAAACTACAACTGCGTGATTGTCTTGATAAAAACTACTTCGACGAATTGAGAAATTTCGATGCCCTATGATTGCCAGAGTAATACACAAGTTGTTCTATTCGTGTGAAGACGCTTCTTTACACGCCGTTAGAAGATCTCAGGGAAAAAGCTCTATGGTAGAGCGCATGCGGCTTTGGATGCATTTACGCATCTGTGACATCTGCAAATTGTTCGATCAACAAAACCAAAAGCTAGATAACCTCGTAAATGATAGCAAAGGCGCTGAAAACTTGAAGGCATCAGAAGAAGTCAAAGCAAAGTGGAAGGCGGAAATTCAGAAATAGAATAAAGATTAATTCAATTAAATCACTCAGCTATGGAAAATTCGAACAAAAGAAAACTGATCGCAGGTGGAACCCTTCTAGCAGGAGGACTTTTGCTTAGCGGAAGCATTCAAGCAGAACAGGCTTTTCAAGCCGATGATCTCGGTACAGGTGCAGAAGTAAGAGCACAATTGCTTCACTCTGAGCGTGCCGTTATCAATGGCTTAGAGCTAACATGTGGAGAAGCGGAGGCCACCGAGCAGAAGTGCGGCGAAGGTTCTTGCGGAGAATCATCGGAAGCATCTTCAGAAGAACGCAGCACAGAAGAAGCCAAATGTGGCGAAGGTTCTTGCGGCGAGGAGGCCTCTTCAGAAGAGGAGCCAGCAGCGGAAGAACACAAGTGCGGCGAAGGTTCTTGCGGACTGTAATAGATAAGAATTAGCAGGTCCGTCTCCCCACGGTCCTGCTAATTCCTTTTCATTATGATGAAAAACGGATCCATAGGTGTCGGTTACCGACGAAGCATGACCAATGCACTGTTATCTGGCGAAGACATTCAGCCTGATTTCGTGGAATTGGCACCTGAAAACTGGCTAGATGTTGGCGGAACCTGGAAAAAACGTCTAGACCAAGTAGCAGAAAAGTATCACATCCTTTGCCACGGACTGTCCCTGAGCATTGGTTCTCCGGATGATTTAGACATTCCTTTTATCAAGAAGTTGAAGGACTTCCTCGATGAATATGATGTTCCCGTTTATTCGGAGCACCTATCTTATAGTAAGTGCGACAATGCGCACTTGTATGACCTCCTCCCTATTCCGTTTCGTGACGATGCGGTAGCGCATATCGTGGAACGTATCAAAACGGTGCAAGATATCCTCGAGCGCCCACTAGTCCTCGAAAATGTTTCCTATTACACCCCCGTTGCTGCGGAAATGTCCGAAGCAGAATTCGTAAACAGGATCGTTAGAGAATCCGGGTGCCAACTATTACTGGACGTAAACAACGTGTATGTCAATGCCTTCAATCACAATTACGATGCGGTTGAATTCCTTGACCAAATGCCGCTCGACAAAGTAGCTTATATGCACATGGCAGGTCATCATAAGGTTAAACCAGACCTCATCATCGATACACATGGTGCTGCCATTATTGATAAGGTCTTCGAATTATTCGACTACACCTGCTCAAAGACCACGCCTGTCCCTGTGTTGCTAGAGCGCGACTTTAACCTGCCGGAGATGCAGGAACTAAATGAGGAGTTGAACACGCTCCGAAGCATTTCTCAACGCCATTGGACTTCAAAAGCAGTTTCACATGGCTCTTGAAAAGACTACACACGATGCTCAAGCTGCTCTTGCTCTGTATTGTAGGGACGGTGAACTCAGGGAGATCGAAGGCTCTCTAGAAGACCGACTTCCGCATTATAGGAGGCTCGTTTTCAATGTGGTGAAAAATGCCCTTGCAACGGCTTATCCCATCACATCTCAAAAATACATCCCGGAAGAATGGGATGAACTCGTTTTTCGGTTCTTCAAGATTCATCCCTGCGTTGACCCACAGATCTGGAAGATGCCACATGAACTCGTGGGCTATATCGAGGAACATGAAAAGGAGCTGACCGAAGAGTATCCGGCAGTCATAGACCTATTGCGATTTGAGTGGCAGGAAGTCTACTTATTCATGATGCCAGATATTGCCATTTCAGATCATTCTGGAGTTTGTCCAGATCTGCACGATATTCCCGTTCTGGAACCAGAGATGCAAATGCTCGTTCTCTCCTACCCAGTCCACACCACAGCACCTTCCAAATTGAAGAACAGCCAAGTAGGTCAATATATTTCCCTCGCCTGGCGTGAAAGATCATCGGGTAAGGTCCGATTCATGAATGTTTCTACCTTCTACGCCCTATTACTGGAAAGCTTGAGTTCTGAAAACTGTACGATAGAGGAGGCCGGACATAGAACGGCGGTGCAACTGGGTATGGCCAATGCAGATGGTTGGAAGGAGAAAACGAGAGAATTCATCTCTCACTTACACTCGAAAGGATTGGCTTTCAAGCCATGATCTACACCCTAAAAAGGACAATATTTCACAAAACATAACGAGACGACCACAATCTTGAATTATTCTTAACAAAGGGGATTATTTATTAATGTTATCACTCAAGTTAAGTGTATATCAATTATATTTGTCGCATCTAATGCTTGGGGTTCTACCCAAGTAGCTTAGGTTTATTGGTTTGGTGTGAGGCCCGGGTATACCCCGGGTCTTTCATTTTATACCCATCCCGTTCTATCGTGCCCTTTGCCGCTTGGCTTCGAAAAGCATGATGGCTGCAGCCACACTTACATTCAAACTGTCTACCACTCCCTCCATTGGGATCTTGATGCGATGTGAAGCAGCTTTGAGCCATGGGGAACTCACACCTTTATCTTCGGGACCTACTACGATGGCCGTCGCATTCTTCAGGTCTACATCGTAATGCGCATCCGCTCCTTCTAGATAGGTAACCTCAATGTTAATTCCTTTCTTCTTTAAATATGCAATGATCTCATCCGAGCTTGCTGAGATGAAGGGTACATCGAAAAATCCTCCTAGGCTATTTCGGATCACCTGAGGGTGATAGATATCCACCACGGCATCGGCTATTAACAAGGCGTTGACACCAGCCGCACTGCAAGTTCGGAGAATTGCGCCTAGATTTCCGGGTTTCTCGATGGACTCAGCTACCAAGATCAAAGGATCCTTAGGCAGGTCTATGTCATCCAATCCGTGATCCCGTCGTTCAAAAACACCTACGATATTTGGCACTGCATGGCGCAGTGCGATCTTTTGAAAAGCACTATCGCTGCAACTGTGAAAGAGGGCATCGTGTTCGTTTATTCCAAGCTCACCCAATACCTCATCCAAGGTCATGCTTACGGTTGAAAAGAAGATCCACTTTGGTTTAAAGCCCGACTGAATTGCTCTGGTATTCTCTCGAATCCCTTCCGCCACAAACACGCCATCCTTCTTGCGATCGCGGGATTTATCAATGTAAAGTGACACTCTCTTGATGGTGTCGTTCTGAGCACTGGTGATCTCTTTCATGGTGTGCAAGTTCGCTATTCTAAGTCAACGAATGTAACTTTGACCTATGGCTAAGAAAAGTAAGAAGAACAGGTCAGACGACGGGTTCGTTTATTCAACGAATCCAGGCGCCACTTTTGGTGATCTATTTGCAGATCTTCGTGGCGACGACGAGGCAATGGATGCTTCGGATATCACCTTAGAAGTCCATATCTCCAAAAAAGGTCGCGCTGGAAAGATAGCAACACTCATTATCGGCCATCCAGGCAATGATGATGAACTGAAGGAGCTCGCCAAGGAGCTCCGCAGTTACTGTGGAGTTGGCGGTAGCGTAAAAGATGGTGAGATCCTACTTCAAGGCGAGGTCCGGGATAAGACCATGAAGTTCTTATCCGACAAAGGATTCCGCACAAAACGTGTAGGCGGCTAATTGGTGGCCACCGCGCTCAATGCACGATTGTATGCATCTTCATAAAGTGGAAGGATACGCTCCATGCTGAACTGCTGTGCCCTTTCGAAGGCATTGCGCTTCAAGACAGCATGAAGTTTATCGTCCTTTAAGATCTTAACCGCATCCTTCGCCATTTTCTTGACGTCACCCACATTGGAGGTGTAACCTGTAACGCCATCCAGGTTCACTTCTGGCAATCCGCCCGCATTGGAGCTGATCACAGGCACCTTGGCAGCCATAGCCTCTAGTGCAGCTAGACCAAAGCTTTCTGATTCCGATGGTAAGAGGAATAGGTCGCTCATGCATAAGATCCGCTCCACTTCGTTGGTCTTGCCCAAGAACACCACATCTTCACCAATACCCAATTCCTTGGCCCGGCTTTCGGCGCGCTCACGCTCCGGTCCATCTCCGATCATGATCAACCTACTATCCACCTCCTTCTTTACAAGGGCAAAGGTTTCTATAATGTCCATGATCCGCTTCACCTTTCGGAAATTGGAAATGTGGGTGATGATCTTCTGCCCTGGATGAGCCAATCCCGCCCGTGTGCAGTTATGGTCTCCCTCATAAAGGGATAGATCGATGAAGTTGGGAATAACTTCAATATCCTTTCTAACCACAAAGAACTTCAAGGTCTCCTTCTTCAGGTCTTCCGAAACGGATGTTACAATATCGCTGTGGTTGATGGAAAAAGTAACTGCTGGCTTATACGACGGATTTCGTCCAACCAGAGTGATATCGGTCCCGTGCAAGGTGGTTACCACCGGAATGTGTATCCCTTTATCTGCAAGGATCTGCTTTGCCATATATGCGGCATAAGCGTGCGGAATGGCATAGTGTACATGGAGTAACTCTATCCCTTCATTCAGCACGGTATCTACCATCTTGCTCGACAATGCCAACTCGTAGGGTTGATATTGAAAGAGCGGATAGTCGTGCACATTTACTTCGTGATAGTAGATATTCTCTTCTAGGATATCTAAGCGAACGGGCTGATTATATGTGATAAAGTGAACCTTATGTCCCTTCTTGGCCAGGTAAGTACCTAGTTCTGTTGCTACTACTCCAGACCCACCGAAAGTGGGATAACAAACGATTCCTATCGTCATCTTTTCTCTTTGTTTAGTACGCGAGTTCTCTCTCTAACGCACCGTTTTCATCGTAATAATACCAGGTACCCGACTGCCTATTGTTTGAATATTGGCCTATCACCTTGTTTTCACCATTTGGATACCATTCGTAATGAACTCCCTCCTTTTGGTTATTCTCATACAAAGTTGATTGTCGTTTGGTTCCATTTTCGTGGTAGTATATCACTTCACCTTCAATGCTACCTTGACGATACTCGTATACCGTACTTACATTTCCTTCGGGATAATACCACTTCGAAGTTCCGTCTTTTTCGCCATTCGACCACATGGTTTCGGATTGTAATCGAAGCGGACCTGGCATGGTGTAATATACATACTCTATTCCGTGCTTTACACCGTGAAGGTAATTCGTCACCTTCGTAAGTTGTCCGCGCTGATCATACGTGCGTTGCTCTCCATGCAATTCGCCTTCATGATAGAATTCTTGCAAGATCGTCTGTCCATGAATGTTCATCTCTAATCTGACACCATGCAACTCTCCATTCTTGTATTGAGTTACGTTTCGTATGGCACCTTCGGGATGGAATTCTACCCATGTTCCAACTTTAACACCCTCTACATTGGTTTGATTCAGCACATCGGGTAAGACAGGATCAACCTGCCCAAATGCGGTAATGCTCAGGAGAAGGGAAAGTATCCAAAGTGATCTCTTCATAACAAGCTATCGTAGATTATCTCTTGAATATTGGTCCTAACATCCATGCTTATCAACGCTCTATTCTCAGCACTTGGATTGATGCGATTACTAAGGAATATATAGATAAGCTCCTCATCCGGATCCACCCACGCGATCGTTCCAGTAAACCCTGTATGACCAAAAGAGTTCGGACTCGCACAATCACATGCAGGCCCCGCTCCTTCAAGTTGTGGCTTATCAAAACCGATACCTCTGCGGTTCTCATTGATGCAGTACGGGCATCGCGTAAATTGCTTCAAGGTAGTTGGTCGGAAGAACCGTTGACCTGCATATTCACCGTAATCGAGGTATACCTCCATCAGTTTGGCAAGGTCGTTTGCATTGGCAAATACACCTGCATGGCCGCCTACTCCTCCGAGCATAGCTGCACCTTGATCATGCACGTATCCATGTACGAGTTGGTATCTGAAATAGCGGTCTTGTTCCGTTGGAATGATATCAGTCCTATCGAACTCCTGAAGCGGCCTATACCCCATGCTCCATGCCCCGATGGGATCGTAAAGAAACTCTTGGATCAGATCTTCAATGGGTGCCTTGTAGGCGTTCTCCACCACCTTAATCAAAAAGTAATAACCAAGGTCGGAGTACTTGTATTCACCGGATGTATTCAAAGGAGATTCGAGTATCGCAGAATAGATGGAGTCGCGGTAGCTATCCACTATCCAAAGGTCGTCTGCAACCTGCGTATTGAACCCTTCTTCTCGTTGATCACGATACAATGATTCGGAGGGTTTCTGAAGGGAAAGTGTGCTGATATAGAATGGGATCCAAGGCTGCAAGCCAGATTGATGCGTTAAGATATCGATCAGTTTAAGATGCTCCTTGTTGGTACCAACGGTTTCCGGTAGGTGATCTCCCAATTCATCTTCGAGGTCTATCCTGCCTTCATCATACATCTTCATGATCATGGGTAAGGTGGCAGCGATCTTGGTAATGGAAGCAATATCGTACAATTGGTCCCACCTTACAGGTTCCCTAGCATCGTAGGTGGGTTTGCCATAGGTCTTGTTCATTACCACCACACCTCGTCGAGCTACCAGAACCTGTGCACCTGGAGTTGCACGCTTGTTGATGGCATTTTGCACCTCGGCATCTATCCTTGCGATGAACGCCGGATCCATATCCACTTCTTCAGGATGACCATACCTCAAGCGGTGAAGGTCCAATGTCGGAATACCATGTCCAGATGGCATCAAAGCTCCAACCGAAACTGGCAGTCTGCCCTTGGCCTCTTGACCTCCGAACAATATCTGAGCAACCGTATTGGCTGCTTCTGGTGTATTCTGATAGGCTTGGATCACGGCTTCGACCTCTTCCAGATCGTCGATGTCCTTTAGTCCATATGGGTTGGCAAAATGCACCAGCACCACCTTGTTCTGTAATCTCAAACGGCGAATGAACTGAAGCTGATCGGCATTCATTTTATAACGACGCCAAGGGTTGGTGTCATCCGTGTAATACGCTAGAACAACGACGTCCTTCGTAGCCACATCGCGCAACACGCTCGATCCGTTACCCCCTGTGTGATCAAAAGTGCTTATCGTAGTGTATTTTCTGATCGCCGTTTCAAGGTCATCGTTGAACCGGCTTCCCATACGGATAAGTGCATAATCTGATGCTTCACTAACGTCCAAGGGCAGGAGTCGATCTTGATTACTAACCACGGTAACAGCCTTATCGAAGATCAAACTACGAGTTACGTCCGTAGCGCGATCGTTAAGGTCATTGTAGATATTCTCAATATTGATAGGCTCATAAGCATTCAAACCCGCACCATGCTTAGCCATCAATATGCGTCGGGTGTGAACAGCCACTTCCTCCTCTGTTAGTCTTCCACCCTGAATGGCCGCTTTGATCTTGTTGAATGCCGCTGGAACATCTTCTGCAAAGAGCAGGACATCATTCCCAGCCAATAAGGCGCGTAGATCTACTTCACCAGGGCCATACAGATCACTTACCCCTCTCATGTTCAGCGCATCGGTGAAAGAAAGTCCTTGGAAGCCCAACTCCTTGCGAAGCAAACTATCTACGACGATCGGAGAAAGAGAGGTCGGTGTACCCGATCGATCCAGCGAAGGCACATTCAGGTGAGCTATCATCACACTGGCCAGTCCATGATCGATCGCGGCGCGATACGGCATCCAATCTACATCGTGTAAGGTAGGATAGGATCGATCTACTGTAGGGAGCGTTCTGTGAGAATCTTCATCTGTATCACCATGACCAGGAAAGTGCTTTCCACAGGCCAGAACGCCTGCGTCTTGCATACCTAACATGTAGGCCACTCCCATCTTGCTAACCAATTCTGGAGTTTCGCCGAAGGCACGTACACCGATAATAGGGTTATCAGGATTGGTATTTACGTCGAGTACTGGCCCGAAGTTGAAATGCACCCCCAATCGCTTGCAATGCGTAGCGATCGTAAAACCATAGGCATAGGCTAGTGCGCTGTCATTCGTTGCTCCGAGGGTCATTGGCCAAGGGAGCTTCGCAACACTATCCAGGCGCATCGCTAGGTCCCACTCTGCATCCATGCCGATCATCAATGGGATCTTGGCCTTCGATTGAAGATCATTGGTCATTCGAGCTTGCCGAACCGGCCCCCCTTGAAAGAAGATCAATCCCCCTAGATGGTAGTCTTCCACAAGTTCACGAAGCTCCGCTCGATGGTCGGAGTCCTTGTTCGAATAGGCCGCTACCATAAAAAGTTGACCGATCTTTTGGTCGAGCGTCATATTGGCCATCAAACTGTCAGCCCATTCTGCCGCTTCGTCATTCTGATAGAAGGGTTGGGCCAGGAGACCTGATGAACCTATGAATACGCTTAAAATGAGAGAGATATATTGCTTCAACCGGGGATTGTACATACTTGTGTAATGAATGGAAACTCAATAATACGACAACAACGCAGCTGCAACAAGATTCATACCGTTGGATGGCTTAGTTTTTGTCGAGAGATTCTTAAATTCAATTCATGGGATTTATCTTCAGAAATCAGCGTGAGCCGAAAAAATTCGGACTTAAACATCGCATTTACGACGAGCGAAAAGAGGAGCTTCGTCGGAAGATGGAGGACAAATCTGAAATTGAGATCTTTGAGGAAAGCAAGTCGGCCTATCGCGATCGTATGCGCGCTCGAATGGGGCGTGTGGAAGAAAATAGAAAGGCTTCCATGCGTTTTAATTTCCGGATCATTGTGATCTTCGCCGTCCTGGCAACGATCTTAGCCATTGCTTTGGGTAGTATCGTAGCAATGGACCAGATCATCGAATTGGATAAGCTTTAAAACGCCTTTAAGTAAAACCTTCATGTCCGATATCATTTCACTTCTGCCCGACCATGTTGCTAATCAGATCGCGGCAGGTGAAGTAGTTCAACGTCCATCTTCAGTAGTAAAAGAGCTACTCGAAAACGCCGTGGATGCTGGAAGTACAGATATACACCTCATCGTTCAAGACGCCGGCAAGACGCTCATTCAAGTGGTTGACAACGGCAAAGGGATGTCCTATGGAGATGCCCGACTGGCCTTTGAAAGACACGCCACGAGTAAGATCTCTCTGGCTGATGACCTTTTCAATTTGAAGACCATGGGATTCCGTGGAGAAGCCTTGGCATCCATCGCCGCTGTGGCCCAGGTTGAAATGAAAACGCGTCCTCAAGCCGATGAGGTCGGTACAGAGCTACGCATCGAGGGAAGTGAAGTGAAACACCAAAAGGCCTGTCAAACTTCATCAGGAACCAGCATCAGCGTAAAGAACCTGTTCTTCAACATTCCCGCACGCCGACAATTCCTCAAGAGCGATTCGGTAGAGAACCGTCACATCATCGACGCCTTCGAGCACGTTGCTCTCGCCTATCCACACATTACATTCCGATTTACGCAGAACAACAATGAGATCTTCTTTCTACCAGAAGGCAATCTGCGCCAGAGGATCACCGCTGTATTCGGTAAAAAATACAACGAGCGCCTTGTTCCAGTAAGCGAAGAAACCGACGTTGTTCAGCTCGAGGGGTTTGTACTCAAGCCAGAGTTTGCGCGGAAAACGCGTGGCGAGCAGTTCTTCTTCGTCAATGATCGATTCATCAAGAATAGCTATCTGCACCACGCAGTGAACCATGCGTTCGAGCATTTGATCCGTTCAGACGAACACCCATCCTACTTCCTATATATGAACATCGATCCTAAGCGTATCGATGTGAATATCCATCCAACTAAAACAGAGATCAAGTTTGATGATGAAAAGGCGATCTACGCGATCATCCGCTCTGCAGTGAAACATGCACTCGGACAATTCAATATTGCGCCAAGTCTCGATTTCAATCAGAATGTGGGAGACATTCCCATTCCGGATTCAAGTCGGCCCGTCGTGCCACCTACCATTCAGGTCGATCCTAACTTCAATCCATTTGACTCCGACCACAGCGAGGCTTCTTCGTCGGGGTCGAAGGGAGCATCCGGCTCCTCTGGGTATCAAAAACAAAGAGTGGATCCAAACTGGCAGTCATTGTATCAGGAGACATCAGCGGAGGGTAGATCGGTCCAAATCGATGCGAAATGGGATGAGAACCAGAGTAAGGATGAAGTGTGTTTCCAGCTCGATAATCGCTTTGTGATCACCAAGATCAAGAGTGCGTTGGTGGCAATACATCAGCAAAGAGCGCATCGAAGGATACAATATGAAAAATTCAAGACCATCCTAGCCGAGCA
The DNA here is from genome assembly GCA_965659725.1 of Phaeocystidibacter sp. Classification (GTDB taxonomy): domain Bacteria; phylum Bacteroidota; class Bacteroidia; order Flavobacteriales; family Schleiferiaceae; genus Phaeocystidibacter. Next base: position 22,325 of record CBFHXG010000003.1, on the reverse strand, counting down.
CCATGCACCCTCTCAGCAACTGTTGTTTCCAGTGAATGTACACATGTCGGTTTCAGATCTAGAAGTCTTAAAAGACCTGAACGACACCCTACATCGATTGGGATTTGAACTCGAATACGCAAGTAAGCAACAAGCCGTTGTACAGGGCATCCCTATGCATCTGGCGGAAGGCGATATTCAACGCGTCCTGGAGCAATTGGTGGAAGACAGTAAACGGGATTCAGATATATTCCGCAACGACCTTCATCACGCCATGGCCAAGAGCTTGAGTCAACATACATCCATCAAGAGCGGAAAATCACTGGGTAAAGAGGAAATGGAACACCTTATTCACGAACTCTTTGCCTGTGAAATGCCTTATACGGATATCTTTGGTCAACCGATCGTTGTACAAATAGGTACCGATGACCTCGATAAAAAATTCAACGAATGAACTATAGACCACAACGATTCTCTATACTCCCGCCAGTGATCAAGAACTTATTGATCATCAATGGTATTTTCTTTTTAGCTACATGGGTGCTTCAAGGTTCTTTTGGGATAGACCTTGTCGATCTATTCGGATTGCACTACCCCGCATCGACCTACTTTGAGCCTTACCAGATCGTCACGCACATGTTCATGCATGCCAACCTGACGCACATCTTCTTCAATATGTTTGCCTTGTGGATGTTCGGCACTCAGTTGGAAAACCTGTGGGGACCTAAAAGATTCTTGATCTTCTACATGGTATCAGCATTGGGTGCAGCAATATTACATGAAGCAGTGATCTGGTATCAGATCTCCGAGCTTACCGCTAATATGAATCCGGCAGATATACGAGCGGTTTTTGACCTAACGACAACCACGGGATCGAATCAAATGGCAGAGCTATATAGGTTAGCTCATACACCCGTAGTTGGCGCTTCCGGTGCCGTCTTCGGCATTCTTCTCGGCTTTGGTATGATGTTCCCGAATTCACCGATCTACATCTATTTCCTCTTCCCGATCAAGGCGAAGTACTTCGTTATGATCTACGGAGCACTCGAGCTTTGGAGCGGTATTTCAAATGCGGCCTCCCCTATCGCTCACTTTGCTCACCTGGGGGGAATGCTCTTCGGTTATCTACTCTTAAGATATTGGCAACTTAAGCGTCCGTACTAAACATGGCATCCATCGGTGAACAAATACGATCGCAATTTCAGCAAGCCAATTGGCTGAATAGGATCATCTATGTAAACATCGGCTTATTCGCCATACTGATCATTGGTCAGGCTATTTTCAGCCTAGCTAAGATCGACTTCATCAATACCGTGGGACCATTTTTGGCCATGCCGAGCAATAGCTTGGAATTGTTGACAAGGCCATGGACGATCATCACGTATATGTTCGTTCACTACGGCTTCTTTCACATTCTATTCAACATGCTCATCCTGTTTTTCTCAGGGAGGATCTTTGTTGAATTCATGGGAGATAAGCGCGTACTACCTGTGTATATCTACGGAGGATTGGCCGGTGCGATACTGTTCTTTATCCTCTTCAATATTTCTCCAGCCCTTGCTGCAGGATCGCCAATGATCGGTGCTTCAGCGGGAGTAATGGCTGTGGTGATCGCTGCGGCTAGTAAGGCGCCTAATCTGCCGGTAAGACTCTTCTTTGTCCTGGAAGTGAAATTTTGGATCGTTGCAGTTGGCTTGATCTTCATAGACTTCCTCAATTTTCAAGATGGTAATACAGGAGGTCACATTGCGCACTTAGGCGGATCCGCAGTAGGCTATTTGTACATCCAATCCTTGAACAAAGGGAGGGATTGGTCCAATGGCTTTTGGAATTTCATTCGTCGGTTTGAAGGACTGTTCAAGCGCAAACCCAAAATGAGGACCGTCCATAGAAGTAGCACAAGAACACGCCCTTCAAAGAAGCAAAATACAACCTCGGGTTCAGATCAAGCAAAGATGGATGAGATCTTGGATAAGATCAAGGACAAGGGCTACGACAAACTCTCGAAAGAGGAGAAGGATTTCCTATTCAAATTCTCTAGAAAGTGAGCGAAAAGAGTGGCAAATTCGGAAGGAGGCTGATGTTTCTCTTCCACCTTCCCTTCATGCTGCTTTACCTAGCTGCTTGCTACGCCTATTCGGTGGACCCATCCGAATCACCTTTGTGGGGTGTACTTGGACTCATTTTCCCAGTTGTCCTCGGCGTTCAACTTTTGTTCACTGGCTATTGGATCTACCGGGGAACCAAATTTGCCATCCTTAGCACGGTCGTTCTGCTGTTGGGATGGTCGCACTTTGGCGCACTATTCCAATTGAACGGCAATAAGATCGACCATAACGAAGAAGGATCGTTGAGGATCATGACCTACAACATTCACTATTGGCAGTCTTACTTAAATGCCGATCTAGATTCAACGCGCACCTCGTTGGCAGAAATGATCACTGGACTGGATCCAGACATACTTTTCCTTCAGGAGAATATCCAGATCGATGCCTTTGAAAAACTCAACTACCCGTATAAGTATCATGTGCGAATGACTCAGCACACGAGCTATGGCCTGGGTTTCGCATCAAAGTATCCGATCATTGCTCAAGGTGAAGTGAACTACACTCGTGAAAGAGGAGGCTATCAGAAATTTGCATGGGCCGATATTCAGATCGATAGTGTTATCGTGCGCGCGGTCAATGTTCATATGGTGAACACCTCCCTCCGACCAGAAAGTTATCAGACACTTGCAGGAAATACGAGTTCTGAGCTAACTGGTGAGAAGTTGGAGGAAGACGGAAAGGACATCTACCGAAGGCTTCGCGATTCGTACGCGATCAGAGGATTTCAGGTAAGGGACCTGACCCAATTCATCTCGGAATCACCCTACCCAATCGTTCTTGCGGGCGATTTCAATGATACGCCAACGGGTTTTGTCTACCGACAGATTGCCGATCAGTTGAATGATGCCTTCATTTCCTCAGGACAAGGATCTGGAGATTCGTATAACAAACTCTCCGTGGTGCCTTTGCGCATCGATTACATCTTTACCGATCCTGTTTTTGAGAATGTGGGATTTACAGTAGTGAAAAGCGACTGGAGCGATCACAAGCCGGTTGTATCCGACTTCAAGCTCACCACCCCTTCTTCTTGACCCTCTTTAGCTCGAGGAGATTCAAAGCATTGGGCTCAAGGCCTTCGATGCCCTTTGGAATGAATCGCACCACCTCATCGTAGTAGAGTGGCACAACGGGGGCATCGTGAATGAGCAAGGAATCCATCCTTTTATTCAACATCGATCGAGCCGAAACCTCTTCCGATCGCTGAGCCTCCTCATAAAGCCCATCAAATATTTGATTCGTGTAAAACGTATAATTTGGTCCGTTTGGCGAGTGGTTGAGAGAGTAAAACAACGACATGTAATTCTCAGCATCTGGATAATCCGCGATCCATGATGCCCTAAAAAAGGCAAGCATACCCTTTGCTTTTCCCTCTCGAAGTGAGGAAGGCGGAAGAACCTCAACCTGCACGGGGATGCCGATCTCGTTCCAAGCAGCCTGTAGGTATTCACAAAGATCGCGATAGTTGGACGTGGTGCTCAACGTAAACGGGTCCATGCCCTGGCCGTTCGGAAATCCAGCAGAAGCTAAAAGCGCTAAGGCACTGTCCTTATTGTCTTGATAACCGCCAGTGGAGGCCGGGTCGTAACTCGGCAATCCTCTTGGTATCATACCTCCATCCGCAGGTTTTCCGATCCCGTTCCTAAGGAACCGCATCATCCTTCCCCTATCAATCGAAAGATTCAAAGCCAGGCGTATGCGAGGATCTGAAAGCGGATGGCCCTCAGGCAAAGTTTGATTTATTGCTAAATACTCAGTATTCAAATAAGGAATCAGCTGAAGCTCGAGTCGATCAGAGTACTCTTCCTGCAGCTTACCGTCTCTGGTGAGAAGCTCATCCTTGTAACTAGCATCCAAACCTGATAATAGATCAGACTCTCCCTTCAGAAACTCCATGAACGCAGCTTGTCGGTCCGTGATAAAATCGATAGCTATGGCCTCGAGATACGGGAGTTGCTCTCCATTATCCGATTCAAAATAATCAGGATTCCTCCTAAACACAAGCTTCTCGTCGGTCGACCACCACTTGAATTGAAATGGCCCAGTTCCTATAGGTGATCGTCCAAATTCATTTCCCAGACCTTCTACCACTTCTTGCGGAACAACCGAACAATACTTCATGGTCAACAAGCCCAAGAATGGCGCGAATGGAGCCCTTAGCTTGATTACTACGGAATCTGATGCGGGTGAAAAGATGGTATCAACATTATTCATCACCCACGCCCCAGGCGACGCCGTTTGTTTGTCCTTCAAGCGGTTCAGACTATAGACGACATCCTCACCATTTACCTTCCTCTGTTCATCGGAGAGAAGATCATGAGCATGAAAAAGGATGTCGGTCCTGAGTTGGAAGCAATAGGTGAGTCCGGAGTCTTGCACCCCCCACTCCTGAGCAATAGCAGGAACCACGTTAAGGTCATTATTCATTTGAACCAGCCCATTAAAAAGCTGGTGGCACGCCCAAATATTCGATTGCTCCCTTGCAAAGGCAGGATCCAATGTAGAGATCCCAGCGGGTTCATTGTACCTGAACACGGTGGACGGATCACGCTCTGGCACCTCCGAACAGGATGCAAGGAGCAGGAAAAGCAGGAGTATCAATGAGGACGATCTGAACATGCTTCAAATGTACACTTACGGAGATGATTTTCTGAACCTTTCACACGTAGGTAAGAGAAAATCAATGTTGTACCTTTGCACCCGCTATGGAAATGAACGGTAGATCAGTTGCTTTTCACACCTTGGGCTGCAAATTGAACTTTGCAGAAACGAGCACAATTGCGCGTGAGTTCGAGACAAAAGGTTACGCCAAAAAGGAGTTCCATGAGTCGGCGGATGTGTACGTAATCAACACGTGTTCGGTAACCCAAAATGCCGATAAAGAATGTCGGAGTATCGTGAACAAAGCAATGCGTACCAACCCAGATGCCTTTGTGGTGATTGTTGGATGTTACGCGCAACTTCAGCCTGATGAGATCGCTGAGATCCCTGGAGTGGACCTCGTGCTTGGCGCTACAGAGAAATTCAAGGTTACAGACTACCTCAACGATCTGACAAAATCTGATATGGGTGAAGTTCACTCATGTGAGATCGATGAAGCCAACACCTTCGTAGGCAGTTATTCCATTGGTGAGCGCACCCGAGCTTTCTTGAAAGTACAGGATGGTTGTGACTACAAGTGCACCTATTGCACCATTCCTCAGGCAAGGGGCGTGAGTAGAAGTGATACATTGGAAAATGTGGTTGCTCAGGCCAAAGAGGTAGCGGAGCAGAACATTAAGGAGATCGTCTTGACCGGTGTGAATATCGGTGATTACGGCAAAGGCGAGCACGGAAACAAGAAACACGAACATACCTTCTTTGAATTGGTTCAAGCCTTGGATCAAGTAGATGGGATTGATCGTTTGCGGATATCTTCCATCGAGCCCAACCTTTTGAAGGATGAAACCATAGCGTTCGTGAGTAAGAGTCAGCGTTTCGTTCCTCATTTCCACGTTCCCCTTCAAAGTGGTAGCAACGATATGCTCAAGCGAATGAAGCGCAGGTATATGCGCGAGCTTTACTCCGACCGTGTGGCTACGATCAAATCGCACATGCCACATGCGTGCATTGGCGTTGATGTGATCGTTGGTTTCCCAGGTGAAACGGAAGAGCATTTCATGGAGACCTATAACTTCCTGAAGAAACTACCTATCTCCTATTTACACGTATTCACATTCAGTGAACGTCCCAATACGGAGGCTTGGGATATGGATGGTGTTGTACCTATTCCTGAGAGAAAGCGTCGAAATAAGATGTTGCGAGTGCTCTCGGCCAAAAAACGCAGGGCTTTCTATGAATCTCAATTGGGAACTGAACGTCGCGTTCTGTTTGAAGGCGAGAATAAGAAAGGTTGGATCCACGGTTTCACAGAGAACTATGTGAAGGTGAAAACCCATTGGGATCCTGCATTGGTCAATCGAGTTTCACATATCGTTCTCACTGAGATCGACGAGGATGGAGCCGTAAGATTTGAGACGGTAACTGAGACGATTTAGTCTGCATCTGAGGCATTTCAAATCACTTATTAGTTTTGTACATTAGGTGTCCTTGAATTATATGTGGATGGCCGAATTCCAATACACCGAGTACCGATTAAAGCCGATGTTCAAAGATGATTTCCGACTAGCTTGGAGAAAGTTATATGGACAATTGAAGACTGATGGACATATCGGAAAAGCGGAGCTATACAGCTTAGAATCATCACGCTTCATTTCAATCATTGAATGGAAGACAACCAAGGCGGATATCTTGGAACAGGCTCCCTATAAAGCGATCAAAGACTCCTTGATCGAACTACTGGATAAGATGGATGTTGTTCGTCCATTGAAACAGGTTGAACGCACACAGTGATCCTATGAATTTGGAAAAAAAATGTATAGCTACCGTTCATTTGGTGCGCGAGATAGGTGCTTTTATACGGAGAGAGCAAAAAAAAGTAACCGCAAGCGACGTGGAAACAAAGAGCTTGAACAGCTTAGTTTCTTACGTAGATAAGCAGGCGGAAAAGAAATTGGTCGACGGCTTGATGAAGATCTATCCAAACGCTGGTTTCATCGCCGAAGAAGGAACAGGTACACCGAATAAGAACGGTTTCAATTGGATCGTAGACCCCTTGGATGGAACGACCAATTATCTACATGGACTTCCGGAGTATGCGGTTTCAGTTGCACTGCACGACGGTAAGCAAGTGGTTATCGGTGTTGTACTCGAGATCGGTCAGAATGAATGTTTTTACGCCTACGCGAACGGAGGAGCATTCTGCAATGATGAGCCTATATCGGTGAGTACTAAGGAACATCTAAGCGATACTCTTGTGGCCACAGGCTTCCCGTATCACGATTTTGAAAAGATCGATGAGTATCTCGCCTTATTGAAGGATTGCTTCAAGAATACCCGCGGAGTGAGAAGGTGGGGGTCGGCAGCCGTTGACCTAGCCTACGTCGCTTGTGGCCGATTTGATGCCTTCTTCGAGTACGGCTTGAACCCATGGGACGTGGCTGCAGGAGAGCTACTGGTAAAGGAAGCTGGAGGAAAGGTAACGGGCTTCTCACCTACCAATGATGCCATTTTCGGAAGAGAGATACTCGCCTGTAACACGCACATTCAAGATGAATTTACAGAGATGATACGCAAGCATTTAAGCTAGATCTTCTATTTATTTACACCCATGATAAAACAAAAGCCCCGCATTTCTGCGGGGCTTTATCATTCTACACAATTCTTAGTCTCATTGCAACACAATGCGCTTAACAGCGGTTTGGTTGTTCTGAGTGAATCTCAGCATGTACACGCCGGCAGGTAGATCACCCAGATCCATCTGCACTCTATCACCCATGGAGTCATCCACTTCCATGATCTGAATAGCCTGGCCTGACAAGCTCATCAATTCGATCACTGCACCTTCTGCAGATGAGTTATTGAACTGAACGTTCACTACTCCATCCGTAGGGTTTGGATATACTTCAAATTGAGCTACTCCCCATTCCTCGTTGGAAATTGTGGTAATGTCAACCGTGATCGTATCTGTATCCAAGCCACAATCTGTGAAGGCACTTAGAACAACATCGTAGGATCCATTCTGGGTATACGAATGCTGAACCTGGAAGCCCATCATCGCAGGAGATCCATCGTCGAAGTCCCATGCAACACTATCCGCGATCGTGCCTGTGGCATCAAAATCAACCGTAGCGTCTGTCAACGTTACACTCACAACCGTTGCATTACCCACAACTGGGTTAGTGTTGTTCGTAGGAGTTGTCATGTTATATGGACCTGTCCATGAAGACGTATCAGAAGAACAGATACCCAGTACATAGAAGTCGTAGTTCGTGCCAGCCATTAGACCAGTGATGGTTTCAGTTGTGTCGTTACTCACAACCGTAGTACCGTTTCCAGGCGTATAACCAGGAGCTCCGTACTCAATAATGTAAGCAAACGAAGCAGGACCAGCATTCCAGATCAAATCAGCTGTGGTACATGAGCCACCAGTGCTCGTCAGGTTCAACGGTGGAGGACATGGATTCGTTTCAGTGATTGTAAGCGTAAATGGACCAGGCGTTGTGAATGCACTGAAGGTCTCAACAACAACGTAATAGGTCACACCCGGTGTTACAGGCTGATTCATCAACTGCGATTGCAATCCACACGCATCATCATTGAGTGAGATGGTGTTGAAGCTAGCATCAACCAAGAATAAATAGGTATCATACGTAGAACCACATGTTTCAAAGGATGCCGCTGTAGTTCCGGAAGTAGGTGTATACTGGAACACCACCTCAGGTCCTGTACGCAACGGAAGGTTATCGCTATAGCAAATGCCAGAATTACCGTTGTATGTAATGCTTCCAGTTACAGGAATTGGATTTGAGTAGTCATCACCCAAAAAAGTTCCACATGTAGTTTGGAAACAGAAAGGACCTGCCCAAGCCGAGGTATCTGTTGGGCTGCAAATCTCGCGAACGTAGAAACAATAATCTGAAGCGTTGTTCAAACCAGTTAGAGTAATGCTATCTGCTGTTGATGTGACAACTGTACCGCCACCGATCTGCAGACCAGCACCACCGTACTCTATGATGTAGTTACCCGGAACATTGTTTCCATCCCATACCAATGTCGCATTGGCAGAATCTACATTGTTAGCTCCTAAGTTGGTTAGAGCAGGACAAGTAGGAAGGGTACAGAAGTTAAATGGACCGACCCACTGGCTGTTTCCGTTTGCACAAGAGTCTTGTACATAAAAGTCGTAGCATGTATTTGGCTGAAGGCCAGTAAGAGAAACCGTATCGTTTTGTGTATTGATAAGGTTACCTACACCTGTTCCTTGTACGAAACCAGCTGGGCCCCATTCTACGTTAGAATTATTCCCCGAAGTGCTCCAGAAAAGATCCGCGTTGAATGTGCCTACGTTAAAGGCACCAAGTGAGAATGGTACAGAACAAACGAGTTCTTCAACCGTCACATCATCAATACCAAATCCTTCACGGATAACGGAACCATCCGTTTGTAGTACGTGACGGATCTGAACGTACGACTGACCAGCCGAACCAGGAATAATATTAGAGCGTGTCAACCATGAAGTGCCGGCACCATCGTCCCACCACTGATTGTTAACATCGTTGTACCAGTTGGTAGCATTCCCGTTGTCAATCAGTTTAGTCCAGGTTGTTCCATCGAATGAGTACTCTACCCAACCTTCATCACAACATGTTTCAGTAACATAGATCATGCTGAACGTATACTCGATATCATTTTGAAGACCAGAACAGTCAAAAACGAGTGATTGTAAGTATGAGTTTTCACTATTGTTGTAACTACCCGTCAGGTTCGTAACCCATGCATTCGTGCCTTGAGAAGCATTAGAAATCACAGTGCCGCCAGGAGCACCCCATTGCCATGAGTTGTTTGTACCTCCTGAGATCCAGCCTCCTTGAGTCAGTTCAAAGTCTTCCGTATATGGAAATGTGGATACGGAGTTCTGCTGAGTAGTTCCTTGTCCAGGTCCAGCCCAGATGCCTACATTGCCGATGCCGCAGCTATCCTGAACATAGATGTCGTATGTTGTACCTGCCATCAAACCAGTAATAGTATCTGGATTTGTGGCATTGTAGATCAAGGTGCCAGAACCCTGAGTGAAACCTTGCGGACCGAACTCAACGTTGTAGTTGCTAGATGAACTAGTCCATGAAATAACCAATGTAGAATCATTGATACCGTTTGCAGTAATTCCAGTTGGAACGCCACAGTTCAATGGAGCAAGACCAAAGTCGTCAATACCAACACCTTCGCGAACAACCGAACCATCGGTGCTGAACACAAAGCGGAACTGAACACCGCTGTTACCAGCAATATTATTCAAGTTGATAGACGATTGAGCCCAACCAGAGTTGGATCCATCCCACCAATCATTGAATGCATCGTTGTACCAATTCACTTCGGTACCATTACCACTCAATTTATTCCAAGTGATTCCATTATCCAATGACATTTCAATCCAGAACTCGTCACAACAAGATTCAGTTTCATAGTTGAGATCGAAATAAAGTATGAATGCGGCTGTCTCATTAGTTAGGTCAAATGTTGCACTTGTCAGATAAGAGAGCTCACTATTGTTATAATCCCCAGCGAGGTTGGTAACCCAAGCATTGGAAGGTGAACTCGCACTTGAAATCACTGTGCCACCTGGAGCTCCCCATTGCCATGATGGATTGGATCCTGAGGAGGTAAAGAAGCCATTATTGGCCTCAAAGTTAGCATCAAAAGGGAAGGTGTTAACCACTGGCTGGCCGCTTGTAAAGCTAAATGGACCACCCTGAACACTTGTACCATTGCCTGTTGAAGAACAATCGGCTGTAATGTAAACGTCGATACACTGACTAGGAGCCAAGCTCGTAATCGTATAGAATGCGTTAGAAGTAGTGGCCGTGTTTCCCGTACCAGGTGTAAATCCACAAGGTCCCCACTCCAATGCATACGAACCCGCACCTGTACCTGTCCACGAAATGGATACCGTAGAAGGGGAGAGTGAGTCGAGTGAAATTGGATTCGGAACTGGACAAGAAGGACAGGCTGCAATCGTATCCAAATTTAAGCCTGCTGAAGGGCCCTGAGGTGAAGCATAAACGCTTACCCCCTGGCTATCAAAGAGCTCAAAGGAAACTTCAGAGTTCCATGAGCCCGTGTTATTGTAGATGAGTTGAATGGTATCACCAACGGTGACAGGAAGTACAATGGTTGTATCAGAACCATTCGAAAGCGTGTAATTCGTGGTAGTGGGACCAACACGAACATCAATTGTGTTTCCATTCCAGCCGTCACCAAATGAATCATCGAGATCCAGTTGATAGGAGCATTGCGCAGAAAGACTGGACTGAAACAAGGGAAGAACCATGAGTAACAGCGTACTCAGCCCTCCCCAAAGGGTAGTTTTCTTCATAGCGAGTGCAATTTTTGATTTGTTTTAAACATTTGCTGTTTGTATTGTTTTTAACGATATTCGTTATAATTTAAACAATAAAAGCATTCAAGTGTGCAATTCTTTGACAATGTATATAAAAGGACTGAAATCTATAACACTCATATACTCTTTGTAAAGAAATAAATCAACCCATTGAGTGAACGACTCGTATAGTTATTTAGTGATATACAAACCGATTACAATTCAGAGATTACCTTTGCGCCATGGTTAAACACATCCAGCTTGCGAAAGGCAAGGAAAAAGCGCTGAATCGATTGCACCCATGGATCTTCAGCGGTGCTATTGCAAGAGAAGATCAAGCTGAAGAAGGCGATCTTGTGGAGGTTCTATCCTTCGACGGCAAAAGATTAGCTATCGGTCATTACCAGAGCCCGAAGGCAAGCATCCGGGTTAAAGTGTTAACATTTGGATATGAAGATTTCGATGATAACTGGTGGAGAAAACAGGTCCATAATGCCATCCAACTTCGCAAGGACCTAGGCTATTTCGATTCCAAGGAGACGAATGCATTCCGACTTATCTATGGTGAAGGCGATGGTTTGCCAGGTCTCATTGTCGATCAGTACGATCACAACCTCGTGATTCAATGTCATACCCTTGGAATGTATAACATGCGTCACAAGATCACTAGCATTCTATGCGAGCTTCTCGGTGATGATGTTTCAACCATCTACGACAAAAGTGGAGATAGTCTAAAGGGACATGATGTAGAAAGCGGCTTTCTAATTGGAGACACCGTGGAGGCCGATATCCGGGAGAATGGTTCATCGTTTCGTGTGAATTGGGTAACGGGTCAAAAAACGGGGTTCTTCTTGGATCAGCGTGATAACCGAGCACTTCTTGGAAGTATGTCGGACGGAAAGAAGGTGCTCAATGCTTTTGCCTACTCGGGCGGATTCTCCGTATTCGCATTGAAGGGAGGAGCTGCACATGTAGATTCTGTGGACTTATCGGAAAAGGCTTGTGAATTGGCCGATGTCAATGCTGAGATCAATGGCTCCGCCGATAAGCACCGATCTATAGCTTCTGATGTGCAGGCGTTCCTGAAGGACATGGACAAAGATTATGATATCGTTATCCTCGACCCTCCTGCTTTCGCAAAACGCAGAAAGGCTGTACACAAGGCCGTTCAAGCCTATAAGCGACTCAACGCTACCGCGATGAAGAACATGAAACCAGGCACTCTCCTCTTCACCTTTTCGTGTAGCCAAAATGTGACAACCCAAATGTTTACGGATACCATTCGTGCCGCAGCGATTGAGGTAGGACGACCTGTACAGATCTTACAGGAACTCCGTCAACCGAATGATCATCCGGAGAACATCTTCTTCCCAGAAGGACATTATTTGAAGGGATTGCTCCTCAGGATAGGCTGATCATTCGAGGATCAATCTAGCTACATATCCATCCTGGTCACTTGATAATTTGAGTAAGTAAGCTCCCTTGGCGAGGTCATTAATATCAATTATCATCGTTTCTCCTCCATCACTAATGCCTAGTTTCCAAGATCGCAAGACCTGACCTACTAACGAAATCAATTGCAAACGGGAATTATTGGATACTCCTGTTGGTATCTCCAAATGAACTAAACCAACGGCGGGATTTGGATAGATGCTCAAATTCTGTAGCTGGCTCTCGTCTATGGAGTTAGGTTGAACGATTACCTGCGCAGTGCTACTATCCGTACTGCACCCATCAACAGCCACGCATACTACATTGAATGTGCCATATTGCGTATAGGCATGTGTTACCACATTGCCTACCTCTACTGGAGAACCATCACCGAAATACCCAATCAAACTATCCGCTGAGGAAGCGCTCCCATCGAATTGATAGGTCTCTGATGTCGATGTAATGTTGATGAGCGATGATGTAAATGAAGAAACCGCCGTAGCCTGACCTGCCCTAGTAGAGTATGTGAGAGGTCCTACATAACTTACCGTGGTTGGTGAGCAAGATGACTTTATGTAAAAATCTTAGGTAGTATTCGGGTTAAGGCTTGATGCTACTAGGAAGGTATCTGTTTGAGACCTTTGGATCCCTTTGCCTCATTGAAATCCTGATAGTCCATATTCTAGATCAAAAGTGTCGATACCATTCTTCAACCAATAGAGGGATATCACGTCACAAGATGTCATGAAAGTATCCACTGCAGCAGAGAATGTTGGGCAGGCTGTCCAGTTCTCATCTATCAGGACTGAAGCATTGTCAGAGCACAGAGTTGTAGAATCCGCACCAGCGGCCTCAACCATTATATAATATGTTCTTGATGGATCTATGGCTAGATTTGAAATAGCCGCTCCTTGAGTTATACCCCCAGGAATAGCGAGGGGTACCGTAGACCTGGCTATCATATTGAAAGCACTATCAAGAACAATGATTCCACTCGAATCTAGTCCGAAAGCCGCTTCAATACTAATGCTGGTCGCCAACGGGTGTGGATCATATTGAATGGCTAGGTCCTTACTCACTGAATAAGTGTATTGATCGGATAGACAAGACTTCGTACTGTACTCCACCCACGACCATCTCTTATACGCACTTCCACCTGTGAATGCCGTATAGAACTGTGCAACGATCGGAGTCGTATGATGATCACCTACATTACCACAAGAATTAGTGAAGGATGTCTGCTGATACGATGAAGAGGTGGCGCAGATTGACTGCACATAGAAGTCGTAATGAAAACCCGGACCAATCCCTGTGATGGTCACCGTATCATTGCCCCCTGCGTGCAAATAATTCTCAGTGCCGGGGTTAAACCCGCATGGCCCCACTCTACTACAAATGATTGATGACTTGGATCCTTGAGCCAAGTCATATCCACAGTAGAGCCCGTGGCATTGAAAAAAGTGACCTTGGTAACTGGCAGACATTGACCTTTGGCCTGATTCGAAGAAAAGGCAAGCGACAAGAATGCGATGCAGGTGAGAAGTAATGAGGTGTAATTCTTCTTCATAGTGAGAGAGTTGAAGAGTAGATGAAGTAGTAATAACGAATGTAAGCAATTAATTGCTGTCTTGATTCGACTCACGTCAAACCACACAGAACACAGGGAATTCGTACCTTCGCGCTTTCATTATCAAACTGGACACAATGAGTTCCGCACTGTTCGCGATTTCCCCTGTTGATGGACGTTATGCCCGTCATTCTGAGCCACTTTCACCATACTTTTCAGAGTACGCCTTGATCCAATACAGGGTGCGCATCGAGATCGAATATTTTGTTGCGCTCGTGGAGAAGCCTCTTCCTCAACTAGAAGATTTCCCAAAAGATAAGATCAATGACCTGCGTGACATCTACCTCGACTTTGAAGAGAAGGATGCATTGCGTGTGAAGGAGATCGAGAAGACCACTAACCACGATGTGAAAGCGGTCGAGTATCTCATCAAGGAACGAATGGAGACATTGAATCTCCAGAAGTGGAGCGAATTCATTCACTTTGGATTGACATCCCAAGACATCAACAATACGGCTGTACCTCTTTCTATTGCTGAAGCCATTGAAAGCATATACACCCCACTTATCGGTGAGGTGATCGTTTCCCTTCAAGAAAAGGCGCAACGGTGGAAGGAAATACCAATGTTGGCTCGCACCCACGGACAACCTGCCTCTCCTACTCGACTTGGTAAAGAGATCATGGTATTCATCGAGCGTTTGGACCAACAGCTTCGTCAACTTCGCCACATTCCTATGTCGGCCAAATTTGGCGGTGCAACCGGTAACTTCAATGCGCACGCAGTGGCTTATCCGAACGACGATTGGCATGAGTTCGGGAATCATTTTGTTCAAGAGATCCTTGGTCTTCATAGATCCCAGCCAACCACTCAGATCGAGCACTATGATAACATGGCCGCTCTATTTGATGTACTAAAGCGCATCAATACCATTCTGATCGATCTGGATCGCGATATATGGACGTACATCTCTATGGAGTACTTCAAGCAAAAGATCAAAGAAGGAGAAGTGGGTTCATCGGCCATGCCTCATAAAGTGAACCCTATCGATTTTGAGAATAGCGAGGGTAACCTCGGAATTGCCAACGCGCTCTTTGAGCATTTGTCGGCCAAGTTACCTATTTCACGACTTCAGCGAGACCTAACGGACAGCACCGTTCTTCGCAACATTGGCGTTCCTTTGGCGCACACGATCATCGGGTTCAACAATACTTTGAAGGGTTTGAACAAGCTCATCGTGAATGAAGATGCCATTGCTGCTGATCTCGAAAGAAATTATGCTGTAGTTGCGGAAGCCATTCAAACCATCCTACGCCGCGAAGGATATCCAAAGCCGTACGAGGCATTGAAGGCGCTTACCCGCACAAATCGCCCTATTGATGGTGAGGTGATCGCAGAGTTCGTCAACTCATTGGATGTTTCCGAAGATATCAAGGCTGAACTACACCAGATCACTCCATCCAACTATACAGGTCAATAGCATGAGTACAGATCTCAGTATCGATGGAGTAAAGATCCCTAGAGGTAAGGAAACGGTCATCGAGATCGAGATTGCCCGCTTGCCTTCGGGTACGCTAATTCACATGCCCATCCACGTCTTCAGGAGTGAAGAGGATGGACCGGTAGTACTGCTTTCAGGTGGACTTCACGGAGATGAGATCAACGGTATCGAAGTAGTTCGTCGCATGGTGGCCGGCAATACGCTCCGAAATCTGCAAAGAGGAACGGTCATCGCCCTTCCCATCATCAACGTATATGGATTCATAAACTATTCGAGGGAAGTTCCCGACGGGAAGGACGTAAACCGCAGTTTCCCTGGTCGTCCTGACGGATCGCTAGCTTCAATCGTGGCGAATCAATTATCGACGAAGATCTTACCTAAGATAGATTTCGGTGTCGATTTTCACACAGGAGGTGCAAGTCGTACGAACTATCCACAGATCAGATACAGTGAGTCCGATGACATGGGGAGAGAGGTTGCCATGGCCTTCAAGGCTCCATTCACCCTCACTAGCCCCATCATTGATGGATCCCTTCGTGAAACAGCTCAAAACATGGGTAAGTCGATCATCGTGTTTGAAGGTGGTGAGTCCATGCGCTTTGATGACAAGGCTATCCGCACAGCCGTAAAGGGAATCAAGAGAGTCCTTCATCATTTCGAAATGATCGATAAGGCGCCGGATTACAAGCGCGTGATCCATTTCGACACATCCTCTTGGGTCCGAGCAGAAATGTCGGGATTATTCGTTGCCTCCAAAGAAAGCGGTAAAAAGGTCAAGGAGAATGAGGTGATAGGTCGCATCAACGAACCCTATAACAACTACTCTGTCAAGGTGCGCGCACCGTTTGATGGCTACATCATCGGACACAACAACATGGCCATGGTCCACAAGGGCGATGCCCTATTCCACATTGGTAATGTTGAGCGAATCCATAAGTCAGACTAACACTTAAAGCCCGGGAGCGTCTGGTGTTTTTGGTTTCTTGATCGTGAAGACCCGAGAAATATTGAAACCAAAGTAGATGTCTCCATTGGCCCAGCTTCCTGGTGTAGTGGTCATCCAGTTCGGATCACTGATATCCCTCGAATTGGTGAAGTGAAGTTGAAACACGTGTCCACCTGTTTCAATATCGAAACCAATAGAAAGTGAGTTCTCGTAAGGGGTTTCCACACCACCAACCAAACGCGTATTCTGCGGCGCTTGTAGCATGTATTCTGCCGTAATGGCCACTCTATTTGTAATCTTGTAGCGAGTTGCCGCACCGAGACCGAAAATAGTATTGGGTTGTTCTTCCGCTAGTCGAGTGTTCCAGTGTACCACAGTTGGAGCCAGCTCTAAGCTGAAACTCTCTGAGAACTTACGTGCAACGATGAGTTGGTTGACATAACTCAATCGATCTGAAAACTGACGATCCAAATTATCGTCGTACTTAGTGGTATTCACATTAAATGAGCCATAGTACAATAGTGATACAGGCATGTTCACCGCTCCGGAAGACTGTCTAAGTAGCTTGGCCTTTATCCACGCATCATACGTTTTTGTACCGCCCGACCTACCTATTCCGAAGTTGAGGTAGTCATTGACGGAGTAGTCGAGAGATAATCGCACAGAGGCCACATCCAAGCCAAATAGATTATAGAGTGGATCATCATTGATCGCACCAAATCGGTGAAGGATAACAAATTGCCCAACCCCTGCTCCGGGAATCTCCGTTGATTGCAAATTGATAACACGAGTTCCCTTGAAAGTTGCCGTCGCATAGTTGGTCGTTTCTTCGTCGTCCAACAATCCCATTAGGTCGTTCTGACCGAACCCATTGAATGAAACAGCAAGTAGAAGTAGAGCGATTGAGACCTTGAGGTAGTTGTTCAACATGTCCATCATCTTTCAAGTGGTTGGTACTTGGCCTTCACGGTTACATCAAACTCTCGAGCAATCTTGTCCCTAACAACAGATGGGATCTCAATATTATAATCTTCGGGTGCAGCATCGAATGTAACATCCAGTAACGCCTCTCCATCCTTGATCGTGATAGTACCATTTGCTGTTACATCTTTTGTAACACCATGGATAGTCAGCTTTCCCGCTAGGGTCACATCGTATTCTCCATCCGTATCGAAATCCAGGTCGCCTATGTTCTCGATCCGTCCAGCGAAGGAAGCTTTCGGGTAGGATTCTGACTCTACATAGTTTTCATTGAAGTGTTCTTGCATGAGGGCTTTTTCGAAAGAGAAGGTGGTCATGAGTACCTGCCACGCCATATCCCCTGTGGAAACGTCAATCACAGATTGTGCTTGATTGCTCACTCCTTCAATATCTTCGGCAGGCGTTGTTCCGAAGAATCGGATGTAGCCCTCTCTGGTCATCATTTTTTGGCCAAAAGCATTTACGAATCCTAGGGCGAGTGTAATTGTTAAAACGAAACGTATCATAGTTGTGTACTTTATTAATTCTCTGGTTTACCGTCGGCTATCCATTGTTCAAACCCTTCGATCTTACATTGATCCAACTTTGGACCATTCTGAGGCATGAGGAGAGGGTCGGACTCTTCACGGCTTATTCTATCGAGTATGTCATCCGCATTGTCAGCCACCAACTGATAGCTGCTTAGATCCAAACCAGCTTGAGCGAAGTTCTCATTGTGGCAAGCGATGCACTGTGCATCGATCCAAGGTTCAATATCCGCTGAGTAACTACTGAGCGGTGTGGAACAATCCTCCACGGGCAACCCTCCCATCCTTTCTTCGTAATTATCATAGTAACAACTTGACAACAACAAGGTGGAGGCTAAAATGGAGAGTATGGTATATTTCATATCTACTTTCAGTGCTTGATGTTTAGATTATATACGAGAAAGGCGCCGTTTAGGTTTTTGAATATCGCGAAGAATCTTGAAACCTGAGCTAATGTGAACAAGACTTAATATCTTACCCGAACCAATTAACCCTAACTGTTATGCTCAAAAAAGTACTTATTGCCGCTCTTACACTCCTTCTCATTGGTGTAACTGTAGGCTACTTCATGTACAATAAGCCTCACCGTGACATCCAATCAGAAGAAGCCTTGTACACGGGTGATACCAGTGGATTAAAGGCTAAGTTGGACGAAGGTATTGCTTACTTCGATAGCGTTTATGTCCAAGAAGTAGTGGACGTCTCAGGCAATATTACGGGTGTAGGGGAAACGAGTGTAACGATAGATCACATCGTTATCTGCAGCATGGATACCGTAGTGGATATGTCACAGTTTCAGCGCGGCAATGACCTTAGGGTAAAGGCCAGAGTGGCAGGTGCGGAAGAAGATCTTATTGAGGGATACATCATTCGTTTGGATAAAGCCCGCCCAGTCCCTCAATAAACGTATTTACTCTTAGGAATCGTAAACAGCAGTACAAGGCTGATAAAGAAGAATGCCGTAAGAGCAATTGCAGCATTTCGCAGATCTCCTGTAAGCGCAACCAAGAGGGCTACAGAGAACATGCCCAGTGCTGTGGCCAACTTCTCAGCTACATCATAGAAACTAAAGAATGTGGTGTGATCCTTTGTTTCGGGTAGCATTTTGGAATAGGTACTTCTTGCTAGGGATTGAACACCACCCATCACAAGGCCCACAAGACCTCCTATGATCATGAATTGGGTAGTAGTTTCCACGAAGTAAGCAGCGATACATACCCCTACCCAGATCACCACAGCAGCTGCCACCGACTTGATATTGCCTATGAGTCCCGATAAACGAGCAAAGCTCCACGCTCCTATCACACCAACGAATTGAATGATGAGCACGGTACCAATGAGTGTGCCTGTTTCTATCTCGAGGACTTCCTTTCCGAACATTGTAGCTAGAAGGATCGTAGTTTGAACTCCACAGGAAAAGAAAAAGAATGCGGCTACGAATCGTCCTAGCCTTTTTGTTTGCCTAAATACCTTGAATACCTGAATGAGCTCAAGATAAGCTCGTTTTGTCCATCCCGATTCAACTTGTCTTTTGTAAATATTATAGGGCAGGACACGAAGTGGGTATAAACTCCATCCTAGCCACCATAATCCAACTACCACAAATGAGATCCGCGAAGCGATACCGGCATTCGCGAGACCAAACCACTCCGGTTTCTGAATAAGCATCAGGAGAAGGATCAAGAGCAAAGAGCTTCCAATGTAGCCTAGACTAAAACCTCGGGCGCTGAGTTTGTCTTGATCTTCGGGTGCTGCGATCTGAGGAAGATAAGCGTTATAAAAAACCAAGCTTCCTGAGAATCCAAAGCTACCGAAGAATGCCGCGATCAACCCCAACCAGATGAGATCAGAGGTAAAGAAGAACATAGAAATACAGGCGGTAGATCCAATGAGAACAAAATTCCTCATGTATCTCCTCTTTCGTCCCGTTACATCCGCAAGGGCGCTCAGGTAAGGTGAAATGAGGGCTACAATGATGAATGAAAGCGCGATGGTCCAGGCATAGATCGCGGAACTCTCGATACTCCATCCGAAGATATCGAGCTGATGGTCGGTAACTTCCTCGTAATAGATGGGAAAGATAGCCGTGGAAATGACCAATGAATAGGCTGAGTTGGCCCAATCATAGAACGTCCATGCTCGCTGTATAGGTTTTGAGTAGGTATTCATTCGAAAAATCGAAGCTACGGAAAAGATTGTTCTCTGAGAGATTGTATTTTAGGGTCACCATCTACTCAACCATGAAGTTATACCTATCCCTCTTACTGACTGCTTTCAGTCTTTCATCGTTCTCTCAGTTGCCAGATTCGTTGGTCACCTACTACGACACTTGCACCACCAACTTCCACAGGCACGTCTTTGCACAAAACATCTCTCGAGCGAACGCCTGGAAGGATCCACGATTATCCCACGCTGCGCAGTTTCATGCTTTTGAGGACATACAGAAGTCCAATGATTCATCAGAAGTTTCGGATATCATCATGGAGCACGCCATCCTTCATGCTATACTCAGGGATTGGGATTCGGCCAGTGTTTTATTCCAAAGAGCATTGGTGTAGGTGCCGGCAGCAGACTCAACTCAGAGGGGGTATTTACACCGGAACATTGCCTCGGTTGAACATCAATTGGAGCATTATGAAACCGCCCTTGACTTTGGTTATTCGGCTCTGAGCTATCTTCCTATAGAGGATAGTCTCTATCGTCCTCTTACCTATTTGGAGATCTCAAAGGTCTAATACAAACTTCAAGATTACAGCTTGAGTGAAGAGTATGCTAGGTAATCGGCGCGTTACTTTAGGGAGTCGGGTAGGTTGTATGACTTTGGCTCAAGTTATGTAAACATTGCCTTGGCAAGGTTGAATACAGACAGTGTGACGGACACAGCCATTATTGTATTACACAAGTCAAGAGTTTTAAACCTCTCCTTAGGGGATACTATTTCTCTATCTCAATCGCAGATCAATCTTGGTCTAGCTCACTTACAGAGGGGGGGAACCTCGACTCTGCGAGTAATTACTTACGTATTGCGGAGAAGAATCCGATGATGATGACCCCAGGTCCTTTGTATCAAGCCCCGATCGTATGGGTAAACTTGGGTACGATCTATGCGGAGCAGGGTGACATTGAGCAGGCGATGAAATACACTCACATGGCATACGATAGTTCTGTGGTGGACGGGGAAACGAACTTTGTGCGAACACAGGCCACGGATGAGTTGAGTAAGCTATATCTGCGGCTAGGTGACACGGCAAAGGCATTTGAGTACTTCAGGCAATATCATAACCTGAGAGAGAAAACGAAGCGGCTCACGAACAATAACCGCATGAAGTCTCTTGAGCAGTCGGTATTGGACAGATATCGTCAACGCGAGTTGGAGATATTGAGGCAGGAAAACGAAGTCAACAATACGGAACGCGTTTACTTGTATGCGGGAATCGGGGTACTCTTCACCTTATTGCTGGTATTGATACAACTCTTCAGGCTGGTTCAAAAGAGAAGGAAGGAAGTGGCCAAGAACTTGGCGATGTTGAATGACATTGATAAGGCTAAGACGAGGTTGTTCAGCATTATTGGTCATGATCTCCGGGGTCCAATTGGTAATTCACTTTTCTTATTGAAGGAGCTACCACAGCGAGGCGATAAACTCGGTCCTGATAGCATGGAATTACTTGGCAATGTACAACAGGGCTTAACAGAGGTTCATGTCCTATTAGAGAATCTCTTGATGTGGTCGAAGGATCAAGCGTCAGGATTAGATGTACGAAGATCTGAGGTTGAGATATTGGCTATTGTAAATCAGTGTGAGCAGTTAGTTGCTCCGATGTAACAGAGTCGTAGGATGAAGATTGACATTCAGGTAGACCGCGAGCTCATGTGGTCGATCGACTCTAACATTTATAGTACTATTCTGAGAAACCTTGTAGCCAATGCTTCGAAGTATGCGCCTAAGGAATCGAAGATCCGGGTTCAGGCCTATGTGAAGGGAAATGAGCTGATCACATCTGTAATGGACACTGGAGCGGGAATACCAGAGGAGATCGTACAAGGAGTGATAGATGAGAGCTTATCTGCGCAGCTAACTGCGAAGGGGATGGGCTTACACTTGGTGTATCACTTAGTTAGTGAGCATGGGGGTACGGTCTACTTCAATCAGAAGGATGACAATTGGACGGGAGTGATCTTCCAGTTATAGAAACAACTGTGAAACAGTAATACGGTTCTCCGTTCCTCCGTTTATTCGTTGATCCGTTGGCAAGTATGCCTTATTGCCTCCTTGCCTTTGGCCTGTTAGTCATGTAGACTATAAACAAAAA
>CBFHXG010000002.1:0-138674 GCA_965659725.1 Phaeocystidibacter sp. | reverse complement strand
AGAACCAAGCAATAAAGAACGCCTAGAATCGTCTTCATCTAGCCCCATATCCATACCCCCATTAATCGTATCTTCGGCGACGTGAAAAAATGGCTCCTCCATATAGCATTCTTACTAGCCACTGTACACGCATTCGGCCAAACCGATACCGTCACTACAGATACAACAGCCTTATCCCCTCGGGATTCCGTCATTCAAGCCTACAGTGCCCTCAGGTATCGGAATTGGAGCGATCTGCAATACCGACCCATAGATAGCACCATCGCCGTGGGAAACCATTGGAACCTCAATGAGTGGACCCGAGATATCTACGGTCAATTATCCATGGCCAATCTGGCTACACCTCTTGCTTTCCTCGTACATGAGAATGAGAATGAGATCGGAGTGCGATCGGGTTTTGAATCCTATTACAGAGGTTGGGATAACGCTAAAGACCTTCGTTTCTACGATGTGAAAGCACCACTTTCAGGCGTACGATATTTAAGTGGATATCAAACTGGACAGTTGTTTGGCGGCTATTTTACCGCAAACGTGAACGAGCGCTTCAATATCTTCTTAGATTACGAACGGGTCGCCGCTAGAGGTAATTACTTTAGTCAGGATAATCTCTACGATCGGATCAACAGCACCAGCCACTACAGGACACAAAACAATAAGTATAGCATACAAGGGGCACTAACTTGGAATAACAATACGGGAAGAGAAAGTGGCGGAATCACCGATGAAACTGGATTTAGTAACCCCGATTCTTTGATCACAGATAGAGAGTTGGTCAACGTTCGCTTCTATAACAGTTTCTTTGAAGCGAGAAGGTTTGAATTGGCCATTGAACAAGAGTACCTGCCTTTTGCAGACTCCACGGAAGCCAAAGGCATCGGCTTCTATCATGAAGGTGAAATAACGAGCAGTGAAAGGATCTTTAGAGGTGCAGATTCCGTACTCGGAAATTATTTCATCGATTCAACTTTCACCAATGATAGCGCATATAGCGTCGTCACCAATCAAGAAGTAGGACTCGTTTTTAAATCAGGTTACAAGGCCTTCACTTATGCGAAGGTAGGAGCCGGTTACCGTTATGGTCAGTTGGGGAACGACTATTTCTTACGATCAGAAACCGCACTTTACCTCTCTGCAGAACTTCGGGGCGAGGATGAAAAGTACGCCTGGATCGTAGATGGTAAGTACTATGTAGCCGGCACCCAGATCGGAGCCTTTGATGTGAATGGCCGCGTTCAATTCGATATCGGTCAGTTTGATTTCGAGGGTTTTACCCGGTTCCAACAGCAAACGCCCTCTCTGCAGTCTGAAGAATGGTATGCCAACGACTTCATTTGGAACAATGACTTCTTATCGACCTATTACCAAAAGCTGGGAGGTAAATTGGGTTATGATAGATATGCAAGCTTTACGCTGAATTTGCAAAACTGGAGCCGACCTATTTATTACGACGAGCAGGGTCTGCCCCAACAGATCACTGGAGCCATGCAGCTCGTTCAAGCAGAATTAGACCTGCAGATCCCAATCTTGTCGTGGCTCACGGTTACTTCTCGAAGTACCCTTCAATTGACATCGGGGTCGGAAGACATCCTGCGCCTACCCACCTTCTTCAATCGGTCTGGTCTATTCGGTGAATGGTCGGTCTTTGATGGAGCCCTAAAGGCCTACACAGGGGTTGAAGGCACCTTCTATTCAAGTTATCAGGCGAATAGATACAATCCGGTTACAGGTGTTTTCGTTCTTCAAAATAATAAGAGTATAGGCGATTTCCTTTATTTGAATGCCATTGGTGGTTTCAGGATAGGCAGCGCTGAGATCTACGTGATCTGGGAGAACGTTGCTGAAGGTCTCTTGGATCGAGCGTATTACGCATCACCTTATTACCCTTTAGCAGATAGGACCCTTCACTTAGGGGTGAAATGGAGGTTCTTTAACTAAGTCTTCTGCTTCTGCTTTCTCGCAGCTGGGAACAAGATGTTATTCAAGATCAATCGATAGCCAGGAGAGTTTGGATGCAATTCCAATTCCGTAGGAGGATCACCCACGCGATGCGTATAGTCTTCTGGGTCATGGCCACCATAAAAGGTAAACTGTCCCCTTCCGATCTCGCCGTGGATGTATCTCGCCTCATTGTCAACTCGATTCTCTCCCATGACTAGCACATCAGGCTTGATCAACTCACGACGATACGCTGTGGTTTGTCCCATAAATCCAGGTACTACGCGAGTGTGATTTTGGCAGAGCATAGACGGGATCACATCCCACTTTGCTGAATATTCGAACAGGGTAAAGAAGTCGTTTGCAGCATCAATTTGGCGTTGATTGGTCATATCGATATTGGAGAATTCATACTCCATTGGATTCTGACTCAATCTAAAGTTCTCAAAAGCCAAGGTCCGAGAGAAGTCTAGGCGGTTTTGATAGCCTGGATCTGACGGGTCACCATCGAACATGGGCTCGCATATATCAACGTCCGTGGCCGCCAAGGCGATGTCGTAGCTATCTGTAGCCGAGCACATGGCGAAAAGAAATCCTCCGCCTACAACATATTCCTTGATACGCTCAGCCACTGCTAACTTAAGTTCACTGACCTTCTCAAAGCCAAGTCGGCGTGCATCCGCCTCCATTTGTTGCTTTTGTTCGATATACCATGCCGACATCCGGAAGGATCCGTAGAACTTACCATATTGACCGGTAAAGTCTTCGTGGTGAAGGTGTAGCCAGTCGTATTTGGTGAGTTCATCATTGAGCACTTGCTCGTCGTAGATGATATCGTACGGGATCTCGGCATATGTGAGTACAAGCGTAACGGCATCGTCCCATGGCTGGTTTCCTTCTGGAGAGTACACTGCGATCTTTGGGACTTTTTCGAGCTTTACGGCCTCCATGTTTACGGAAGGACTGGCAATTTGGGCGAGGATGGCGTCCGCCTCATTGTCGGAAATCGTCTCGAATGTTATACCACGAACGGTACACTCATAATCGAGGCCTTCAAAGGCAGGTATCAAGAATGATCCTCCTTGGTAGTTTAAAAGCCATTGAACCTCACTGCCTTTTTCGAGTGACCAATAGGCGATGCCGTATGACTTCAGGTGGTCGCGTTGACCATCCTCCGACATCGGTATGAGGATCCAATTTCCAAAAGCAGATATATGAACGAGGCAGAGTAGGAGGACGAGCTTAGAACGCATCATCCAATCCCGGTGATCCAAAATCGTTACCCAAGATATCATCGTCTTCATCACTGTTCATTCTAGATTCAATGAGCGAAGATTCGAATTCGCTTCCCGAAACCTCAAGGTCGGAGAATTTGGCCATATGACCTTCGAATTTCAGACGAACATTTTCCAAACTACCGTTACGGTGTTTAGCGATGATGAATTCACCCTGGCTTTCGCACGGGCTACCGTCATCATCCCACTCTGTAATACCGTAGTATTCAGGTCGGTAGATAAAGGATACGATATCCGCATCTTGCTCGATCGCTCCAGATTCACGAAGGTCGGAAAGCAATGGACGCTTACTTCCTCCGCGCGTTTCAACGGCACGACTCAGCTGTGAAAGTGCGATGACCGGAACGCTCAATTCCTTTGCGATGCTCTTCAATGAACGAGAGATAGTGGAGATTTCTTGTTCACGGTTACCGGATGATTTCCCTCCGCCGGCTGTCATGAGTTGTAGGTAATCGATTATGATGATACCTACTTTATGTTGGGCGACGAGGCGGCGACATTTTGCGCGCATGTCGAATACGGAGAGTGCTGGTGTATCATCGATAAAGATAGGGGCATCCTCCAAGTTCTTGACCTTTGCGAGAAGTTGTTGCCATTCGTGGTCATCTAGATTTCCTTTACGCAGCTTTTCAGAAGACAATCCCGTTTCACTTGAGATCAGACGGGTGATCAACTGCACGGAGCTCATCTCCAACGAGAACACGGCAACTGGTGTATTGTGATCGATGGCCATGTTGCGGGCCATGGAAAGAACGAAGGCAGTTTTACCCATACCAGGACGAGCGGCGATGATCACAAGATCGGAGCGCTGCCACCCAGAGGTAACCCTATCTACTTGTGTAAATCCGGAAGGAACACCTGAGAGCCCTTCTTTTTTACTGATCTCTTCGATCCGAGAGATCGCTTGGTGTATAAGGTCTTGGGAGCTTTCGTAATTCTTCTTCAGGTTTCCTTGAGCAACGTTGAATAGGCTTTGCTCTGCTTTATCGAGAAGGTCCATCACATCGGTGCCCTCTTCGAAAGCGTCGTTGATGATCTCACTTGAAATTCGGATCAATTCACGCTGGATATGCTTCTGCACGATAATACGAGCGTGGTACTCGATGTGTGCTGAAGAGGAAACGCGTTGACTCAAATGAACCAGATAGTATTCCCCGCCTACGGTTTCGAGGTGACCATTCTTACGTAGGTCTTGAGAAACCGTAAGAATATCGATTGCTTCAGACCTGCCGAAGAGGTCGTGAATAGACTGATAGATACGGGCATGCGCATCTTTATAGAACGCTTCCGGGCTCAGGATATCGATCACCTGGTTTAGCGCGCTATTGTCGATCAATAATGCACCGAGAACTGCCTCTTCCAGCTCAACAGCCTGAGGCGGTACACGTCCTTGCTCCAATTGGACTACTGAATTGGTGGACTTTTTATTCGGTCGGGGGTTGTTCTGTGGTTGATTCATTGCCAGTCAAAAATACGAATTCGAACACGTGATGTCCATGTTCTCCTTTGGAGTTTTTAACGATTTGACCCTTGTTGTAATTGTAAAGAAATCAAATGGTTATACACTTCTTGTTCAAGTGGGCTTACCTTAAAAATGAGCGCATTCTTCTCAACTGCCAATTCGTCTGTCCTATTGGCAGTAAAAGAAAAAGCCACCGAAAACGATGGCTTTAATTTCATTATATGAACGATCGATCATTCGTCGTAAACGCCCATGTTGCAGAATTTATCCACGCGTTTCTCGATGAGTTTATCGATCTCTACCTCCTTCAATTTA
This sequence comes from Phaeocystidibacter sp., assembly GCA_965659725.1. Taxonomy (GTDB): domain Bacteria; phylum Bacteroidota; class Bacteroidia; order Flavobacteriales; family Schleiferiaceae; genus Phaeocystidibacter. The sequence continues at coordinate 133,667 of CBFHXG010000002.1, read as the reverse complement.
GCGTAATGCTTTTGGATCTCTTTGGAGACGGTTTCGAAGATCGCTTCGGGATCTACGTGAGCTCCACCTAATGGTTCTTTGATGATACCATCGATGAGTTTGTTCTTGAGCATATCTTGAGCGGTGAGCTTCAATGCTGATGCTGCCTGTTCCTTGTAATCCCATGAACGCCATAGGATAGATGAGCAGCTTTCTGGCGAGATCACGGAGTACCAAGTATTCTCGAGCATGAGCACTTTGTCGCCAACACCTATGCCCAACGCTCCACCAGAGGCACCTTCACCAATGATGATGCAGATGATAGGTACACGGAGGCGGGCCATTTCGAAGATATTGCGAGCGATGGCTTCACCTTGACCTCTTTCTTCGGCTTCGAGACCTGGGAATGCGCCTGGGGTGTCTATCAACGCCACTACAGGGCGATTGAACTTCTCTGCCATTTTCATGAGGCGGAGTGCTTTGCGGTATCCTTCTGGATTCGGCATCCCGAAGTTGCGATACTGGCGCATTTTGGTGTTGATGCCTTTTTGCTGACCGATGAACATATATGATTCATCACCGATCTTTCCCCATCCACCAACCATGGCCTTATCATCGCGAACACCGCGGTCTCCGTGGAGCTCGATGAAATCACCACTGGTCATTTTCTCAATGTAGGCGAGGGTATACGGTCTGCTTGGGTGACGTGAAAGCTGCACGCGTTGCCAAGGAGTAAGGTTCTTTGCGATGTCCTTTCTGGTTTGAACAATGCGCTTCTCCAATTCCTTGATGCTCTTGTTCATGTCCGTGTTGGTCTCTTCTTCCAATCCACGGGCTTTTTCCAGCTGTTCTTCCAGCTCCTGAATAGGTACTTCGAAGTCTAGATAGTCCATTGTGTTGACTTTTATAGGGGGTGCAAATTACAAATATCTGCTCTACGCAGACTCCTTTTGCAATCTTCTCTTTTGTTTACGCTTGAAGTAGCCATTCATCACAACGGCTACAATAATTATGGAGGCACCAAGATAGAATTCTGTTGACATCTTCTCGCTTTCTCCGAAAATTAAATAGGCTGCAATGATACCGTATATCGGTTCCATATTGATCGTAAGCACTACGGTAAATGGACTTAGATGTCGCATTACATCTACAGCTTGAATGAATGCATAGGCGGTGGCTGCTAGTCCTAATATCAATAACCAGCCTAGGTCTGACAGCGTAGGAATGATGCTTGAAACCTCTCTTCCAAAGAAGGCTAATTGGCCCGAAATGTAAAGTGCAACCGCTAGGCTTCCACCCAGTAACTCATGAACCGTAATGACGGCAGAACTCTCTTTTTTAACGAGCAGTCCGTTGATGACAGAGAACATGGCTGATAGACTGGCAGATATCAATGCCACGATGATCCCCAAGGTATAGTCGGACTCACTCCAAAAAATGGTAGATACACCTATCACTACCAGAACGCCTAAGAAGATCTCTGAGGTAGCTACTTTTCTCTTGAAGAAGATCGGTTCGAGAATAGATACAAACAGAGCGGCTGACCCCATGCAGGCAAGGGTAATACTTACGTTGGAGATCTTGATGGCATGGAAGAACAACACCCAGTGGGCAGCGATGACCATTCCAGCGCCATAGAGCTTCCAACGCATGCTACCCTTTACACCCGTAGGGGTATTCTTGAACTTCAGGTAGAGGTAGATGCCGATCACCGCTATGATCATGCGGTAAGCCACTAGGGGCAGGGCATCGAGCAAAATGAGATCACCTAGGATGGCGGTGAAGCCCCATAGGAATACTACGAAATGTAGTTTGATCTGACTCTTTATGGTATCATTTTGGGGCAAGGCGGAATGCGAATATGCCAAGTATGGCGAACACAATATTAGGAGTCCAAACCGCTAATGTAGGTGTTAAAGAGCCATGTGTGGAGAGTGTGGTTGAAACTTGCATGAAGAAAATGTAGATCATGACAAGGACCAACCCAACGGCAATGTTTACACCCAGGCCACCTCTTCGCTTTCTAGAACTCATGGATACGGCTATCAGGACGAGAATAAAGCTGGAGAAGGGGTATGCTGTGCGGTTCTGAAGTTCGATCACATGGGCATTCAAGGTTTCTGAACCTCGCATCCTTTCTTTCTCAATGAAATCGATCAGCTGAGGGGTGTTCATCATTCGAGTTACAGAAAGTTCGGGAACGATGTCAGAGGCGTTGAATGAAAATGTGGTGTCGAGCCGGCGACCTTGTTCAAGACGTTCCGTGCCGTCATCTTTTATGTATCTGATCTCCCATCCATTTAAACTCCACACTTCTTTGATCGTGTCGTATCGCAGATAGTCTGCCGTCAGCTTGGATCTTAATTCGTTGCCTTCCAGTACATCATAGGAGAACTCGTACCCCGTATTTCGCTCGGGGCTGAAGCTTCTGAAGTACACGATATGTCCGGGTTCAACTTGTCTGAATATCGTTTGGGTCTTGCGCTCATCTCTAACCACGGTGTATTTCGCTTCAAATGCCAACCGATCGATATTGGTCATCGGGATAACGAAGTGATTGATCATGAAGCTGATGGTGAACACCACGAAAGCACCGAGGAAATAGGGCATTGTGAAACGGGCGAAACTACGGCCGCCGGAAAGAATGGGGACGATCTCCGTGTTGTTGGCCATCTTCGAGGTGAAGAAGATGGTAGATAAGAAGAGGATTAGGGCACTGAAGAGATTCCCGTAATAGGCGATGAAGTTAACGTAATAGTCAAATACGATCTCATTGAGAGATGCTCCATTCGTGGTGAAATCGTCCAATTTCTCTGAAATGTCGATCACCACAGCGATCAGCATCAAAAGCACAAAGAAGAGGGTGAAAGTTCCTATGAACTTCTTGAATATGTAGCGATCAATGAGTTTCAATCACAAACGGGTTTGCAGTTTAGGAACCATTTCGTTCTTCCATTGGCCGAAGGTTCCGTCTTGGATCCTGGTGCGAGCTTCTTTCACTAACCACAAATAGAACCTCAAATTGTGTAGTGAAGCAATTTGTCTCCCAAGGTATTCATTCGCTTGGAACAAATGCCGGACATACGCCTTGCTATACTGCGCATCCACAAAGCTGGTTCCGTTGGGGTCGAGTGGACCAAAATCACGCGCCCACTTGGCATTCTTTATATTGATGATTCCCTCGGAAGTGAAGATCTGTCCATTTCTACCATTCCTGGCAGGCATCACACAATCGAACATGTCCACGCCCAATGCGATGTTTTCCAAGATATTGGCGGGTGTACCTACGCCCATGAGGTATCTAGGCTTGTCTTCCGGAAGGATGTCGCAAACAAGGTCGCTCATGGCATACATTTCCTCGTGTGGTTCGCCCACGCTTAGGCCTCCAATGGCATACCCTTCACGGTCTGTATTGGCGATGTACTCGGCGGATTGTTTCCTAAGCTCAGGGTAAACGGAACCTTGAACAATGGGGAATAGACTCTGATGGTGTCCGTAGAGCGGTTCGGTAGAGTCGAAGCGTTGGATGCATCGCTCGAGCCAACGGTGTGTCCTGTCCATGGCCTCTTTGGCGTACTCTACCGGACAAGGGTACGGAGTACATTCGTCGAAGGCCATGATGATGTCGGCACCTATCTGTCGTTGGATGTCCATCACATTCTCCGGGGTGAAGAGGTGCTTTGATCCATCGATATGTGAGCTGAATTTTACGCCTTCTTCGTTGATCTTTCGGATGTCATCGAGGGAATAGACCTGGAAACCACCGCTATCTGTGAGAATAGGTCGTTCCCAATTCATGAACTTATGTAAGCCTCCTGCTTGGGAAAGCGTTTCTGTACCCGGTCGTAAATAGAGGTGATAGGTATTTCCGAGGATGATCTCGGCCTTGGTATCGTCTACTAACTCGGTTTGATGCACTGCCTTTACGGAGGCCACGGTGCCAACGGGCATGAAGATCGGGGTTTCGATCTCGCCATGGTCTGTGGTCAGTTTTCCAGCGCGTGCCTTGGTAGACGTGTCTTTTGTTTGGAGTTCAAACTTCATCGCGCAAAAATAGGAGAAATTCGGCGGGAATCGTCCGCTTCAGTGCGCTACCTTTGCCCACTAACCTATGGATTGGAACACCTACATCTTCATTGGATTTTGCGCGTTGTATGGCGTGCAGTTATTGTATTGGCTTGTCGTTTACACGCGCTTTGCGTTCAAGAAGCCGCATCAACCTCAAACGGCCGACCTTTTACCTCCGGTAAGCGTAGTGGTGGTTGGCAGGAATGAAGAAGAGAACTTCCAGAAGCATCTACCCGCCATTCTCAATCAAGATTACCCAAGATTTGAGGTGGTGGCTGTGAATGACCAGAGTACGGATGGCACCGATGAGATCTTGGAAGAGTTGGAGAAGCAATTCCAGCATCTGCGTGTGGTTACGGTGCCTGAAAATGACCAATTCTGGAATGGAAAAAAGTTTGGTTTGGCGCTTGGAATCAAGGCTGCACAGCATGAGCACTTGCTGCTGACAGATGCGGATTGCTATCCGAGTAGTCCAGATTGGATCACTGAAATGATCTCTGGTTTTATGGGTGGTAACGATATTGTATTGGGCTTTGGTGATATGGAGAAACGCTCTGGTTTCGTGAATGCCTTATCGAGGTTTGAAACTATACACACCGCTCTCCAATACTTCGCATGGTCACTTTGGGGAATGACCTATATGGGGGTGGGTAGGAACCTAGCGTATAGGAAGTCATTGTGGTTCGAGCAGAACGGCTTCATCAAGCACATACATATTCCGAGTGGAGATGATGATCTGTTCGTAAATAGTGCTGCGGGAAAGAGGAGGGTAGGCATCGTGGCCAAGGATACCGCGCACACGATCACGGAGAGCAAGCAAACTTGGAAAGACTGGATCAAGCAGAAAAGAAGACACTACAGCACGTCCACTTTGTATCGACCGCACCATCAGTTCCTTTTGGGGTCTTATGGAATATCAACCTTACTTTACTGGCCAGCAGTTTTGATTACGTTGTTACTGGTTAAGGATCCTCAGCTCCTATACATCGTATTGGGTATGGTGGGCTTTAGGTTGATCTACCAGGTGCTCGTTGGATTATTTACAGCGAGATTCTTGGGACATAAGGATGTTGTAGCCTTCTGGCCCATCTATGAATTGATCTGGTCTTGGAGCACGATGTATATTCATTTGGTAAACGCTTGGAAAGGCAGACCTAAAGGATGGCGATGATGACAGCAGAAGACATCTTTCAATACTTCCCTGAGCTGACAGAGAAACAGCGGACTCAGATTTCTAAGCTGGGCCAGTTGTACACCGAATGGAATAGTCAGATCAACGTGATCAGCAGGAAGGACATGGATTCCTTTTACGAACGTCACGTTTTACACAGTTTAGCTATCGCGAAGGTGATCCAATTCAAGCCGGGAACGGAGGTGTTGGATGTAGGCACTGGAGGTGGATTTCCTGGAGTGCCTTTGGCGATACTTTTTCCGGACACTCGGTTTACATTGATCGACAGTATTGGCAAGAAGATCAAGGTGGTAAATGAAGTGAGTGAGGCGATCGGACTAGAAAATCTAACGGCTATTCATGGAAGAGCTGAGAAGGTCAGAGGTCAGTTCGATTTCGTGGTTTCGAGGGCTGTAACTCGCATGGCCCCTTTCTATAATTGGATCAAGGCGAAGTTCAAATCGCACTCGCAGAATGATCTGCGCAATGGTATCCTGTATTTGAAGGGTGGAGATCTGTCTGAGGAATTACAGAACTTTCCCAAGGCACAGATCTTTCCGATCAGTGATCAATTTGAAGGTGAATTCTTTGAGACGAAGAAGGTGGTGTATGTGCCACAAGGGAAAGTGTCTCCATAAAAAAGGCTGCCCGTTATGAGCAGCCTTTCTTGCTTATAGATCTAAGATCATCCCATAAAAGGATACTTATAATCTCTCGGTGGAACGAAGTTCTCCTTGATGTTTCGAGGAGATACCCAACGAAGAAGGTTGAGGTAGCTGCCAGCCTTATCGTTGGTTCCCGAACCACGGGCACCACCGAATGGCTGTTGACCTACAACGGCACCGGTTGGTTTATCATTGATGTAGAAGTTTCCAGCGGCATTTTCCAACATCTTGGTTCCTTGCTCAATAGCATAACGATCATTTGAGAAGATGGCGCCTGTTAGTGCGTACTCTCCTGTTTCGTCTACCAATTTGAGCGTTTTCTCCCATTCATTCTCTGGGTAAACATAGATGGTGATCACTGGGCCAAAGATCTCTTCACACATGGTGCGGAACTTTGGATTGGTGGTTTTCACGATGGTAGGCTCGATAAAGTAACCTTCCGACTTATCGTAATTACCACCAACGAGGATTTCGGCATCATCTTGTTCCTTGATAAAGTCGATATAACCAGCAATCTTATCGAATGCATTTTCATCGATCACGGCTGTGATGAAGTTCTCGAAATTCTCAGGTGATCCCATCTTGAAATCTTTCACCATGCTTACAGCTCTCTCGAGGATCTCGTCGGAGATATTCGATGGCAAGTATGCACGAGATGCAGCTGAACACTTTTGTCCTTGGAACTCGAAAGCTCCCCGGGCGATGGCAACAGCAACTTCTTGTGGGTTTGAGGTGTGGTGAGCAACGATGAAGTCTTTACCCCCCGTTTCACCTACGATACGTGGGTAGCTCTTATACTTATCGATATTGTTACCAATGGTTTTCCAAAGGTGACGGAAAACGTTGGTGCTACCGGTAAAGTGTAGACCAGCAAAGTCTGGGTGGTTGAATACAACATCACCAGCAGCAGGACCATCTGCGAAAACGAGGTTGATTACCCCTGGAGGCACACCCGCTTCGCGGAAAACTTCCATTACTACATTGGCCGAATAGATCTGGCTATCAGCTGGTTTCCAAACGGCAACACACCCCATGAGGGCAGGAGCTGAAGGAAGGTTACCAGCGATGGCTGTAAAGTTGAATGGAGTAATGGCGAAAACGAATCCTTCTAGTGGACGATATTCGAGTCGGTTCCAAACACCTTCCGATGATTCAGGCTGATTTTCGTAGATGTCCGTCATGTACTGGACATTGAAACGCAAGAAGTCGGCCAGCTCACAAGCCGAATCGATTTCCGCTTGGAATGCGTTCTTCGATTGAGCGAGCATGGTTGCTGCGTTGATCTTAGCGCGGTACGGACCTGCAATGAGGTCGGCGGCCTTCAAAAAGACACTGGCGCGGTGTTCCCAACTTAGGTTAGCCCACTTCTGACGAGCGGCAAGAGCGGCATCGATAGCCTCCTCTACGTGCTTCGCAGTACCTCTATGGTATGTGCCAATCTGTGTCTTCAACTCATGTGGAGGGAAGAGTGGGTGAGTATCGCCTGTTGTAACTTCCTTACCGTTGATGAACATCGGTATTTCGGTTACCTGCGACTTGAGCTTTCTATACGTGTTAAGCAGTTCTTCGCGCTCCGGTGTTCCAGGAGCGTAGCTCAAAATGGGTTCGTTAACCGCGATGGGTACGTGGTATATTCCCTTTGGCATTTTCGGAATCTTTTTTGGGTTTTCACAAAATTCGACATCAGAACTGAACTGGATGAGGACGTAAGTCACACAGAACCAAGTTCAAAACGTCTGATGGGCGATCCTGTCAATCGCGACCTAAAGCTAGGATAATTAGCGGGTTACACAAAACTTGACGTACATAGATTGCTTGCCTTACTTCCTCTTGGGAAGGGAGTGCAGACCGATCTTCGAGATGTGGATATCTCTACCGACAATTATTTGTAGAGATAGATGTGTAAACAGCTGTTAGGCAGTCGCTTACTTCACGATAAGGCGTTGTGTAGAAACCGACCCCGACCTTTTAGAACTGATCCGAACGATGTAAACTCCGGGGCTTTCGATTTCCAGAACGGCCATTCCTGCGTTCGAAAGGGATCCTTTTTCGATGAATTGGCCGTGCAGATCGATGATCTCATAGGAAAGTCGCTCCCCGGATGGGTGGGTTGTACTGATCGTAAATCTCTTATTCGAAGGATTTGGAAAGATCACGAAGGAGGAGGGGGTAAGTTCCTCTTCGGAGAGGAGTGACCAGTCATCACATCCCTTATCTGTTCGATTGAATGAAATACTATCGTTAGAGAAGCAGCGAAGAGTGTGCTCGCTAAGTTGGAACGAGCTTCCATCGCAAAGATTAGGGATCACATTGAACAAGCCATTGTAGTTCAAACTTCCGAATTGAGGATAGATCCTGTTGCTGAGGTAGGAAGCGGCTGAAACGGCTACTTGGGGCGAGCCGCCATTGAAGGAGAAGGTGTCTTCCGGGAAGCTGAGTTCGTAATACTCAACGGATAGACCACCGATCGTATCCGTTCCAGTCTGCATTACCGTTGCTATCGGGGTGTCCAGGCACGCCCTTGTAGTATCTACTTCGTCGTATTGCCAAGTATCTCCAACGTCAGCATTAAAGTCGTAGAGAAGATAGATTGAATCTTGAGTGAGTCTAAAGACACTATCGTTCTTTGAGGCCAAGAAAATAGGGTCCCACATCGCGTTGGTGTCCTGAGAAATGTCGTTTGGGTTGGGCCCCGTCTGTATTTCCCTGATACCCGTAACATCGAACTTTTGCCATGTCATGCCGTGCATCAATGTATCCTTGGCGTAGGCTACTTTCTTCAATCCAGTGTATCCAAATTCGGAGAAAGTGAAGTGCCAGGTGGGATTCTGACCAAAGGGCTTTTGAGCCGTTGCCAGGATCGGAAGAAGGGCTAGGAGTGCTATGAGCTTTTTCATGAGAAAGGCTTTTGATAAAGATAGAGAGAAAGGGAGAACGGGAGAAAGGTGGAGTCTAGAAAGGGTTTACTCTTTGATCAAGTTCATAGGGTGGGAAGGGTGAAGACAACGGATCAACATAGAAACGGATGAACGGATAAACGGATCCTATCTATCCTTTTCAGCCGTTGGAACCTGAACGGTTTCTAAGAATTCACCGCCATAGGTGAGTCTGATACCGGTGAGGAATTTACCGGTCCAAGCGGCGGTATCGATACACCATGAATTGGAGTCTTTCTTATGCACAGGCTGACCAGTGGACTGCATGAGGTGGCCGTGGACCTGGAGTTTGCCGATGTTCTTTAGTGCGCCGCGATTGTGTAGTACACCTCTTCTTGCCTTAGCTCCGAAGGGATCTTTAGAGTATTTACTGATCCCGGCGTGGGTGATGAGGATATTGGGATTCTCCCACTTGAGTGGACGATCCTGGAACCACTTCAAGGCAGCCTTCAAATTGATATCTCGCTTAAGGAAATCGGCCTTGCATTTATCGATAACCTTATCCTTCCCTGGATATTTATGCAGATCGATAAAACGCACCTCGTGATTTCCTTTGAGGAAGAACACGAGATGAGGATATCTTTCTTCTAGGTCCTTTGCCAGGAGATAGGTCTTGCCTGAACGCTTACCCTTGTTGATGAGGTCGCCTACTTGAATGAGGAACTCTACATCGGGATTCCAGTGCTCTTCTATCAACTTTTTAAAAGTGTGATAGCAGCCGTGGACATCACCAACAACGAGAACGTTCATATCGGTTTAGGCATTCAACATAACCGGCATAACGAGCATCAATAGATCCTCGCCTTCGTCTAACCCGTCGCTTGGAATCAACAAACCTGCACGATTGGGGGCGCTGAGCTCAACCTTAACGGTATCTGATTCAAGGTTATTCAACATTTCGTTCAAGAAGCGGCTGTTGAAACCGATCTCCATATCTGAACCATCATAATCACAAGTGAGGCGTTCAACCGCCTTATTGCTGAAGTCGAGATCCTCTGCCGAAACGGTCAATTCAGTACCTGCGATCTTCAAACGGATCTGATGAGTGGTCTTATTCGAGAAAATAGAAACACGCTTTACCGAGCTGAGGAAACCAGTACGGTCGATCAACATGCGATTCGGGTTGTCCTTTGGAATAACAGCTTCGTAGTTTGGATACTTGCCATCGATCAATCTACAGGTCATCACGATATTATCGTACTCGAAACGTGCGTTGGTTTCGTTGTAGTTGATCTTCACATCTCCTTCCGTTCCTACCAAGCTTGAGCGAAGAAGGTTCAAAGGCTTACGAGGCATGATGAACTCGGCTGTATTTGGCGTATTGAGATCCGTTCTTCTGTAACGCACCAATTTGTGCGCATCCGTAGCTACGAATGTCAAGCTGTCTGACGCAAACTGGAAGAACACTCCTGACATCACAGGTCGGAGGTCATCATTACCCGCGGCAAAGATGGTCTTGGCTATGGCATTCCCAAGGATGTCTCCAGGGATGGAAGCTTCTGATGCATCTTCCAATTCAGGAAGTTGTGGGAATTCATCTCCTTCAACAAAAGCCAAGGAGTACTTACCGAAATCACTGCTTACTTCAACACTGTGAGCTTTCTCATCCAAAGTGAAAGTGAGCGGCTGCTCTGGGAAGGTCTTCAATGTATCCAAGAGGATCTTGGCCGGCACTGCTGCCAAACCCTCTGAATCCGTTTCTACGGCGAGCGTGGTACTCATGGTAGTCTCAAGATCCGAAGCCGATACCTTCAAGGAATTCGGTGTCAGTTCAAAGAGAAAATTGTCGAGAATGGGTAGAGTGTTATTGTTGTTGATTACACCGCCAATAGCTTGTAATTCACGTAATAACGTTCCGCTGGATACAATAAATTTCATGAGGCTAACTGTTTGCTACAAATAGACTTGGCCAAGAGCAAATATAATTCTTCACAATCGCTTATCTCTTTCTCAAGATGAAAATTGCTAACAAGCGATTCACAATTATAGATTAAAGTACTCTCTCGTCTTTAGAATGTTTTCGAAAGCGTAGGCTTGGATCAGTACAAATCGGCCATCGCTGATGTATGCATAGAATCTATCAGGGTCCCAACGCATCAGGTTTCCTGCATCATCATACGTGTCAGGTTCCGCGGGAACGTGGAATGCACTCAGGGTCATTTTTTCACCTTCAAACGGAACCACCTCTAGTTCAAACACGGGAATAGAGTTGATGATGCTATCCTTCTTAGGCCAAACCTCATCTGTATCGATGATGGCACCCTCGTAGTTAAGTGTGCGCAGGGATGCCAATAAGTAGCGTGTGTGCTGGGAATTGAAAGGCTCGATGGCCGTCCCGGAATTGTCGTATACAGAGAGTGCACCAGCCGGTGTTTGCTCGATCGTAAATCCCTCTTGAGGAATGTACTCGTAGTCCATGCTCACTTTCTTAATATCTGGATCAGCAATGCCAAAGATGGTTCGATCCCTCCACAGGTCTTCGCGAGTAAAGAAGCGTGAGCTCAGGTAGCCATTGAATTGTGGAATGTGCATGGCGTAGGGTTGTTGTCCGTTCTTACGCATGATATAAGTGCCCAACATGTCGTTGTTATCCGTTCCAACAATGAAGTTCTGAACCAATTCATCTCCTTGATAAACTTGCACTTCTTTACCGTAGCCGGCCATTCTGCGCAATATGGTTTGCTCCGCACTTTTAGGCGGGAAGTTTCTCAGCTTGATATCGTGGAATGTCTCCAACAATACATCTACTGCATCTTCACGAGCGGGTTTGTCGCCTTGATCGGTTTGAATGACCCAGCCCGATCCCATTCTCTTTAGAGTGGCGGTATCTGGATCACGACTGATGATCACGATTTTGGAAACGGCAGAAGTGTCTTCAATGGAGAAGTCATAGTCTGCTCCATCCCCAGCCAATGTTGATGAACCATTGTCATCCGAAAGAAGGATATATAGAAGTCCGGCTGCGAGTACGGCCAAAAGACCTAAGTTGATGAGTGATTTCTTTTTCATGCTTTGATAGCGTGTTTTCTCTGTCTGTTCAAAGTGTAAAGTATACCGAATAGTACGATGAAGGCGATCGGTACGGCTGTGTTCAATATGACCCAGAAGAATCTTGTTTCCTTTACTCTTGGTTCATTGAGCATTCTGATCTTGAATTCTTTGGTTCGAACGGAGATCAAGCCAGAATCATCCAACATGTAATCAACCGCATTGAGGATGAAATCATCATTCCCAAATTGAACGCCACCCAAGAACTGATCCATGCCCAAAGGCAAGGGAACACCCCTTTCAAGGTTAGGGTTCACCAAATTCAATTGATTCTTGATCACGTCTGCATCAGCAATAACGATCTGTTGTGTCCAACGGCTGGTATCTCTCAAAGAAATTCCTTGAGCCTCCAGGTTTTTCGGGACAAGTCGGTTGCGGTAAATCGACTCAAACTGCCCTTCCAACAACACTGCAGTAGTCAAATATTTCTGCTGGAACTCCTCTGGATACTTTTCTCGATAAAGAGTTCTCAGCGTAACAATTCCAGGTGTTTGCTGCTCCTTACTGTACTGCGAGCTCACGAGCAGTGGAGTCTTCTTTACAGATGGCGTGTAAATGGTATCGATCGTGGAGCCAAATTCCAATTTCACTCCATTTAAGTTCTTGGTGATCGGGTGATCCACAAGGTCGAGCATCACGGGGAAGTACGGCCAGTCGTTGATCTCTCTGCGATCATTGACACCCGCGCAGTTATAATCTTGAAGAAGGACGGTGTTCAATCGCACACCGTACTTGAACAGCATATCGTCGATGTTCAAATTCTCCATCTGAGGGACGGCCAAGAATTCACTCGCCTTGCTCAATGAATCCATGTTGGCTGATACGGGGTCGATCAACCACATTATCTTACCCCCGTTCATCACATATTGGTCGATCAAGAATTTATCCAGCTCGTTGAATGGGGTGGTAGGTCCTGCAACTACAAGTAGGTCGAAGCTATTGATCCTGCGCAGTTGACTTTGTAAGCTCGGCTGGCCAGTGGTTGAGTCCACTGCAAACTCTCTCAGGTTGAATCGATCCAATCGGTAGGTGCCTGCCAATTCCGCGGAGATACTTGCTACGTATTTCCTATCCCATTCGCCATGGCCTTCTGTAAAGCCGATCAATGGCTTATCCTGCATGATGAGTCGGCGTACGGAGTTTGCCAAGTTGTATTCTAGGTTCTGCACCGATACATTCACTTGGTATTCTGGCGACCTATTGATCATGCTTTGCAATAGGTTGATAGCTGTTTCGCGATCTTGATATCCAACCAGACCGCCTGGATAGATGGAGCGCTGTGTCCTACCATCATCGGTTCTCATGTCTATCGTAGTTGGCATTACGCCTCGCTGTTGCAGAAGTTGTGCGAGTTGCTCTGGATCATCATTGCTTGTTGGATTGATGAATTCGTATTCGATCAAACCATTGTAAGCTCTGAATTCATCCAACATTTGTTGGGTTTCGCGCTTCAATCGTTGAAGTTCAGCCGGAAACTCTCCTTCCAAATAGATCCTGAACAGCATTGGATCCTCAATTCGATCGAGGAGATCGATAGTTGCGTCGGATAGGCTATAGCGTTTCTCTGAAGTGAGGTCGAATCGGGCAAAAGTGAACGAGCCAGCAATGTTGAATACGATGACGATGGCTGTGATCAATCCAAAGGTTAGGAAGTCTTGCTTGCGCGATTGCTTATCCCATTTCCTACTCTGAAGTGTCAGTCTTGCCATCGTAATGAAGAAAACAATGATACCGAGGAAGTAGAGGATGTCTCTTGAATCAACTACACCCCGACTAATACTGAGGTAATGTTCGTTGATGCCGAGATTCAGAATAATGAGGTCTAGGTCGCCAAAGATGTCCAGACTCGCCAATTGATCGAACCCCATGTAAAAGAAGAATGAGAGGAGTGCGGCTAAGATGAAGCTGATGATCGGGTTATCTGTCAATGAGGATGAGAGCAAGCCAATAGCTACGTAGGCTCCACCAAGGAAGAACAGACCGATGTAGCTGCCCATCGTAGCTCCAGTGTCGATGTTACCTACAGGATTCCCCAATTCATAGATCGAGTAGAAGTAGAGCAGGGTGGGGAGTAAGCTGAATAGCACGAGTGAAAGTGCAGCCAAATACTTGGCAAGGATCACTTGTATCTCTGTGAGTGGTTTGGTGAGTAGGAACTCCATCGTTCCTGCGCGCTTTTCATCGGCGAACATCCTCATGGTTATGGCTGGGATGAGGAAAAGGAACACCCATGGTGCAATGATGAACAGGTTTTCGATGGATGCATATTGGCCATCAAGTAAGTTGAATTCATCTGGAATGATCCAGAGGAACAAGCTGTTCAATGTCAAAAAAACGCTGATAACCAGGTATCCCGTAACACTATTGAAGAAGGCGCGTATTTCTTTTTTAAAGAGACTGATCATGGCAACTTAACTTGTGGTTGAACACTCCAGGCTTGTGGCTTGTCGGCGAAGAGTGCCTTGGTAAGCGACCAAGTTTCTTTGAATAGGTCGCTGTTGCGGTAGTTCTCAAGGTCAGATTCACGATCCCAATGGCTATAGGTGAAGAAGATCTCAGGCTGGTTAACGTCTTGCCAGAGCTCTAGATGTTGGCATCCATCGAAGTTTCGGATCCGTTCTTTGCGCTCATTGAAAAGAGCTTCAAAGCTTGGGATCTCCTCGGTCCGAAAATGCATCTTCACTACGCGTACGATCATTGGATCTCGATGAAAATATTACTGTTTACTTGTAGTCCAAGTAGGCTACATGCGCTATTCACATATTTCCCACCCGGTTTTTGAACGGCGATCTCCATCAGGCCGTCACTATTGAATACGGCAAAGACATTACCTTCCGTTGGACCTTCGTAATAGGATTCGAAGATCTCTTTAAGGCGTTTGTTCCTGACCATGATCGACATTCGCTTGTTACCTACATTGTCCTTCAGCCAACGCCGAGAGATATTGGTAACGAGGTTGCCAAAGGTATCGATATGAATTACATGACCAATGATTTCGGAACCATCTGGACGAAGGGTTGGTCGAGATGGAGTTTTCTCTACATAGTTCTTCGCCGCTTGGCCAAGTACACTCGGCTTACCGCCGCGTAACAAGTGACCACAGATCCTCGCATAAACGGCATGGGCATCGGAGATTCCCTCACTATTCCTCAGGTCGAGGGCAATGAGCTGATCAAAGCTCCTTTCATCCGCGATCAAGGTGAGGATTCCATTGTCGGGCGCCAAGAAGTATTGATCGTCGATGACGGCCAAGAGGTAGTTGGATTCAGTGGATTGTTGAGCATCAACGAGCATCAAATGAATGGAGCCAGCCGGGTAGTGCGGATAGGTCCGTCTTACCAGATATGCCGCCTGCATGATGTTATAGGGTTCAACACCATGGGAGATGTCTATTACCTTAGCCTCAGGTGATTCCCGCCAAATATCCCCCTTGAGGGCCGCCACGTCGTGGTCGACAATTCCGTAATCGGATGTAAGGGTTATTATGCTCATAAATCCTAATGGAGACAGCAGTGATATTGCGGGATATTCCGTTATTTTGTGACATCAAAAGTACGAATTGAAGCGGTTCGTGCATAACGAAAAGAACTTCCGCATTTGACTGAAAAAACAGTACTCTTAGAAGATACCGATCCACAGGAATTCTATGGAGCTAATAATCGCTATTTCAATCTCCTAAAGAGTTTTTACCCGAAGCTTAAGATAACGGCTCGTGGTAACAAGATCAAAGTGAATGGCGATGAGCAGATCATCGACCAATTCGAGGAGAAATTACAGCTTATACTGTTGCACCTTCAGCGCTACAATACCATCACCGAGAATCAGATTGAGCGGATCGTAATGGAGGATGGGAGAGAGGTCGCAAAGACCTATGCTGAGGTAGATGATGTACTCGTTCATGGGTCGAAAGGCAATCTGATCAAGGCGCGAACCTTGAATCAGAAACGCATGGTACAGGCCATCGAAAAGAACGATATGTTATTTGCGATCGGTCCTGCCGGTACGGGTAAGACCTACACCGGTGTAGCCCTGGCCGTTCGAGCACTCAAGAATAAGGAAGTTAGAAGGATCATCCTCACTCGTCCAGCTGTTGAAGCCGGTGAGAATCTAGGCTTCTTGCCAGGTGATATGAAAGAGAAGCTCGACCCGTACATGCAGCCGCTATACGACGCGTTGCACGACATGATTCCTCATGAGAAGCTTCAGTATTACATTGAATCCAGAGTGATAGAGATCGCTCCACTTGCTTTCATGCGTGGACGTACACTTGATCACGCCTTTGTGATCTTAGATGAGGCTCAAAATACTACCCATGCCCAAATGAAGATGTTCCTTACTCGTATGGGTAAGCATGCAAAATTCGTGGTCACAGGTGATGCTACGCAGATCGACCTTCCGAGGAATCAAGGATCTGGATTGAAAGAAGCCCTTCGGATCCTTCACAAGATCGACGGCGTTTCTGTTGTGAAATTAGATGACAAGGATGTGATCCGACATCCATTGGTGAAGGATATCATTCATGCCTACGACAAAGAAGAACATAAGGATGAACGCACTCGATAGATCGGAATTCAAGTTCCCAGGGCAAACTGGGGTGTACCACGGCAAGGTACGTGACGTATACAGCATTGGTGATGAAACGCTTGTAATGATCGCAAGCGATCGCATCTCGGCCTTTGACGTTGTCCTTCCCAAGGGTATTCCCTACAAAGGACAAGTACTCAATCAGATCGCTGCTCATTTCCTTGATGCTACTTCTGATATCGTTCCAAATTGGAAACAAAGTGTTCCTGATCCAGTGGTTACCATCGGGAAGAAGGCTGACCCCTTCAAGGTTGAAATGGTGATCCGTGGATATTTAAGCGGACATGCGTGGCGGACCTACCGTAGCGGTGAGCGCGTGCTTTGTGGCGTTACCATGCCCGAAGGTTTGAAAGAGAACGATCCCTTTCCACAGCCCATCATCACCCCAACGACCAAAGCGGACCAAGGCTTGCACGATGAGGATATTTCGAGAGAAGCTATCCTACAACAAGGCATCGTGAGCGAGTCCGACTATCTCCAACTAGAGGATTACACGAGGAAGCTATTCCAACGTGGACAAGAGATGGCCAAGGAGAGAGGTTTGATCTTGGTCGATACAAAGTATGAGTTCGGGAAATTATCGGACGGAACCATCGTTCTTATTGATGAGATCCACACACCAGATTCTTCCAGGTATTTTTACCTCGATGGATATGGAGATCGCCAAGAACGCGGGGAAGCTCAAAAACAGCTTTCAAAAGAGTTCGTTCGGCAGTGGTTGATCGAAAACGGATTTCAAGGGAAAGAAGGGCAAACCGTTCCAGAAATGTCTGATGAATTCGTGACGTCCGTTAGTGAAAGATACCGCGAATTGTTCGAGCACGTGACAGGTAAACCGTTCAACCCCGGAGATTTATCTAATTTAGAAGAGCGAATACAACACAATGTAGAGTCGGCTCTCAAAATCATGTAACATGCTTTCACGCCTAACCATCACCATCCTACTCACCCTTACGTTCACTTCTTCAGCCTTTGCTCAGCTCGACATTGGCTTAAAAGGAGGTATGAATTATTCGGGGATCGACTTCAACGAGCTCGAGCTGAACAATGCCATTGAAGAGATCAACAGCACGAGTCAAATAGGCTACCACGGTGGTGTCTATGCACGCGTTAAGTTTCTTGGAATCTATCTGCAACCCGAATTCATTTACACTCAGATGAATAGTCAGATTGATATCCAAAAGTCGGGAGGCAATCAGACTACCGAAGATTTCACCCTGTCTCGTTTGGATATCCCTGTAAACCTAGGCGTCAAACTCGGACCAGCGAGTCTGTTTGGCGGACCAGTGATGAGCTATAATCTGAATTATCCTTCTGAGATATTTGAGATCGATTATAGCGGAGGAACCTTGGGATATCAAGTAGGTGTAGGCTTGACCTTAGGCAATTTCATTATCGATGCGAAGTACGAAGGTTCCTTTCAGAATATCGCAAGTGAAGTGGTGATCGACAGTCGAAGTTACACGGTAGATGCGCGAACAGGGCAGTTTATTCTCAGCTTCGGTTACGCCCTATTCTAATACGTTCGTATCTCCACGAATTTACCCGATCTATAATGGTCATAGACCAAGCTGCTCAAGTAGTTGCTTGAGGTGATGGATGTCATCGAACGCTTGATCGTATCAATATCTCCTAATTGAAATTCGAGATCGAAGAATCCATATCCGCGGATCTTTCCATCTTCCCAAACGACCACCGACTTCTCACCTGTTTTGCGTCCATTGTCGATCATGATCGCATTCCTGAATGGAAGGGCCGTTCGCCAAACCCTTTTTTGAAGAGACTTGGAACGAATCTTTTGTGGCTCCAAGTAGGCATTATACGCTGCCATCATCCTTTCGAGCTGGAATGATAAGGCAACGTCTTTTGGGTTGAGGTCTAGGTTCCTGCAAAATTTTGCAGCCAGTTCGATCCCTGCATTTTCATCTGCTACATGGATCAATGGCATCTCCTTCTTGATCTTTTGCACGCGGATTTGACGTACCGTATCATCGTCTTTTGTGTCGATGAAAAGCCCATAGGATAAGGAGTATTTATCCGTTCGTTTATTGAGCTTCGGCTGCAACTTCTTCAGCTCCAAGTGTTCGGAGATCAATGCGATGAGTTCACTTCCAGTTGGCTCGATATGGATGCTGTCCGACTCTCTTTGTAATTCGAGAGCTCGTTCATTGGTGGCCAGGAAATGACGATCGATCTTATTTCGAAGGTTGTTACTCTGACTTAAGTAGATCACTTCACCTTTTCGGTTGTGGATGTAGTATAGTCCTGTCGTGTTGTACAACTCGGCGGTCAATTCCGAAAAGTCATGGTTTGGAGCCGTGTCTTTGCGATCACGCGCAATCGACTCAATCTTCTTGTCGGTATCCTTGTCAAGAAGGATCTGGAGCAATTTCACAGTGGCTCTAGCATCGCCATCGGCTCGGTGACGATGCGTGTTGAGTATTCCCAACGATTCGCACAGGGTTTCTAGTCCGTAGGCTTTTAAACCCGGAATCAAGCGTTGAGCATGAGTGATCGTATCGAGTGTCTTGCGCTGATAGTCGTAGCCTAATCGTGAAAATTCATCCTGAACTACGCGATAATCGAAACTCACATTGTGAGCGACAAAAACGGCGTCCTCGGTGATCTCTATGATGCGCTTGGCGATCTCGTGGAATTTTGGTGCTCTTCGGACCATTTTTGGAGTGATACCTGTGAGCTTCTGAACGTAGGGTTGAATTGGACCTTGCGGATTTACCAAGGAGATCAGCTGGTCCGTGATCTCGCCGTCCTCATATCGGAAGACCGCAACTTCAATGATGCGTTCTTCACCGAATTTACCACCAGAGGTTTCTATGTCGATCACCGCGTACATGCGATCAAAGGTAACGGATTGGAACGGACTCTGCCATGCCTCTCCTCAGCATTTAAGAATAAGATATTGTTGGATTGGCAAAGGGCCACTCGAACGTGATCAGCCGTAGTTTCTCTCGCCGAAGATCGAGCTGCCGATGCGCACCATAGTGCTGCCTTCTTCAATGGCGATCTCGTAATCTCCACTCATGCCCATGGACAAGGTATCAAAGTCTTTACCAAAGGTAGACTTCACACGATCGAACATTGCTTTTAATGACTTGAACTCTCGTCGAACCTGGTCAGCATCCTCCGTGAACGTTGCCATGCCCATCAATCCGCGGTAGCGAACATAGTCATATCCTTCCCATCTGCCCGATTCAATGAACTCGTTCAGTTCAGCTTCATCGAACCCAAATTTTGAATCTTCTTCGGCGATGTGGACCTGCAAAAGCACATCGATGGTTCGGTCGTTCTTATTGGCTTCTTTGTTCACATACTTAACCACCTTCTCACGGTCGCAGCCATGAACCAAGCTCACAAAAGGAGCCATGTACTTGATCTTGTTGGTTTGAACATGACCGATCATGTGCCATTCGATATCCTTCGGGAGGTTCTCCCATTTATCGACCATCTCTTGGATCTTGTTCTCGCCAAATACCCGTTGACCCGTTTCGTAGGCCGCTTGGATATCTTCGTATGGCTTGGTCTTACTTACCGCAACGAGCGTTACTCTTTCGGGAAGGTTTGACTTTATCTCTTGAAGATTTTCGGCAATGGTAGACATAAGATGCTTTTTCCGATTAACAGGATCGAGGTCTTATCGTTCGTACAATTCATAAATGGTTAGCCCGCTTCTCAATTTTGGCTCTACGTAGGTTGATTTTGGAGGCATGATCAAGGAAGCATCTGCAACGGCCTTTAGTTGATCGGTGGATACGGCGTATAATGCAAAACCGCATTCGTACTTTCCACTATCCACAGCCTTTTGGATGCTCTCACAACCTTTATCGCCGGGAACAAAGTCAACATTCGGATCATTTCTAAGATCGCCGATCCCGAGAATAGGCTCGAGGACATTTCTGCTCAATATCTCTGCGTCCAATGAAGCGACAGGGTCGGCTGGATCAAAGGATCCCGGCTTGCAGGTTAGCGTGCGCCATTTGCCATTCATGTACATTCCCATTTCATGAAGTCGGTCTGGATTATAACGATCTTCCTCGCTATCTGAAACGATAAACTTTTCTGACAAAGCCTCTAAGAGTGCTTCTTTCGATACGCTCAACTTCTTAACGAGTCGGTGGAAACCGTGAATGTGAATGGAGTTATCCGGGATGAAGTAGGCCATGAAATGATCGAAAGGGCCTGTTTTCCCTTGTTCTTGGAGCTCGTTGGCAAGCAGGGCAGAGGAGGCGCTTCTGTGATGACCGTCGGCGATGTAGATCTTATCCATACCACCAAAGGCGCTACAGATCGTGTCGATATCGCTTTGTTGATCTATCATCCACAGATAGTGAACCACTCGATCCGTAGTTGTGAATTCAAACTCTGGACGTTCATCCATGATGCGTCCCATCACACTATTCACATCTCCATTTTCTGGATACATCAAAAGGACGGGTTCTGCATTGAAGCCTGTTACGCTTAGGTATTCTTTGAACATTTCCTCTCGCTGAGTGAGGGTGTGCTCGTGGACCAATATCCTATTCTCGTTGTAGTCTTGTGCGGAAACTGCACCGATGATGCCGGTGAAAACGTGCGAGTGGGTCCTCTGTTGATAGAGATAGAATGCTGGCTCGTTGTCTTTTACAAAGATCCCTTCACTCCGGAAATCGTCGAATGCCTTGCGTACGAGCTCGAATTTATTCTTTCCTTGCTTCCTTTCCGCCTCTTTGGTGTCGGGGTGAATGATGTGAAGAAAGGTGTAGGGATTGTTTTCGAGTTTCTCCGATAGTTGGTCGTCGGAATAACTCACATACGAGCGAGATGCAACGAGACTGACAACATCGCGCTTGGCGCGTACTGCCCGAAATGGGGATACCTTGATCATTTTCTAAAATTGAGCCTTACGACAAAGATAGGCTCGCAAAGTGAATAGCGAAACAATTCGGACTATTCGGAAGGTCAATTGGTAGGAATATGTGGCTCGACAGCCTTCGTGAAGGAGCCTTTATCATCAACGTAGAATGCAATGGAATTGAAAGACTTCTTGATTCCATATAGTCGCTGGAAGGTAAGCGTTTCATTGGTCTTTATAACGATGTTATGCGGCTCCAACTGCGCGAGTAGCCCTGTCTTGAGTGTCTCCTTGTCGAGGTCTCTTCCTGTTACCTCTATAGAAGCGATCGCACGAAAGGGTATG
Source organism: Phaeocystidibacter sp. (assembly GCA_965659725.1). Lineage (GTDB taxonomy): Bacteria > Bacteroidota > Bacteroidia > Flavobacteriales > Schleiferiaceae > Phaeocystidibacter. The sequence continues at coordinate 112,022 of CBFHXG010000002.1, read as the reverse complement.
AATGTATTGCCTGCTATGCCGTAGCGAATTATGATTCCATCCGCTTCGACTTTTATGGGTCGAGCTGGAAGGGACCTCGCAATTCCAAGCATTTGCAGTCCCGTGTATATACTCAGGATGGTAAGGATCCAAGCGACGGTGCTATTCCATCTTTCCAAGAGGATGTGAAGCACACTGGTTTCAACTAAAATGAGGAATACGACCACGCCGAGTAGGGCCAATGAACCGCTGTTCTTGTGGATCGTGAATTCATTCGGTTGAAGACTCCTTTTCCTTCGCTGAAAGAAGGCGTAGTAGATCACGGATATTTCAACGGCGAAGAAGGGAGCGGTCTTTTTGGGTAGGAGATCTCTGCTGGCCTTGTTGATGCCCTCGAAGAAGTCAACAGAATGGCCTTGTCGTCTCATCGCAAGGACAAATGAACGGGCCTTCCAGGTTATGAAGGTTAGTACACCGAGCTCGAGTAAGGGGAGCGCATAGTTTTCGAATAGGTTGAGGTAGGAATGTGAAGCCACAGGTAAGAAGGTGTAGCCCAATACAAGAGAGGCGATGGAAACGGGTGCGATGGTGAACTTAGGGACCTTGGTCTTCCATATCATTGCTAGGTAAACCAGCGGTACGGTAACTACTGCGTCCATTGCAAAGGCCGCACTCAGGTATGGATGAGAGGTGATGTTGATGGTGGTAGACAGGAATAGTACGGCGATCAAAAGTAGGCCTGTAATACCGAATGCGAAGTGTTCACGAGAAGGGCGAAATACGATATTCATATCGTCTGGTTTGTGGGTGTAAAGGTACTGAATATGAGATTGATCGATGTTGCCTGTCACGGGTGCTACAGCCTAAGGGGCATAAAAAAAGGCTATCGATCATTGGATCAATAGCCTTGGTATTCAAGTGGGTGTTCTTCTTACGCTGGAACTCCTTCATTAACGATATCAGCGATCTCCATCCCGATACGTGCTTGCGCTTCTTCGGTAGCAGCACCAATGTGTGGGCTAAGTGAAACCTGTCCGTTCATCAATACTTGCATAGCGGGCTTAGGCTCACCAACGAACACGTCGAGGGCAGCACCGGCAAGGTGACCCTCTTCAAACGACTTGAGCAATGCTACTTCGTCGATGGTTCCACCGCGAGCCGTATTAACGATGAAAGCTCCTTTCTTCATCTTTTTCATTTCGTCTTCTCCAATCAAGGTTTGACCAGCGCCTGAAACGTGCAATGAGATGAAATCACTTGTAGCAAGAAGTTCATCCATTGAGCAATTCTTTGCGATGTAATCGATGCTCGCTCCATTGGCAAACTCTAGAGTGATCTTCTGATCTCCTTCGTTGCGGTCGTGGAATACAACATCCATTCCCACACCTACGGCCATTTTGGCGAGAGCCTGACCAATACGACCGAATCCAATGATGCCGATCGTTTTGCCCTTGAGCTCGATGCCTTTACCATAGGCTTTTTTCAGATCCTTGAAACGAGTTTCACCTTCCAATGGCATTTGACGGTTGCTGTCGTGCAGGAAGCGAACCATACCCCACAGGTGTGCCATAACGAGTTCTGCTACACTCTGAGAAGATGAGGATGGTGTGTTGCGAACTTGGATTCCCTTGTTGCGAGCGTACTCCACATCAATGTTATCCATTCCAACACCACCTCGAATGATCAATTTGAGCTGATCGGCAACTTGGTCGATCATTTCTTCACGAACCTTAGTTGCGCTGCGAACGATCAAGACGTCTACCTTATTCTCGTTGATGTAGTTGGCCAATTGTTCTTGGGCAACCGTGATTTCGAGGACTTCGTGACCAGCAGCTTCGAGAGCTTCTTTTCCGTTGGCCGCGATTCCGTCGTTGGCTAGAACTTTCATGTTTCTGTTTTTCTCGATTTATGCTGTACGCTCCAATTCGCGCATGATCTCTACCAATGCTTCAACACTTGCAAGTGGAAGGGCGTTGTACATAGATGCACGGTAACCACCTACAGAGCGGTGACCATTCAAACCATTGATTCCACCTTCCTTCAGCATGTTCTCGAAGCGCTCCTTTTGGCTTTCGTCATTTAGAAGGAAGCAAGCATTCATGTTAGAACGATCTTCAACGGCAGCAGTTCCTTGGAACAATGGGTTGCGATCGATCTCGCCGTACATCAGTTCAGCTTTCTGATTGTTGATGTTCTCGATCCAACCGATACCACCATTCTCCTTCAACCAACGAAGGGTAAGCATGCTCACGTAGAAAGCAAATACCGGAGGAGTGTTGAACATAGACTCTTTTGAGATGTGCGTCTGATAATCCAGCATCGTTGGGATCTGACGACCTGTCTTGCCCAATATCTCATCCTTTACCACTACCAATGTAGTTCCTGCAGGACCCATGTTCTTTTGGGCGCCGGCGTAGATAAGGTCGAACTTGGTGAAGTCCAGCTGACGACTGAAAATATCAGACGACATATCACAAACGTTGAGCGTATCCACTTCTGGGAAGCTCTTCATTTGTGTGCCATAGATCGTGTTATTCGATGTTGTGTGGAAATAATCGGCATCAGATGGAACCTCATATCCCTTCGGAATGTAGTTGAAGTTCTTGTCGGAGGAGTCACCTACCACTACCGTATCTCCAAAGGGCTTGGCCTCTTGCATGGCTTTCTTGGCCCAAGCACCTGTAACGAGGTACGCAGATTTGCCGCCTTGCTTCATTAGGTTGTAAGGAACCATGAGGAACTCAAGACTAGCACCACCTTGTAGGAAGAGTGCACTGTATCCCTCAGGAAGTCCGAGGAGTTCTTTTACCAACGACTGCGCTTCGTCCATCACCGCCACAACGTTCTTGGAACGGTGACTGATCTCGATGAGCGAAAGGTCGAGGTTGTCGAAATTGAGAATAGCCTCTGAGGCTTGCTTTAGGACCTGCTCCGGAAGGATGCATGGACCTGCTGAGAAATTGTGCTTCTTCATGACAAATTTAGTTGCCTTAATGGTGCTGCAAAACTAGCAAATTGAAATGGCAACTCAGGTTAAGCACAGGTGAAATCACCTTGGAGGTTCAGGCCCAAGGGTGGCTGGTACGTTAGGGTCGGGCGGTGCCGTTTGTACATCATTTTCGAACATGATGTTCTCTTCGAGATACCAGGCTTCATCTTTCCAGACAAGCGCATCGTAAGAGAAATCAGGGCCATAGACCATGTAGAATCCACGTTGACTCGCGTCCGGTGGACTAACATGATCCATTACGATACCGTCGTAATCCTCATTCCATTGAAGGGTAGCACCGAACTTGGTGGAATACGACATCGCCAATCGGTAAGGGGGTTGCTCGTTCTCGATATCGTTGAATTTACCTACTTGAAAGGCCTTTGCGCCAAATCGAACCAGGCCTTCTGTGACGGTCACTGCATCGATGAATTTCTGCTGAACATTGGGATTTACCTGACGATACCCGAGCAGAAAATATATGGTTTGGTCGTCTTTCTCTTTCTCAATGATATCGTAATACAAACCTCCATACCACTCTCCAGGGGTGAGAATGGTGAATAGATCGCTTTTGGATCCGCTGCTTCTGTTTTCGAGAAAGAGGTGCTTGTATTCGTCGTCATCCGCGTAAAGCATGAAACCGTAGTGCTTGTAGACCAAGCCACTTTGCGGAACCATGAATGTCAACATCCTTAGCTTCTCGTCGGGTGAGGTAAGGACACTGAGGTTGCTAACTCCTTCAAAAGTGAAATTCATAGCCTCCGGATGCTTAGTGATCTCCTCAAGGGCTGTAATGAACGAATCCGCTGCTGCGTTGCGCTCGTTCTCGAGGGGGAGGACCCTGCTTTTCTCTCCAAACTCCTTCAGTTGAGGCAATAAGGCCTGATACACGCTATCGGCATCTTGAGCTGAAAGGGTCGAACTGATGAGAGCAGATGTAAGTATGAAAAAGAGTTTCCGCATGTAGGGTGAACGTCGTTTGAAAGCTCAGCGTATGGTGAGCGGAAAAAAGTCCAAGGTGCCACTATCAATGCAAGCTGAGAGGATTCGTCCTCGTGGCACCCCGGACAAGTTTTTATAAGTGCATGAAATCCTTCTTCGCCTGAAGCTGGTCTTCGTTTTCTACATGATCTTCGTCAGGAACACAGCAATCAACCGGACAAACCTCTGCGCATTGAGGCTCTTCGTGGAAACCGTGACATTCGGTACACTTGTCAGTTACGATATAGTATACATCATAATCAACGGGCTCCTGCGCGTCGTCTGCGTCATATTCATTTCCGGTAGGAGTCATGATCTTACCCGATAGATCTGTTCCATCGCTAAATCGCCACTCCATTGCACCTTCATAGATCGCGTTATTCGGACATTCCGGCTCGCAAGCGCCGCAATTGATACACTCGTCTGTAATCTTTATGGCCATGGCTTGTTGTTTTACCTTTGCACAAAAGTAACAAAGAGACATTGCATGTTGAAGTTTGAAGAACGATTTGACGCGTGGAAAGTTTTGGGCGAGAAACTCGCTGGTTTTGTGAACGATGAAACGCGTGACTCAGATGAGTGGAGCATGTCTCTCTTACAGAAGGTCAATGTGGCGGTTCACCACAATGGATGGTTTGAGAAAGACCAGGTGATGCACGCCCTGAGTGAATGGGCCCAAGCACTTTCCGAAAGTTCGCTGAATGAATGGGTCGGCAGATACTCAAGTGCTCACTTTCACTCTTCTTCACCCAAAAGAGTGGGAATCATCATGGCCGGTAATGTGCCGATGGTTGGGTTGCATGACCTCCTGACAGTAACTATGACCGGTCATAGGGCCATTGTAAAGTTGAGTAGCGATGATAATCAATTGATCCCCGCCCTGCTGCAAGGTTCTCCCATACTTGAACAGGTGGAATGGGCTGATATGATCAAATCGATGGATGCGGTCATCGCCACAGGTTCTGATAATACGGCGCGTTACTTCGAAGCTTATTTTGGCAAGTATCCACACGTTATCCGTAAGAACCGAAAGAGTGTGGCCATTCTAACCGGGGAGGAAGATGAGGCAACTCTGAAGAAATTAGGTGAAGATGTGTTTCGATACTTTGGCCTGGGTTGCCGATCGGTCAGCAAGATCTATCTCCCTAAAGACTTCGATCTCGATCGCATCTTTGGCGCCTGGTTGCCTTATCAGGATGTCGTTCAAAATAATAAGTATGCCAACAACTACGATTACCATCGGGCTATCATGTTGTTGGATCGCAAGGAGTTCTTGGAGAATGGATTCGTAACATTCAAAGAGTCGGATGTCCTTTCCACACCTGTTTCCATGATCCACTACGAGCGTTACAACGATCTAGATAATGTGTATACCGCACTTGCTGAGATCCGCGATTCCATCCAATGCATTGTAACGAATGAGCATAGAGATGACCTACCAGCTGTTGGATTTGGTCAATCGCAATCACCGGCACTGTGGGATTACGCCGATGGGGTGGATACGGTGGAGTTCTTAAAGAGTAGTTCTTCGGTGTAAATGTCCGAAGAGAAGATCCGCCAGTCGGCAAAAAGGTTCCTCCATTCAGAAGTAGAGCAAAGGCCGAGCGCATAACTCGTTGGTATCCAAACTCGAAAAGGTGACCCTTCATTGGTAGGCTGGAAAAAGATGTTCTTTTTTCCATCATACCTTTCGTGATCGCCTGGCTTCGCTGTATTTCGAGTAAAGATTTCTCGGGATAATGAAGATACCAGCCCTGTGATCTTATGGCCCTATGGCCTTTTCGCCTTAACGTCTCTTAAAAACGATAACCGACGCCTAAACTCCCACCTATTCTCGTAAAGTTCGAGCGGTTCAAGATAGGGTCATTGCTCAAAGGGATACTCACATTGGAGCGAAGGAAAACAGTCCATCTGTCATTCCAATTGTAGCCAATGTACGGACGGATCAATGCATCAAGCCCATACCCAGAAGCTGGATTTAACTCTGGATGAGTGTGGGTAACACTACGAAAGTTGATGCCGCCCTGAACGCCATAGCTCCATTGGTCATTCGTCCACTCATAGCCCGCCAGAACAGGAATTTGATAGTATGAGCTCCTGATCTCTGAACGCATGGTTAGGAGCTGATTTTCAATGGCAGTGTCTACTTGAGTTACCGTTACCGTGTCGTATTCTGTCACGATGGTTGTATCATAAACAAACTGACCTGTATACCAGCCTGTGATAACCCAAGTGACCCGTCCTGATTTTGGTTGACACAATTTAGAGTCAACCTATTTCAGGACGGGACAAGGTTCGAGAGTGAGAACGGGAGAATTGGGTATTCTCATAGACTGGGCTTTTAACCTATCATGGGCTTATTGGGCCTGAAGAGAACTGGTAAGGGCGGTGATGGATCTGTGTTCTCGAGGTTATAGGGCTGGCAATTATCTCTCGTACGCTCCTACATCGGGGTTAGGTAATCTGCTAGCCTTAACTATATCCGTGGGAACTGCCTGCGACCAGGTTGGATTGGCGGCATCGATGGCAGGTGATATGCTGTCCAGTTGGTAGTCGTTCTGATCGACGTTCACGAATTCAGGGTTGGTGTCAAGTGTACAATTCACGAAACGCGTTGGGTCTTCACGATCGAATGCCTCATCATCTGGGTTTTCAGCCAAGCGCAGGAAAGAATCACGGAACTGGAAATTGAGCGTTCCTGAACTTTCGAGACCGATCCCGAATTCAACTCGCCTATTGCCATAAACAATACAGTTGTCGAATTGTGCTTCAGAGATGTCGCGGGTCAGTCGTGTGCCCGGACTAGGTTCAAAGAAGTTGAATAATCCGATGGTAGGGGAGCTCCGTCCGGATATGGAATAATTCGCAAAGGTGCAGTGTGTGAATCGGTATGAACCACCTAAGGCATAAAATCCATAGATGCCTGCATTACCCACCACCGTGTTTTCCACATCTAGGTTGGCATATCCTCCAAAGATCCCAACTCGACTGCTATTGAGTACCATGCTATTTTGCAGGGTAAGGTTAGGTGTGCCATTTGCATCAGCACTGTCCACTCGCAATGCGATAGATGAGTTCTTTATGATCGTGTTTTGGATAAGGTTACCAGTGCTCCCCGATTGTAAGAAGATGCCTCCGAGGACACCGCCCCACTGTCCTGCTACATCCTCATAGAAAGGCTCCAGCCGATCTCCTTGAACCACGATAGGGTTTTGATCGATCTGTCCAGCATTCGATGCATCCATAAAGAGTTTACCCCCGGATGTTACCCATAGCCCGCTTCCATTGTGAAAATGGATCTCTGCTCCGGCGTTCACATTCAATACACAACCACTATCTACAACGGCGTAACCATAGATGACATGTGGCTTGTCGGCATCCCATACCTCATTGCAGTCCAATACCGAATAAGGTATCCTTATGTCGGGATTAGGCGCAGGCTGTGGAATGACAAGTGTATTGGTAGGATAATAGAAATGTGCATCACGAGCTAGGGTTACAAGGTCTACATCCTGTTGATTCCCCAAGGTTGTAAATAGGATCGAATCCGTATAAAGGATGTCTAGTGAACTCCCAACATCCGCTGTAACCTCTACGCGTATGATAATGCTGTCACGGGCCAATAACTCCACATCTTCGATATCCTTTGAAGCGATCCCGTTGATATTCAATCTGTAGAAGCTACTGTTGCCCCGACCAAGTCGGATTCGATCAATGTAGATATCCTCATCGGTAGGGTTGTAGACCCAAAGCGATCGGGTAGAAGAACCTACTTGGGTGAATACCGTGTCCAAGAAAACGGTGTCCTGCGAAAAACGCAGATCAACACCTTGACGTGCAAATGTTTGCTCCTTGCGGCAAGCGCCAAGAACTAGAAGTCCACCAATAAACAAGAATAGAAATAGCTTCATGAGAGCTCAAAGATATTCAACGCATTGAGATGGAGATAGATTGTTGGGGTAGAATTGCTTGTAGTTAAGAAAATATATCCTAATTTTGCCGTCCGCTAAGCGAAAAAATGGAAGTGGGGCCAAATCCTCACTGATAAAGAATAGCAGCTATGAAACAAGGAATTCACCCAGAGAACTATCGTCTCGTTTGCTTCAAAGATATGGGTACAGGAGATACCTTTATCACTCGTTCATGTGCAAACACGAAGGACACAATTGACGTTGACGGTACAGAGTATCCATTGGTAAAAATGGAGATCTCAGCTTATTCACACCCATTCTACACTGGTAAAGTGAAGATGATCGACACTGCTGGTCGTGTGGACAAGTTCCGCAACCGTTACGCGAAGTTCTCAAAAGAGAGCAAGTAATAGACTTAGTTCTACAGTATAGAGATCCCCCTTGCTTCGGCTTGGGGGATTTTTTTTGTCCTTTATCATCCGATCCAATTATCGGATCTTTTGATAATCCTTAACAAGCTACTTTCCTATTTTTACTTTCTGAACATTAGAAGCCTGATCACATGAACCTCATTTTATTCGACGGACCTGAAAGAAATCACCTTCTTCCCCTCACCTTCACTCGCCCTGTTGGGGAGATACGCGTAGGGATCCTCACAATAAAGGAGAAGTGGGAGAAACGATTGGAAACAAAAGCTTCTTACCTAACTCGTCCGCACCTCAGTGCCCTGTTTCCCATGAAAAAGGGAAAGGACAATCTATTGGTGAACGGGTCGGTTTGTCCTGATATGCGACTCCTCGCTAAAGTGGTCGAACTAAAGAAAGGTCAAGGGCTGTATGCAGGTAACGTCCTCGTGGCCGCCTACCTCAACGAAGATCGAATTGCAGATATCTTCGAAGATGATAAGCTTGAAGTGATCCCGTACGAGCAAGAGATCGTGCAAATCGGTAAGCCGTGGGACATCTTCGCAAAGAATGGCAACCAACTGGAACGCGATTTCAATTTTCTAACGGAAGGCAGGACCTCTGCAACGCTATCCAGTACGAATACCATTATTGGAGATCGCGTCTTTGCAGAGGAGGGCGTTGAAGCAGAGGCAGCCGTTTTCAACTCCACTAGCGGCCCGATCTATCTAGCCAAAGAGTCCGTCGTTATGGAAGGCTCTATGATTCGCGGAGGCCTGTCGCTTGGAGAACACTCGACCCTCAAAATGGGAGCGAAGATCTACGGCCCAACGACCATCGGTCCTCACTCTAAAGTTGGTGGCGAGGTAAGTAATTCAGTGATCACAGGATATTCGAATAAGGGTCACGACGGATTCCTAGGTAACTCTGTGATCGGCGAATGGTGTAACCTTGGTGCCGATACCAATACAAGTAACCTCAAGAATAACTACGATGAGGTGAAGCTCTGGAATTATGGTCGCGGAGGATTTGATAGGACCGGACTTCAGTTCTGTGGATTGATCATGGGTGACCACAGCAAGTGTGGCATCAACACGATGTTCAATACAGGAACGGTAGTGGGGGTGTCTGCCAATATCTTCGGAAGCGGTTTCCCGAGGAATTTCGTTCCGAGTTTCGCGTGGGGTGGGGCTTCAGGCTTCACCGAGTATAGGGTCGATAAGGCTATCGATACTATGAACCGTGTCATGGAACGTCGCGGTAAGTCGGTAACCGATGATATTTCGGCCGTGATCCACCACATCTACGAAGAAACAGCCCAGTTCAGGAACTTCAAGTAAGCCTGCCATTCGAACAGGGTAATTCTCTTTTCTGCGTCAAATTAGCAGTTGCCTTACGATGGCACACGGCTTGTCCTATTGACCTGACCATCAAAATGCGCATATTCTCACCAGAGACCTGCGCGTTTTATGTCATAATGACCATCAACAAAAAACGCCATAAGGCGATACACATATATGGATAAGATAGGCTTTACGCAGTTGCTGTCAGAGGAGACGGAATTCATCCCTTTGATCACCAACGAAGCAGAGAATGAAATAGGTGAGAGCGAGGTTCCTACCGAACTTTCCATCCTTCCCCTTCGAAATACCGTGCTATTCCCAGGCGTAGTGAGTCCTGTTTCGGCAGGTAGGGATAAATCGATCCGACTTATTGAAGATGTTCAAGCTTCTTCAAACAAGTTCATCGGGGTAGTTGCGCAGCGCGACTCATCCACGGAAGATCCCAATTTTGGTGATCTCTATGAAGTAGGAACGCTGGCCAAGATCATCCGTAGTTTCAAGATGCCAGATGGCAATACCACGATCATCATTCAAGGCAAACGCCGGTTTAGGATCGTTGAGATCGTAGCGTCTGAGCCTTACCACAAGGCAAAGATCGAACTGCTCGACGAGGAGGCGCCGGTTGAGAACGACTCTGTATTTACAGGTCAGATCGATTCTATCAAGGAGCTCGCATCTCAGATCATTGAGCAGAGCCCGCAGATTCCTACAGAGGCTCAAGCAGCTTTAAAGAATATCCAAAGTGATCGATTCCTTCTTCACTTCATCGCTTCAAATATGAGCATGGAAGTTGACGGAAAACAGGAGCTCTTACAGACCAATTCACTTCGAGATCGTGCCAAGATCGTGTTGGAACAGCTCACCAAAGAGTTGCAGATATTGGAAGTGAAGAATGAAATTCAAACAAAGGTAAAACACGAGTTCGACCAGCAACAGCGAGAGTACTTCCTTCAACAACAGATGCGTACCATCCAGGAAGAATTGGGTGGCAACAGCATTGAGGCAGAGATCGAAGAGATGCGTGCCAAAGCGAAGGAGAAGAAGTGGGGTGAGAAAACGGGTGAGCATTTCGAGAAGGAGTTGAATAAACTGCAACGCCTCAACCCTCAAGTTCCCGAATACAGCATACAAAGGAATTACCTTGAGCTCTTGCTTGACCTTCCATGGAATGAGTTCAGTAAAGATAATTTCGACCTTAAGCGAGCTCGAAAGATCCTAGATCGTGATCACTATGGATTGGATGAGGTGAAAGAACGCATCATCGAGTATTTGGCTGTCCTCAAGCTGAAGAATGATATGAAGAGTCCTATTCTTTGTCTCTATGGCCCTCCAGGCGTGGGTAAAACAAGTCTAGGTAAGAGCGTGGCAGAAGCCTTGGGTCGCGAGTACATCCGGATTTCACTAGGTGGATTGCGCGATGAGGCAGAGATCAGAGGTCACAGAAAGACCTACATCGGTGCCATGCCTGGTCGCATCATTCAAAGTCTTAAGAAAGCAGGAACATCGAATCCTGTCTTTGTGCTTGATGAAGTCGACAAGTTAACGTATGGTGGCCAAGGCGATCCGAGCAGTGCCATGCTTGAGGTGCTTGATCCGGAACAGAATAGCGAGTTCTATGATAACTTCGTTGAGTTGGGATTCGACCTTTCGAAGGTGTTGTTCATTGCAACTGCGAATAATCTCGGAACGATACAGCCAGCCCTTCGCGATCGTATGGAGATCATTGAAATGACAGGCTACACCCAAGAAGAGAAGGTAGAGATCGGGAAGAAGCACCTTTGGCCAAAATTGTTGAATGACCACGGCCTGAAGAAAGTTCAAGCTACCATTGGTAAGCGAGAGCTGAGCACGGTGATCGATAGCTATACCCGTGAATCTGGAGTACGTACCCTAGAGAAGCAGTTGGCTCGCCTGGTGCGTCATGCTGCCAAGAGTGTGGCAATGGAAGAAGAATATTCAGCCAAGGTCACCAAGGAAGGTATCCGCGAGATCCTCAAAGCACCTCGGTTTACGCATGATAGATATGATGGGAATGATGTGGCGGGTGTAGTAACCGGATTGGCATGGACCCCTGTAGGTGGAGACATTCTCTTCATTGAGAGTTCCTTGAGTAGGGGTACTGGTCGGGTTACGATCACCGGTAACCTAGGAGACGTAATGAAGGAATCGGCTACCATTGCCATGGCCTATCTGAAATCTCATGCCGATGAATTCCATATTCCATTGGAAGCATTCAAGAAGTGGGATGTGAATATCCACGTTCCCGCCGGTGCCGTTCCAAAGGATGGACCTTCAGCAGGTGTTACCATTCTCACCGCGCTAGCCAGTTTGTTCACTCAAAGAAGAGTGAAGGCGAGGTTGGCCATGACGGGAGAGATCACCCTTCGAGGGAAGGTCCTACCAGTAGGTGGGATCAAAGAAAAGATCCTAGCGGCGAAACGCGCAGAGATCAAGGAAGTGATCTTGTGCGAGCGCAATCGAAAGGATATCGAGGAGATCAACCAAGATTACATCAAGGGCATGACCTTCTATTTCGTGGAAGAAATGAACGAGGTAGTTGAACTGAGTCTGACGAGTCAGAAGCCGCGTGACTCAAAGGAACTCGTGCCAGCAGATGATAAAAGAGAAGGAAAGGAGTCTGCCCAATAATTAGGGCGGACTTCCGTTTTTTGGAGGGAATAAACTACCTTCCGCTCATGCTCAGACGACTACGTTTCGTACTCATCACAGGACTTGCTTTATCGAGTTTTTCGGGTTGGTCACAACTCGGAGGCAACACCACTTATTCATTCCTCAACCTCACTCCATCCGCGAGGGTCAGTGCATTGTCACAAGCCTCTATTGCGGGAGTAGAGAGTGATCTCGAGTTCGCCTGGTTGAACCCCGCCTTGTTGAGAGAAGATCACCGAAATCAGATCAGCTTTGGCTATGTGAACGTTCCGGGTGGTGTAAATGCCGCTGAGGCCGCCTACGGATTTGGGTATGGAAAAGAGCACAACTTGATGGTTGGCTTTAGGTATGTTGATTACGGTACTTTCGATGGAACCGATATCAATGGAAATCCTACTGGATCCTTTCGAGCAACGGATCAACTATTGAACGCTGGCTACAGCTACAGTTTGGACTCGAACTGGCAGTTTGGAACGAATGTTAAGTTGATCAATTCTGTTTACGAACAATACTACAGTTTTGGTTTGGCCACGGATCTTGCCGCCGTTTATCAGATCCCAGATCAGAGATTTGCCTTTGCACTCGTTGCTAAGAATATTGGTTTTCAAGCGGTAAGCTATGCAGGTGTTAGGGAGAATCTCCCATTCGAGATCCAAGCGGCTATCTCCAATCGGTTCAAACACTTGCCTTTCAGATGGACCATTCAAATTGAAAACTTGCAGCGATGGGACTTGACCTATTTCGACCCAAATGCAGTTCAACGAGATCCTATTACAGGAGATGAGACCTATGAAGAGCCGAGTTTCTTGAATATGTTGGGAAGGCACTTTTCATTCAGTGGTGATCTAAGTTTAGGAAGTAGATTGAATTTCCAAATGGGATTTAGCGTGAGAAGGGCATTAGAAATGCGCATTCCTTCCCGTAGAACCTCCGCAGGTCTTACCTTTGGACTAGGAATTCGATTGTCGAAATTTCACATCAACTACGGTAACCGATATGTCCACGTGGCTGGCAGAATGCATCACTTGGGGATCTCGGTTGACTTGAATGACTTTGGATCTTAAATGAGCCGACCATTGACCATTGCCATCGACGGTAGATCATCTACGGGTAAAAGTACCCTTGCAAAACAATTGGCCGAGCACCTCGGATTTATCTATGTAGATACCGGTGCAATGTACCGGGTGGTAACCCTGCAGGCAATGAGGGGTGGGCATATCGATGATGATCTCAACGTTTCGAATGTGGAGGGCTTGATAGCTAACACGCACATTTCATTCTATCGCGATTCAGAGGGAAAGAATCGTACAAAGCTCAACGGCGAAGATGTAGAGCAGGAGATCCGTGAGATGGAAGTTTCGAAGCGTGTAAGTTATGTCAGTGCCATACCCGAAGTTCGACGCGCTTTGGTAGATCAGCAGCGGAAAATGGCTGAAGGCTCAAGTGTAGTGATGGATGGCAGGGATATAGGAACGGTTGTATTCCCCAATGCCGATCTGAAGATCTTCATGACGGCCTCAACGGAAGTACGTACCCAACGAAGGTTTGATGAGTTGAAGGCCAAAGGTGTGGAGATAACGTTGGAAGAGGTTCGTCAAAATCTCGAAGAACGAGATAAGATAGATAGTGGAAGAGAGGATAGTCCACTTCGCATGGCCGATGATGCCGTGGAATTGGATAATTCAAACCTTACTCCTGAGGAGCAATTTGAAAAAGTTGTGAATTGGGTGAGGTCGCTTGGTTAGATCAAGCGTTGTTACTTGCCGCAGAACTGATCGGTTCATCTACTTCGAGCAGCAATTCCTTGATAAATGAGATGTAGCGCTTCATGGCTTCTTCGCGGGACATTCCTCGGAGTCGACGCCATTGGTCGTGCATGAAGGTTCTAACGATATCGCTATTGGTGGTAGGACGTTCGTGGGTGTTGTCGCCTTCTGTGGCTTGCTTGAAGTAGCCATAGGCAATCAACATTCGATCCGGCGCTTGCTTGGGCATCTCTCTCCCTAGCTCTACATATTTCTTGAACTCTTGATCCAAGTTTTTATCCACCATCAATTGGATTTTAAGCAAAAGTAAAGAATTTCAACGCTTTCTACGAATGTGCTGTGAATCGCTCTATCAACAGATATATCAACAAGTTATTGTAACTCGGCAATAATTGTTTCGCCTCCCACGGGCTTTTGATCGATATCAACCAGGATCTTGGCATCCTTAGGTAGTAGGATATCCACTCTAGATCCAAAGCGAATGAATCCGCTTTCGCCTCCAGTTTTCACAACCTGATTGGCCTCTGCATAGTTGATAATACGACGTGCTACGGCTCCAGCGATCTGGCGATGCATGACCTCCGTACCGTTCTCAGTCTCAACCACCACCGTGGTTCTTTCATTCAATGTACTTGATTTGGGATGCCAAGCCACCAAGAATGCTCCTGGATGATGCTTGGAATATTTCACCTTGCCACCGATCGGGTAACGGTTTACGTGTACGTTCAAGGGCGACATGAAGATCGATACCTGAATACGGGTGTCGTTGAAATACTCGGCTTCGTGTACTTCCTGAATGGCCACCACTTTGCCGTCTGCGGGAGCGATGATCTGGTTCGGACCAGCTTGGGTATTTCTCTTCGGATCCCTAAAAAAGTGGACTATAAACCCATACAAAATCACAGAGGCCAATATCAGGATGCCTTCAAACCACTCTGGTAAGAACCCGAGCAAGTTGAGTATGATGTTGATGCCTGCTAAGACGATCAATGCCACAAATAGGGGCTTTTTACCTTCTCTGTGAAGTTTCATTCGCTAATGGATTAAGTCAAGGACAAATATAGGTAAGCCAAAGGTGCAACGAACAAGAAGCTGTCGATTCGATCGAGTATCCCTCCATGTCCTGGAATGATGTTGCCAGAGTCCTTCACGCCTGAGGATCTCTTCAAGGCACTTTCAAATAGATCTCCAAAAGTGCCACCAAGACCAGCAATGATAGCTAGGATCACCCATTGCATGTTGCTGAGGTCGTGATCCGTGAACTTGAAGATCAAATAGGCGGCGGTGACGGCAAAGACCACTCCTCCAACTAACCCCTCAAAGCTCTTCTTGGGAGATAGCCTCTTGCTGATCCTGTTCCTGCCCAATGCCTTTCCTATCAAATAGGCGAACGTGTCGTTCGTCCAAATGAAGATGAACACGGCAAGTAGAGGTAGGTGTCCAGATCCTTCATTGATGGCGGTTAACCAAGGAGCCAGTGAAAGAGGAATACTTAGATAGAGCAGAGCCATTGTGCTTGTTCCCATTCCCGCTGAGGACTTTTCCGAACCCTTGGTGAAGATGTGCTCGAATACCAATAGGGCGAAGCTCAATACCAGTGGGGTGGTTATTTCGAAGGTTGACTCATTCAAATAGGCGTTCAAACTCCATCCGATCATGAGTAGTATGCCTACGAGGGTAGTCCCATACACTTTCGATTTCTTCTTGTAGATCCGTTGTATCTCAATGAATCCAGCAATTCCAAAGAAGGCCATTAATCCGTATGTGGCGTACGGTGAAAAGATCACACATGCCACAACGATGGCTACATAGATAGCTCCGTAAAGGGAGCGTTTCAATAATTCACTCATTGGAGATCGTCTTCTATCAGAAGGAGGTAGAGCGTGCGGTTCTTGTTGGGATCTGCAGATGCTTGTCTAACGGCCTCCGACTGTGCGCCCTTGAGGGTTGTGATCTGATTGGGGCGATTATTTCGATAGGTGCTATTGATCAGACTCATTCCTGATGATAAGCTATCTACCACTTGGCTTGTCCTAGCTAAGATGATATGCGTTTCAGGAAGATCGGATATCTTATAAATACCCAATTGATGGTCTGTAATCATGATTCCTCCGTTGAAAGCAACGAGAGCCTCGCAAGTTGTGGCAATTCCATCACAGATGTTCGGCTTCTCGACCTCTACGGTGAAGCCGGCTTTAACGAGGGGAGCGGAGATTGATTCTTCACGAGTGAACAAGCGTTGGATAGTATTCTCTTTGCAGATCTTTTCTACATTCATCAACGCTTCTTCCATGCTTTCACAGTACAAAAAGTGCCCACCGTTGTTCGTGTACATCTGTACGAATCGAACATCGATGGGCTCTTCTTCTTTCGGAGCGTATGGGCTTTTTTCGGTCGATTCTTCTTCTCGGCTGTCGTCTGGTTTCCCACTCAACACCGAAAAGAACTTACCGAACAACCCCGGTTTGCCTTTTTGCCCCATACTCTTGTGCTACCTAATTTGGATTAGCACAAAGTACCCAAAATTGCAGGATAAGTAAAAACTTCTGATTACGAAGTTTTAACATCCTCCTGTGAAGAATCTTCAGATCCGTCACTTTTGGTATCATTTTGTTCTGGTTTAGCATCCGACTTGGACTGAGGTTCTTCATTCTTCACCTCGGTTTCAGAAGACTTATCATCCTTCTTATCGTCCGTTGCTTCGCCGTTTTGCTCTTCAGATTCTTTCCTAGCGGCTTCAATCTTGGAGGCGCGATCCATCCACTTTCTCTTGCCAAAGATCTTCTCGAGGTTCTCTTTGAAGATTACCTCTTTGTCTAGAAGTGTTTCAGCAAGCTCAGTCAGTTTGTCTTTGTGATCGCCCAATAGTTTGACGGCCCTTACGTACTGCTCTTCAATGATCGCTCTGATCTCTTCATCGATCGCCCGTGCCGTTTCTTCACTATACGGTTTGTCGAAGGTGAACTCGTTCTGGCCCGTGCTGTCGTAGTAGGTAACATTACCGATCCTACGGTTCAAGCCATAAACGGTTACCATAGCGCGAGCTTGTTTAGTAACCTTCTCGAGGTCGCTCAAGGCACCAGTACTGATCTTGCCGAAGATCACCTCTTCAGCAGCACGACCACCTAAGGTAGCCGCCATTTCATCTTGCATTTGTTCTGCAGTGGTGATTTGGCGTTCTTCTGGTAGATACCAAGCTGCGCCCAAACTTCTTCCTCGTGGAACGATAGTTACCTTTACGAGAGGAGATGCGTGTTCAAGCAACCAACTCACCGTAGCGTGTCCAGCCTCGTGGTAAGCAATCACTTTCTTCTCATCTTGAGTGATGATCTTCGACTTCTTCTCAAGGCCACCAACGATACGGTCAACGGCGTCCAAGAAGTCTTGCTTATCCACTTCTTTCTTATTCTTTCTTGCTGCAACAAGGGCAGCTTCGTTACATACGTTGGCAATATCGGCACCAGAGAAGCCCGGTGTTTGACGTGCGAGAAGATCCACATCTATCTCGCTATTCACACGGATAGGCTTCATGTGCACCTTAAAGATCTCTCTACGCTCGTTGAGCTCAGGAAGATCTACATAGATGAGTCGGTCAAAACGACCCGCACGCATCAAGGCACGGTCTAGGATATCTGCACGGTTTGTAGCACCCATTACGATCACGTGTTCGTTGGTACCAAAACCATCCATTTCTGTCAACAACTGGTTAAGGGTATTCTCACGCTCGTCGTTTCCACCAGAGAAGTTGCTCTTGCCACGAGCTCTACCAATGGCATCAATCTCATCAATAAAGATGATACACGGAGATTTCTCTTTCGCCTGACGGAAGAGGTCGCGCACACGAGATGCACCTACACCTACGAACATCTCAACGAAATCGGAGCCACTCAAACTAAAGAACGGCACCTTCGCCTCGCCCGCAACAGCCTTGGCAAGTAGGGTCTTACCCGTTCCCGGAGGGCCTGAAAGCAAAACACCTCTAGGGATCTTACCACCTAGGTTGCTGTATTTCTGTGGGTTTTTTAAGAAGTCGACAATCTCGAGGACCTCTTCTTTTGCACCTTCCATTCCTGCAACATTGTCGAATGTTACACGAACCTTCGTGTCTTTGTCGTAGATCTGAGCCTTTGATTTTCCAATGTTGAAGATCTGGGATCCAGCACCACCAGGGCCACCGCTCATTCTGCGCATTAAGAACATCCAAAGGGCGATCAATAGTACGAGTGGAAGGATCCAAGCGAGCACGTCCGCCCAAATATTAGGTTGGTTGTGGTAGGTACGCTCAATTTCTCCGTATTCCGTTGCCACACCTGGATTGTCCTCGTAGAATTTAGCCAATCGATCTTCGAATACCTCAAGTGGCATTTCGAAGTAATAGTGCGGACCAGGATTTGGTTCTTCCGAGAACTTCTTACTGGCCACGTCTTCGAACTCCTCGTTGCTGGTAAGAGCGTCTTCTTTGATAAAGACCTGTATCTCCTCTTTGTTGATGATCCTGATCTTATCAACTTCATTTTCGTTGATCCACTCCGTTAGCTCATTGAAGCTGGTTCTCTCACTGGAACCACTTCCATCTCCAAAGAATTGAAGAGCAAGGAGGAAAAGGATTATGGCTCCGTAGAGCCAGTATAGATTAAAACGACGCTTGGGGTCACCACCGCCGCCTTTGCCTTTGTTTTTTTCGTTCTTCTTGGAAAACTGTTCCTTCAGTTTGTCCAATTGACGTTTGTCGTCTTGTTGACTCATGTTTAGTATTTCGTTTCTACGTGATGCACCTCCGCATCACCCCATAAACTTTCTAGGTCGTAAAAGGAACGTGCATCCTTTAAGAATACGTGCACTACTGCATTCACGTAATCCATAAGCACCCATTCCGAACGGTCGGCACCCTCTACGTGCCATGGTTTATCTCCTAGTTCTTCTCGAACGCGTTTTTCTACGGCCTCTGAAATAGATTTGACCTGTGTGGTCGAATTACCAGTGGTTATAACAAAGTAATCGCACACTGAGTTCTCAAGGTTGGTAAGATCCAATACTGTGATATCTTCACCCTTGTTGTCTTTAATGCCTTCGATGATTTGTTCGATCAGCGCTGGATAAGCGGGCTGGTCTTGCATGCAGGTTGTTTTTCTCAATCAAAATTAGTGAATTTACAATTCGCAAACAGAGTGCCAGCCCAACCTTTTACCTTTGCTGTCATGCTATCTAATCAGCTCAATATCATTCATTACGAAGAGGTAGATTCTACCAACTCATTAGCATACAGATTGTTGGGTAGTGGAAAAGTGGATAATTGGACCATTATTTCCGCTGACACTCAGTTGAAGGGTAGAGGTCAATTGGAGACAACATGGCAGGATGAAAAGGGGGCCAACGTCTTGATGTCGTTGATCTCTCCTCAGATTTCCTGGCCAGTAGATCGGGTTTTCCATCTCAACATGGCCGTTAGTTTGGCTATTGCCGATGTGTTATCGCAACTCGTTGAAGTACGTCTCAAGTGGCCTAATGACCTATTTGTAGGAGGTAAGAAGATGGGTGGACTCTTGATCGAACCGTCGATCCGTGGAGCGTATGTGCAACGCATCATCGTTGGTTTAGGGCTGAATGTGTACCAAACCGAATGGAAAGAGGGAGTAGATGCGACGTCCCTGGCGTTGGAGGTGAGTTCCTGCCCAGAGCCAAAGGCACTCATCCAGCAATTAGGTGAGGCCATGACCCGCTCTATCCAAGTTTTGGAATCCACAGGTAGACTCGATCCACACAAATACCTTCAGATGTGTATCGGATACAATGAGTGGATGATGTATAGCAGAAAAGAAAAAGCCTTCCGCGCTAAGTTCATCAATGTGGATGTTGCGGGAAGGCAAATACTTCTCTTTGAAGATGGCCATAAAGAGGCCTTTGGTCTCAAAGAGGTTAGGTTAATTCTCGATCAGAGCTTTTCGAGCTGATCGGTCAATTTTCCAAGGAAATTTGTGAGTGGTTTAGTAACCATCATCTTTAGCATCGGATTGAAGTCGCCTTGAAAGTTCAAACGCGCCTTGGTATGATCACCATCTTCAGCCAATGTTCCTACCAATTGAAAATCGAGTTTATCGCTTGCTGATTTGAGTGTGATCGACTCCGGTGCGTTGAGTTCGGCTACCTTCATCTTCACGGCTGGGATTCCCTTGAGTTCAAACAAGAACCAATCGTCACCCGCCTCAAAGCGCTTCACGTCTTCAGGCATGATATCCTTGAAGTTGGCTGGAATACTAAGACGTGCAAATACGTCTTCTCTTGATTTCGCGATGTTCACTTCGCGACCTTCGATCTTTGTGTTCATCGTATCAGTCTTTTTTCCATTCTGAAGGACTCACACGCCATTGGTTGAGGGTGCGTTCCTGTGATCGATCTACATAACCTCCATCCACCGCCTTGGTGATGAGATGGTCGTAATCGCTTAGCGTGACAAGCTGGCAGTTGGCATTTTCAAAGGCCTTTTCACTTACGTCGAATCCATAGGTGAAGATAGCGCTCATGCCTAGAACACGTGCATCTGCTTCGCGCAGGGCTTCTACCGCTTGCAAAGAGCTCATGCCCGTAGAAACGAGGTCTTCGATCACAACCACTTTAGCCCCTTTTTCAAGATGGCCTTCTATCAGGTTCTGACGACCGTGTTCCTTGGCCTTGCTGCGAACATAAACAAAGGGCAGACCCAGTTGTTCTGCCACTAAAGCACCTACGGCAATTGCTCCCGTAGCCACTCCAGCGACCACTTCTACCGATGGATAATGTTCTTCGATGAGCTCGGCAATTGAGCTGCGGATGTAGTTTCTGATCGTTGGATACGACAACGAAAGTCGATTGTCGCAATAGATCGGAGATTTCCAACCTGAAGCCCATGTAAAAGGTTGCTCAGGTTGCAATTTGATTGCCTTAATTTGCAAAAGGAATTCCGCTGTCTTTTCAGCGGTGTCAGCGTTCAATACCATGCCGCAAATGTACACGATTTTCATCAACGACCTCACGGTTCACATCACGAAAAAGGCACCTGCTCAAGGCAAGGTGAAGGAGGTGAAAGAAGACCTGAGATTATGGCTCAATAACCACTGGAAAGAATTTACCCAGAAGAGAATGGGCCGCATCTACATTGTAACCGATGATGTGGAGGAACTTTGGCGCTTAATCAAGGACAGATATCAAATGATCGAGGCGGCAGGTGGATTGGTTACCGATACCAACGGAGAGATCTTGTTTATCAAACGACTGGGTAAGTGGGATCTCCCCAAAGGAAAGTTGGAAGAAGGAGAAGATGTTCCGACTTGCGCTCTTCGAGAAGTAGAAGAAGAGTGTGGGATCGAAGGTCATCGGATAGTGGAGGAGTTGCCCAACACCTTTCACACGTATACGATGGGGGATACACCTATCCTAAAGAAGACCTACTGGTATTGGATGAAGGTGGATGGCCGACCCGAACTTACGCCTCAAACGGAGGAGGACATCACCGAAACGATCTGGTTGAAGGAGAAGGATTGGAATAAGGTTGAAAAGAATACGTATCCTTCTATTCGATCACTTCTCGAGACGTACCGTTTCAGGTACAAATGACGAATAGTTACCGTCATTCCTGAACACATCTCTTACTATGCTGGAAGAGATGTAGGCGTATCGAGCCGATGTGAGTAGGAAAACGGTTTCAAGATCAGGACTCATCTCCCGGTTCGCTTGAGCAATGGCCTTCTCGAATTCGAAGTCGGCCGGATTTCTCAATCCACGTAGCAAGAAATTCGCGTTGCATTCTGCCGCAAATTTTACCGTAAGGCTGTTGTATTCCCTTACCTCGATCTTTTCTTCGCCCGCAAATGTGTCGCGTATCCATGCCATGCGTTTCTCTAGTGGAAACATGTAGGTCTTGTTGGCATTTTGTCCTACCGCTACCACGATCTTGTCAAATAGAGGTAAAGCACGGCGAACGATGTTTTCGTGTCCTTTAGTGATGGGATCGAATGACCCTGGGAATAGCGCGATCCTAGACATAGTGCAAATTTAGGCTCGAATTAAGGTCGAGGCGAAATAGCCTCTTCAACAACGAAGGTAAAAAAGTCTCGCAAGCTCATGCCTGCTTCCTTAACTTGTTGGGGTACGATACTCGCAGGCGATAGTCCTGGAACAGTGTTTACTTCGATCAAGTAAGGTAATCCTGTTACCTGTTCAATGATAAAATCGATCCTCACTACTCCCTTGAGGTGAAGCATCTTATAAACCTTCTTTGAGATGTTCTTTATCTCCATTTCTGCCGCTTCGGAGATCCTTGCGGGAGTGATCTCCTCAGATTCACCTTCATACTTTGCCTTGTAGTCGAAGAAGGCGTTCTTGGGAACGATCTCTGTCAATTCAATGATCTGAGGCTCTCCATTTTTCATGAATACACCACAACCGACTTCAGTACCGATCACCCCTTGCTCAATGATCACACGATCATCTTCTGTGCGAGCAAAGTCTAGGGCAGCATCGAGTTGAGTGGTATTCTCCACTCTGCTAATCCCAAAACTACTACCGGATCTACTAGGCTTAACGAATACGGGGAAGTTCAAGAGTCGGGTAACGAGTTCATGGTTGATATTCTCGCCAGGTTGAATGTAGATGCTCGGCGCACATCGAACGCCAAAATCGCGTAGTACCTGATTGCATTCACCTTTATTGAATGTGAGGGCAGACTCAAATGCATCGCAAGAGGTGTGTGGTATCTTCATCATGGAAAGATAACCTTGAATAAGTCCGTCTTCTCCTGGAGTACCGTGAATGGCATTGAATAGTCCGTCGAATTTCAATTCGCTACCATTCATCCTACAAGTAAAGGTGTTCAGGTCGATGGGATATTCATTTCCTTCGTGCTTGACCGTCCAGCCGCTTCTATTCACAACGATAGCGTATGCATCGTAGGTACTAGGATCGAGATGGTCCAAAACCGTTTGTCCACTTTGCATGGATATCTGGGACTCGGACGAATATCCACCCATCAAAACACCTATCGTCTTCTTCATTAATTGGTCCTTTTGTACGAAAGTAGTTAGCATTCATATAAGTTTTGCACGAAGGGAAATATTTCAGCCGTTCTCCTTGCATCAGTATCCCTATCTTTGGCTCGATATTCAAGCGTATGAAACTGATTCGATTCATCAAAAGCCGCACTTTCCTCGTCAACTTGATCGTCATGTTGATTATCGCCGTTGGCGGCATCTTCGCTGTTCAATGGTGGTTGTCTGGCATCACAGACCACGGTGAAGTTGTTGTAGTTCCAGATCTTACAGGAATGACCGTTTCCATGGTGGAAGAGGACCTTCAAGAGCTTACACTCGATTACGAGGTGCTTGATTCCTCTGAATTCAGCACCGAGTATGAGCCTGGATCAGTGGTTGGACAATATCCCTCGGCAGGTAGTGCTGTGAAGGCAGACCGCGTTATCAAACTCACGCTTAACCCAATGCACGAGCGCAAGCTTGAATTGCCTGCGATTGAAGATATTCCGCGTATCGATGCCCAATACCGACTCGAAAGCCGCGGATTTAAGGTAGGTGATGTGCGCTATGTTCCGGATATCGCCAAAGACAATGTCCTTTGGGTTGAGCTGAATGGAGAAAAAGTTGAGTCGGGGGAGATGTATGAAAAAGGTACAGCCTTCAACCTCGTACTTGGAATGGGCCTTAGTGATGAAAAAACCTACGTACCAAAACTATACGGGATGGCCTTGGATTCGGCGCGAACCCGATTGGGTGCCAGCATGCTCAACATCGGTGCGGTGCTATACGATGAGGAAATTTCCGATACAACTTCGGCAGTGATCTATAAGCAAACTCCAGCTCCAACGCCCGAGTTTGTGATTAGAATGGGAAGTGGGGTTGATGTGTGGTTAACAAACGATGGTACCAAAGTGCCAATTGATTCGTTATCCATGAGAGTTAATCCAGATACTACAATCGTCCTATAATGCGGAATTTTGCTCTAACGCTCTTATTCCTCGCCAATACACTTGCCTTCGCTCAACAAGAAGTGGTAGGTGTAGTGAATGACCGATCCTTCGATGTTCGTCCACAAATGAAGATGGACGATACACTCAACCTTCCTTTTCGCGACGATTTCAGCGGTGAATCGAGTATTCCATCCATACGAAGATGGACCGATGCAAAAGTGCACGTGAATAACACGTTTCCCATTGATCAATGGAGTAGAGGTGTAGCCACTTTTGATGGTCTGAATGAGTCGGGTAAAGCCTACGACTTTAGCAATAGTAGGAGTGATACCCTAGCGGATGTGCTTACTTCTAGGTATTTCGACTTGTCTGCAGAGACGTCGCCCTACCTCAACTTCCTCTACCAAGAAGGTGGATGGGGAGAAGAGCCTGAAACAGATGATTCACTGGTAGTTGATTTTTGGAATGTTGACAGCGCTCGTTGGGAACGCGTTTGGAGTGTTCGAGGTGGTGAGTTTGTCAATAATGAGTGGACATGGGCCAGTGTTTCTGCCAATGACCCCAAGTGGCTAAAGGACGGATTTCGCTTTAGGATCGGAACGTACGGAGCCCGCAATGGAGGCTATGATGTTTGGAATCTCGACTATCTCTCCTTCGAGGCCAATCGCACCGCACAAGACACTGGAGTTGAGGACCCAGCCATTACCAAGCAACACCCTGTTCTCACTAGGGATTTTAAATTGATCCCGTGGTTCCACCTTGGATCTGCTCAATTTCGGAGCAATTTCAACTTGCTTTACCGGAGAAATGGACCAGTGCCGGTTGGAGGTTGGTCGCTGAACTTGGGTAAATATCGATTATTCCAAGACGGTGTTGAGATCGATACACGTCTATCTGTTCCGGTGATCACGAACCTCGACCATAACGTGGAGCTGAGCTATACGGTGCCGATTAATACGAATGCCATCAACACCTCTCCCGGTGCTCCAACCAAGTTGGAAGTTCAAGGTTGGTTTGATGGTGAAGCCGTAGGTGTTCGGAAGAACGATTCCATCTACATGGCTCAGGAGTTTGACAATACCTATGCCTTGGACGACGGATCGGCGGAGCGCGTGTATGGATTGACTCAAGGCGATAGCTATATTCTTTATCGTTTCCAGCCGTTGGTTTCTGATACGCTCAAAGGGTTTAGGATGTACTTTGGTCAAGCTGACAACGATATCATAGAAGAAGAATTCAAGATCGTTATCTACAGCTTCCAGAATAACGCTCCAGGGAATATTCTCTATGAAAGTGATAGCATCTACAATCCGCAATACGTTGGCGCCAACAATCAGTTTGCCAATTATGTCCTCGACACCTCAGGCATTTGGATCAATGGTACGGTGTACATCGGTTTGAAACAGATGTCGAATATACCGCTGACCATTGGGCTGGATAGAAATACGGATGGAGATACGACTATTGTTTATGGCGATGGAGTGAATTGGTATCCTTCCAATGAAATGGGAGCACTGATGATCCGCCCTTATTTTCGATATCATCCCAACGATCTTTCTGTGGAAACTCCGAAAAGGGTATCGGAAAACTTTATCGTGTATCCGAATCCTGTTGACAATGAGGTTTATGTTGATTTCAATGCAGTTGAGGCCAATTACCAAGTGCTAGATATGCACGGAAGGGTGGTGCTTAACGGCACGATCAACGCTGGAAATCGAATACTAATGGGCGAACTTCAGCCGGGCATGTATTTACTTCAGCTCCAAAGTGGACATTGGATCGAAGTAAAGAAGCTAATTTTGCGCTGATGAGCACAGAAGACATAGACATTCAGAATGAAGAGAACGACAATGACGATCTCTTCGAACACCATAAGTTCGTTGCCGACAAAGGGCAGAAACCCCTACGAGTAGATAAGTTCCTCAACAACTTTATGCTCAACACCTCTCGCAACCGCATTCAAACGGCGGTCGATGATGGATCCGTCTTAGTGAACGGAGAGGTGGTCAAAAGCAATCATAAGATCAAGCCAGGGGATGAAGTAACCATCGTGTTATCTTATCCCCCTACAGAAATTGAGCTGATCGCTGAAGATATTCCGCTGAACGTGGTTCACCAAGACGATCAAGTAATGGTGCTCAACAAGGAAGCCGGTATGGTGGTCCATCCCGGATATGGGAATCATTCCGGTACGTTGGTCAATGCACTTCTTCATCTCTTCGAAAATCTCCCTACAGCCAATGGTGAACGCCGCCCTGGATTGGTACACCGGTTGGATAAGAATACTTCGGGTATCATGGTGGTGGCCATCACCGAGAACGCACTGAATAACCTGGCCAAGCAGTTTTTTGATCGCACGACCGATCGTGAGTATATCGCCGTGGTTTGGGGTGAAGTGAAGGAAGATGAGGGTACCATTACCGGACACATTGGACGAAGCTTGAAGAACCGGAAGATCATGACGGTTTTCCCGGATGGCGAGTATGGGAAGCACGCGGTAACGCATTACAAGGTGTTAGAACGACTCGGATATGTGACCGTTGTGAGCTGTAAGTTGGAGACAGGTAGGACGCACCAGATACGCGCTCACTTCCAATATTTAGGGCATCCGTTGTTCAATGATCCAGAGTATGGCGGAGATAAGATATTGAAGGGTACCTTATTCACTAAATACAAGCAGTTCGTTCAGAATTGCTTCGATGCTTGTCCGCGACATGCCCTTCACGCCAAACGCCTTGCATTCGACCATCCAACCAATGGAAAGCGGTTGGAGTTCGATAGCGAGATTCCGGAGGATATGCAGACGGTAATCCAGAAATTCCGCGGGTATACGCAGTCTCGTCAGGATTAGAATAAGTTATGTGACTTGAACTACGTTGGCGTATAGCTTGTTACGTATCTTAGTATGAACATGAAGAAGACCGTATTCGCAACATTGAGCCTTGCGTTCCTCGTGGCGTGTCAGCCCGATCGTTTTGAAGAAAGCCCGATCTCTGACGCTCCGGATGTAACGTACATCAATTTTCCAAATCCAGATAACTTCCCACAGCCAGAACTGCCTGGGGATAATCCTCTCACGGAGGAAGGCGTGAAGTTGGGTAGACATCTATTCTATGAAAAACGATTGTCTGGGGATAACTCACTCGCCTGTGCTGGTTGTCACTTTCAAGATCAAGGCTTTTCCGATTTCAATGCTACGAGCACAGGTATCGATGGAATAAGCGGTACTAAGAATGCCATGGCCTTATTCAATTTAGCTTGGCAAGAACACTTCTTTTGGGATGGAAGGAGTGAGTCGTTGGAAGACCAAGCGGTTCTTCCTGTCATCGATCCAATTGAGATGCACACTACTTGGCCAGAAGCTCTGGCTAAGTTGGAGGGCGACTCACTTTACGAGCACATGTTCGCTGCTGCCTTTGGTCCGAATAGCATAAATCAAGATAATGCTACGAAGGCGATCGCACAATTTGAAAGGATGCTGATCAGTGCGGAGAGTAAATTTGATGCCTGGCAGCGAGGTGAGTATAA
The DNA here is from genome assembly GCA_965659725.1 of Phaeocystidibacter sp. Taxonomy (GTDB): domain Bacteria; phylum Bacteroidota; class Bacteroidia; order Flavobacteriales; family Schleiferiaceae; genus Phaeocystidibacter. Next base: position 84,499 of record CBFHXG010000002.1, on the reverse strand, counting down.
TTTTTCGGCAGAGGAGGCGCTTGGCTATGACATTTTCAATTCGGAGAGAGGAGACTGTTTTCATTGCCACGGTGATGTGAACACGGGTAACTTATTCGGTGCCTTTGGGACGCTTCAATTTTCGAACAACGGGTTGGATTCCGTTCTTACTCCAGGGTCGGGTAGAGAAGGTGTTACGGGAGATTCGTTGGACCGAGCGAAATTCAAGATCCCTTCTTTACGAAATATTGAATACACCTTCCCATACATGCATGATGGTCGGTTCCAGAACTTATTTGAGGTGATCGAATTTTACAATATGGGAGGACGTCCATCGTATACACTCGATCCGAACATGAAAGCTGCAGGTGTGGGTAGGAACTGGTCGCAGGCCGAGAAGGATGCTCTCATCGCCTTCATGAAAACACTTAGCGATCCCAACTTTGTAACCGACACAGCATTTTCGGATCCGTTTTAACGGGGAGTTCTGAAATAAAAAAGCGGGCTACTCCAACTGGAATAGCCCGCTTTTTTTAATGCGTACGAATTATACGTTGGGTTCGTGACCGTAGATCTTTTCATAAAGATTGGCATACTTGCGAACGATGGGTTTACGGCGCAGGCTGAGTTTTGGAGTAAGTTCCCCGCCTTCAACGCTCCACGGCTCAGCGGTGAGCTCAAACTTTTTCACGCGCTCCCAGTTTCCGTATCGTTCATTCACTTGCTCGATGTCGCGACCTATGCGATCGATGATGCGATCCATTTTGATCACTTCTGCATTACCCGGGTACTTGATTTCCTTGCGTTCACACCAGCTCTTCAAGAATTCAAAGTCTGGCTGCACGATTGCCGCAGGGTGTTTTTCACCATCGCCGATCACAATGATCTGTTCGATGAAGTGAGACTCCTTGAATGAGTTCTCCATAATCTGTGGAGCGACGTACTTACCACCACTGGTCTTGAACATCTCCTTCTTACGGTCGGTGATCTTGAGGTATTGACCCTCTACCATTTCACCGATGTCTCCAGTGTGGAACCATCCATCTTCATCGATCACCTCGGCCGTCTGTTCAGGCTGGTTGTAGTAGCCCATCATCACGTTCGGACCTTTGGTTAGGATCTCTCCATCATCTGCGATCTTTACTTGTGAATCCTTGATTGGTCTACCTACCGTGCCAATTCGCGTTCCGTCGTTCAATGGACAGTTCACCGTGATGACAGGTGATGTTTCGGTAAGTCCGTATCCCTCTTGAATATTGATATCTGCAGCCAAGAAGATACGGGCCAGCTTAGGGTTCAATGCTGCGGAACCGGAGGCGATGGCTTGAACGTTTCCACCTAGGGCCTCTTGCCACTTACTGAAGATGAGCTTGCGAGCGATCTTCAACTTGAAATTGTACCAGGCGCTTCTGCCGTTGATGGTATATTGTTCTCCTACCGAAACGGCCCAGAAGAATAGTGCCTTCTTGATGCCGGTGAGTTCGGCACCTTTCGCGATGATCTTATCGTATACCTTTTCGAGTAGACGAGGAACCGCTGTAAAGATGATCGGCTTCACCTCGCGTATATTGTCACCAATGGTTTCAAGGGATTCGGCGTAGTAGATAGGCACGCTCTTGTAGGCATATAGATAGATGAGCATGCGTTCGAAAATGTGACAAAGAGGAAGGAAGCTGATAGCTCGACCTTTTACGTCAACCGGAAGACGATCTTCACTATTCAATACATTGCTAACGATGTTCCAGTGACTGAGCATAACACCTTTAGGCTTGCCTGTTGTGCCTGAAGTATAGATCAACGTGGCTAGTTCATCCTTTTTGATGGACTTCATTCGTTTTTCTAGCTCTTCGTCGTGGCGGTTTCCTTTACCGAGTTCGAGCACCTCTTTCCAGTTGGGTGTATCTTTTTCATCGTCGAAGATGTACACTTCTGTTAGGCTGGCTGCTTTTGGTTGAACGCGCTTGACCTTGTCGTACAGTTCTTTGTTGCTTACAAAGCACATCTTCACTTGAGCATCATTGAAGATATATTCGTAATCCTCTTCGGAAGCTGTAGGGTACATCGGTACGTCGATGGCTCCAGCTTGAAGGATACCGATATCCATGATGTTCCACTCATAGCGGTTGTTGGCGCTAATCAAAGCGATCTTATCACCTGGCTGAATGCCTTTTTCAATGAGTGCATGAGAAATATGGGTGGCTGAGTCTACATACTCCTGTGTGCTGATCTTGATCCACTCTCCATTCACTTTCGTGGCGATGGCGTTCTCTAACGGGCCGTTGGCCAGTTGATAATGAGGTACGTCAAATAAACGTTCAGGTTTATTCATAGCTATCGAATTCTTCGTTTTTATAAACAACTTCCCCGTTGACGACCGTGAGAAGAACTTGGGTATCCAAGATGTCATCTTCGGGACAATGGATTAGGTCGGTATCTAAAATAGTAAAGTCTGCGAATTTGCCGCGCTCCAAAGAGCCTTTTTCCTTTTCTTCAAAGTTGGAATAGGCTGCCCAAATGGTCATTCCGCGCAACGCATCTTCGCGTGTCATGGCATCGCGCATTTGAAATCCGCCCTCTGGATAACCTTTGTGATCCTTGCGTACTGCGGCTGCGTAGAAAGTATTGAGCGGATCGATATCCTCCACTGGGAAGTCGGTTCCCAAGGGAGGCTTATTGCCCAGCTCGACCATCCGTCCATATGCATAAGCGTTCTCTATCCTGTCTGGGCCCAATCTATCTTCAGCCCAATACATATCACTTGTTGCATGGGTTGGCTGAACGGATGGGATAACGCCGATCTTCTTGAAACGGTCAAGATCATCTTCTGAGAGTACTTGTGCGTGTTCGATACGCCATCTTCTATCGGTGGTATCTCTCTTCAGCACACTTTCGTAGATATCTAGGATGGCTAGATTGGCACTATCACCGATGGCATGGGTATTCATTTGGAAGCCAATGCCCGCTAGCAATTTCGCGCTCTTTCGAAAGTGTTCGATGTCGCTAAGCATGAAACCGTTTTCATGGGGTGCATCGTGGTAAGGTAAACGAAGGCATGCTCCTCGCGAGCCGAGTGCCCCATCGCCGTAGAACTTAAAGCTGCGGACATTCATCCGATCGGTCTTGTATGGACCATGATTGATGTAATGGGCGATCCATCGTGGGTCATCACTGACCATCGCATAGAAACGCATTTTGAGGATCTCAGCTTGCTGAAGGGAATCTAGGAACTCGATCATGGGGTGGCTTAACCCGGCATCATCTATGGTGGTAAGTCCAACAGCGAAACAATTGGCTTCTGCTTGAGCAAGGGCGGAGGCTAATTGGTCATTGGACACTTCAGGTATCTCGATCAATTCGGACGCATTATCGATCAACACGCCGGTTGGTGTGCCATCTTTCAGGATAACAGATCCGCCATCAACCTTTGTTTCGGCCGTGATATGGGCTAGGGCAAGTGCTGCGTTGTTGGCTATTACGGCGTGACCATCAACGCGAGTCAGAACAACGGGAATGTCGGGAAAAGCCTTATTGAGAAGATCATTTGTAGGAAACTCTCCGCTGGAATCCCAATCATTTTGGTCCCAGCCTCTACCAGTAATGAACGTAAAATCGGGATGCCCGGCTACGAAGTTCTCAGTTCGCTCGATCACTTCATCCCAAGATGTGGTGCCCATCAGATCCACACTTTGAAGACCTTTAGCATATCCAACAAAGTGAGCGTGAGCGTCGATAAAACCTGCATACAGATAAGCACCCTTCAGGTCGGTCGTGTCGCCTGCCGTCCAAGGAAAGTCGGCTCCTTTGTGAAAATCAGATATCCTACCTGAAACAGTAGCTATCGAATACCCTTCAACGGTACTGTCGGGGGTAACCAAAGTAGCATTGGTAAAAACTCGATCAACTCGGTTAGCATCCGATGGATCTCCACATGCGCCAAGCAGGGTGGCGGCAATGCCTACGGCGAATAGTTGGTTTGTTTTCATGCTTGGAAGATAGGAATCGAATCCCAACCATAACCTCAAAGAGCATTACTTAGTTCGAATAGTAGGGCAATCTGCTCAATATGCGTACTTTTGCAGTCCATTCGAAAAGCATTTGCACATGTCGGTTAGCACCGTTGAAACAACCGTAGATACAGCCGTAGAACTCGGCTTGCTTCCTGAAGAATTCGACAAGATCGTATCGATCTTAGGTCGTAATCCGAACTACACAGAGCTGAGTATTTACTCGGTTATGTGGAGTGAGCACTGTAGTTACAAGAATTCCATTGTTTGGTTGAAGACGCTTCCAAAGGATGGTCCTCACATGCTTGTAAAGGCGGGTGAAGAGAATGCCGGCCTTGTTGACATCGGTGATGGTTTGGCATGCGCCTTCAAGATAGAATCACACAACCACCCTTCTGCGTTGGAGCCTTATCAAGGTGCGGCAACAGGTGTGGGTGGTATAAACCGTGATATTTTCACCATGGGAGCTCGTCCGATCGCCCAACTCAACTCTCTCCGTTTTGGAGAACTCGACAAACCGCGTACGCAGTGGTTGGTGAAGGGAGTTGTTAAGGGTATCGGTGATTACGGTAACTCTTTTGGTATTCCTACCGTTGGTGGAGAGGTCTACTTTGACAAGAGTTACAACCAGAACCCATTGGTGAATGCATTCTCTGCGGGCATCGTAAAGGTAGGTGGACAGATTAGTGCGAAGAGTGGTGGTCCGGGTAACCCTGTATACATTGTAGGTTCTGCTACAGGCAGAGATGGTATACATGGTGCGGCCTTTGCTTCCAAGGATCTCACTGAAGATTCTGCTAACGACATTCCAAGTGTACAGGTTGGTGACCCATTCCAGGAGAAGTTGCTCTTAGAAGCAACCATGGAATTGGCCAAGAGTGGAGCGGTTGTAGGAATGCAAGATATGGGTGCAGCAGGAATCACTTGTTCAACTTCTGAGATGAGCGCTGGTGGTAAATGTGGTATGCGTATCCAGCTCGATAAAGTGCCAACCCGACAAGAGGGAATGGAGCCTTGGGAGATCCTACTTTCTGAATCACAAGAGCGTATGCTCGTTGTGGTGGATAAGGGTCGCGAGGCTGATGTAGAAAAGATCTTTGAAAAGTGGGATATCCACTGTGAGCAGATCGGCGAGGTTGTAGAAGGAGATATCCTAGAGTACTACTGGGGTGAGGAATTGATTGCTAGTACACCTGCGGATCCGTTGGTGCTAGGCGGTGGAGCTCCGGTTTATTATCGTGAGACTCGCGAGCCAACTTACTACGAAGAATTCAAGAAATTCGATATCAATGATGTCACTGTTCCAGCAGACTTGAAGAAGGCAGCGGAAACTGTGATCACATCTCCAAACATTGCTTCCAAGAAGTTCATTTATGAGCAGTATGATAGCATGGTTGGAACCGTGAATATGAGCACAAATGGCCCTACCGATGCATCTATTGTGAACATCAAGGATACCAATCGCGGTATAGCCATGACGGTTGATTGCAATAGCCGTTATGTGAATGCCGACCCGAAAGTGGGTACGATGATCGCGGTATCAGAAGCAGCTCGAAATATCGTGGTATCTGGTGGTGAGCCATCGGCTATTACGAACTGTTTGAACTTCGGTAACCCTTACAGCCCTGAAGTGTACTGGCAATTCGTGGGTGCCATCAAGGGTATGTCTGCCGCCTGTGAGAAATTCAATACGCCAGTAACGGGCGGTAATGTGAGTTTCTACAATCAAACCGTTTTGAAGTCGGGTGCTGAACCTGTTTTCCCTACTCCAACTATCGGTATGATCGGTTTGGTTGAGGATAAGAAGCACATCACGACCATTCCATACAAGGAAAAAGGTCACTTGATCTATATGATCGGTGAGAACCGCAACGATATCTCACAATCAGAGTACCTCGTTCGCTATCATAAAATCGAAAAATCTCCTGTTCCATACTTCAGCCTAGAAGAGGAATATGCTAATCAAGAACAGGTGAAGATGCTCATCCGCAAGGGAGTACTTCGTTCTGCGCACGATGTAAGTGAGGGAGGCCTATTCACTACACTTCTCGAGAAGTCCATGGCCTCAGGTCTTGGTTTCGATGTAACTACGGATGCCGCGATCCGCAAGGATGCCTGGTTGTTCGGTGAGAGCCAAAGTAGAGTTATTGTCTCTGTAGATGCTGATCACGAAGATGAGTTCATCGACCTCATGATGTTGAATGGAGTTGAATTCGACCTTTTGGGTCATGTTACAAAAGGCTCAATCCGCATCGATGATGAAGATTGGGGCGAGGTGAATGACTGGAAAGAGAAATACGACAATGCCATTGGATCTTACTTCGAAGAGTAAGGATTATACCATATAGAATGAAAAAAGTCCCGAGTGTATCGGGACTTTTTTTTGATCTGTTGGATCATGCACGAAAACCGCTATGTGAACCCGAAGCCACCTAACTCTTCGGGTTATTCCGTTTCGGTATTTCATTCAAAACGGAGAACTGAGAGAGAGAAATATTGCTGTAAACAAATTGCAAGGTGATGATGAAAGCAAGAGACCTAATTCCTTGCAATGTGTTTCTCAGTTATCGCAATACGAATATGCGACACAAGCAAAGTCCATTCAATATTAAGTTTATGAATGGTATAGGCCAGTTTTAAGGAAATCGATATCTACGGGCCGAAAGTCATTGAACCTTGAAGTGAAGTCGGATAGAGTCACGTTGAACTCCATGGATTCGCTGTTAATTTTCAACGCATGTAATCGACATTCGGTTTCCTCGTCAGGAATGGTGATGCGCTCAACAACCGAAACGTTGACAAAGGCACCATGTATTTCAAAGTCGACCTTGATCAGATCAACCAGCACATAGTCTTTTTCCGTAACCATCAAATGATAAGGGAATGTTGCTCGATTGATATCCATCAAAGATTCATTCCACTTCGGCGTTACCCACTGTTCACCTTCAAAGTAACACACACCGCCATCGTACGTAAGCGCCCAGATCCTACCCTTTGGATCTTCCATTACCTTGAATACCGTATTACTCGTTAGACCGTCAGCTGTGGTGTGTTGGGTAACTTCATTGCCAATGATGCGAAATACCCCTTGATCGGTACTCACGTACATGGTGCCATCCGTGGCTTCAATTACACAGTAGTACTCTTCTTGAGGCAAACCTTGCTGTGGACCAAATATCTTTCCAATCGGTGATTCCTGAGCACTTAGGGCCGTAGGTAATCCGATGAGGAGTAGGAATGCTATTTTGATGTAATTGAGCAAAGCTGTCCCGAAAATACGACGATAGTGGGAGAATCATCAACCGTATAAGAACGCGGCTGTGCGATAGGTGTTTGCATGGGCCTCGATGATATCTCCCAACCGCTCAGAATACCCCCCACCCATATTGACGGCAACTGGAATTTCGTTCTTGATGCATATTTCAAAAACGAGCTTATCTCGTTCCCTACATCCATCGATGGTCAAACCCATTCTTCCTAGTTTGTCTGTGTGCAGGACATCTACCCCCGACTGAAAGAAAATGAATTGCGGCTCAAGCTTTTCGACCAATGATTTGAGATGGTGATCCAGTGTCTTTAGATACGTTTGGTCATCCACCTCATCCGGTAGCGGCACATCGAGGTCGCTCTTTTCTTTTTGAAGAGGGTAATTCTTATCTCCGTGCATACTGAAAGTGAACACGCGAGGGTCGTTCTCAAATATCTGGGCAGTGCCGTTGCCCTGATGCACATCGAGATCAACCACCAGGATATTATCCATTCCATGGAAGTCGATCAGGTGGTGGGCACCGATGGCAATGTCGTTCAGAAGGCAGAATCCTTCACCTCTGTCTGTGTAAGCATGATGTGTGCCTCCTGCAATGTTGAAAGAGACGCCATCCTCCATCGCATATTCTACATTGAGGGTAGTGCCCCGGCAGATGATCCGTTCTCTTTTGACCAGTTCCGCACTCCAAGGGAATCCGATCCGGCGTTGCTTTTTCTTCGAGATCGATCCATCTTTCAATTCCTGCCAATAGTCGGCATCATGCGTGCGAAGAATGCGCTCTTCAGAGAGTTTTGGCGGGCTAAAGAAAGCCGATTCGCTCACTGTGCCTTCATGAATGAGTTGTTGAGGTAACAGCTCATACTTTGCCATTGGAAAGCGGTGTCCTTCGGGTAGAGGGTGACAATAAATGGGGTCGAATGCGATTCGAAACATTGTCCTTATCGGAGCTCTGCACTGAATTCCTTCTCCAAAGCCTCTTGTATCTTGGCCATGGTTTGATCCAATTGTGCGTCGTTCAACGTCTTTTGATGATCGAGCAATGTAAAACGCAAGCCGTAACTCTTCTTGCCTTCCGGTAAATTGCTTCCCTCATAGACATCGAAAAGGTCCACATTGTTCAACCATTTCTTTTCTGTCTTTCGAGCAACTCTTTCCAGATCGGCATAGCGAACATCCCTATCCACCAACAAGGCTAGATCGCGCTGAACGGCAAAGGTTCTAGGAAGGTCTGAGTACTTCACTTTCGTTCTTTGGATCATTGGGATCATCATATCCCAATTGAATTCAGCATAGAACACGACCTCGTCGATGTCGGTCAGCTTCATGTACTTTCTAGGAACGATCCCAAGATGACCAATGGTCCTTCCTTGCGCAACGATCTCCAGTCCATCAGCAAAAAGTGCGTGTTCCTGAATGGGTTTGAATTGATAAGCCAAGCCAGTTTTTATCAGTAGCGACTCAACCAACCCTTTCAAAGTAAAGAAGCTGCTACCTTGTGCAGGTGAAGTCCAATGTTGCTCAGTGCGTTTACCGGTAACCCACATCGCGAGATGATTGGCTTCTACAAAATTGTCATCCTTCTTGGAGTATACTTTCCCGAATTCGAAACAACGAATATTCTTATTCTGGCGATTGCTGTTGTAAGCTATGGTTTCAAGTCCACCCAAGAGAAGTGTCTGGCGCATAACGCCAAGATCTTGGCTCAATGGATTCAGGATGGTTACACCCTCACTGAAGTCGGAGTTATTCTCGTAATAGGCTCGTTTGGTCAACGAGTTGTTCATGATCTCCGTCAATCCTAAACCGACCAAGATGCCGTTTACGGAGCGCTTAAGATCATCTGGGTGTCTCTTTTCCGTGTGTGGCATAGACATGCGCATGCCTTCGGGAAAATCAATATTGTCGAACCCGTAGATGCGAAGTATCTCTTCTACTACATCGGCCTCACGGGTGACGTCCCAACGATAGATTGGGGCCGAAACCTGCAAGTAGTCGACATTCTCTCCACGTACTGTGAAGTCTAACGATTCGAGGATAGACAGTATTTCTTTGCGAGGGATCTCTTGGCCAAGTAGCGCATTGATGCGCTCGTAGCTTAGGTCGATCTTGACCTCTTCAAATTTCTTATCGATAGCCTGAACGATGTCCGAGCCGATCTTTCCATCTGCAATTTCGCGGATCAAAAGTGCAGCACGCTTCAGTGCATAAGCCGTCATCTCTGGGTCTACTCCTCGTTCATACCTGAACGAAGCATCGGTATTCAAAGCGTGGCGCTTTGCTGTTTTACGAATGCGAACTGGGTTAAACCAAGCAGCTTCAAGGAATACGGTGGATGTGCCTTCGGTCACTCCGCTGGTCATGCCGCCGAAGATGCCTGCGATGCACAACCCGCCGCTATCATCGGTGATCATCAGATCGCTTCCATCCAACTCGCGTTCCTTTTCATCGAGCGTAGTGAATTTAGATCCGTTGGCTAGAGTGCGAATGCGAACGTGATCGTTTTGGATCTTATCTCCATCAAAAGCGTGGAGTGGGTGACCTGTTTCGTGAAGAACGAAATTGGTGATGTCAACAACATTGTTGATGGGCTGGAGACCAATACTGAGTAGGGCATTCTTCAACCAAGATGGTGACTCTGTGACCTGTACATCGGTGAGGGTTACGCCAAGGTATTGCGGACAACCCTGGGTATCTTCCACGGTGATCTTGAAAGGACGTTCTTTATGATCTACGGAGAATGCTACCACAGATGGAAGGCTGAGCTTCGTTTGAACTCCATCCCTCAGCAGACCTGCGCGGAGGTCACGAGCAACGCCAAAGTGACCCATTGCATCGGTACGATTGGGAGTGAGTCCTATTTCAAATACGGTATCCGATTCCAATTCGAAATACTCAGCCGCTGGCATGCCAACCTTGGCTTTCGAATCATCGAGTATCATGATGCCGTCATGGGACGCTCCAAGTCCGAGTTCATCCTCGGCACAGATCATTCCTTCGCTAACCTGACCACGGATTTTGCCTTTCTTGATCTTTAATTTTTCGTCTCCTCCGCCTGGGTATAGAACAGCACCTACGGTTGCCACAGGAACGAGGATTCCTTCCTTCACATTCGGTGCACCACAAACGATGTGAAGAGGCTCGCCTTCTCCAACATCAACGGTAGTTACATTCAATCGATCGGCATCGGGATGTTTCGCGCAGGTCAATACCTTACCAACCACCACTTTTTGGAGTCCGCCTTTCACGGATTCTACTTCTTCTACTCCTTCAACTTCAAGTCCAGTTCTGGTAAGGATTTCAGAAACACGTTCAGGTGTAACGTCCTTTGGATCGAAGTCGAGGTATCTCCGGAGCCAGCTATAGCTGATGGTCATAAGTCAAAAAATATTGCGGTATCCCGATGAATAATAACGGCAAAGGTAAGGATGTAAGGAGAAAGAAAGAAGCGCGAAAAACAGTATGCTTTTCCGCCTTAGATGGCCTTGAAAAGTACCAAAGCCCAAATGAAGAAACGAACGTATCTGATGAGTGCTACGGTCATGAATACTCGTTTCTTAACTCCAGATAGTCCGGCGATCATAGAGATCAAGGGGTAGGGTAGTGGGGTGAGTGCTGCTATACCAATCAACAATCCGCCATATCGTTTGATCTGGACGATCCAGGAGGCAAATTTCTCATCTACCCATTTATGGATCCGGGAGAAGTGATACAATCTTGATCCGATGAAGAAGGAGATCAATCCACCGGCATAACTCACTGACGCCAGTAAGAAAACCATGGCGTAGGGCTGAGAAAAAGATTGCGCCCATAGGATAAACGCCTCAGGAGGGAGCACGCCTAAGATCACCTCACTTGCAAAGAGCCAAGTAACCACCGCTACTGGCGAATACTTCTCGGTAATGGATTTTGAAAGTCCTGTAAAATCGATCACATATTCATTGATAGCCCAAGCTGCTGCGGTGAAGAGCACCAAGAACGCCAACAAACGCAACAAATTCTTGCCAATAAAGCGATAACCTCCCGTTATCTTGAAATAACGATGGACCCTTATCTGTCGGTTCCAGAAACGCTTTATAGGTGACATTTGAGCCGTTAATGTTGATTGAGTGGACATGAAGATCGACGCATTTTTATTGCGGAAACGCAAGGTAGGAACAAACAAAGTCTCCATAAAGTTTCTGGTGCTCATAATTGACGGGCAAGAGGTTGCCTCCTTACGCAAGGGATCCGTCCTTTAATTTGTCGGCTAGCTTCAATGCCTGACGCAATTGCGCATCCACTGACACGGGTCGGTCAATGGCAAATAATATCGACCTCTGCTTACCAACGGTTAGTCTATCGAACAGAGAACGCAATTCAGGTTCTTGATCCATCAATTCAAACCAAACGTCTGGCTCAGGTGCTTGATATTTCGAATCATCTTCCATGATCTGGATCTTCACATCTTCAAAGGGAAGGAGGTCATTTTCCTTCATTACTCCTTTGCTTAGCCAGATCATACCTATCCCATTCCTTGAATGAAGTCCGAGGTGTTTGGGTTCGCTTTCGGCAAATTGAATGAGGACGCGTTTTATTCCTGCTTTGGTGAGTTCTTCGAAGATATCTTCAGGAAGGGCCACCGAATGTTGGTAGCTATCTTGTTCTATAAAACCTGCGAATGTGTAGGTTTTCATTGCTCCTTCGGGAGAATGACGAGTGGTGATCCTTGTTTTGGCTTCGGTGTTTCCTCAGACGGTTCTGAAGACGTTTTTTGGCTGCCCTTTACCGTTTTGTTGCTTTCGGTCTTTGTGTCTTCCACAATATAGGCTTCCACTACCACCTCCTCGAAAAGGTCGTAGGCGATCCAGCCATAACCGCTATCTCCCCAGTCATCACCCCAGGAATTGAAGATTTTATACGCGCCCTTTCTATCGTCGTAGCCTACCACCACCACAGCGTGACCACCAACTCCTTCGTATGACGCAACGCGATATACTTCTCCGGCATCTAGGTTTCTGAACCACGAATCGGTTTGCATGCCGATCACCACAGGCTTGCCATCAACTAGGAGGGTTTTCATGAGGCCTTCGTTCATGAATTCAACGCGCTTCCACCCTGCAATGGTGAAGTTCTTAGCCTCCTTTGCAGCCTGCGCTGTAGGTGAAGTAGTGCAATTGTTCTCGTCGTATGGGAATCGCTCCATGGTCGAAACTCCGTACGTCTGCATGAGTTCCAAAGCTTCGCGGATGTTAGAACCACCCTGACAGCCCCAGCGATTGATCTGATTGTAAATGAAGGCTGGGCTGAAGGTGTTTTCAGGACCTTCAGGTGGGCGTTGATGTTCGATCGCCTCTTGATAGGACTTGATGCCATATGCCAATGCCCAACCGACGCATGAGGCTTGCATGCCTTGATCACCTGGCTCTGGAAACCATTTGGATAGATCATGTTTATCGGGGACATCCTTTAGAAGCTCTATCGATGCTTTATCTATTCGCGCATACTCCTCCGGCGTGGTAAAACGAAACCCTTGACCATACACTGTGGAGGTAAGGGTGATGAGTGCGAATAATGTGTAGCGCCGGAGTAAAAGCATGTGATCGAATCTTGTCCTAGTATTAACGAGAGAAGTGAGAGCTTGGTTTACAAATCACTTTTCGAAAATATAAAATCTCATCTTGAGCAGTTGAAATGGCGCTAGGATATTTGGCTCCATTTGACCTTTCCCTTGTGTTTGGCTATGAACTCTCTGCGTGTGCCTGCATGTTCCGTTAGCTCCAGTCTCGGGTCTTCTTTTAGGATGCCTTCTGCCTCTTTTCTCGCCAATTGAAGGAGTTGTCCATCCTTTGTCAGATTGGCGATCTTGAGGTCGAGCATTCCGCTTTGACGTGTGCCCATGAGGTCACCTGGACCTCGAAGCTGCAGGTCTACATCGGCTATTTCGAAACCATCATTTGTGCGTACCATGGTTTCTAGTCGGGTGCGCGCGTCGTTGGAAAGCTTATGCCCTGTCATTAAAATGCAGTAGCTCTGCTCTGCGCCTCTCCCAACTCTGCCTCTAAGCTGGTGAAGTTGACTCAAACCGAAGCGTTCGGCACTTTCGATGACCATCAAGCTGGCATTGGGAACATTTACACCTACTTCGATAACGGTTGTAGCCACCATGATCTGGGTTTCGCCTTTCGCGAACCGCTGCATTTCGTAATTCTTGTCCTCCGGTTTCATGCGACCATGCACGATGCTCACGTTGTACTTCGGGTTTGGGAATTCTCTACAGATGCTCTCATACCCATCTTCCAGGTCCTTGTAATCCATCTTTGCCGATTCCTCGATCAATGGATATACCACATAGCATTGTCGGCCCTTCGCAATCTCCTTCTTCATAAAGTCGAAAACCTGTAGACGGTTGGAATCGTAGCGATGGACCGTTTTGATCTCCTTCCTTCCTGGTGGCAATTCGTCGATCACACTCACGTCGAGATCCCCATATAAACTCATGGCCAAGGTGCGTGGGATAGGAGTGGCTGTCATGATCAAAACATGCGGTGGTATGGTGTTCTTTTTCCAGAGCTTGGCTCGTTGGGCTACACCAAATCGATGTTGCTCATCGATCACGGCTAGACCTAGGTTTTGGAACTGAACAACTGGTTCGATGAGAGCGTGAGTGCCGACGAGTATATCAAGCTGGCCGTTGAGTAGATCGGCATGGATCTCCTTTCTCCGAGCCGTTTTGGTGCTGCCAGTGAGAAGTGCGATCCGGATATCGGTACCTTCTAGCAGTTCGCTTAGGCCGTTATAGTGCTGTTGTGCGAGGATCTCGGTTGGCGCCATCATGCAGCTTTGGAAACCGTTGTCGGCTGCAATAAGCATGCTCAACAATGCCACTACCGTTTTGCCGGAACCTACATCTCCCTGCACGAGTCGGTTCATATGATGACCAGTCCTCGTGTCTTTTCTGATTTCCTTCAACACCCTTTTCTGAGCATTGGTCAGTTCAAAAGGAAGGTGGTTGGAGTAGAAGGTGTTGAATTTGTAACCAACCTCATCGAATATTTGCCCTTTGGTGAGAACGGTCTTCCTCTCCTTTTGCATCAAGAGGCCTAACTGTATGAAGTAAAATTCTTCAAATTTCAGCCGACGTCTTGCTGCCTCTAGGGAGGTTAGGTCGGACGGAAAATGCACGTCGAATAATGCATTCTCACGCGATGGCCAGTTGTAGTGATCGAGGATTCGCTGGGGAATGGTTTCGTGGATAACTCCCTTGAGTTGAGGAAGAAGCACTCGTGTAAGCTTGGCAATACCTCGCGCATTCAAACCCTTGGTGGTCAGTTTTTCTGTGCTAGGGTACACTGGTTGTAACCCTTGCATGGGGCTTTTCTTGAAATCCTCGACCTTCTCTAGCTCGGGGTGGGGAAAGGAGTACTTTCCTTTAAAGTAATTAGGCTTGCCAAAAAGAACATATTCTGTCCCGACCTGAATGGATTTTGCGATCCATTGTGCGCCTTTGAACCACACCAATTCAACCCTACCTGTGGAATCTTCAAACTGAGCTACCAGTCGCTTCTTTCTAGGTGGTCCCACTTGGTCCATGGATACGACCTTTCCTTTTACTTGCACCTCTGCAGCCGACGATTCGATCTGGTTGATGGTGTAGAACTTCGATCGGTCGATATACCGAAAAGGAAACAAGGTCAGTAGATCTTCAAAACGAAAAATACCCAGTTCGGTCTTGAGCAGATCCGCCTTGGCGGGCCCTACACCTTTCAGGTATTCGATGGATGTTTTGAGTAGATCGCGGTCCATTTTTCAAAAATGGGGAAAAAGTGGGAGAGTTGTGGGGAATTCAAGGGGGGAGAACGTTGATACGTTTTTGAGTTTATCCGTTCCTGGGTTTATCTGTTGGCGTAACCGCACAACGATCCGTCAATGGACATTACGCTTGTTGTGCAATTGAGACGAAACCTTATCAGCCTAGATAACCTTACAATCATGAATACGTAGGGTTCATAGAAAAGTCCTCAACTTGTAAATTAGTCCATCAGTCCGATTGTCCGATCCTCCAATAATCCAATCATCCCTTCGTACCTTGACGCCATGCGAAGTCTCATTCTTACTTTTCTACTTCCCCTCGGTCTGGTTGCTCAAAATTTTGAGCCAGATAATGTCGCACCCAGAGAGCTGACCTTCGATCAGGATAGCCTGCATTTTTATCTCGAATTCGATCCCGAAGAAGGGGTGGCAAGAGGTGCGGTTCAGATCTTTTGCCATGCATTGGAGGGTAGTGACTCCTTATTCCTTGATGCCCAAAAGCGCATCACTATTCATGAACAGGTCATGTTCAATGGTGAGGCAGTAGAGTTTGATCGTACCGAAGATGGAATAGTGATCTATCCAGAAGGTGATTGGGAAGAGGCCTCCATCTTTATCGAGTTTACATCTCGCCCCTTCAAAGGAATATATTTCAATGGCTGGAACGACCCCACTGGTCAAGCACGCAAGCAGATATTTACGCAAGGTCAGGGTATCGATCATCGGCATTGGCTACCGCATCAAGATGCCCAAAATGACAAACTCAAAACATCCATGACCATCCGATTCGACAAGGATTTTACCGTCCTCGGGAATGGTCGGCTGGTACGAAAAAGAGAGGTTGAGGACGATATCGAATGGACCTATGCCATGGACCATCCACATTCATCGTATTTGATCGCCTTTGTCATCGGGCAATATCGGGAGGAGATCATTGGTCAAGAGCCGATTCGCGCTAACTACATGTATCTCGATCATGTGAACGACACCGATCTAACCTACTATGCCAATGAACAGATCTGGAATTACCTGAATGAACGCATCGATCATCCGTATGTTTGGAGTTCCTACCGACAAGTTCCCGTGGCCAACTTTCCACATGGCGCTATGGAGAATACTACCCTTACCATCTTCTCGGAAAACTTCATTTCAACACCAGCTGATTTCCATGATCTAAACTATGTGTATGTCAATGCCCACGAACTTGCTCATCACTGGTTTGGCGACTTAGTGACCGTTCCGAGCTCTCACGATTTCTGGTTGCACGAGGGCTTTGCGACCTATTATCAAATGGAAACAGAACGCGAGGTGTTCGGACATGAATATTATACCTATACGTGGATGGAAGCCTTCGAACTGACACGTGAAGCGAACAGCCGTGATCAATATCCACTTCAACACTCCAAAGCGGGAAGTAGCCGATTCTATCAGTTGGGCGCACTTACCTTGCGAGCACTCGAACGAGAAGTGGGAACAGCAGTATTCGACAGTGCCGTTAGCATCTATCTAGATCGATTTGCCTTCAAGTTGGTCACTACAGATGATCTTCAAAATGTGTTCGAGGAAACCTGTGAATGCGACCTCGACCCTTTCTTCGAAGGGTTTGTGCGTTCACCTCACTCGTCCACCGGAATGGTAGAAATAGAGATGGATTCAACGGGAGAGTACGTTGTTAGAGGTAAACAAGTAAACAAATACGGGGATCCGTTGCCAATCACGAATATGCTAGTTCGCATTTGGGAATCAGAGTTTGATTATACGGATGAATATGTTGACTTCAGTAACTCGCAATGGAAAGAGTTCGTAAGATTTGAAACAAACTGGGAAGCCACACGAACAATCGAATTCGACCCGTATCACGACTACCCGATCTCATGGGATTTTGAGATGCCTGATAGTCTGCGTTTTATCCATTTAATGCAATCCTCTCCATACACTCAGGCGCGAGTGATCTCAAAGTTCAACTTCGAGAATGAGTTATTCCAAGAGAATGGAGGGTTGATGATAGATATCGGTCCGCAATGTACCCGGGATTCGATCTTGGCCATTGCTGGCAGACAACAATTCAAGGATTATAGATCGATCATGCTCTTCTGCCTCAGGCGTTCAGATCCCGAGCATGCCGAGCAATTCTTTAATAATTTCCCACCAACGGAAATAGATGAGGACCTGTTCGAAGCGTTCCTTGAGTTTATTCCAATGGACACGATAATCACCGACAATACAGCGAAGTCCATCGCTTTTGCCCTTATCTCGGCCGATAACGGTAGGATCGTTGAGGTGTTCGAGCAATTGGATAAACGCAGTGGGGGGATTGATCGCGACATCGACTTGCTTGTGGGCAATTACATTCCTTTAGTGAAGGGAGCTTCGGCTCCAGATGGGATTCCTCGACTCATGGATTTCGCTGGGCCTTCGTATGCAAACGACATTCGAATTACCGCCTGGGCGATGCTGGGCCAGTTGAAGTATGCGGAGAAACCATTGAGAGATCTTCAATATGCTGAATTGACAAGCCGACACCGACATTTACGAAATGCTGCGGTTCGTGCCGTTCGAGGGTATTTGCAAAATATGGACAAAGAGAGAGTGATTGCTGAGATCACTTTTGTACTTCGAGATGCTCATCCAAATGACATTGCACTCGTAGAACGTATATTAGACATCGAATTGGACATCGAATAAGGCCTATACTTGAACGATAGAAGTCAAAAGTTGCTACGCATCCTTCAGCTTGGAGGTGATCTTATCTTGCTCAACGCGATCTTCGCCTTGGCAGGATGGCTGCGCTTTGATGACTTGAAGGTTGAGAACGAGGAGTATTACAATTACTACATCCAGCTATTGGTCTTCTTCAATCTGAGTTGGGCGTTGATCAGTGTTGGATTGCGCATTTACGACCTGCGACCAGGAACGGAGATCCGCACTGCTGTTGGACGGGCCCTCAATTCACTCATCATACATCTGGTGCTATTTACTGTACTCGCCTTTAGTTTGAAGGGCGATTACTACTCCCGTTTATTCTTGATCTATTTCTATTCGGCTTTCGGAGTGAGTGTGTTGCTGGTCAGAATGCTTTTCATATCCCAATGGAGAAGATGGTTGACCCGTGGTAGGTTTGCTCGTGAAGTTTGGCTTGTGGGTAACAACAGTGCAGCTGATGGTTTTAAAGAAGAAATCGAACTGCACCCAGAATACGGCTATCGATTGATAAAGTCGCCATCCACCCCTCAAGAGGCTATGGATTGGATAGCCAAAGGCGTGCGTCCATCGGAGATATATTGTGCATTCAATAGGGGAGAAGAAGGGATAGCCGAGTGGTACGCATTATCGCAATCTGAGGGTATCCGTTTCAGATTCTTGCCAGAGTTGAAGTGGACCAACATACGCCATGCACGAGTGGATCTGTTGGGTGAGGTTCCTGTTCTCATTCCTCGCAAGGAGCCATTGAGTTACTGGCATAGCCGACTCATCAAGCGGTTCTTTGACCTTATCTTTTCATTGATCATCATCCTTGGCATTCTTTCTTGGTTATTGCCTCTTCTGGCTATCATTATCCGGATCGACTCGAAGGGCCATCCATTCTTCGTTCAGCGCAGAACTGGATTGAACGGGATAAAATTTGATTGCTATAAGTTGCGGAGCATGGTGAAAGATCATGGTAAGGAAGGTCAACAAGCTTCTGAAAAGGATGCTAGAGTTACAAGGGTGGGTAGGTTTTTACGCCGACATAACCTGGATGAACTTCCCCAATTTTTCAATGTGCTCTTTGGACAAATGAGTATCGTAGGTCCTCGTCCGCATATGCTCGAACACACGGAGAGTTATCGCCAACGTATCGATGAATTCATGGTTCGGCATTGGATCAAGCCGGGCATTACAGGTTTGGCTCAGGCCATGGGTCTGCGAGGTGAAACACGTGAGGATAGCGATATGGCTGATCGTGTGAAAGCTGATGTTTACTACCTCGAGCATTGGTCGATCTTGTTAGACGTGAAGGTCTTCTTTTGGACCATCTGGAATATGTTCAGTGGCAGAAGTAAGGGCGTTTGAAAAAGGTTGGGGAAGGGTCTCTTATGAAGCGAAGAGGAACAAGTTAGGCGTGAGGATGAGAGGAGGTGGATCAATTGTTGGGGGCCCCAACCCCGCCCCTGCTATCAAATTACGAACACCTGTCGGGATCATCCGTATGATAAACGGATACAAACGGGTAGTTATTCAGTTCGTTCTTTTTCGATCGATCGGCTTATGAAATGCCGTGCGGCTATTATTATTACCCATAACTTGAGAACGGGGTGGGGCTGGGGGCCCCACATAAGACTGCCCTCCCGAGACTTCTCCAAAGACTTCTCCAGAACCTTAAAAATCTTCTTCAAGTAATCTCTCGCCAGAACATCCCTTCCAAATCCTGTTCTCCCCCGCCAGAAAACTCGGCAAACCCTCCTACCAGATGACCCTGCCAAAGTCCAATACTGGGAAACCCTGCCTGGCAGCATGTGCAGGAAACCCCGCTATGAGTTTCAATGAAAGGCAGATCATCAATATCCTTGTTGGATGCTCATCGAAAGCTTTATCCAAACCATCCGTCAGTGCCTCCGCTTGTCCACCGCTATTCTAACTTTCAGATTCACTCCCAATGAGCTTTCACCCTACGCGATCGTACTATTACGTTCGATTGGTTTTCTAATTGATCACTCCTATCAAATTATTTGTTCCCTTGTGACTTTGAGGGTGTACAACCCATTCATTGAGGATGTAATTTTGCTGAATGTCTGGACAGCCATTATTTGACCGCATTGCTGAGGGACTCAGTGATGATGGTTGGTTCGTAATCCCGGAATTCATTAGCAGAGAGGAGGCTCTTTCTATTCGAAGCAACGCCATTGACTACCGCGAAGAGGGGGAGTTCAAGAGAGCGGGTATTGGTAAACAGATCGATTTTCAAAAAGATAAAAGCATTCGGGGTGATGAGATCCTGTGGATCGATCCTGAATTGAGAGAAGGTGGTTTGGAAAGATATCTTTCGAAAATGGAAGACTTGATGCTTTACCTGAACCGTTCTTGTTTCTTGGGCTTGAAAGACTTTGAAAGTCATTATGCGATTTACCCCAAAGGCACTCGTTATGTGCGGCACTCCGATCGATTTCGACATAATGCCCACCGTGTTGTCTCCTTCGTATTGTATTTAAACCCTGAGTGGGAAGACGCCGATGGCGGACAATTGATGATCTATCCGGAAGATCGTTCAGAGATATCCGTGCTCCCCGAAGCAGGCAAGCTCGTGTGTTTTCGGTCAGAGATCGAACATGAGGTGCTGGAGTGTCACCGACCACGGTACAGCGTTACGGGCTGGTTCTTGGATCAGCCGAAGCAGTTGACGTTCTTGTAGTGATTGGCGATTAGTTCGCTCGTGGTGAGAAGAAACGATGAAGGATAGAGCTGTTAGCAATTAGCTCTTTCGTGGACAACTTTTCGAGGAAGGTGTTGACAAACAGGAGTGGGTCTGCTTTCTTCCGTTAAAGCTAAAAGCTAAACATCCCCTATTTTTGCACACTTGGAACCATGTTTTACTTACTTCAACGAAGACATTTCTGATATCGAGCTACCAGATAGTTTCGATTTTCCATTCTATTATACGCCGCACGCATTGGCTGAGAAGGCAGCCAAGGAATTGCAGGCTTATCTAATATCCCAACAGGATTGGCATCACGATTTTGGAATGGAACAAACGAGTCCGCCAAAAGCCTGTGGTAAGATGTTCGGTGTTCTAGTCGTTCAAACACCAAAGGGCGATGTAGGATATCTTAGGGCTTTTTCGGGTAAGATGGCAGGAACCAATGTACTCTCCTCATTTGTGCCACCCGTTTTTGATACTCTAGTGGAAGGGGAGTTCTACAAAGAAGGAGAGGCAGAACTCAATCAGATCAATAGAAGGGTAGAGGAACTTGAATCGGATGATTCTTTTCATGCCTTAAAGGCTAGCATTGAAGTACATCACGAAAAGGCCAACGTTCTCATCGATCAAAAGAAAAAGGAGATCCGTGAGGCGAAGAAGCAGCGTGATCTAAGAAGAGAAGCAAGTGGAAACTTGACGGATGACCAGCGACAGCAGTTAGAGGATGAGCTCAAGGAAGAAAGCAAAATGCTGAGTATTCAGCTAAAACGACTCAATGCTTCTCTTAAAAAGGACCTCAAAGAACTACAAGACCGAATAGCAAAACATGAAGGTGAGATCCATCGGTTAAAGGAAGCCCGCAGAGAAAGATCCAATGACCTCCAGCGAAGGATCTTTGAGCAGTTCCAGTTTTTAAACGCGGAAGGTGAGTACCGTTCCTTGTACAACATTTTTCGAAATACCCGCAATGAGAACCCACCTGCCGGAGCAGGAGATTGTGCGGCGCCAAAGCTCTTGCACTACGCCTATCAGAACGAACTGAAACCGATATGCATGGCTGAATTCTGGTGGGGAAGGCCGCCGCGTAATGAGGTTAGAAAGCATACGCGATTCTACACTTCCTGCCGCGGAAAGTGTGAACCGATCCTCGGACATATGCTCCAAGGTTTACGTTTGCAGGTGAATCCCATGACGCTTCCACCACAAGCAGATAAACAATTGGATATCCTATATGAAGACGAGCATTTGGTTGCAGTACATAAGCCACATGAATTCCTATCCGTACCAGGTAAGTTAGTAGAAGACTCGGTTCTAACACGCATGAAGGAAATGTATCCCAACGCTACAGGGCCCCTCATTGTCCATCGTCTGGATATGTCCACCTCAGGGATTCTTCTCATTCCATTGACCCGTAAAGCTCATAAACGGCTTCAGGCTCAATTCCGACAGCGTACAGTGCATAAGACGTATATCGCCTTGTTGGAAGGCGAGGTCGAAAAGGATGAAGGATGGATAAACTTACCATTGCGCGTAGACCTTGATGATCGTCCACGCCAGATGGTTTGTTATGAGCACGGTAAGACGGCTACTACACAGTTCAAGGTGCTTGAAAGAGGTGACGGAACCACTAGGGTCCAGTTTCACCCGCTCACCGGTAGGACGCATCAACTGCGGGTTCATGCTGCTCATGTGGACGGCTTGGGTTGTGCTATTATCGGCGACGACCTCTACGGTTCGCCAGCAGATAGACTATACCTACACGCGCAGCAAATTGAATTCGACCATCCGTTTACAAAGGAGAGAATGCTGATTACAGCTGAGGCGGATTGGTGAGAGAAGGTGGCGACCTTTCTTCTTTAACCTGAAAATAATGGTGTCAAGATGCCTAGAGCCTTACATCATATTCTCACCTGACTAAACACCAACTCATACTGTTCTGCAATGGATTTCCAACCGTATTGCTCACGGATGAGGTTCGTGTTTTTCTTGGTCCTTGCCGTCCATTCATCCGAATCAAAGTCGTCATTTAGGATGTCAACAATATCAGATGGCGACGTAAAGTAACGTGCGTTTTCTGTTAATACAGAACGATTGAACCCATTGTCGTGGGCAATGATCCTCGACCCACAGGCCATGGCCTCTAGTAAAGATGGGTTAGTGCCGCCTACAGAATGCCCGTGAAAGTAGAAGTGGGAGAAATGCCTTAAGGAATCGATAATGGATTTGTTGTATTCAGCATTCAGGAAGCGAATCCTGCTATCACGATACTTTCGGATCAACTCCTGACCATGTTTGGTTTCGAGGTTGCCCATCACCAATACCACGCGTTCCGATACCGAAGCCTTGATACCTTCTAAGATCTCTTGGATATGATTCTCAGGTTCCATTCTGGCGATGATGAGATTGTACTCATCCTTCTTCACATGATAAGGCTCAAGGATAGCCTCATCAGGTTGTTTGATGAGTTCTGCACCATAGGGAATGAAAACACATTGACCACCATATTTACTTTGTAGGTACGACTCGATCTCTTTGTTATCGGCAACCAAAAGATGTGAATGTCGAGCTACCCATCGCTCGGAACGTAACAAGAACTGCTGTACCCACTTTTTGTACTTTGTTCGCTTCCATTCCAAACCATCCATGTTGGTCACGATCTTCGTCTTCCTCGGGAGTAACCATTGCCAAATTCCACTTGAAGTGTAGCCCAACTGCAGGATCACATCGAACCCACGAGAGCGTGCATCAATGATTTGGTTGAGATCGTAAATAAATTGGCCCACCGTACCAAAGCGATGTTCAGGATCGTATTTGTGGATGATCTTTACACCTTCGAATTCCTTATCGGCATAAGGGTGCCTGTGGCCGTTGTATACGTATACCTCGTGACCTAGCTTGTTCAGGCGCACCGACAATTGTTCCGCGAGCTCTTCAAAGCCGCCGTATCGGTTAGGGATTCCTCTTGAACCGATGATGCCTATGCGCATGGTGTGGGGTTAGTTTGAGGCGTGAATTTAGCCAAATTAATCCGAGACCCTGCTGCGGTAAAGCGATAATAAGGTTTCAGCTGCCGCCTTCCAGGTGAATGTCCTCGCTACTCCAATGCCCACGTTTGAACTTGTAGCTCTAAGCGCCTGCTTTAGTCCTGCCTGGATCGATTCAATGGAAGTTGGATCGATCAGCAATACGTGGTCTTTCAATACCTCGCTGGCTCCCGCATATCCAGATAAAACCAAGTTGCAGCCCTGCGAAAGAGCCTCGATAGAGGTGAGTCCGAAGGTTTCAAAATGACTCGGAACAATGACCACTTTGTTTGTGCGGTACAGCATCTGCAAAGCGTCCATGGAGGCATGTGGACGAAAGTGATGATTGGATCCAGCCGCTGCTCTGCACTTCCGGTAATAACCAGGATTATTAGCTGCGGCATCTCCTACGAAAGTAACCTGCTCATCCCAACCCGTTGTGGCTTCTATGACCGATAATTGATTCTTTAAAGGCTCAAATCTTCCAACGCAAAGAATACCTGAACGCTCCTCACTTTCTGGCGGAAGGGGTTCGAGGTAATTTCGATTCAGACCAGGTGGGATCACGATGGAGGGCTCCGCCTTGGGAAAACTATGGGTAAGACTTTCCACCTCTTTCTTCGTTGTGGTAATGAAGAGCTCACATTCTTCAACGATGTTCTCCATCGCCTTCTGATGACCGAATAAAAGGTATTCGATAGGAGGAAATTTGTCGTTTCCAATGATTCCCCTGCCAATGGTCTTCAACCATTCTTTTCCAGATCCTGTGCCGTAATCGACCCAAATTGTACTGATAAAAAGTGGTCGGCTTTTCCAATTTCGATATCGGATCAGATCTGCAGGCCTACCAATATTGAAGAAATGGATAAGGTCGTATTCCTGAAGGTCAACCACACGATCGCCAAGCAGGATATCCACTTCTATCTCCGGTGCGAGCCCGCGCAACTCACGCGCGGTCTCTTGTACCTGTTGTGTATCTCCGCCCGGCTGTTTAAAGAGTGTGGCCCTGGTTACGAAAACGATTTTCATGAGGGAAAGATAGCTATTAGCTGTTAGCTGCTAGCCATTAGCACGCTCGTGGTGGAAAGAAGCGTTGAAGGTTAGAGCTGTTAGCTATTCGCCCTTTCGTGGAAAACTCTTCTATGAGGGTATTGACAAGTGGTAGCGGGTCTGCTTTCTTCCGCTAAAAGCTAAAAAAAAATCCCCCGAGATAAACTCGAGGGACTCAACACACAAATTATAGTCTGAAACTAACTAGTTGGGTAAGATAGTGGAGTGGTGATCTTCGATCTTCCACTGTCCATTTCTTTTATTTAGAACGAAAGTGTAGCTGGTAGGGAGTGCCATCTTATGGCCACTTTCATCTTTCCATGTGAAGACGTAAACACCGGTAAGGACAGGTACGCCGGCTATCTCCGACATTTTGATCTCCTTAAAGCGTACGTTGAGGTCGTGCTTGTTCGAGTGAATGAACTCTTCAAAGTATTGTTTGATGCCGTGCTCATCGCAACGCAAGCGCTGTGTGATGCTGCCCCAAAGTGCGGCGTTTCGAGAATAGCAAGACGCTACGCGATCTACCATTCCCTCCTTGATACCGCTCAACCATGTGTTAAGCAATCCTAGGATCTCATTCTGCTTTTGATCTGCTTTAAGGGCTAGTGCATACATGTTTGACATCTTTTTAGTTATAATGAACACTTTCCAATCATCGTGCCACACCATATACGTTGTTGGATGTCAACTCGGATTTATCAACTTGAAAAATTCAATTTAGCTACTTTGCTCTTGAATCTTCTCCATTGAGCAAAAGCCGAAATGGTGAGGCCGATCGCAAGTCCGATCCAAACACCTGACGCTCCGAGATCAGTGAATTTTCCTAGGACATACCCTAGAGGGATGGCCAAGATCCAATACGAGATAAATGTTACTATAGTAGGAATGATCGTGTCGCCCATACCTCGTAACGCACCAAGCGCCATTACCTGAACCCCATCACTGATCTGGAAGAAGGTTGTGATAACCAACAGTTCAGCCGCTATGGTGATTACATGGATGTCGTCCGTGAACAAAGCCGGCAATGCCGTCCTTCCCACCAAGAAGAATACACCGGTCAGGCCCATAAATATTACCGTCATTTCAAAGAGTGTAGTGGATGCGATCTTGAGTGTTGGAAGATCACGCCTACCCAACTGGTTACCTACACGAACGGTGGCCGCAGCCCCAAATCCAGAGGCTGCCATGTAGCTTATCGAGGCTAGTGAAATAGCGATCTGGTGTGCCGCTTGGTCCAACGCACCTATCGTACCGATAATGATGGAAGCCGATGCAAATGCCCCCACCTCGAAGATGTATTGCAATCCGGATGGTATGCCGATCACCAATACCGACCACATGTCTTTCCACTTCCACTTGGTTTCCGGGAAGAGTCGCATGTACGGCTTATATTTCTCCTTCTTGTGCACCCAAATGATGAGAAGGAACATCATTACGATACGACTGATCAACGTGGCATAACCGGCACCAACCATGCCCATCGGTTCAAAGCCAAGCTTACCAAAGATGAATACCCAGTTGAGGAAAATGTTGAGAACGTTAGACGCCAAACTCAACCGCATGGCTGCCTTGGTATCACTCAACCCTTCTGTGAACTGCTTGTAGTTAAAGAAGATCTGCAAAGGGAAGAAACTCAGGGCTACTACAGTGAAGTAAGGAATGGCCGCCTCCACTACAGCCGGATCTTGATCCAGTTGATCCATGAACGGCCTGATAGCAAAAAGAGAGGCCACAATGAGCACCCCAATGACCACATTGATGAAGGTGCCATTCTTGAACAGACGTGCTGCCTTTCGTATGTCATCCGCGCCATCTGCATTAGCCACCAATGGTGTGAGGCCATAGGCTACTCCGATCCCGAATACGAGGGGAATAGCAAGTAGACTATTGGCATAGGATATAGCTGCAAGTGGAATGGCTCCTAGTTTCCCCACCATGAAACTGTCGGCCACTCCCACCAGTATTTGTCCGAGTGATCCTATCATCACCGGATACGCAAGCAACGCGCTTTTCTTGTATTCTGATTTAGGTGCTTTTAGCATAGTCAAAAAAAATCCCCCGTCATTGCGGGGGATATATAGTATATGGTTGTACTCAATTTCATTATTGCTGTTCATAGCGATCTACCTCCCGCTGGTAGAATGCTTCAGCTTCTTCGATCAGCTTGCTGACCTCATCGGTAACGTCTTCCTTGTTCTCTCCAGAGATGTCGTCAAACCACTCCACTTCGTCATTCTCCAAATTCAAGATGAATCTTGGGAATTCTGTGTGAATGATAAATACGGCTTCCGGATGATCGGTGTTGTCGCCAATGAGGAATTGAGGCACCATGGTTTCAATGATTATGCGCGCAAAATTATGTATTTCAAGTTATACGGATGGACATTAGCCCATAAAAAAAAGCCGCCTCGTTCTTTACGAGACGGCTTCTATTTCAAATAAATGAAGCTTAGTTGATCAAGATACCCACGCCAAATGCAACTGCCGTTAGATCTAAGTTCAATCCAAAGCTGGAATTCGTGTCCGTTGATTCAAAGTCACCACCAGGATCAGTGGTCATAGAAGTGGACTGATATCCCAAGAAGCCATAGTTCGCGTCTAGGAAGATATTGTCTGTTACAAAGTAAGTAAGACCAACACCAAGACCCGCGTTGAATGCTCCAAGTCCTGTTTCAGTTTCCGTGTCAGCGGCCAGGTCAACATCCGTCATCGTGCCAGTTCCAAAACCAAAACCAACAAATCCATACATGGAGAATTGATCTGTATAAGGCATGTAATAACGACCATCAAGGCTTACAGAGAAAATGCCTTGAGACACTTCCGTTTCTGCTATCTCGTTGGTCAATGACTGTCCACCATAACCCAAACCCAAGTTCACGCTGAGGTTGTCCATAATGAAGTAGCCTCCAGAGAGACTGATGTTGTACTGAGATCCATTGGTGAGCTCTGTTGTAGTGCCATCGAAATCATTCGAAGAACCAACGCTGCTGAATCCCAGACCTCCAGTCGCTTGTATAGCGCCTTGGTCCCACTGAGCGTTTGCAGAAAAACTGATTCCTACTAGCGCAGCTGCTGCGAAGATAGATTTTTTCATAAGAAAAATTAATTAAACATTCTTCCGAATATAGCACCTAAACTCCACAATCGGTAACGAGTGGGAGGTCATATTCAGATTTTCTGCTGCAATTTGCTCACGCTCAGTGTTAAGGCCTTCTCTTATTTTCTAGCAAATCGTTCTACATCTTCAACGGCAATCTCCTTACCACCCAAGATATACAAACGCTCCATTACGTTCCTGAATTCGCGGATATTCCCCGACCAATCGAAGTTTTGCAATGCCTTGATGGCTTCATTAGTGATCCTCTTAGGAGCAATTCCTTGTTCTTCGCTAACTTTCTTACCGAAGTGATCGGCCAACTCAGGAATGTCTTCTTTTCTGTCGTTCAAGCCCGGTACGCGGATCACGATAACCCCAAGCCTGTGGTAGAGGTCTTCCCTGAATTTACCTTGCTCGATCTCCTTCTGCAGGTCTTTGTTCGTGGCCGCTATCACGCGCACATCCACCTTGATCTCTTTATCCCCACCAACCGGAGTGATCTTGTTCTCCTGCAGGGCTCTCAGCACCTTGGCTTGCGCAGATAAACTCATGTCACCCACTTCATCGAGGAAGAGTGTTCCCCCATTGGCAAGTTCGAATTTACCCTTGCGATCTTTCACCGCCGATGTAAATGCACCCTTCTTATGTCCGAAGAGTTCTGATTCGATCAATTCAGCCGGGATAGCCGCACAGTTAACTTCGATCAATGGAGATTTACTGCGCTCACTCTTTTCGTGGACGTGATGCGCCACGAGTTCTTTCCCCGATCCATTAGGTCCCATCACAAGAACCCTTGCCTCAGTTGGAGCTACCTTCTCGATCATTTCACGAACCTCATTCAAGGCATCGGAACTACCGATCATCTCGTATTTCTTGCTCACCTTTTTCTTGAGGACCTTTACCGTAGTGGCCAGCTCTTTCCTGTCGAGGGCATTGCGCACTGTATTCAATAGGCGGTTGAGATCTGGTGGCTTGGAAATGAAGTCATATGCACCCTTCTTGATGCAATCAACGGCGGTTTCAATGTCGCCGTGACCAGAGATCATAACAACGGCTGTGTCGGGATGGTCTTTGACAATATTATCCAACACCTCTATGCCATCCATTCCGGGCATTTTGATGTCGCACAAGACCAGGTCATAGCTATCCTTGGCCATCTTATCCAGTCCCACCTTTCCATTTTCAGCATCGTCTACTTGAAGGTCTTTGCTTTCCTCACTGAGGATGTTGCGAAGTACTCTGCGAATTGCTTCTTCGTCTTCTATGATCAGGATCTTGGCCATCTTATTTCTTGATTCTTTCGGCGTATACGCCTTCTTTTAATGAATAGGTTGATAGTCGGATTCGCTCGATGTTGAGCAAATCCAGTACCAAAGCGATCTGGATGCCCGATAGGTGGATCATCTCTGCTCGCATTTCTAACATCCCTGGCATTTTCAATCGCTGTTCTACTGTGGCTGCAATAAGGTCATTGATTAGCAATGAAAGCTCTCCCCGATCGAAGCTACCACTAATTTGTCCGCCTTGAAGTGGTGGTCGACCATGGCGCAAGGCCAGTACATCATAAAGTGTGTCAAACGAGCCCGAAGATCCGATCAACATCGTGGCTGGATGTTCTCTATACGCCTCAAGAAGATCCCCTAGGTGAGATCTCACATGTTGTCTTACCGACGTGGCTTGCTCAGGCTTGATAGGATTGCTAGGCTGAAATAGATCGAGCAATCGCGTAACTCCAAGGTCGTAGCTATTTGCCCAAAAGACCTCGTGTTTATTTCCTAAGATGAATTCCGTACTACCACCTCCAATATCCATGATCAAAACCGGTTCATCCCCGATCTCACATGCCTGCGAAACTCCCTTAAAAATGAGTTCAGCCTCGCGCATTCCATCTATGATCTCCACCTGTATCTGGGTAGCCTCGTACACATCCTTCACGAATTCCTTGCCATTGGATGCGCTTCTCACAGCGCTCGTCGCAAAGGCAAGGATCATATCTGCGTGAAAGTCTTCGGCCATCGACTTATGAGCGATTATCGCGTCGAGGCCACGCTCGTAGGCATCCGGAGCGATCTTACCATCCGTGATTCCTTTACTGCCGAGCTTTACAGGGATCTTGTTGTTGTAAACCGTTAACCCACTTTCTGTGTCTCGTATGAGAAGGTTGAATGTGTTGGTTCCTAGGTCGATGATCGCTATTCGCATTATTCATCTTCTTTTTTAGACCCACCTTCGGCAGGGTTTCCAGGCCATTGTTTGACCCATAGGTCGCGTTGTGGGAAAGGTATAGTTACACCATTGTCCCTGAATTTTTGATCTATTGAAAATCGGATCTCACTTTTTACCGTTTCGATCCGGAATAGATTGCTACTGTAGAAGTGAACTTGGAAATCCAAGGAGCTATTCCCAAAGTTTCGGAAGTGAACCAATGGCTGCGGCTCTTTAGATACCATTGGATGTTCTTTGACCGCCTCTAGCAAGAGTTCCTTTACCTTAGACGTGTCGGAGCCATACGCAACACCTACCTCCACATTGAATCGGGTTACGCGCTTACTCTGGCTCCAATTGATGACATTTTGGTTCGTGAGCTTTTGGTTGGGAATGATGAGATAGATGTCATCCCTGGTTTGAACCAAAGTGGTACGTAAACCAACCTCCAGTACCTTGCCTATCACGCCATCCACCTCAACGATGTCGCCCACCGTAACCGTGCGTTCCATTAGGATGATAAATCCAGATACGAAGTCGCGGAAGGTGTCCTGTAAACCAAGACCCAAACCCACGAATAGCGCAGTGGAACCGAGTAGGAGAGGAGTGATCTCCACCCCAACGAAGTCGAGTAGATAAACGATGGCGAAGGTCCAGAACAGATAGGTCAAGATCTGTGTGATAGCATACGCCTTACCCTGGTCGAGCTTGTTGTGCTTTACCCTCTGATTGAGCGCCCTTTTGATCAACCAAATGAGCGCTCGAGTAAGGATGAGTACGAAGAGGATGATGAATACATCCAATACACTCAAAGAGAACTCCTTCTCAGAGATCGTGAAGTGAAAGAACTCGTAACTCAGTATGTTTTGCAACCAATCGTTCATGACGGATTATGTCTTATCCATTTCCATATCTCCTTGTACGTTGGCTTTTTGCCGTACATCAAGATACCAACTCTGTAGATTCTTGCCGCCAGGCCGGTTGTAAGTAGGAACCCTATCACCATCATAGCCATGCTCAATATGAGTTGCCACATCGGAACGTCAAATGGCAATCGAACCATCATCACGATAGGAGAGGTGAATGGAATGATCGAGAACCAGAAGGCTAGATCTGAGTGAGGGTTCTCTATCACATTTGAGCTAACGATCAAGCCCAAGATCAGTGGAATGGCAATAGGAACCATGAATTGCTGTGAATCCGTTTCTGAGTCTACCGCCGAACCAATAGCCGCGAAGAGTGCACCGTATAGCAAGTATCCTCCAATGAAGAAGAATAGGAATGATCCGAGTATCAGAGGAATAGGTAAGCTGCTGATCTGGTCGAAGATCTTCATACCTGTATTGCTCGTTTCCACTCCCGCAGCGATCTTTTCTGGGTCCATCATATCGTCCATAAAGATGCCGCTCGTCACTTGGAAGATCACGACACTTAAGATCACCCAAATGGCGAATTGAAGAACACCAACCGCACCAATCCCGAAGATCTTGCCTGTCATCAATTGGAATGGCTTAACCGATGAAATAAGCACCTCTACAATGCGATTCGTCTTCTCTTCGATCACGCCACGCATGATCTGTGCAGAGTATAGGAATACGAAGATGTAAATGAAGAATCCCAATCCGTATCCTACGATGATCTTGACCTCTGTAGCCGATTCTTGCTCTCTACTTTCCGATAGATTGAAGGTCTTCAATGTCACATTGGTACGCGCATTCGCAACGATCTCAGGATTCACGTTTTCTGCTAAGAGCTTATGTTCAAGTATCGCTTCCTCCAAGAGTTTGGTAGAATAGTTCTCTAAGCTCAACGAAATATCTTCCTTGCCATACAAAGCGGCATTTCGCTTCCAAAAGTCGGGGTCGCCCGATGGACTCAGCGGAATGTGGAACACAGCATCGAATTCATCCTGACCATCCACCATTTCCAAGGCTTCTTCAAGCTTGAATTCACCAGGGTCTAGGAAGGATAGTTGATGATCCGCATCTCCTTCAGCACCCAATAGCAGTGTGCTCTCATCCAGCACAAGGATCTTCTTTGGCCCATCCGGAATGTTGGCGATCAAGGCTGGGGCGATCATCAACCCACCAAATAGGATGGGGCCGAGGATGGTCATGACCAAGAAGGTACGCTTCTTTACTCGCGATAGGAATTCTCTCCGAATGATCAATAATGTCTTATTCATGGCTGTTTCCATTTTGAACCATGCGGATGAAAATATCATTCACGCTGGGGATAACTTCTTCGAAATGATCGATGGTGGCAATAGGAAGTAAGGCTTCCAGCAACGCATTTGGCTTAGCGCCCTCAGGAAGGCGAACGGTAGCCTCTCTATGGTCCTGCCAATCGTGGTCGTCTACCAGTTCGAATTGCTCACTGATCGCGGATTTCACTTGATCGGAATTGCCCACATAAGCGATCTTGAAGGTGTTGGTGCGATAGTCATTTCTCACTTGTTTAAGTGGTCCTTCAAGGATCTTCTTGGAACGGTTGATCAGCGCAATATGGTCGCATATCTCTTCTACACTTTCCATACGGTGTGTAGAGAAGATGATCGTTGCCCCTTCTTTATTGAGACGTCTTATCTCCGATTTAATCAATTCGGTATTGATAGGATCAAAGCCCGTGAATGGTTCATCAAAAATGAGCAGCTCAGGGTTGTGAAGAACGGTAACAATGAATTGAACCTTTTGGGCCATGCCCTTGCTCAACTCTTCGATCTTCTTGTTCCACCAAGATTCGATCTCGAAGCGCTTGAACCATTCGATGAGTTTTGACTTGGCCTCGGAACTGGACAGACCCTTTAGTCGGCAGAGGTACATGGCCTGCTCGCCTACCGTCATTTTCTTATACAAGCCGCGCTCTTCAGGTAAGTACCCGATCTTGGCGATATCATTGGGAGAAATAGGCTTCCCATTCAGGAGCAGTTGTCCAGAATCGGGTGCCGTGATCTGATTGATGATCCTAATGAAGCTGGTCTTTCCCGCACCATTCGGACCTAAAAGTCCGAAAATACTTCCTCTCGGGATTTGAAGGGAAAGATCGGTTAGTGCTTGGTGACCTTCGTAGGATTTGTTGATTTCAATCGCTTCTAAATGCGAATCCATGTGTTTCTTAGGTTAAGCTCCTAAGGTAGCTATCCTGTGCCGTTTGTTCAAGCAATTAGATAAACGTGTCTTTTACGTTGGTCGCTTGTTGTATATGTCGCTGGGTATGAGCAAGTACGAATGCCATGGCATCTCCAAACTTGAATTTGACCATCGATCCCAGTGCCGATGATATCCGTTGATCATGCCATGGTAGGTCGGGCGACTTTTCTAAAACCACTCTTAGGCGCTCCATATCGCCTTGAAAGTCCTCGAATACAACTTGTTCCATCAAGCGAGCCTCAGGATATTGCTCATTCAAAGGCTTCAGTTTCTGGAAGGTCTTCATCTTCCATCGGATCTTACCTTCCTTCGGCGTCATAGAGCGTGTCATGAACTTGCCCATAACGCCCATCCTGTATTTGTCCGTCGCATGGGAAGGCCCTGAATATCTATCAAGCCTCTTCTCAAATGCCTTGAGGTAAGTGCCATTTGCACGATTGATGTGGTCGAAACACTGTAAAATGCTCCAAGAATTCTTATCAGGCTTCACATTGAGTTCCTCCGCCTCCATGAAGTAGAAGGTCTCCTCAACAGTTTTCATCAATTTCAAGCGCTGGATCTCTAGCTGCTGAGCAAATTCACTTTGTGTCATGCCTCGGTGTTTACCGTTTGTTCTGTTGATGCGGGAAGAAGGGGACGAAGCATGGCCATGGCGTCGGTAATGGTGTTCACCTGATTGATGACAAGACTCAGTTTTTCCTTTTTCTGCTTCATTTGTGCGCGCTTGTGCTGCTGTTGTGTGAACAGGAGCATGGAGCGGAAAGTTTCAGATTCGAAGTAATCGCTCTCTGGCTTCGATAAGAAGTACCCTATGAATTTACCCATCTTCAATACGATCTTTTCAAAACCAAGTGACTGTCCCATCCAACGCAAGTGCATCGACGTGATGAGGTCATCTACCTCTTGCGGTAGTTCACCAAATCGATCCTCCAATGCCTCTCTAAAGGATTGTAGATCCTCTTCGGTTTCCAAGTTGTTTAGGTCAGTGTACAAGCGCAACCGCTCCTCGATGTTGTTGACGTAGTCGTCAGGAATGAGTAGCTCGAGGTCGGTATCAAGCTGACATTCCTTGACGTATTTACCGGCTTTCAGCTCTTCATTATACAGGTCCTTGAACTCGGTTTCCTTGAGTTCTTCTACAGCTTCTGCCAAGATCTTTTGATACGCCTCGATGCCCATGTCGGTGATGAATCCGCTTTGCTCAGCGCCAAGTAGGTCACCCGCTCCACGGATCTCCAAGTCGCGAAGCGCGATCTTGAATCCACTGCCCAGATCGCTAAATTGCTCGATCGCTTGAAGTCGTTTTCTCGACTCGTCCGGCAGGGTTCCCAAAGGAGGAGTAATCAGTTTACAGAATGCCTTCTTGTTGCTGCGGCCAACTCGCCCACGCATTTGGTGAAGGTCGGATAGGCCAAAGTTCTGTGCGTGATTGATGATGATGGTGTTGGCATTGGGAACGTCCAATCCACTCTCGATGATGGTAGTGCTGATCAACACATCAAACTCACCATTCATGAAGCGCATCATCAGATCTTCTAACTTCTTGCCGTCCATCTGGCCGTGTCCAATACCTATGCGAACGTCCGGACATAGCCGCTGGAGTGTGCCAGCTACCTCTTGGATGTTTTGAATGCGATTGTGAACGAAGAACACCTGTCCACCTCTCGATACCTCATACATCACCGCATCGCGGATCGCGTCTTCATTGAAGCCGATCAACTCGGTTTCTATCGGTTGTCTGTTTGGTGGAGGTGTGTTGATCACACTCAGGTCGCGGGCCGCCATCAACGAGAATTGTAGTGTTCGCGGAATAGGGGTAGCGGTGAGTGTAAGGGTATCCACATTCACGCGCATGGTCTTCAACTTGTCCTTTACAGATACCCCGAATTTCTGCTCTTCATCTATCACCAACAGACCGAGATCCTTGAACTTTACATCCTTTCCAACCAATCTATGTGTGCCAATGATGATATCGATCTTACCTTCTTCGAGATCCTTCAGTGTTTGACGTGTCTTGGCCGCACTCTTGAATCGATTCAAGTAATCAACCTTAATAGGGAAGTCCTTAAGACGTTCCGAAAAACTCTTGTGGTGTTGGAAGGCGAGGATGGTAGTAGGGACGAGAACGGCCACTTGTTTTCCATCCGTCGCCGCCTTGAATGCTGCACGAATAGCCACTTCCGTTTTGCCGAATCCAACATCGCCACAAACCAGACGGTCCATCGGGATGGTCTTTTCCATATCGGCCTTCACATCTTGGGTTGCCTTGAACTGATCTGGGGTGTCTTCATACACGAAAGAGGCCTCTAGTTCGTGCTGCAAATAACTGTCAGGCGAAAAGGCAAAACCCTGCGATTCTCTGCGTTTGGCGTAAAGTTGAATGAGGTCGTAGGCAATCTCCTTGACCTTCTTTTTTGTCTTTTTCTTGAGGTTACTCCAAGCCGGTGAGCCCAGTTTATTGATGGCTGGAGCCGACCCATCCTTGGAGTTGTATCTGGAGATCTTGTGTAGCGAGTGAATGGAGATGTAAAGCACATCACTATCGCGGTACACGAGCTTGATGGCCTCTTGGGTCTTTCCGTTTACATCGATCTTTTGAAGTCCGCCAAATTTGCCAATACCATGGTCGATATGCGTTACGAAATCGCCATACTGTAGACTGTTGAGTTCTTTTAAGGTAATGCTCTGCTTCTTCTCGAAACCGGTCTTTAGCCGGAATCTCTGATACCTTTCAAAGATCTGATGGTCGGTATAGAAGGCCAGCTTCCTACTTGGATCTTCCCATCCTTCGTGAAGGGCTCCGAGTACAGGCGTAAAAGCTACATCTGCTCCCAGGTCTTCAAAGATGGAGTGGAAGCGCTCTATTTGTTGCTGGTTTCCGCAGAGAATGTGATTGGTGTAACCCTTGGTGGAGTTTGCATTGAGCGTGTCCTTGAGAAGGTCGAAGTTCTTATTGAAGCTAGGCTGAGGTTGAACGGCGAAGTCGGTTCTTTCTTCAACCGGCCATGATTTCGCGCCGAATTCAACGGTGACATAGGAACCAAGGTCCTTCTTGAAATCATCGCCCCTTACGAACATCTCGTACGGCTTGTAGTGCTTTATATCGGAGGAGAGACCCGTGTAGATCTCTTCCGCCTTTTCGTAGAGTTTGTCGAGCATTTGCCCTGTCGTCTCTACATCTTTCATCCAGATCCGGGTCTTTTCGGGGATGTATGTAAGGAAACTCTCCCTCGACTCGAGTACCTTTTTATTCTCTACGTTCGGAACGATCTCCATCCTTTTAATGGTGTCGATGGAGAGCTGGGTTTCTACGTCGAACGTCCGGATCGACTCCACTTCATCTCCAAAGAACTCGATGCGAACGGGATGATCGTGTGCGAAGCTGAATACATCGGCGATACCTCCACGAATGCTGAATTGACCAGGGTCGGTGACGAAATCGACCCTCTCAAAATGATACTCGAAGAGCGTTTCATTGAGGAACTCGATCCCAAGGTTCTCTCCGATCTTTACTTGTAGGGTGTTGGCTCGCAATTCTTTTTTGGTGATCACTTGCTCGAAGAGGGCTTCGGCGTAGGATACCATGATCGGCGACTTTCGTCGGTTGGAGATGCGGTTAAGCACCTCGGCTCGAAGGAGAACGTTGGCGTTGTTGGTTCCGTCTACCTCGTACGGCCTGCGATAAGAGCCAGGGTAGAAGAGCACATCTCTGTCCTTGACCAATTTCTCGAGGTCATTGAGTATGTAGGCCGCTTCTTCCTTGTCGGTCAATACAAGTAGAAGCGGGTGTCCGTCATTTTCGTATGAAAGGGCTGAGAGCACGGAAATGAATGAACCGGACACGCCGGTGAGGCCCAATGACTTTCCCGGGGGGGTGTTGTTGAGCTTCGATAACCACTCTTGAACAGTGGGTTGATTTCCGTACAGCGAGAGTATTTCTTTCGCGTTCAAATTTTATCCTTCTTCCGCTCGGATAAACTCCTCCGCTTTGTCGACCATTTGTCGTGATCCGATGAAATACGGAACGCGCTGGTGCAACTCTGTCGGTTGAATATCCAAGATCCTAATTTCTCCGTCGGTTGCCTTTCCACCTGCCTGTTCAGCGATGAAGGCCAACGGATTGCATTCGTAAAGTAGACGTAACTTTCCTTGAGGAGCTTTTGTTCCTGTTGGATAGATATAAATTCCTCCCTTGAGTAGATTTCGGTGGAAATCACTCACCAAGGAGCCAATGTAACGTGAGGTATAAGGACGATCCGTAACCTCATCAACTTCCTGACAATATTTGATATACTTCTTCACTCCACTGTGGAAATGGGCGTAATTACCTTCATTGATGGAGTAGATCTTTCCTTTCTCTGGAATGGTCATCTGTGGGTGCGAAAGACAGAATACACCGATGGAAGGATCGAGTGTAAATCCATTTACACCATGACCTGTCGTATAAACGAGCATGGTAGATGAACCATAGACCACATATCCAGCCGCCACTTGCTTGTTGCCTGGTTGAAGGAAATCTTCCAACTGAACGGGCGTGCCAACTGGAGTAACTCTGCGATAAATGGAGAAGATCGTTCCTACCGATACGTTTACATCGATGTTCGATGAACCATCCAATGGATCCATTAATACCACATACTTGGCATCCTTATGAATATCATCATTGAATGAGATGAAATCTTCAAGCTCTTCAGACCCCACGCCGCAAACTTCGCCCATGGCTCTCATGGCCCTAATGAAGGTGTCGTTGGCGTATACATCCAACTTCATTTGATTCTCACCTTGAACGTTTTCTGCACCTACAGCACCTAGGATGTCTGCCAAACCGGCCTTGTTGATCTCTCGGTTGACCACCTTGGCGGCGAGACGAATAGAAGTGAGAAGTTGGGAGAGTTCTCCCGTTGCGTATGGAAATTCACTCTGTTTTTCTACGATGAATTCCCCCAGGGTTGTTGGTCTTTGCATGAGCCGTTTTTTCTGAGCGAAGCAAAGATAGGGAACCGAGCCATTTATAAACGCTAGCGAGAGGAGAGAATTCGGAGAAGCAAGAAATCCACTTCGAATGAGCTCATTATTGATTTGTTAATATAATAACTAAATGTGATAAATACGTACAATGTGTTTAAAAAGGTTGTACATGATAAGACGTCACTTTAATTTTGCAGCCTCAATAATCTTTAACTGGATATGGAACAGACACCTATTCAATGGAATGGCCAAAGTACACAAGAGTTGATCAACGAGTTTGGATCACCTCTATTCGTTTATGATTCTGCGATCATGGATCGCCAGTATAAGCGTTTGCGCACCGCGTTCAAACGTTGTGCTACACGAATCCATTTCGCCGGTAAATCTCTGAATAACATCAATGTTTGGCGTTACATGAGAGAGCTTGGTGCAGGTTTCGATGCCGTGTCCATTGAAGAAGTTCAACTTGCATTACACGCAGGTTTTGATCCAAAGGATATCCTCTTTACACCCAACAGCGTTGGAGTTCAAGAATATGAAGAAGCCATTCGCCTTGGCGTACATATCAATGTTGATAATCTGAGTGTTCTAGAAGAGTTGGGAGCTATCTATGGCGAGCGTGTTCCCATGGGTGTTCGTATCAACCCACATATCCTAGCCGGTGGTAATCAAAAGATCTCCACTGGACATATCGATAGTAAGTTCGGCATATCTGTGCATCAAATGCGACACTTGCATCGCATCGTAGATCACTACAATCTTCGCATCGACGGCTTGCACATGCACACAGGTAGCGAGATCCTTGATATTGAAGTGTTCCTCCGTGGGGCTCAGATCCTGCTCGACCTTGCTCTCGATTTCCCACAGTTGGAATATGTTGATTTTGGGTCCGGATTCAAAGTGGCTTACGAGCCAGGAGGGCTAGAGACCGATATTGAGGAATTGGGTGAGCAGATGTGTGAACTTTTCAGCAAGTTCTGTGAAGAGTATGGTCGAGAACTAGAGCTCATCTTTGAACCCGGCAAGTTCTTGGTTTCAGAAGCTGGGACTTTCTTGACTACCGCTCAAGTGATCAAGCAAACTACTTCTACCGTTTTCGTTGGAGTGGATAGCGGAATGAATCACTTTATCCGTCCCATGTTCTACGATTCCTATCATCACATTGAGAATCTGACAAATCCTGAGGGAAAACGACGTATTTACTCCGTAGTCGGTTACATTTGTGAAACAGACACGTTCGCGTGGGATCGTCCACTACCGGAAGTGCGCCAGGGAGATATCCTAGCCTTCAGAAATGCAGGGGCCTATGTGATGTCGATGGCCAGCAATTACAACAGCAGAAGATTACCTGCTGAGGTATTCCACCACAATGGAAACTTCCACCTTATTCGTAAGCGACAAGAGATCAAGGACCTACTACGCGACCAGATTGAAGTGGAATGGAATCAAAAAGTATTGAGCTAAGGTGGGGAGTGCAGGACGATATGCCAATCGTCTTGAGTTTCATTCAACAATTAGCTGAATTCGAAAGGGAGCCAGATGCGGTAGTGGTTACCGTTGAAGATCTCAAACGCGATCATCAAGCGCAAAAGTTCGAAGTCTTTATAGCGGAAGAAGGAAATACCATTATTGGGATCGCCTTGTTCTACGAACGATACAGCACCTGGAAAGGATCTTACATCCACCTCGAAGACCTCATTGTCCTCGAGGAACACAGAGGTAAGGGCACCGGCCGGATGTTGCTCGAAGCGATTATCAAAGAATCACAGAATAGAGGGGCGAAACGCCTCGGTTGGGAAGTCCTCGATTGGAATACCCCTGCCGTTCGTTTTTACGAAAATCTGGGTGCCAACATCGAAAAAGAATGGTGGCAATGTAGGATGAGCGAACAAACCATACACTCCTTTTCCTTCGCGCACGGCGATCAATTAAAATCCTTGCAGAAATGAGCGATACCTATCGCGTATATAAATTCGGTGGTGCATCCGTAAAAGATGCCGCAGCTGTTAGAAATGTCGGTAAGATCATCGTTGAACATGCCAAGGAACCCTTGGTGGTGGTTGTCTCAGCAATGGGTAAAACTACCAATGCGCTCGAGGAGGTGGTGGCTGCAGTGATGAAAGGCGATCAGTCCGAGATCCATCACGCCGTTCAAAATGTGATCGATTTTCACCGAGTGATCGCAGAAGAGTTGTTCTCCGATACTCACCCTGTTTGGGAGGTCGTCGACCAGCTATTCAATCAACTCAGAACACAGGCTGCCCTCAGAGGTCGTGAGAGATACGGACAGGTATATGACCGGATCATTTGCTTTGGTGAGTTGCTTTCAACTCGGATCATTTTCTACTACCTGCAAGACATTGGTCAGGATATAAAATGGCAAAACGCCCACGAGTTGATCGTTACCGATGATCATCACCGAAGGGCAACCGTGGATTTCAAGACAACCGAGGAGCGCGTGAAGAATGCCATCGACCCCAATGGTATCCATATCATTCAAGGTTTCTTGGGCGCTACCGCCAACGGTGTTCCTACTACACTTGGTAGGGAGGGGTCCGACTATACAGCTGCCGTGATGGCCTATGTTCTCAATGCAGAAGAAGTGTGTATTTGGAAAGATGTTCCTGGCGTGCTCACCGGTGATCCTAAGGTGTTTGAAAATGTAATCCGCCTCGAGACAATTTCTTTTCGCGAAGCCATCGAGCTCGCCTATTACGGGGCATCCGTGATCCACCCAAAGACCATTCAGCCTCTTCAGAGAAAGGAGATCCCACTTCGAGTGAGGAGTTTCGTGGATCCCTCGGCACCAGGTACTACCATCCAAAAAGGCGAATGGCTGCACCCTATGTCGCCATGCTTCATCAAGAAAGATAAACAAGTACTCATAACCTTGAGTACCCGAGATCTAGCCTTCATCGTAGAAGATCATTTGAGTAAGATCTATCAGATATTCCACGAATGTGGAATTGCCGTAAATACCATGCAGAACTCTGCGGTGAGCTCTAGCTTTTCTATCAACCACGATCCTATTTTGGTGCCAGAATTGTTGGAGAAATTATCCACGGAATTCAACGTAAAACACAATGAAGATCTCACTCTTTTTACGATCCGACATTACGACCAAAAGGCCGTAGAATACATAAGATCAAAGGGAGATGTGTTCCTGGAGCAGGTAACACGGCACACGCACCAAATGGTGATCAAAGAATAATTTGATCCTTTGTTTGTGGGATTGGCCTCTCAATTCCGTGAATTACTACATTTGTGGTGAATGAAAACCAAACAACTCATCGCCAAGGAAGAGCTAGCCAAGGCCGCCAAACTAGATAAGTATGGAATGAGCTGGCTTGCAGGAGTCTTCATGGACGTTACCAAATTATCCGATCTCAATGAGATCTATGATCGTTTTGGCGACAAGAAGGGCATTGAGTTTATCGACGCCGTATTTGAACATCTTCACGTTGAGTTCAATTATTTCGAAGATGAGTTGAAGCGGATCCCCGCCGAAGGCCCGTTCATCACCGTTTCCAACCATCCGCTTGGTGGCATCGATGGGTTGGTTCTACTTAAGTTGATATCCCTGGTCCGTCCCGATTTTAAGGTGATGGCCAATTTCCTCCTCAAAAAGATCGAACCATTATCCGAACAATTCTTTGCTGTGAATCCATTTGAGGGGCGCAAGGAAGCTTACAATTCTGCAGGTGGAATTAAGGAGGCCGTACGACATATAAAAGACGGAAAGGGGTTGGGTATTTTTCCGGCAGGTGAGGTGAGCGCGTATAAGTTTGGTGAAAGAAAGGTGATCGACCGAGAATGGCAGGAAGGTGCGATAAAGTTGATCGATAAGATGGACGTACCCGTTGTGCCGATCTACTTTAAAGCAAAGAATTCTCCACTATTCTACATTCTATCTTCACTCTCATCCACATTACAAACGGCTAAATTGCCAAGTGAGCTGCTCACACAACGCAATAAGCAGATCCTTGTCCGCATCGGAAAACCTGTGGACCCAAAAGAGAAGAAGGAGTATACAAGCACATCAGAACTGGCCAATCTATTGCGCGAACGCACGTACCGCCTATCAGCTCCACTGGAAGATCCATCCAGATTAGAGAGGATCAGGAAAGTGGTTGCACGTGCGCCAAAAGAACCAGCTAAGATCATCGATCCTACACCTCAGAATTTGATCTGGGACGAGATAGAAGTGTTACGAGAGGGCGGATACCGGATGACCGAGTTTCGAACCTTCGAGGTTTTCTGTGCGCCAGCCGATAAGATACCAAGCATCCTAAGAGAGATCGGACGACTTCGAGAGATCACCTTCCGAGATGTGGGAGAAGGGACGAATGACGAGACCGACCTTGATGCATACGATTACGATTATCTGCACCTGTTCCTGTGGGATAATCAAGCGCAAACGATCGTAGGTGCCTACCGTCTCGGAATGGGCGCCGATATATATGCGAAGAGCGGGATCAAAGGATTCTATGTTCAAAGCCTATTCAAGATCGAAGAGGAAGCATTCCCGATCTTCAGGGAGTCGTTGGAAATGGGACGCGCCTTCATCGTAAAGGAGTATCAACAAAAGCCAATGCCATTGTTCCTTCTATGGAAGGGCATTGTCCACGTGATCTTACGCAATCCCGATAAGGTCAGATATCTTACCGGTTGCGTGAGTATTTCCAATCAATTCTCCACCTTCTCCAAAGCAATGATGATCGCCTATGTTAAGCATCATTTCTACGATAAGAAACTAGGAGAGTACATTCATCCTCGAAAGGAGTTTCGCGTGCGTTTGAGTGACGACGATGAGAAGTTCATTCAGAATACATCGGGAGAAGATCTCAATAAATTCGACCGATTCATCGATGAGGTAGAGCCAGGAAATATGCGTTTTCCTGTGCTTTTCAAGAAGTACATCAAGCAGAATGCGAAGATCGTGAGCTTCAATGTTGATCCAAAATTCAACAACTCAGTGGACGGTTTCATGTATATCGATATCAACGACCTTCCAGAACAAACGATACAGCCCGTTCTTGAAGAGCTAGAAGAAGCTACCAAGCAAGAAGTGAAGAATCAAGGTTCTTGATTCAACACGGTCATCATCTTTTTCGCCAACACCAACCCCATTTTTTCAAAGGCCTCTTTCGTCCAACCGCCAACATGAGGAGTGAGAAGGACTTTAGCGTGACCTAGTAGTCTGGATAGTTCAGGGTTCTCAGAAGCATCGAGCTTAAAGGACTTACTCTCGAATTCATTTACATCCAATCCCGCCCCCATCAATTTACCTGAATCAATGGCGTCGAGTAAGTGAGTGGTTTGCACGATCGGACCTCTCGAAGTGTTGATCAAGAGCGCATCTTGCTTTATCAATCCTAAGAATTCGGCATTCACCATCCCGCGTGTTTCATCCGTTAAAGGGACATGTAGGGAGATGACATCTGACCTCGAAAGTAGGGTAGGGAGGTCTACCTGAACCTGACCAAGGCTTGGCCAATCTTCAAGATATGGGTCGCATACCATTACCTCGCAATTGAAGCCAGATATGGTTCGAGCGAAGGCCTGACCTGTATTGCCAAAACCGATGATTCCAACGGTCTTTCCAAACAGTTCTAAACCCGTATTGCCCTTTCTATCCCACGTTCCACTGCGCACCTCTAAATCGGCCTTTTTGAGATGATTGAAGATGGCAAGAATAAGTGTAAGTGTGTGCTCGGCAACGGCTTGGCGATTTCCTTCCGGAGCATTGAAACAGTTGATGCCTAGCTTTGTGGCGTAGTCCGTGTCTATGTTTTCTAGTCCGGCTCCAAACCTGCCAATACATTTCAAGTGTCGAGCTTTGGAGAGGAAGTCTCGGTCGAGCGTAAACTTGCTTCGTATAACGATGGCGTGATATTCTTCGATCACTTCGAGTATCCCGTTCCTATCCAAATGATGACCTTCAACCAGCTGATGTCCCGCTCGCTCCAGTGTTTCTCGAAGCAATGGGTCGGTTGAGTCGATCTCAAGAATCCTCATCGGAAG
Organism: Phaeocystidibacter sp.; assembly: GCA_965659725.1. Classification (GTDB taxonomy): domain Bacteria; phylum Bacteroidota; class Bacteroidia; order Flavobacteriales; family Schleiferiaceae; genus Phaeocystidibacter. The sequence goes on along the minus strand of CBFHXG010000002.1, from coordinate 40,546 downwards.
AAGTAGGTTAAACCCACGTTCGCTATACCGTCATTGAATTCTAAGTAGTTTGCACTCGACGTGAAGTAGGCATCGATAACGAGGGTGTTGGAAAATAGGTAGCTGCCACCCACATTGTATCGCGCCCCAGAATTAAGGAGGTCGAACGTAAACAGCTCAGCAAAGAAAGTGAGCCTCGTGAAAGTGTAACTTCCGTTCAAAGTGGCCGTGACTCGCGGGAAGGATGTATTTTCGAGATCGTAGGTAACGAGTCCAATGCTGCTCGCTAGTCCCCAATGATCGTCAAAGCTGTAGCTGATGGTTCCATTCAAACGAAGTCCGAATGTGAGGCGATCATTTCGAAGATTAAAGGTGTCTAGTCTTGATGTGTCCGGAATATATCCCCTATAGATCTGTGTTTGCTTTTCAACTGCACTTCCGATGCTTGTGCCTGCGATGAAGCCAATACCCAACTTTTCATCGATATCAAACCCCAGACGGTACCACAAACCGGCGTAATGTTCGGCGCTCGACCTTTGGATATCCGCGTAGAGCACAGAGTTGTCGATCAATCTTTCCTCCCGTGAATTCAGGGATGAAAGCTCAAGGTCAAATTCTCCAATGCACGTCCCAAATCGAACCTGAGTGCTGTAGCCACCTTGCCGGCCAAATTCCAAGTTTTGATAACTCAGTCCAAATTGAATGATCTGTCCACGGTTCAAATGCTTGTAATCAAATGTGTTCCCAGGACGATCAGAATGCATGGGTTCGATATACGGTAAGATAGACGCTTCCTGAGCATGGAGGATTCCCCCAGCGAACAAGAGGAGTGCTACGAGAGTATGTTGAAGTGATTTTCTCAAAATCCTAAGATTGCCTTGCCAATGGCGAAGTAGATGAACAGTCCAAGTACATCATTTGCTGTGGTGATGAAAGGGCCGGTTGCCAATGCCGGGTCCACTTTGTATTTGTCCAGTACCAGCGGAACAAAGGTTCCAAACAGGCTGGCAAAGATGATAACGGCCAAGAGGGCAAGTCCTACTGTCAATGCCAGTGCTGTGGAGTATCCCAAAAGCAAGCTGATACCATAAATAGCAAGCGCACAAATGATCCCGTTCAAAAGGCCTACACTCAGTTCCTTCGAAAGTCGCTTAACGGCACCTTCCGAAACACTTTCATTGGCTAGGGCTTGAACCACAATGGCGCTAGATTGTACACCCACATTGCCACCCATTGCTGCAATGAGAGGAATAAAGAATGCCAATTGAGGGACCTGTCCGAGTTCCACCTCATTCTGACCGATCACCGACGCGGCAACGACACCCCCAAGCAAACCGATCAATAGCCAGGGTAGGCGAGCACGTGTGAGCTCAAACACTGAGTCACTCGCCTCTACATCTTCACTCAAACCCGAAGCCAATTGGTAGTCGCGATCCGCTTCTTCCTTGATCACGTCCACAACATCGTCAAGCGTGATCCTACCGAGAAGTCGGCCCATATCATCCACTACTGGAATCACGAACATGTCGTATTTATTCATAATTCGCGCAACCTCCTCGTTATCGGTAGTTGATCGAACACTGTGATATTTATCGTTGTACACCTCCTTGATAGGTGTTCGAGTAGAAGTGGTGAGAAGCTTTTTCAGGCTAAGGGTTCCGAGCAATACATCATTGTTGTCCACCACATAAACAGCGTGAACTTGCTCTACCTCTTCGGCTTGACGACGCATTTCGCGTACACAGGTAAGAACGGTCCAATTGTGATTCACCTTAACCAGCTCCGTTGCCATCAAGGCACCTGCCGTGTTTTCGGCGTGGGTAAGAAGGTTGGCGATCTGCTTTGCATGCTCAATGTCCTCCAGATTGGAGAGTACTTCGAGCTTCTTGTCCTCGTCCAATTCGGCAAGGATATCCGCCGCATCATCAGAGTCGAGGTTCTCAACCACTTCCTGCGCGATCTCTTTGCCTGTGTAGGTGTCAAGTACCTCCTTACGAGAATCTTCATCCAATTGCACAAGCACCTCACCAAGTAGCTCGGATTTGATATTCTCGGTGATCTGCAGCACCTCGTCGGAATCGAGTTCATCTAGAACTTCCGCGATATCCGCAGGGTGAAGCTCGCATAACTCCTTGGCTACGGCTACCGCTTCTCCGTTGGAAACCCTTTCGCTCAGCTCATTGAGGTAATCTTGCGTGAGTTCAAAACTCATAGTGAAAGCGCGTTGGTCAGTTTGACAAATTCTTCAAAGCCAAGTTGTTCCGCTCGTTGTCCTAAGAGCGACTCAGTTTCGCTTGTGTGTTCGAAAGGTAACGATTTGAGGGCATTCCTCAAGGTTTTTCTTCGTTGGTTGAAGGCCGTTTTAACTACCGTTTTCAACTGTTTGAAGTCTACATCTGGGTCCTCCAACTTCCTTTTCATGATCATCACCCCGCTTTTCACTTTTGGAGGAGGGTCGAATACGTGCTCGTCAACGGTGAAGCAGTAATCCACTTCGTAGTAAGCCTGACAAAGAACAGATAAGATGCCGTATTCCTTGGATCCGGGTCCGGTAGCGATTCTTGAAGCAACCTCTTTCTGGAACATTCCACCGAATTCCGGGATCTGATCTCGGTTCTCAAGCACGTTGAATACGATCTGCGAGCTTATGTTGTACGGGAAGTTGCCAATGATGGCGTACTTCTCATCTCCAAAAACCTGTTTGAAGTTGAATTTCAGGAAGTCTTCATTCAATATCCTGTCACTCAACTTTGGAAAATGCGCTTGAAGCCAGGTGACAGACTCCGAGTCGAGTTCTACCACCCAGGTCTCATACGATTCTCGAAGAAGGAATTGTGTTAATACTCCCATTCCGGGACCTATCTCCAGAACCTTTTCATATCCTTTTCCACTCAAGATCTGGGCGATGCGTTGAGCAATGGATTCGTCCTTTAGGAAATGTTGACCTAGATGCTTTTTGGCACGAACTTTCGACATGCCGTAAAGGTAGGGCAAAAGATGGTGTGGAAATTAGACCACTGGTTTGTCGATTGATCTAGCCTATCAATCCCGCCCTTCTCAACAATGCCTCAGGGTTGGGTTCCCTTCCCTTGAATTCTTTGTAGAGCTCCATCGGGTGGATGGTACCTCCGGATGACAATAACTTGCGGAATCGACGAGCCGTCTTCGGATTGAAGAGCCCCTCGTCCAAGAAGGATTCAAATGCATCAGCATCCAATACTTCCGCCCATTTGTAACTGTAGTATCCAGCAGAGTAGCCACCTTGGAAGATGTGACTGAAGGCCGTAGACATCGCCGTTCCAGATGTGGAAGGGAATACCTCGAGTTCGTCGAATACACCTTTCTCAAAGGCTTCCACATCTTCTAAGAATTCTCCCTTCGAATTGTGCCATGCCATGTCGAGGTATCCAAAACCCAATTGTCGGACCGTTGAATAACCCTCCAAGAAGGTCGCGCTCTTTCTCAAGCGTTCAACCATATCCGACGGGATCACTTCACCCGTTTCATAATGATTCGCAAACATAGCCAAGGCCTCTGGCTCGTAGCACCAGTTTTCCATGATCTGACTAGGCAATTCAACGAAGTCCCAATACACGTTCGTTCCCGTCAATCCTGGATATGTACCTTCCGCCAACATGCCGTGTAGAGCATGGCCAAATTCGTGGAAGAGGGTTGTAACTTCCTGGAAGGTCAGTAGGGCAGGCTTTGTTTTGGTTGGACGTGTGAAGTTGCAAACGATGCTGATATGTGGTCGCTGCTCTTGGCTGTCTTTTTTATACTGACTTCCATAGGATGTCATCCATGCGCCATTTCGCTTGCCCTTGCGAGGGTGGAAGTCGGCGTAAAAGATCGCAAGTAGTGAGCCGTCATTATTCTTTACCTCAAAAGTGCGAACCTCTTCATTGTATGTTGGAATGTCGTTGCGCTCGACGAACTCGATCTGATAAAGCTTATTAGCAACAGTGAATGCACCATCCAATACCTGCTCAAGTGGGAAGTAGGGTTTGAGCTCTTCATCGTCAATGTCGAACTTCTCCTTCTTCAGTTTTTCAGAGTAATAGGCAAAGTCCCAACGGTGGAGTTCGTCAATTCCATCGCGCTTTTTCGCGTAAGCTTGTACTTCTTCTACATCTTTCTTTGCTGCAGGCAATGCCTTTTCCTTCAGATCGCCGAGGAATTTCTCTACCGTATCCGCGCTTTCAGCCATGCGCTCTGCAAGCACGAATTCGGCATGGGTATGGTACCCGAGAAGTTGAGCTCTTTCCGCGCGAAGCTTTGCGATCTTGATGATGATCTCTGAGTTGTTATTCTCGTTGTCGTTGTATCCTCGCTTGGAGAACGCAAGCCACATTTTATGGCGTAATTCGCGCTGATCGGAATAGGTCATGAAACCCATGTAGGATGGAAAGTCCAATGTGAAGACCCACCCTTTTAACTCACGCTGTTCTGCAGCGTCAGCGGCCATGTCCACCACCGATTCAGGTAGGCCAGAAAGCTGCGACTCATCCTCGATATGCATTGTGAATGCATGGGTGTCGGCCAGAACATGTTCACCAAACTCTAAACTAAGTGTGCTGAGCTTCTCGTCGATCTCACGCAATTGTCTTTTTTTATCCTCCGATAAGGCCGCGCCGTTGCGTTTGAATGATTTCCAGGTCTTTTCCAGCAAGCGGTCTTGCTCTAACGTGAGTTTGAGATCTTCTCTTTGTTGATGTACGGCATCCACACGTTCGAAGAGATCTGCATTCAAAAGGATGTCGTTTCCAAAAGCGGTCAACTTCGGAGAGATATCACGTGCAATGCGTTGAATATCCTCATTCGTTTCGGCTGAATTCAAGTTGAAGAATATCTCCGCCACTCGATTGAGTTCCATGTTCGAAAACTCCAAGGCCTCGATCACATTTTCAAACGTCGGGGCATCTACACTGGCTATGCTCTCCACTCTAGCTCGAGCCATTTCGATAGCCCGATCCATCGCTGGTTCGAAATCTTCAACAGAGATCTTATCAAAAGGAACTGTATTGAAGGGAGTACTATAAGGTGGAAGTAGCGGATTCTTCTCAGACATGTGTTTCAGTTTATTCTACAAATATGGATAACAAGCCGGGGTAGTGCAAGTTTTGGGTGTTAGATGATTTGATAGTAGGATGGTCGGATAGTCAGATGATCGGATGATCGGACTCATGGACTTTTGGACTCGATGACGGTAGATCAACGAGCGAGCCTCGGAGCCTTGATGCCTTGGCGCCTCGGAGCCCTCAAAAAAAAAGCCGCTTCTCAGCGGCTCTCTTTCTAAAATGGCAATTTGTTTTCGTCTATGACCCGCTTGGCGATCTCACGACGAAGTTTCTTAGGATTTGGTGGAGTTTGCCATTTGGTAAATCTTCTCAATCCCATCAGCATCATACGTTGCTCATCACCTTCTGCAAAGGAATAGATCGCTTCCTTACCGGATAGGTGAAGTTTCTCGATGGCATTGTGGAGGTAAAGGCGCGCCATCTTCCGAGCTAGTTCAGCTTTGTCATCACCTTTCTTAGTGAGCTTAGCTGCACGTAGAACAGCACTTTGAGCAACATAGGTTTCGATGATCATATCTGCAACAGACATCAAGATTTCCTGTTCTTCTTCTACCTCTGTACCAAAGTTTTCAACGGCCTTTCCCGCAACCATCAGGATGGCCTTCTTCATCTTACCGAGCAATTCAGCCTCTTCACTCAATGGCTCGCTGTAGTCCGGTGTGTCGAAGTCAGGGATCTCCATCAATTCACCAGCAACTTTCATAGCTGGCGACATTAGGTCCATTTCGCCCTTCAATGCCTTCCGCAGCAACATGCCCACGGTCAACATTCGGTTGATCTCATTCGTGCCCTCATAGATCCGCGCAATACGCACATCGCGATACGCACTCTCAACCGTAGTGTCGGCAGAGAAGCCCATACCACCATGGATCTGTACCGCTTCATCAGCAACATAGGTAGATGTCTCGGATCCGTGCACCTTCAAAATGGCACACTCGATCGCGAATTCTTCAACACCCTGCAGCTTAGCCTGCTGTGGATCCATGCCTTCTTCGATCAAGCGGGCGATATTGTCTTCGATATCCTGACCCGCACGATAGGTGGCACTTTCATTGGCAAAGTGGCGAGTCGCCATTTCTGCCAATTTCTCTTGAATGGCTCCAAATGTTGATATCGAGCGATTGAACTGCTCACGCTCATTGGCGTAACGAACAGATACTCCGATACCTCTACGGTTTGCATCCAAGCAAGCCGCGGCAAGTTTGATGCGACCTACGTTCAGAGAGTTCATAGCGATCTTAAAACCTCCATTTCGCTCACCCAATAGGTTTTCCTTCGGAATGGTAACGTTGTTCAAGAAAACCTGACGAGTTGAAGAGGCGCGGATTCCCATCTTGTGCTCTTCATCACCTAATGTTAGACCCTCAGCTCCTTTCTCTACGATGAAACCAGTGATATTCTTGTCGTCTTCAATACGTGCGAAGACGATGAAAAGATCGGCATAACCGGCGTTGGAGATCCACATCTTCTGACCATTCAATACCCAACTCTTGCCGTCGTCGGTAAGCTCGGCCTTTGTTCTGCCCGAATTGGCATCCGATCCCGCTCCAGGCTCGGTCAAGCAGTAAGCTCCGATCCACTCACCTGTAGCAAGTTTAGGGAGGTACTTTTCTTGCTGCTCCTTTGTTCCGTAAAGAAGGATAGGAAGCGTTCCGATACCGGTATGAGCGCCGTAAGCTGTAGAAAGACTACCTGTTGCACCCGAGATGCGATCACATACCAACATACTGGTATTGAACCCCATGCCTAGTCCTCCGTATTCCTCTGGAACCGAGATGCCTAGAAGTCCTAGTTCACCTGCCTTCTTCATCACTTCCAAAGTGAAGTCGTAATCCTTCTCCTCGAAACGCATCTTGTGCGGCCAAACTTCTTTATCGATGAAATCGGTCGTGGCTTGGGCCATCATCATTTGCTCTTCGGAGAAATCTTCGGGTGTGAAAACGTCATCCGGTTGAATGTCACGGATGATGAACTCACCACCTTTTATAAAACTCTTTTCCTGCGTTGCCATATCGTGGTTCTTTTTAATCCAATCTTTCAAATACACCAGCCGCGCCTTGGCCAGTACCTACACACATTGTAACAAGACCGTATTTCTGGTCTCGTTTCTTCAATTCATTCAAGATCTGAACAGTGAGTTTTCCTCCGGTACAACCCAATGGGTGACCAAGTGAGATAGCACCACCATTCACATTCAGGATATCTGGGTTTGGTCCCAATTCTCGAACTACCGCTAGCGATTGAGAAGCAAAGGCCTCGTTCAATTCGATGAGGTTGATATCGTCAAGCTTCAGGTTGGCCTGCTTTAGAGCGAGTGGAACGGCCTTGACCGGACCAATACCCATGATGCGTGGTTCAACACCCGCCGCCGCATAGCTTACAAGCCGGGCGATAGGCTTCAAGTTGTATTCCTTGAGGAATCTCTCACTCACCACGAGCACAAACGCTGCTCCATCCGAGGTTTGTGACGAGTTCCCAGCAGTAACACTACCTCCTTCAGCGAAAACAGGTCGGAGTAGACCGAGTTTTTCGATCGAGGTATCGGCACGCGGACCTTCATCCGTGTCGAAAACGTAATTCTTGGTTTCGATCTTCTCCTTGCTGTTGAGGAATTTCTCTTCAATGTTGATCGGGGCGATATCATCAGCAAATCGTCCACTTTCTATGGCTTTCAATGCTTTTTGATGACTGTTAAAAGCGAATTCATCTTGATCTTCGCGGCTCACATTGAACTCCTTTGCAACGGCTTCTGCGGTAAGGCCCATACCATTGTAATAGTCCGCATGATGCTTCGAAAGTTGATAGTTCGGAGTAATCTTCCATCCACCCATTGGGATGTAGCTCATTGATTCCGTACCACCAGCAATGATCGCGTCGGCCATACCTGCATGGATCTTCGCAGATGCCATGGCTATGGTTTCGAGTCCTGAGCTGCAATAGCGATTTACGGTAACCCCGGGAACATCCACGGTGTCGAGACCCATAAGGGAAATAAGTCGACCTACATTCAAGCCTTGTTCAGCTTCTGGCATGGCGTTACCCACGATCACATCGTCGATCTTCGATCTGTCGAAGTTGGGAACGTTATCCATCAAGTGTTTGATCACTTGGGCCGCTAGATCGTCTGGTCGGAAGAAACGAAGTGTACCACGTGAGGCTTTGCCCACGGCACTTCGGTATCCTGCTACGATATATGCATCCATCTTAGCTTATTTTTAGTTGCGAAGCGGCTTACCCGTCTTCAGCATATGTTGTATTCTCTCTAGTGTCTTACGCTCGCCACACAAACTGAGGAAGGCCTCTCTCTCAAGCTTGAGCAAGTAGCTTTCACTTACCTCTGTTGGCTCGGAAAGGTCACCACCCGCCATTACCCATGCGAGTTTTTCGGTCATTTTCAGATCGTGATCTGAGATGTAACCTCCCTCACGCATCTGGAAGGCACCCACCTTGAACATTCCCAAAGCTTGTTGCCCCAATACTTTGATGTCGGTTCGCTCGATTGGACGTTGATAACCCTGCTCAGCTAACATGATAGCTTTGCGTTTTGCGTCTTGGATCTGACGATCGATGTTCATGGAGTAGTGGTCCCTTCCTTCAACAAGATAACCAAGGTCCATGGCCTCTTGTGCCGATGTGGCAACCTTGGCCATACCTATATTCAAGTAGTTTTCCCGGTAGGAGTTCAGCTCAACATCGTCTTTCAAGTAGCGATCACTCGCACGAAGTGTCAATTCCTTCGTTCCACCGCCACCTGGAATGACGCCTACACCAAATTCTACAAGGCCCATGTACGTTTCTGCTGCGGCCTGCACGGCATCGGCATGAAGAGTCATTTCACAGCCACCGCCCAGGCTCATTCCGTGAGGTGCTACAACCACTGGAATATCGCTGTAACGAACACGCATCATGGTGTTCTGGAAGTGCTGAATGGCGAAATTCAATTCATCCCATTCCTGTTCAACGGCCATCATGAAGATCATGCCCAAGTTGGCACCCACACTAAAGTTGGAGGCCTGGTTGCCGATCACCAATCCCGCATACTCCTTTTCAGCAAGGTCGATGGCCTTATTCATACCCGCCAAGACGCCTCCCCCAAGGGAATTCATCTTAGAGCGGAATTCAAAGTTCAAGATACCATCTCCAAGGTCCTGGATCGCACTCTCGTTGTTGCTCCAAATAGTTTTGGATTCGCGAATGGTGTCTAGGATAATGAATCCACCCTGACCAGGAATCTCTTTGTAATCCTTCGCATCGATGTCGTAGTAGTAACGCTTTCCACCTTCCGTCTTGTAGAAGGATGTAAAGCCTTTATCCAGCATCTCTTGGATCCATGGAGCTACCTTTTCACCGCGCTGTTCAACATAGCTCAAACCTTTCTCGATACCGATGGCGTCCCACAATTCATACGGACCCAATTCCCAACCGAAACCTGCGCGCATGGCCTGGTCGATCCGGAATAGTTCATCTGATATCTCAGGAATGCGATGCGTTACATAAGCGAATAGACCACCGTATGTTCTGCGGTAGAATTCACCCGCCTTATCCTTGGCCTTAGCCAAAAAGGCAATTCTTTCCTTTAGATCGGTGATAGGCTTGGCGGCGTCAAGCGATCCAAACTTTACTCTTTCTTTTTCGTGGTACTCGTGAGTGTCCAGATTCATCGCAAGGATGTTGCTCTTGCCATTTTCATCCTTCACTTTCTTATAGAATCCTTGCTTGGTCTTATCTCCAAACCACTCGTTCTCCATCATCTTATTAATGAAGTCTGGAAGCTTGAAAACGTCACGCTTTTCGTCTTCTGGACAGGCCTCATAAAGACCGTTGGCTACGTGAACGAGGGTGTCAAGTCCCACTACATCGCAAGTTCGGAAGGTGGCTGACTTTGGTCTTCCAACCAATGTGCCGGTTAGTTTATCAACTTCTTCAACCGTCATGCCCATCTCTTTGACCTGATGGAATAGATCCATGATGCCATAAATGCCGATGCGGTTAGCAATGAACGCCGGTGTATCCTTCGCAAGAACGGTTGTCTTACCAAGGTAGAGATCTCCATACTGCATGAAGAAGTCCACCACCGACGGATCCGTCTCTTTCGTTGGGATCACCTCCAGCAAGCGAAGGTATCTCGGCGGATTAAAGAAGTGTGTTCCGCAAAAGTGTTTCACGAAATCCTCAGAACGTCCCTTGGTCATAAGGTTGATCGGAATACCCGAAGTGTTACTCGTGATCAAGGTTCCTGGAGTGCGGTACTGCTCTACGCGTTCGAAGAGCTGTTGTTTAATGTCCAAACGCTCTACTACCACCTCAATGATCCAATCTGAATCTTTGATCTTCGTTAGGTCGTCGTCGAAGTTTCCCGTAGTGATCCGTGAAGCAAATGACTTGCTGAATAGGGGAGAGGGGTTCGACTTGACGGCAGTTTGAAAATTCTCATTGGCGATGCGATTGCGAACGGCCTTGTCTTCAAGCGACTTACCCGCAGCCTTCTCGCGTTCGTTGAGTTCTTTCGGGGGGATGTCCAGAAGCAATACCTCTACGCCTTTGTTGGCGAGGTGGCATGCGATCCGACTACCCATGATGCCAGATCCAAGGACCGTGGCTTTACGAATGATTCTCTTCATGGTGAAGTTCTTCGTTGAGTTGTTCAATCAGAATATTAATCTTGTTCATGGTGCGGAAGAATCCATTCAGATCGGTCTTCGAAACCTTGTCTCTAACCGTATTATTGAATTTCAAGACCGCATCCTTGGCGTGCTCGCGCTTCTCTATGCCATTAGGGGTCAGAAAGATCAAAACCACACGTCCATCATCTGGGTGTGGTTCACGTCGGATCAAATCCTTCTCTTCCATTACCTTCAAGAGACGAGATAAGCTCGTTGGTTCCATTCCCATTTTGGGACCCAAACTCGTGCTGGGAGTTCCATTCTCTTGGTCAACGTTCAATAGAACGTAACCCGTAGCCATCGTGGAATCGTATTGCGCCGCTACGTCGTTATACCAACGGGCGATTCCTTGCCACGTAAACTTGATGTGAAAGTCTACCGTTTCTTCGGGGCGCATAATAAATGTTTTGCTCAAACATAATAAATCCGACCCAGAATTCCAGTAATGACGGGCTTAAGTTTACGTTAGCTCCAGATTATCTCAGGAATATTTTCCTAAACTCGTGGTCTTGCAGGTCTCGAATGGCCTTCTGGAAGGCGGCTCTTGAAGCGAGTTGAGTAGATAGCTGTGCACCTTGATATTGATCGAGGGGGATCACATCCGTCGTAACGCCCTGCGCATTCATTATGGTGATACGACCATTCATTTGGCTCAAGTGCATGTCGTTTCGAGTGCCATAACTCTTGCTATTGGCATCGATACTTACAAAGATGTCTGCTTCCTCTTTTGATGTAGCCAGAGCGTATTGATGACGCAGTAAGAATGATTTCAGGGCTCCAGCGATCGGTGTGTTGGTAAGATGCTCACCTTCTGATATCTCGACAGATTCAATGTACACCTTCGGAGATAGGATAGCTACATCTACTGCCGCTCCATCCCCAGGATAACGTGTGATCATCATCCTTAATAATGGGTCGCGTGTGGCTGCTTCCGCCAAGGCCACGAAGTTGATATCCGCTTCAAGTCTATGGCTCTCCGCATCTGAGGTAGCCGCTGGCAGGATGGTCTTAACAATGCCGCTGTCATTGCTCTTTACTTGTGTTTCCCTCAGGAATCCTCCTGTATAGTAAAGGTAAACGGGAACCTCTGGTAAGGGAACTCCATCTGAGTTTTCGGTAACGAAGGCATCACGGTAAACGGATCTGTCATCATAGCGAAGCATGACGAGTTGATCATTGATCGGCGTAACATTGATATCGGATAGTAGCGTATCGATGAATGCATACATCGTGATGGCCACGTCTCCATCCATGTTGTCGGATGAGATCGGTTCATTCAGGAAGGGCTTAAGCTCGCTCAAAGCGGTAAACGCATGCGTGAGGGAAGCCTGTACTTGATTGGCGCGATAAGCTTCTAATGCCATGTCATAATAGGCTAAGGCACGAGTGATGGCGGCTTGCTTGCGTTGTGCACGTTGACGAGCGTAGGTGTCCTTGTCCAACCTATATTGGGTCCAGAAGTACCCCTCGGCCTCATAACTATCCACCAATTCAAAACTATCGATGGTCTCAAACGAGTTCAATTCGGTTTGAGCGCGAAACTCCTCACGGAATTGGCGGTTCTGCTCCATTTGATAAAGCAGACTCGTGGAGGAGACCTCTACGGATATCTCGCTGATCAGATCGGAAAGTGCTGCGCTCTTGGCGGTCTGCAAATGACTTCCATCCGGCTTGACACGAGCTACGCCAATACCGATATAGGCAAAGGGATCTTGAGGGCGGTTGGTGATCCATGTAGGTTCTTCTTTCCTCTCCCGGGCCACGTCCTTGCTGCCACCACAACCCCACAGGATCGAGAATGCCATCAATAGTACTATGTATGTGCTCGTTAGCCTCATTATCCAACTATGTTCAGAAAGGTATTATAGATCTCGTTCGCTGCACGAGATGACATTTGGTCGTATAGATCTTCCTTCACTTGACTTTCAGATCTCAATTCTCTTCGTCCTTCCAAGCGACTGTCTATCTGACGCTTAGAATTTGAATCGCGGTAAATGCGATCTGAAGCCCTAGGTTCGGTCATGGATCTCCACTCACCCATATAGAGGTAACGGGTATCTCCATTGTAGGTCGAGTAATCTACTTCATCGGCCGCTTCAACTGTGATGGCGTCTGTCAAAAGGATCTCGCCCGTTTCAACGCTTACGATCTTGAATTGTAAGATGGCCGATGCGCGAAGTTCTTGAGACACATCGTAGTACCAAACCTTATCATAGACCATAGTAGATTCACGGTCGCCCTCGGCGTTGGTACGGGTAATACGGCGACCAATGTAACCTGGTCGACGTACTCTTCTCAAGTTGGATTTATTCACATCCATGCTTACCAATTCCCCCACCAAGATCGCCTTAGCTCCCAATAGTTGACCGGTCTCAGCCGATGAGTTCATATCACTCTGACCGGTCATTGCACGGATCTGTTCTGCCGTCAAGCTCTCCATCATAGTTCGGTCGATCAGCTTGAGGAAAGGGTCGTCCTTATCCTGAAGTTGGCGGGTGATTCGACTTGATAGGAGGGCTTCAACTCCTGGAAATTCGGTGTGGTTCTCAAACTTCATGATGCCCAATCCAAACTGTCCATTTCGAAGTGAAACCGCTTTATAATGCGCACTCTCATCGAATTCACCATGTGTCCGTTCGATCTCATCCAACAGGCGGTAAGCCTTTCTGTACTGTCTGCTATCGAAGGCGTCCATCGCTTCTTGGTAAACAGGACGAGCTTGAGCAATGCGAAGCAGACGTTCCGTATCCTTATAGTTGGCCTGAAGTCCTTGGATCTCTATGAATATGGCCTCTGCCTCTGCGTAATTCTTACGACCGATCTCATTCCGGCCATTTTGATATTGGATCTCGAGATAAGCAGATAGGGCCGTGCGGTATTCTTCTTCATGTCCGCTTGGACGCTCTATATTCACATTGTACCTCCTCAATTCGGTGCGGAAATTCTCCGCTTTCAAATAGCTATCGATGGCCGCTTTATTCTCACCACCCTGAACAGCATTAAAGAAGTCAGCATACAGATCATCTACAACGATCTGCCCAACACTGCGAAGAGCGATCAATGCCTCGATGTTGTCGTTGTCCCTGCGAAGCGCATCCATGTAACTGCGGGCGGCATCTTCATACATGCCCGCCGACTCAAGCTCTTGCCCTTGCTTGTACATTCGCTTTGATCCACTGCAAGCCGAGAGGCTAAAGACCAAAAGTAGGATTCCGATATAAGTGTATAGGTTTTTCACAGGAAGTCGATTTATCACAAATGTAATCGCCTTGTGTAAAACAAAAGTGATGCCGAACAAATTCGATCGGGTAATGTTACCTAAATGTTAAGTAAATGTAACTATAGTTTGTATTTAATGTAAAATTGACGTAACTTTGATGTAACATAACAATGAAGAAGGATACAATGAAAGCTCTATTCACATTAATTGCACTCGTAGGTCTGGGACTTACCATGCAAGCTCAGGAGGTTCGCACAGAGAACTACGAAAACGGTCAAACCAAGGTTCAATACACCATATTTGGTAACTACATTCAAATGGTTGCTTATTACGAAAATGGTGCAGTAAAGGAAACGGGTTCTTATCTCAACAACCAACCGCACGGCGAATACCGTCAGTACAGTCAGGATGGTGAGTTGATGAGCGCAGGACAATATGTTCGCGGTCAGAAGCAAGGAATCTGGTTATTCAGACCCAACGGTGGCGAAATGCTTTACCAAGTGGTATATGAAGACAATGTCCGCAAAGAAGTGGACCGATGGGTAGCTGCAGAACAGTAAACGGCCCCTCGAACAAATGAACCCTCGGCGATATGTCGGGGGTTTTTTATTCGTGCATTTCTCACTACCTATTTTCAAAAACTATTTTTGCGGAAATCATCTCTATGAAGTTCATCTTAAGTCCATCGAAGAGGCAAGAGTCGTACACTGGTTTGCAACCTGTTGGTCGACCCATGTTTGAAACGCACGCCGAGAAAGTGTCCAAGGTCATGAAGGCCATGAACGACGAGGCGCTTAAGAAGAACTTGAAGCTCTCGGACAAGCTCACGGAGGCTGTCGCTGACATGTGGAAACAGTGGGGTGGCGGAGAGAGATCGGTCGCTATTGCCATGTACCAAGGTGATGTTTACGATGGCTTGGATCTTCACACCCTAAGTGATAACGAGAAAGTGAAGGCCATGGATCAAGCCATCATCATGAGTGCCTTATACGGTGTTTTGAAAGGTGGAGACGCGGTTGAGCCACATCGGATCGATCTTAATGACCCCATCAAAATAGCTAACAAAACACTGAAGAAGTTTTGGTCTGAAAAGGTAGAGGCGTTCTTCGATCCATCAGAAACATTCATTGACCTTACGAGCACAGAGTACCAAGCAATGCTTCCAAAGGATCTTGAAACGATCCGCATAGATTTCAAGGAGGAGAAGGGGGGTAAACTGAAAACCGTGAGCTTCTTTGCCAAGAAGGCGAGAGGGCAGTTTGCTAGGTGGATTCTTCAGACTGATCCGAAGACCATTCAGGACCTCCGGCAATTCAATATGGATGGTTATCGATACCACGAAGGAGCCTCTGCGGATGGGCTGATCATGTTTACACGCACCGCTTGATGTTATTCAATTCAGTCACAGATCCCTAAGCGGGAGGAGAGTGGTTGAATTTTAAGAATTTCTGATCGAAGTGGACTATCTTCGCATTCTAATCGTTTTACCCCTATGCGAAACACCGTCTTTACTCTAGTAATCATTTGCATGGCTAGTATCACGACTTTTGGTCAACGTCATCTTCGTTACCAAGATCTTCAGTTCTCCATTGGCACGATGAATTACAATGGCGAGATCTCTACAGCGGTCGATCCAGGTACCTTGCTCATCGAAATGCGTCCTTATGCAGCAATCGATTACAACTACTTCTTCGGTCCTAAGTTTGGAATGGGAATGCGATTGGGGTATGGAATGGTAACGGCTGATGATGCCAATCACGCCACTCCAGATCGTGGATTGAGTTTTGAATCTGATGTAGTTGAACTCAATGCACAGATGATCTATCACTTTAAGAAGTGGGGTAAATCCTTTCATGCTAACACAACCACCCTGTACCTCAAAGCGAGTGGAGGTGCTACCTGGGTCCACACTAGATATCCAGATGACATTCAATTCCCAGATGGAGTTGACATTTATCCAGGAACCAATGGAGGCTTCAATTTAGGTCTTGGTGGGGGCGCCAAATTCCGACTTTCAAAGAGAAGTGCGCTTTCCGTTGAATTCATGGGGCATTTCCTCTACTCGGATCTCATCGAGGGGTTCAAATATCGCAAGGGCTTTGATGCTTCCGACGGGTACGGTGGATTGCGTATTGGATACCACATCCTACTTCTCTAAGGATTTTCCTACATAATCACGATGGGATTGTTGTACATTTTGCAATAGAACCTACGCTATTTACCTGGTCTACCCTTAGGATCAGTGGGAACAATTCTCTCGACAGTGGAATATTACGGTCGCATTGGGATCATTGCTATTGGCATTGATCGCTGGAATTGCTTGGTTCCTGCAATACCGAACCAATAAACGTGTTAAAAGGCTGAATTCTGACCTGGCCTCTCGAAACAAGTTGATATCCGAGCAAAATTCCAAGTTGGATGAGCAGACGAAGGTCCTTTCGCTCAATCAGAAATTGTTGACCAAATCCAACGTCACTACTTCGCCGCCTGGTGGCGGTTCGTAGTTCCTTGATTTGTGTAGCTGGCGGGTTTTGGCGGATTGCCACAACCCTTGATAGCGGTTCCGGTGCTCAAGCCAAATAGGATCCTCATCTCCCTCCGGTCGATGCGTTGGTATTTTCATTAGCCTGCACCTTGAGCAAGCTCCGTTGCAGCCAAATAAAAATCCCTACATCACTCCTTACGTCGTGATGAGGGATCCTATTTTCTTGTGGAGCTGGCGGGTTTCGAACCCGCGTCCAAACAAGGAAACAATGGGCTTTCTACATGCTTATTCCATTATTGGGTTTTCGACGCAGAGCTGGGAATGGACACCCTACCGTTGCGCTTAGATCCTGAATTTCGCCGCACCTTAGAATCATCAATGCGACTAGTCTAACATTCCTGCACCTCTTGATCAGACTCCGCTAGACTGGGATTCTGAGAGATGGCTCACTCCCGTACCTTGTACGTGGATTAGCAAAATCGTTCTATCGAATCGATTATGCGGCAAGCGCGTAGTTGTTGTTGCCAGTTAAAAAGCTGAAGTACCTGTTTTACGAGCGTTAACTCCATAGCTCGACATGCTTACACATTCCTTCATCTTGCTGTCAAATCCAAATCAGCCCCAAAGGAACTCGCTAAGGTATGCCACTTCTTAGCAAGTACAAACTCTAAAGGTAAATACGTTTGATATTGTTTCCACTTACATCAGAATTCACCACTTTTGCATCGAATTCTTAGGATACTACTGTGAAGATAGGGCTCATCAAAGAAGGCAAGACGCCACCCGATAAACGTGTACCATTAAGTCCCGCTCAATGCGTAGAACTTCAGGAACGTTTCCCGAACGTGGAGGTTTATGTTCAATCGAGCTCCATTCGCGCCTATACCGATGATGAATACAAAAGTCTTGGTATTCAAGTAGTAGACGATATTTCTATCTGCGATGTACTCCTCGGTGTAAAGGAAGTGCCCATCGATCAGCTCATTGAAGGAAAGACCTATTTCTTTTTCTCCCATACATTCAAGAAACAACCCTATAACCGCGACCTCCTCCAGGCCATTTTGGAAAAGAAGATCCGCTTGGTTGACTATGAAGTGCTTCGCGATAAGCGAGGAGTTCGGCTCATTGGCTTCGGAAGGTATGCGGGGATCGTTGGGGCATATAATGCCTTTAGAGGTTACGGTTTAGTCACCCAACGTTATAAGCTACGCCCTGCTCATGAGTGTAAGGACCGCGCCGAAATGGAGCAAGAGTTTGATAAGGTCGACCTACCCGATGATTTCAAGATCGTCATGACAGGGCAGGGCAGAGTGGCCAAAGGCGCGATGGAGATCCTGAATTCCCTAAACATCGTAAAGGTGTCCTCCCGACAGTTCCTACACGATGAGTTCACTCATCCCGTATTCGCTCAATTGGGAGTACTCGATTACAACCGAAGAAAAGGAGGAATCGTCGGTACTCGGAACGACTTCTATGCGAATCCTGAAGATTACCGTTCGGATTTTATGCGCTTTGCCAAGGTGGCCGACATGTACCTGGCTTGTCATTATTGGGGTGAAGGATCCCCATTCATCTTTACTCGCGAAGACGCCAAGAAAGAGGAGTTCAAGATCCAATTCGTTTCAGATATATCCGCAGATATCGATGGCCCAGTAGCCTCAACGATCCGCCCTTCAACCATCGCCGATCCATTCTATGGCTACGATCCAAAAACGGAATCAGAAGTTCCTTTAGGCACACAGGCAAGCATAGGCGTTCAAGCAGTAGATAACCTGCCATGCGAACTTCCCCGCGACGCCTCTGAAGGTTTTGGTAGAGAGCTGATCGATAAAGTACTCCCGGCCTTGATCGAAAAGGATAAAGATGAGATCATCGCCCGCGCCACAGAAACGGAGAATGGCAACTTAGGTGAGCACTTCATCTATTTGAGAGATTGGCTTGAGGGGAAGGAGTGAGGATCGGATGGTCGGATGATCGGATGGTCAAACAGAAGTACTCTATGACGGATGGATTCCTCCATTCAAGGATATACTGACTCCTCGAAAGGAATTCAACGAGTAGCCCAGACCGCCTCGTTCACCCACCTAAAACCCCTTCAGCTCCGCGATTGTTGCGATCGGATCCTCGCTTTTGAACACGAACGACCCTGCAACGAGCACATCTGCACCTGCGTTGATTAGTTGTTTGGCGTTGGCTGAGGTTACGCCTCCATCGATCTCGATCTTGGTTGAAGCACCGCGTGTATCGATCATCTTGCGAAGTTTTTCAACCTTGGCGTAGGTGCGCTCGATGAACTTTTGACCACCAAAACCGGGGTTAACGGACATCATGCATACGAGGTCGATATCTTCAATGGTATCTTCCAAAACGTCCACATTCGTATGAGGATTGAGCGCTACTCCGGCTTGCATTCCTTCGGCTTTAATGGCTTGAAGTGTGCGGTGTAGGTGCGTTGATGCTTCGTAGTGAACGGTAAGGATATCGGCACCAACGGCCTTGAACTCCTTGATATAACGCTCTGGCTGAACGATCATCAAGTGGACGTCCATGGGCTTGGTAGCGTGCTTCTTTATAGCTTGGATCACCGGCATTCCGAAAGAGATATTCGGAACGAAAACTCCGTCCATTACGTCTATGTGAAACCAATCAGCCTGACTGTTATTCAACATCTCTGAATCGCGTTGAAGATTGGCGAAATCGGCTGCTAGAACGGAAGGGGCGATGAGGGCCATGGGGATAATTTTCAAGTTCGGGGCAAAGATAGGGAATAGTCGTTAGTCGATAATCGATGGTCACTAGTCCTTGGTCGCCAGATTTTTTGGGTCTTGGAGCTACGTTTTAGGAATAAAAAACCCCGACCAAAAGGCCGGGGTCACACAAAACAGTGCTTGAATATATTATCCAAGATACGTTTTCAGGATTTTGGAGCGTGATGTGTGCTTGAGTCGGCGGATAGCCTTCTCTTTGATCTGACGCACGCGTTCACGCGTTAGGTCAAACTTTTCACCGATCTCTTCCAGGGTCATTGGATGTTGACCGTTCAATCCGAAGTACAAGCGGATGACATCACCTTCACGCGGGGTGAGGGTGGCCAAAGAGCGCTCGATCTCAGTGCGAAGCGAATCGTGCATGAGATCTTCGTCCGGATTAGGAGAATCAGATGAGTTCAAGACGTCGTAGAGGTTACTGTCTTCACCTTCAACCAAAGGAGCGTCCATGGAAACATGGCGACCGGAGTTACGCATGCTTTCCTTGACATCATTTTCACCCATTTCAAGCATATCTGCAATTTCTGCTGCAGAAGGAGCGCGTTCGTGCTCTTGCTCGAGTTGAGCATACGCCTTATTGATCTTGTTGATGCTGCCGATCTTGTTCAAAGGCAAGCGAACAATACGAGATTGTTCGGCTAGCGCTTGAAGAATAGACTGACGGATCCACCAAACGGCGTAGGAGATGAATTTGAAACCACGTGTTTCATCGAAGCGTTGTGCTGCTTTGATCAAACCGAGGTTTCCTTCGTTGATGAGGTCTGGCAAAGTCAAACCTTGATTTTGGTATTGCTTTGCTACAGAAACCACAAAACGGAGGTTAGCTTTGGTGAGCTTTTCCAATGCAATTTGGTCACCCGCCTTAATGCGTTGAGCGAGTTCCACCTCTTCCTCTGCGGTGATCAGTTCTACTTTACCGATCTCCTGAAGGTATTTATCTAAAGAGGCGGTCTCCCTATTGGTGACCTGTTTTGTGATTTTTAACTGTCTCATATGTCCAATTGAATACTATGGATTAATGGAACGATGAATTACTCGCTATTGTTTTACTTCTTGTCTTCCTGACGCTCAGGTTTTGGAAGTAATGCTTTACGAGACAATTTCATCTTGCCTTTCTCGTCCATGGCCAACAACTTCACTTGTACCTTGTCGCCTTCCTTAAGTACCGAGTTAACGTCTTCGATACGCTTATGGTCGATCTCAGAGATGTGAAGTAGACCTTGGGTGTTGTGACCGATCTCGATGAATGCACCGAAAGACTGAATGCCTTTAACGACACCTTCATATGTTTCTCCTACAGTCGGAACAAAGGCGATTTCCTTAATTCTGCGGATGGCGAAGTCCATTCCTTCTTGATCGGTTCCAGAGATCTCAACGATACCTTTGTCATCCACTTCATCGATAGCGATAGTAGTGCCAGTCTCTTCTTGAAGAGCTTGGATCACCTTACCACCAGGGCCGATAATGGCACCAATGAAGCTCTTAGGGATCTCAACGGTAACGATCTTAGGAGCGTTTGGCTTGAGTTGTTTTCTCGGTTCGCTGATCGACTTGGTCATTTCAGTCATGATGTGCAAGCGACCGTCACGAGCTTGAGCCAAGGCTTCTTTCATCGTTTGGGCGCTGATACCTGTGATCTTCAAGTCCATTTGACAAGCGGTGATACCATCGCGAGTACCGGTAACCTTGAAGTCCATATCACCAAGGTGATCCTCGTCACCAAGGATATCAGAAAGGATCTGGTACTTACCCGTCTCTTTGTCGGTGATCAATCCCATTGCGATACCAGAAACCGGTTTCTTGATAGCGATACCAGCGTCCATCAATGCAAGTGTTCCTGCACAAACAGTGGCCATAGAAGACGAACCGTTCGATTCGAGAATCTCACTCACGATACGGATTGTGTACGGTGATTCATCTGGGATCATTGGAGTCAACGCACGTTGTGCCAAGTTTCCGTGTCCGATTTCACGACGGCTAGTTCCGCGGATAGGGCGGGCCTCACCCGTTGAGAATGGAGGGAAATTGTAGTGTAGGTAGAATTTCTCTTGACCTACGAATGTGGCGTTGTCGATCCTATTAACGTCTGAGCTCGTACCTAATGTTACCGTAGTAAGCGATTGGGTTTCTCCACGTGTGAAGATGGCAGAGCCATGGCTACCAGGTAGGTAATCTACTTCTGTCCAGATCGGACGGATCTCTGTGGTCTTACGGCCATCGAGACGCATTCCTTTCTCGAGTAAGCAGTTACGAACAGCGTGGTATTGAGCCTCGCTGAAGTAGGTCTTTGCCAAGCCTGCTTGTTCAGCTAGTTCTTCTTCGCTCCAATCGGCGATGTAGTTTTCGAACACCTCCTTGAAAGCGGCAGAGCGCTCGTGCTTATTTGGGTTGCCCTTAGCGGCGATCTCGAAGCACTTGTCGTAGGTAGCCTTCATCACAGCTTCACGAAGATCTTCGTCGTGTGTTTCGTGGCTATACTCGCGCTTAGGAGAAGAGGTAGGAACTTTAGCGGCGAGTGCTTCTTGAGCCTCGCATTGTTCGATGATGGCTGCGTGAGCGTGCTCGATCGCATCCAACATTTCCTCTTCACTTACTTCGTCCATTTCACCTTCAACCATCACGATACCATCCCTGGTACCACCCACCATCATGTCGATGTCGGCTTCCTCCATTGCTTCTGGAGAAGGGTTGATAACGAACTCACCGTTGATGCGTGCTACGCGAACTTCACCGATTGGACCGTTGAAAGGAATATCAGAAACGCTGATGGCAGCAGAAGCAGCCAGGCCAGCGAGTGAATCAGGAGCAACTTCAGGATCGTAAGAGATCAACTGAATCATCAACTGCGTGTCGGCGTGGTAATCCTTCGGGAAGATCGGACGCAAAACGCGGTCAACTAAGCGCATGGTAAGGATTTCTTCATCAGAAGGACGACCTTCACGCTTGATGAATCCTCCTGGGACACGACCCGTAGCTGAGAATTTCTCACGGTAGTCTACTGTGAGTGGAAGGAAGTCTACACCTTCTTTTGCGTCTTTATTTGAAACTACGGTAGCGAGTAGCATTGTACCACCCATTTTCACCACAACAGCACCGTCAGCTTGACGTGCTAACTTGCCGGTTTCCATGGTGATAACTCTACCGTCCGCGAGTTTGATCTCTTGGGTTGTGGGAGTTGGAATCATGTATTCGATTCAGTTACGATTATAAACTTCATTATACGCGAAAAGGCAATTCAGTGAATTGCCTTTATCGCGGTTCGATTTCTTATTATTTACGAAGACCAAGCTTCTCAATAATTGCGCGGTAGCGCTCGATATCGTTTTTGTAAAGGTAGTTGAGCAACTTACGACGCTTTCCTACGAGTGCCACCAAAGATCTTTCAGTGTTGTAGTCTTTGCGATTTCCTTTCAAGTGCTCTGTCAAGTGAGAAATGCGATACGTGAAGAGAGCGATCTGCCCTTCTGGTGAGCCAGTGTCTTCTGCACCTTGCCCGTACTGCGCGAAAATTTCTCGCTTCTTTTCTGCTGATAGATACATTCCTAAATCGTATTAGATGTTATTGATGTATGTTTTTGTCCTTCGTGGACAAGGCGGCAAAGATAGCAAAATCTTTGATGCCGTGGTACTTATTGATCAATTTGTGTCATCTCAATGAACTGGCTGATCTTCTTCTTGAGGTTCTTGCGCTCGGTTACAAAATCCAAGAAGCCATGCTCGAGTAAGAACTCGGAGGTTTGGAATCCTTCGGGAAGGTCTTTACCAATGGTTTCTTTCACAACACGTGGACCAGCAAATCCGATCAAAGCTCCTGGCTCGGCGATATTGATATCTCCCAACATCGCGAAGCTGGCCGTAACCCCACCAGTGGTAGGATCCGTAAGCAAGGAGATGTAAGGCAATCCCGCCTTATCCAACAAGGTCAATTTGGCACTTGTCTTTGCCATCTGCATCAATGAGAAGGCTGCCTCCATCATTCGAGCACCGCCCGACTTACTGATCATGATGAAGGGTTGCTTGTTCTTCAAGGCATGGTCTATGGCCCTGGCGATCTTTTCACCCACTACAGAACCCATGGAACCTCCAATGAAGCGGAAGTTCATGGCTGCAATGGTAACGCCTTTGCCATTCATTTTACCATGACCAGTGGTTACGGCGTCTTTTAAGCCCGACTTCTTTTTGCCTTGCTCGAGACGGTCGACATACTTCTTGGTATCCTCAAAGTTCAATGGATCCTTGGAGGTCATACTCGCATCCAATTCGGTCCATTTTCCATCGTCAAATAGGAAGCTGAAATATTCAGCCGCATCGATCTTATCGTGGTAGCCACAGTTTCCACAAACCCAATGGTTCGCTTGGTGATCTTCAACCGAAACTATGACCTTACACTTTGGACATCTGTGCCACAGGCCTTCAGGCGTTTCCTTCTTGTCCTGCGTGCTGGTAGTAATCCCTTTTTCGTCTCTCTTGAACCAACCCATACTGGAGTTCTTTTCGTTTTTAGGCGATCGTGATCTCGTCGCTCAAGTATACGTCTTGTACCGTGCGTAGCAATTCTACTCCTTCATTCATTGGGCGTTGGAATGCCTTTCTACCGAGGATCAAGCCTTGGCCACCCGCACGTTTGTTGATAACAGCCGTCTTCACAGCTTCAGCCATGTCGCTGTCACCGCCCGAAGCACCACCTGAGTTGATCAAACCGATACGACCCATATAGCAGTTTGCCACTTGGTAACGCGTGAGATCAATCGGGTGATCTGTAGTCAATTCAGAATATACCTTTGGATGTGTCTTGCCAAAGTTGATGGCAGTGTAACCTCCATTGTTGGTAGGAAGCTTCTGCTTGATAATGTCCGCTTGAATGGTAACCCCGATGTGGTTAGCCTGAGATGTCAGATCGGCCGCAGTGTGATAATCGATACCGTCCTTCTTGAAGCCCGGGTTACGAGTGTAACACCAAAGGATAGTAGCCATGCCCAATTCGTGTGCGCGCTCAAATGCTTCGGCAACTTCTAGAAGCTGACGACGTGATTCTTGAGCACCGAAGTAAACGGTGGCACCTACGGCAACAGCTCCCATGTTCCAAGCGTCTTCTACGCTACCGTACATGGTTTGGTCGTATTGTGCTGGGTGCGACAAGAACTCATTGTGATTGATCTTCACTACAAATGGGATCTTGTGCGCGTATTTTCTCGCTACGTTGGAAAGCACACCGAACGTAGAGGCAACTGCGTTACACTCAGATTCTACTGCCAACTTAACGATATTCTCTGGATCGAAATAGATCGGGTTTGGAGCGAAAGATGCCGATGCACTGTGCTCGATGCCCTGATCTACCGGTAAAATGGAAAGATATCCTGTTCCACCCAAACGACCTGTGCCATACAATGCTTGCAAGCTTCGCATAACTGGGATGCTTCTGTTGGTATTCGTAAACATACGCTCAACAAAATCTCCACCTGGTAAATGAATGTTTTCCTTTGAAAAGGTCTTGCTTTCGTGCTCTAGCAAGTAGCTCGCATCTTGGCCCAGTAGCTCCTGGATCTTCGAGTATGACATAGGTTCAGTCGTTTAATCTGTTCGTCATTTCTCCATTTTGATATCCATGGAGAAGAAGCAAAATTAGTTTTTTTTGACGGGGCAGGAAAGGTAGTACTTAGAAAGGATAACCCAAGGCGAAGTTGTAGGTAACATTTTGCCAGCGAAGTCCGTCTAGCACATATTGATATCCTTCCGGCTCGCTAGGATCCCAAACTTTCATACCTCCGTCCAATCTAAGCTGGAAGAAGCCGAAGTCGTAACGAAGACCGAAACCCGTGCCCAAGGCGGATGAGCTTACAAGCGTATTCCATTTGAATTTGGCCGATTCCACCTGCGCCTCCGTCAACCCCTCGAAGTCATTCAGATCATATTCTCTGTTGAAAAGCCAAACGTTACCCGCATCGGCAAAAAGGGCACCCTTCAAGCTACCCACAACGGGGAATCGGTATTCAAAGTTTACCATGGCCTTTATCGGCGCAACCGCAGCGTAGTTTTCTTGCTCATAGATGTAATTCGGCATGGAACCTGGTCCTAAGCGATACGCCACCCAAGCGCGAATATCCTGTGAACCACCCGCTAAGTAGTTTTTCTCGAAAGGAGGGAGGAAAGGTGAATTGCCTCTGTTGTATGTAACGCCCAAGAGCAGGCGAGAAACGAAGGTGGTATTAGGACTCACCTTGTAATAGTTGCGGTATTCAAAGTCGTACTTCGTGTACTGAGCATAAGGCACACCCAATAGCTCTCCTTGTCCTGTTTCCGGATTCTTTGGAATATAAGAGTCGAATATACTCAGTGTATTTCCCGCTCCTTCGATGGAGAATCGGAAGAAGTGGCGGACCAATTCCTGGTTTTCATTCAATGGGATGTACGTGGCGGTTGCTCTCGCCGCGGCGATCAGGTTATCTTGGAAACCCGTTTTGAAGAAGAGGGAGTTGATGTAGTCTGGGTCGGCATCAAGCAAGTTCACATAACTAAAGTCAAGCGGACTCACCGATATTGTCCATTGATCACTCAATCTAGCTTGATAGGAAATACCCACCTTTACGATACGCCGACGGAATTCCACTCGTGTTTGCTGACTATAGGAAGTGTAAACACGTGAAGATGGGCGCCATTTCTTTGGGAAGTACTCTTGCCATGAAAGCGGCATCAAGAATCTTGAAAAGTTGATACCTGCCTCGGCACCAAGTTCAGTTGTATTGAATAGACTTGAATTGTCCAATGTGTTCACCTGTGCCTGGATACCACCTTTGAGCGTAAGGTCGAGCACCTCGCCTGCACCGAACAGGTTTCTGTTGATCCAACCGATGTTTCCTGCAATTCCATAGTTGCCCGAGGTGTTCGTTCCTTCTAATTGGGAGGTGAACGAGCGCTTGTCCAGTGGGGTCAGCTTTACAAAGGCGTCCAGCACTAAACTGTCCGTTCCTTCAACGGGACTGAATTCGATCTCCGTTGCACCGAAGACGCCTAACGACGTGAGGTGGGTATAGGATTCCTTGGTTTCGGTGGCGTTGAATTGATCTCCGGGCCTGAAGTGTACAGCTCTGGTGATCAAGTGAGGGTGATAGGCTTCCTCATCCCTGATCAACATTTCATACCCGTTGTATAGGACCGTATCCTCATATCTCACATTCGGATTGAGATAGTTGAAATCGTAATCCACATAAATGTTCTGAATGTAATATCGCTTGTGGGGAACGGTGTAGCTGGTATCAAGCAAACGGACAGGCCGGTCGAGGATGCGCAAGCGAATATCTACTACCCTACCTTCGGCTTGCGTCGTATCCGCAGTGTATCTGATCCAATCCTTGGAGAAACCAAAGAATCCATCGTTCCTAAAGATCTCTGACAGGCGGTCCCTTTCCTTTTCAAGTGTTCTTTCGTCGTAAGGTTCTCCTTTGATGATCAACGACGATAAGGTGTCGTTAAGAACCACTTCTCGAACGGCTTCTGATGGGATCTCGTAGGTTACCTTTCCAAAGGTGTATTGCGGTCCAAGGTCTACGAAATAACGAACATCTGCAGCCCTTCGAGCAGAGTCGATCTCTACTTCGTATCTCGCTCTGCTATTGAAGTAACCTCGATTGAAATAATAGAAGCCCAATTGGGTGGTGGTTCGCTCGGCCAAGGGTATGCTCAGTATGGTCGGTGCCTCTCCTAGGTCGCTAACCCACCTGTCAAATCCACTGGAGTCGGTGGGGTTTCCAATGGTGTAGACCCAATTTTGAAGAGGGCGGGTTGGCTCTTGTTTGAGGATGTTCCGAACTTCAGATGGCGCTTCCTTTCCTTCAATTCTAATGTGGTTCTCATCCAAACGGTATTGACCCTCTGGAACCCACTTGCTGAGGTTACAAGATCCTAGGAATAGTCCTAGTAGAAGAAGTGGTATGTATCTTAGCGGTTTCAGAACCATTGAAAGAAACAAAGTTAAATCGTTCCCGCCTTGTTTAGCAAGAAAGATTCCAAACGCATTCAACAACTTTATCAAAAGAAATTTCGCCAACGCGAAGGGCTCTTTGTAGCTGAAACGCCTAAGGTAGTGGAGGAATTCTTAAAAGAGGGATTTATTGTAGATCAATGGATCGCTACTGAAGACTATGTGAAACCGAATGGGGTAGGTCTTTCGCCCGACACGGTTTCTTCTCAGGAGTTGAAAGGTGCAAGCCGACTTCAATCTCCCAATGGTACGCTGGCGGTTTTTCAGATCCCTGAAGAATTGCCGATCGAGAATGTGCAATTTGCATTGGGGCTGGACGGTGTGCGTGATCCGGGAAACATGGGAACGATCATTCGGTTGGCGGATTGGTTTGCGGTTGATGCCTTGTATCTATCTCCAGACTGTGTGGACATTTGGAACCCGAAGGTGGTGCAATCCACCATGGGCAGTTTGGCTCGCGTCCAGCCTGTCACCACTGAATTGCTTCCGGTCTGTAAGCAATGGAAGGATAGAGGTGCTGGTGTTTATGTGGCCGATATGGAAGGGGAGTCGATCTATGGAGCTTCTTTTGAAGCACCCTGCTTGGTGATCATGGGAAATGAGGCGAACGGACCTGATGCAACACTCACTCAATTTGCCCAAACGATCACTATACCAAGGTTCAAGACCCAAGGAGCGGAAAGTTTGAATGTAGCGATGGCTACCTCGATCATTTTGTCGCAGGCGAAGCGACCTTCTTCCTAGGTTTGAAGAAGAGGTTGAGAAGGACACCAGAGATCACGAGAATCATTCCCAGTAGAGTGATCCAGCTGTAGGTGACGCCGAAGATGAAGAAATCGAAAGACAACGCAAAGATGATCCCCAAGTACTTCATGGCGGCTAGTCCGCTTAACTCGCTGGACTGAAAAGCTTTGGTCATGGCGATCTGAGCGATCTGTGTGAGCACTCCCATCAATAGTAAAAGTCCCCAATCCCAACCCAAAGGCATCACCCAATCAACGATGCCTGTGATGGCCAATAGCCCCATAATGGGCGTAGCGAGCAATGGGAAATAGAAGACGATCACCACCGGATCATCGGTATAACGTAGTTTACCGATCGCGTTGTAAGCAAGTCCTGCAAAGATTGAGCTCATGATGCCCAAAAGCATGTAGGTGGTATCGATCGACTCATCAAAGCCACGAATGACAGCGATACCGAGGAACGACATCAGAAAGAACAGCCATTGATACCCTTTGACCACTTCTCCGAGGAGCCAAACGGCGAATAGGGCTGTGAAAATAGGAGAGAGGTATTGCAGGATGATGGCGGCCGACAAGGGAAGTTCTTGCAATGTGTAAAAGAAGGTGGTAAGCGCGGTTACGCCGAAAACTCCTCGCAAGATCAGCCACTTCTTGTTGTTTCCGAAGGGTGAGATCTTCTTTCTTCGGATGAACCATAGGGAGAGTACGAGGGAGACTAGGCTTCGGAAGAATACGAGTTCTGGCGCGGGGATGGGGTTTTCGGATGTTCCTAGGATCTTTACTACCAGGTTCATCAGCGCAAAACCAACGATGGAAACCAGCATATAAGCTATGCCTCGGCGCTTGTCATTGGAAAGGATCTTGTCGCGTTGTTTGGCGGCGTACGCTCTAACCATTACTCGAATGTAAACGAGAAGAGGATGCCACGAGTGCGCGTGCTTTCAAGTCCGGATACAGGGATGGTCCCGTCTTGAACGTTGAGGTCGTTGAATCCCCAAAACGCCTTGATTTGCGGAGAGAGTTTGAAATACTCAAAGTAGATATCCATGCCAATACCGAAGTCGTAGCTCAGGTCACTCGAGTTCAATTTGAAGATCAGATCATCTTCTAGATCTTCCTTCGAACTGAGGTCGTACGAATACGTGAATCCAGTGAGCACGTACCAACGATGGTTCTCGATGCGATCGGTCTTGAACTTCAGTTCAAAAGGTGCTTGGATCAGGGAACTTTCGATGATGCGTTCTTCGATACTTCTGACCCCGGTGTAAGGGTGCTCCATATCTATGTACAACTTTCGTTCGGTGTTCACGAAAGAAGGAAGGAAGCGGAGGTTGAGATTATGTCCCAATCTCAGATCACTCACGATACCTACGGAATACCCGGGACTGGCTTCAGTTTCATAGCCATAAACCTTTGGGATCTCCGAAAGGTCGCTCTTCATGCGCAGTTGGAAATCATACACATTCACACCCACATAGAACCCGAAGTGAATGGGACGCTGATCGTAGAGACGAAGATTTCGCGTGCCATTTTGTCCCATTGCCGTATTCGCAATGATCAAAAGGAGTGTGGTGAGTATGCAGTAACGTGCTTTCAACATGGGTGAAAACGACCTTATCTCTGAGTTATTTTGTGGCGGAGTAGATTGTGGCTACACCGAAAGTAACGGGGCGAGCTACGGGGTCTTGATATCCAAGTTTGTTGAGGATATCGAGGAAGCGCGTGCCGTATGGAAATGCATCTACTGATTCAGGTAGATAGGTATATGCCGATTCATCCTTGCTAACCAACTTTCCGATCGTAGGGAGGATGAATTTGAAGTAGAAGCGGTACAATTGCTTGAACGGGAAACCGGTAGGTTGCGAGAACTCGAGGATAGCAACGGTTCCACCTGGCTTGATCACGCGAAGGATTTCGCTAAGGCCTTGCTCTAAGTTCTCAAAATTTCGAACTCCAAAGGCCACGGTGATGGCATCGAAACTATTGTCTTCAAAAGGAAGATTCTCTGAATCACCGAGTTGAAGTGCGATGCGTTCTGTAAGTCCTCTCTTTTCGATCTTCTCACCACCCACTTTGAGCATGCCAGCAGAGATGTCAACGCCAGTTACGTTGGCTCCAGGGATCTTGGTGAGTGCAATGGCTAGATCGGCAGTGCCCGTAGCGATATCGAGGATCTTCTCCGGGTTGTCTTTCTTCAGCATGCGAACGACCTTGCGGCGCCATCCTTTATCGATTCCCAAAGAGAGGAAGTGATTCAAGAAATCATACCGTGCCGAGATGTTGTCGAACATCTTCGCTACTTGTTCTTTCTTCGATCCTTCTTCTGTTGCGTACGGCTTAACCTCGGCCATAAGTTTATTTTCTTAAACGGGTGCAAAGGTAGTCAAACGGATGCACCTAAATGAATGTTTAGCAACGAACTTCAGAAAGAACAGATGTGTGCCTATCAGCTACTTAACCAACCATGAAGCTGGCCTTTGGATACTTGTAATCGTCAGACTCCTTGCGGCGGCTGCTCAATGCAAAGGCTAGTGTTAAGGTTCCGATACGTCCGATGAACATGGATATCATGATCACCACTCGTCCAACGCTCGATAATTCAGCCGTAACGCCAGTAGATAGTCCTACGGTACAAAATGCCGATACTTCTTCGAAAGCCAAGCGAGCGAGACCAATTTCTGGGTCGGAGATCGTAAGTACGAATATCCCGATCAAAATGACGGTAGCGGAGAAAAGGAAGATGCTAAATGCCCTATTGAGGAGTTCCCAAGGGATAGTTTGCTTGAACAATTCAACTTTCTTTTTACCTCGAATGGTGGTCCATGCCGAGAGGAATACTAAAGCAAACGTGGTCGTCTTGATACCACCACCGGTAGAGCCTGTGGAAGCACCAATGAACATCAAGAAGATGAAGAAAATGAGTACGGGCAGGGCCAAGCTTCCGATGTCAACTGTATTGAAGCCTGCCGTTCTCGTGGTTGCAGATTGAAAGATGGATGTGATCAATTTACCACCGAAGGATTGGCCTTCCATGGTTCCATTGTATTCGAAGATGAAGAAGATCAAGAATCCAATACCCAATAAGATGCCGGTGCTGTAGAGCGATATCTTCGTACCCACGCCAAGGGATTTCCACGGCTTGCGCATGCGTTCCCTAACTTGCCGAAGTGTAAATATCTCGCGTATCGTTCCAAAGCCCAATCCACCAAAAATCACGATAATGGCGATGATGAAGTGGAGTAGATAGCTGCTTTGTATTGGACCTTCCATGAGTCCATCTGTGAACAACGAGAAGCCCGCATTATTGAAAGCGGACACGGCGTGAAAAACAGAATAGAAGAATCGTTCCCCAAGGGATTCGAACTTCATATCGGCACCCCACGTAAGGAAGATCAATAGGGTGCCCAAGGCCTCGATCTGGAAGGTGAAACGAATGATCTTTCGGAAAAGGTCGGCGCTCGACGTAAGCGACTCATCCGAGTAATTCGCCTGTATCAAACTTTGATGTCGGATACCGATTCCCTTCTTTGTAAACAGTGCGAAGAAAGTGGCAAAGGAAATGATGTTCAATCCGCCCAATTGGAAGAGCATCATGATGATGAATTGTCCCTTGAAGCTGAAGAATTCGGCGGTGTCAACTACAATCAATCCCGTTACACAGCTCGCCGAAATACTGGTGAACAAGGCGTCAAAGAATGGCATTGAATTTCCACTGGTGGTCATCTCTGGCAGCATGAGCAATCCGGCACCGATCAATATCAAAATGATGAATGAGATGGCGAGTAACGCTGGTGGGCTCAAGGATGCGAAGGGCAGTGTGGTACTGGCTTTTCCCAGTTCGAGGAATACGATCAAAAGGAAGTACCCTTGGATGAAGAGCAGGAAGAATTGATCCAGTCCTTCCAGACCCGATACTCTTCCTATGAATCCCATGATCTCCGTACCGAAGATGTTGATCGACAAGATGTTCAGGAACAGGAATCCCATCAGTACGCCTTCCCATTTTGTAGCCTTTAGATGCTGTATAGGGGAGAAGGAGTAAACGAACTCCATCACGTATTTGATGATGTAAAAGCCGATGGAGAATTTAACGATGAACTCTACGACGGCCCTTTCTGCGAGTGTAAGCTTGAAGCCGTGGAAGTAGACCAATGCCAAGATGGTCAGGGAAGAAATCATAACTCCAGCTGTTCGCAGGTCTTTGAGAACTCGGTCTCTACTGTCGAACAAGCGAATATTGATCCGCTCTCTGATCGCGTTGATCCGTCTCTGTACAGAGTTCGGCATTGCTTAGTCCACTAAGTTGTTAATGGCTGTTTTAAGCCTGTTGAATGCTTCGCGTAACTCGTTCTGTGATGCGGCATAGCTGAAGCGGATGTGGTCGGGTAGTCCGAATGCGGAACCCGGTACACTGCTCACGTGTCCTTCTTCAAGGAAATAGATGCTTAGGTCGAAATCCGATTCGATCTTCTTGCCGTTGAACGACTTACCCAATAACTCTTCAATATTGGCGAAGAGGTAAAAGGCGCCTTCTGCATTACGAGTCTTAAAACCAGGAAGCGTCGCGAAAGTTTCAAGCATCAACTCTCTTCTCTCTGCAAAAGCATCAATCATATATTGTACTTCGCTGGGATCTGCAGATACGGCAGCGATGGCTGCTCGTTGGGAAATACTGCTGGTTCCGCTAGTAAACTGACTTTGAATCTTATCGCATGCCTTGGCCAACCAGGCAGGGCATCCAACATATCCTATCCTCCAGCCTGTCATGGCAAAGCCCTTGGACAAACCATTGACCGTTGCGGTTCGCTCATACATGCCTTCCAATGTGGCGAAGCTCACATGCTCTGTGCCGTATCGGATGTGCTCGTAGATCTCGTCACAGATAACGAACACGTTGGGGTATTTGCGCAGTACGGCAGCGATCTTTTCATAGTCTTCACGGCGATACATGGCGCCCGACGGATTATTTGGAGATGAGAATATCATCAACTTGGTCTTGTCGGTGATGGCTTCTTCCAGTTGTTCTGGAGTGATGCGGAAGCCGGTGTCTAAACTCGTTTGAATGACCACGGGTTTGGCCTCACAGAAATTCACCATATCCACATAACTCACCCAATATGGGGCGGGCACGATCACTTCATCTCCTGGATCCAAGAGGGAGAGCATGAGATTAGCGAGTGTCTGCTTGGCACCAGTGCTTACCACGATTTGGTCGATCCCGTAGGTCAGATCATTATCTCTCTTGAACTTATGGGCAATGGCCGTTCGCAGGTCAGGATATCCCGGAACTGGCATATAGTGCGTGTAATTTTGTTCGATTCCTTCGATACCTGCCTTCTTGATAAAATCAGGTGTATCAAAATCGGGTTCGCCTAAACTTAGGCTGATTACATCCACTCCTTTTTCAGCGAGTTCGCGACTCTTCTTTGACATTTCGATCGTCATCGGAAGGGACATTGCGCTTACGCGCGATGAGAGCATCTCTGTCATAGTGATGTGAATAAGGAACAAATGTAGTGGTTTTAAGAAGTGTTCTCTAAAATCTTATCGCCCCAATTTTTTCCGATATTTGCTACCCTAACAAAAAAGAGACATATGGAGATCTTCCTTGAGATCCTTAAGTATACTTTCCCGGCGTTATTGATGTTGTTGCTAGCATATCTAATGCTTTCCAACTTCACGGAGAATGAAGAGAACCGACGCAGGTTCTATTTGAAGAAGGAAACCCAGAAGCAGGCGTTGCCTGTGCGTCTTCAGGCCTTTGAGCGTGTAACTTTGTTCCTCGAGCGAATTACACCGAGCAGTTTGTTAGTGCGTGTTCCTTCGCAGGGCTTGTCTTCCAATGAGTATCAATCTTTGCTATTGAAAACGATCCGCAACGAGTTTGAATACAACTTGAGTCAGCAGATCTATCTATCGGAAGAAGCTTGGCAGATGGTGGTAACGGCCAAATCGGCTACGGTGAGCATCATCAACCGCGTTGCCCAACAAATGGAAGAAGGCAGTACGGGAGCGGAGTTGTCAAGAAAGATTCTTGAACACGCCATGGAATTGGGAACCTTCCCAACCCGTAACGCCATTCACTACCTCAAGTCGGAGGTCTACAAGGAATTCTAGTTAGAAAAGATCATTGAAAGAGTTCGCGAGCTGCGGCAAGTGGACTTATTATTCCACTTTCCACCTTTGATCGGAGTTCTGTGTATCTGGACTTATGGTCGCCTTGTTCCATCCAGTAGCTGTATAGCAGTTCGCCAATGGTGTCGTCGAACCACCAACTGGCCTGTTCGCTTCGCAAGCTCGACCAATGCCCTTTGATCTCCATATGTCGACGGAATTTCTCGATCTCTTCTGTCGCCTCATGGATGCCATTTCCTTCCAATGCTGAAACAGGTTGTACTGGGACGGTCCACCCACGTGGGTCTTCCGGATACAACTTCAATGCTCGGCGAACTTCCGCTGCTGCTAGCTGCGCTTTGCGCTCTTGACCACCATCCGACTTATTCAAGAGGATGAGGTCGGCCATTTCCATGATACCCCTTTTGATACCTTGTAGTTCATCACCAGCACCGGGCAATAGAAGTAGCATGAAGAGGTCCACCATGCGCTTCACGGTGGTTTCACTCTGTCCTACACCTACGGTCTCGATGAGAATAACATCGTAACCAGCAGCTTCACACAGGATGATGGATTCTCGAGTCTTGCGCGCTACGCCGCCGAGGCTTCCGGCACTTGGACTGGGACGTATGTAGGAATCGTTGTGTTGTGAAAGCTTGTTCATGCGGGTCTTATCCCCCAAGATGCTTCCACCGGTTTTAGCGGAACTCGGATCTACTGCCAAGACAGCCACCTTGTGACCTTTTTCGATCCACTCGAGTCCAAATCGTTCGATGAAAGTACTCTTACCAACACCGGGAACTCCCGTTATTCCGATCCGAATGCTCTTTCCCGAATGCTCTAGGCATTTCTGGACGATATCGTCGGCCAACGTATGATCTTGAGGTCGAGTAGATTCGATGAGGGTAATGGCTTGGGATAAGGCACTTCGGTCACCTGCCACGAGTCGCTTTTGAAGGTCGAGGATGTCAATCTCCCTTCGTTTGAGATTGCGATTGGCCAAGTTAGGGTTCAAGCTGCCTTGGGCGTCAACGCCAGGGACCTCTGAAAGTGCTGACCTTGATGGTTTGGGTGATTTGGATGATTCTTTAGCCACGAGATAAAGGTAGGGAACGAGATGATTCTCCGTTGTTTATCATTTTCCAAACATTCCACCCATGCCTGGCATAGACGACTTGGCGGCAGCGCCAAGCTCTGCCTCATTCACCTTCTCGGCCTTTTCCAATGCATCATTCACGGCGATCACGGTGAGGTCAGCGATCTCGTCGGTATCTTCTAAGCTCGGGTCGATCTCCACATCGGTCACCTTCCGATTGCCCGTCATGATGACTACCACCTTGCCATTGCTGGATCTTCCTTGAACGGTAATGTTATTGAGGCGTTCCTTTGCTTCTTCAACCTTGGCCTGTGCTTCTTGCAACTTGGCCATCATATCTTTCATTCCACCAAACATGTCTGTGCTTGTTTGAAGTTGATCTTATTCTGATTCACGAGATTCGATGAGAACATCGAGGATAGCTCCAGCGGCCTTGGCGATCATGGTACCTGGACCAAAGATCCCAACCACACCGGCATCGTACAAGAATGGATAATCTTGCTGTGGGATCACACCACCAACTACAACCATGATGTCTGGTCGGCCAAGATCTTCCAGCGCTTTGATCACCTTGGGGACCAGTGTTTTATGTCCGGCTGCTAAGGAGCTCACACCTAGGATGTGAACGTCGTTCTCAACAGCTTGGCGTGCGGCTTCTTCGGGTGTTTGGAAAAGCGGACCAATATCTACGTCGAATCCGAGGTCGGCGAAGCTAGTAGCTACCACTTTGGCGCCGCGGTCATGACCATCTTGTCCCATTTTAGCGACCATGATCCTTGGTCGGCGGCCCTCCAGTTTAGCAAACTGATCGGCCTTATCACGTGCTTCTGCAAACATTGGATTGGATTTGATCTCTTTGGCGTAAACGCCGGCGATAGAGTGGATCGTAGCGGTGTATCTGCCAAAGGTCTTCTCCATGGCATCGCTGATCTCACCAAGGCTAGCTCGTTTTCGGGCAGCTTCCACAGCGAGTTCTAGAAGATTTCCCTTTCCAGTAGCAGCGGCATTCGATAGAACTTCGAGTGCTCGTTGGGTTTCTTCTTCGTTTCTCTCATTTCTAAGCTGTTGTAGTCGCTCGATCTGAGAATGAAGGACCTTGGTATTGTCTACCTCAAGGATATCAATTGGGTCGGCAACGTCGGGTTCGAAAGCGTTCACTCCAACGATAATATCCGAGCCTGCATCGATGCGTGCTTGTTTTCGTGCTGCGGCCTCTTCGATTCGCATCTTTGGAATGCCGGCTTCAATTGCCTTAGTCATGCCTCCGTGCTCCTCCACCTCTTCAATAAGGGCCCAGGCCTTATCGGCGATCTCTTTTGTGAGACTTTCAACGTAGAAACTTCCACCCCATGGGTCGACCGTCTTGGTGATGCCTGTTTCCATTTGAAGGTGAAGCTGCGTATTCCTCGCGATCCGCGCTGAGAAGTCGGTTGGGAGCGCAATGGCTTCATCGAGTGCATTGGTGTGCAAACTCTGGGTTCCCCCGAATGCGGCGGCGAGAGCTTCTATACTCGTGCGAGCCACGTTGTTGTAGGGGTCTTGTTCGGTCAAGCTCCAGCCCGAGGTCTGCGAGTGTGTGCGGAGCGCCATGGACTTAGGGTTCTTTGGGTTGAACCGTTTGACGAGTTTGGCCCAGATCATACGTGCAGCCCTCATCTTGGCTATCTCCATGAAATGATTCATACCGATGGCCCAGAAGAAGGAGAGTCGAGGTGCAAAATTGTCGATGTCTATTCCTGCCGCAAGACCCGTTCGAATATATTCCAGTCCGTCTGCCAAGGTATACGCCAATTCAAGGTCGGCCGTTGCGCCTGCCTCTTGCATGTGGTATCCGGAGATGGAGATGGAGTTGAAGCGTGGCATCTTTTGAGAGGTATACTCGAAGATGTCGGCAATGATCTTCATGCTGTGTTTGGGCGGATAGATGTAGGTATTCCGCACCATGAATTCCTTCAGGATATCATTTTGGATTGTGCCTGAAAGTTGTTCAGGCTTCACACCTTGCTCCTCTGCTGCAACGATGTAGAAGGCCATGATAGGGATCACGGCTCCGTTCATGGTCATGGAAACGGACATTTCATTGAGCGGTATCTGATCGAAAAGCACTTTCATGTCTTCCACCGAGTCGATCGCTACACCCGCCTTTCCCACATCGCCTTCTACTCGTGGGTGGTCTGAATCATACCCCCTGTGAGTGGCGAGGTCGAATGCTACCGACAATCCTTTTTGTCCAGCAGCGAGGTTACGACGATAGAAGGCGTTGGATTCTTCAGCGGTGGAGAATCCGGCATATTGACGGATCGTCCATGGTCGACTCACATACATCGAACCGTAAGGGCCTCGAAGATAGGGAGTAACACCAGCGACAAAGGATGTGTGACCCAGTTTATTTCGATCCTCTTCCGTGTATACACGCTTGATAACAATACCTTCGGGTGTTGTCCATTTGTTGTCAGCCGGTTTAGAACGCTCCACTTTCGGTGCCGACCATGAGGTTTTACTAAAATCCTTTCTGCTCATTATTTCTCGGCTTTTAAGCGTTCTTGTTCTGATCTTTCGGAAAGGCGGACAGCCCTGATCTTTCGCATATCCTCACCATCAGTACTTGAGTTGGCGAACATTGGGTGCGTGGCCAACTCAGACAATTTTTCTTCCTTGTTGGGGAAGGTGTTGGTTCCTACAAGGACCAACTCATTGTTGTCGAATTTTTCCTGCTCAATCTTCGCTTCGGCCTCAATTCTGTTTTGTATCGATCCATTTTTCAAGCCTTCGATCAAACCACCATCCGCTTCGATGGACTTAAAGATCTCCCAAGCTTTTTCGCACAGAGCTTGAGTAATACTTTCGATCACATAGCTTCCCGCGGCTGGGTCGGCCACCTTGGTAGCGAACGATTCATACTGTGCAACCAGTGCTTGATTACGCGCCACGCGTTGAGCGAGTCCAGATGGTTTCCTGAACGTGATATCGAAAGGTTGGATCTGAACTTCATCTA
Source organism: Phaeocystidibacter sp. (assembly GCA_965659725.1). GTDB lineage: Bacteria > Bacteroidota > Bacteroidia > Flavobacteriales > Schleiferiaceae > Phaeocystidibacter. Next base: position 2,427 of record CBFHXG010000002.1, on the reverse strand, counting down.
CTCCACCTACCAAGGCACTCAAGCCTTCCGTAGTGGTTCGAAGCATATTCACGTTCGGGTCGTATATCGTTTTGTTGCGCAGTCCCGTTTCCGCATAGATGTGAACCGACGCTGCCTTGCCATAGCTTTCCAAAAGCTTGGCCCAAAGGAGTCGGAAGGCCCTGAACTTTGCAACTTGAACGAGGTAATTACTACCGATGGCCATATTGACCCAGATACGATTCTCCATTCCGTATCGGGAAAAATATTCATGTGCGTGAGCGAGGGTAAGTGCTAATTCTGTTGAGGTTTGAGCTCCCGCGTTGTGATAGAGGTTGGCATTCACACACATTGTTTTTACCTGGGGCAGCGATGTGTGGTTGAGTGCTTCAACTTCCTTTAGATCGGCTTCCTCGGATGACTTCCATTTTCCGGTTCTCGCAGCGGCTTCAATGGGATCGATATTGATCGATCCGCGAATTTCCTTGGCATCTAAACCTCGTTCTTGAACGAGATCCTCTAATTGCTTGATGATATTCTGACCATTGCCTTCCACTACATAATGTACAGCAATGTGCTGTATCAATACATCCTTTAGAAGAACCTTGAGGTCAACTTCGCCTGAGATGTAGAGCAGTAGGGCTGATGTGCCTCTGTTGAGAATGTCAAGGATCTTCGAATTGCTCGTCTTCGCATCGGTAACCATTACCGCTTCCACAAGGTCTATATGCTCCTGTGACCGAGGTGGAATGACCGGATATTCCGAAACATCCTCATGAGTGTAGGCAGGATCTAGGGTGATACCCTCTTCGATCTCGGTTTGAAGAACGCTGAAATCCTTGCCTCTTAGTTCCTTTTCGATCTGTGCCAACCAGGCATCTTTGGAGCCTTTGGCAAATTCGGTGAAAGTCAAATTGGAAGTCGACATCAATTGGCAATTTTGTACCTCAAAGGTAAGGCATAGCGCGCGCTTGAGCGAATGGAAGTTTTATTTGAATTTCGTATATTATAGTTTCACAATTATCTCTGATCATGACATCAATTCGCTTTCTCCGTTCTTCATTTTGTTTGGGTTTAACTTCAATCCAATTTTGCTGATGGGGTATAGTGGAACAGATGGCCCCGAGCAGCTGAGAAGAATGCGGAATAGAAAGAATGATAGAAAAGCTTTCAAGGCGCAAATGCGTAAGCTTGGCGGGGTGAAGTTGGACAACTCGAAGTTCGAGGGGAATCACAAGAAGACGATCAATACAGAAGAAACCAAACGATTCTTGGAGGATTACAAGATCGAAAGACGCAAGACGATGATCAAGCGTATAGTGGTTGCGGTAGTTGCATCGGCGTTTGTACTCGTGCTTTCTCTTCTTCTCATTGAATTTCTCACTTGGGCGTTCTCTACGGATGACCTAGCTTTTTTATGATGGGTTACTCTGGAAATCACGGCGTAGAACAAGTGCGTCAGCTGAATGAGCGCAGGAACAAGCGGGATGCGTGGCGTGCTCGACTCAACAAGCGCAGGAATGCAAAAGTTGATGAGTCGAAGGTCAATAGCGCTAAGGGTACCGATCAGGAAAAGATCGACTCCCAACGAATAGCTCGACAGTTGGACGATATGCGAAAGGAAGGCCATAGGCGGCTGATCCGACGATTGGTCTTAACTTCCATTGTGGCTGTGGTCCTAATCTTGGTCTTGAGCGGCGGACTGGATTATCTCGATCAAAGATTGCCTACTCCCGAAACTCAGTATAGTTCTACTCATGAATCTCAAGCACTGGACTATTCCTTCATCGCTTTACGGAAGGCTGGGTTAAGCAATTTCCAAGCGGGTAATTACAGCGAATCGATCGTTCAATTGGATCAAGCGGTTACACTCAAACCGGATTATGAGCCGGTGCGTTTCGATCAAACGAGGGCTCACATTCGGTACGCCATAGCAAACGCATCACTACAGGATATTGAAGGGGCGCGGGACTACCTTCAAGCCTTCATAGAAGATTTTCCGGAATCGAATTACATAGGAACACTGCGGGAATTGGAAGCTGAATTGAATCAGGCTTCTCATCAACTGATCAATGTGGATAACTGAAGGTCTGGTATTGAGCGTTAATTGAATAATCGAATATCTTTGATCTATGCTCAAGCGCTGGAAAAATACCACTTGGTTCAAAGTACTTAGCAATAAGTACGTGATCGCCGTGATCGTATTCGCAGTTTGGATGGCATTCCTAGACCGCAATAGCATAGGTCTTCATATGGAATTAAGCGAGCGTATCAACGACCTAGAAGAGGCTAAGGCTCACTATGAGAGCGAGCTTGAGCAAAACCGCCGCGAATTGGAGGAGCTTGAGAGTGATCCTGAGAAACTCGAGAAATTTGCTCGAGAGAAGTATTGGATGCACAAAGAGGGGGAAGAGGTATTCCTTATCGAAGTGGCTGAAGACTGATCAC
>CBFHXG010000001.1:0-146155 GCA_965659725.1 Phaeocystidibacter sp. | reverse complement strand
CAGAACGGATATCTGTGCTATTGTGATAGAGCTTTGATACCAACATGGGTCTCCGATCCTAGTCTGTGCGTAAGCAACTCATTTATTCCATGTGAGATCTACCCTCATTTCGAGAATACTGTTTATGAGCAAGCATCGGATGGCGTTGTTACGGCTAGAAGTCAGGTTGCTTATGAAGGAGCGCTTAGGATACGAATGCCATTGACCAATCATATGCAGCAAAGGAATAGTATTGAGACGAGGAAACAATTGAACAAACTCTGGAACGGAGAACTAGGAGCCGAATTTAGACTTTTTAAAAAATGAAACAGATAGGTTTTCTGCTATGCATCATGTCTGCATTCCTTTGTTGTGCTCCGTCCATAGAGGAGATAAAGGCTCATAGGAGAGAAAGACTTGACATTCTTTGGCGAACTTCGACTCTAAAGGATAAAAATCATGAAGGTTCAATTTCAATGCAGCCAAGGGTCTTCCAGGATTTTGTGATAATTAACAGCGAGCATGCATACGATGGATATGATGCTCCAGTTCTTTTTCTTGAATCTGACAGTGGAAATGTCATCAATTACTGGAGTGATTACTCTGTTGGTCCTGTTATCTATGCTGGCGAAGCAGCAGTGCAATATGAAGAGTTCTTATTCCTAGGTAGCCAAGGATCGGTAGACTGTGTGAACATCTTGACTTCTGACACTCAATGGAAATCGATCCTTCCGGAAAACGCTCCTTCCCTATTTGCTCATAATGGATACTTATACCGAGGTGTAGAACTGGATGGTCAGAACCCTTTTAATAACTCAGCAGGAATAATTCGTACCCCAGTCTCTACCGGAGACTGGGAGTACGTTTATCGCTTTACAAAAACGGACCAACGCACTCCTTCGTTTTCAAGTTTCGGATTTGGACAGCTACCCAATGGGAATGAAGTAATTGTTTGGAAGAATCGAAGCTATGTGCCAGGAAATAATTCGATGTACCGAACTGACGTGTTTGCCTATGACTTATCCAGGGATAGCCTATTGTGGAAGAACATGGAAATGGATCAATTTTCAGGCATTATTCCACTCAAAGTTCAGGATAACAGAGTATTCGGTTTGAATCTCTACAGTGCGTTTGCAATTGATCTCTCGACAGGGGAGTTATTGTGGGAGAATGACCTTCGCACCGTCAACTCAGAACTACCCATAGATTATGTCGAAGGAGACTTTTATCTCACTGATCAAACGATGGTAATCAAGGGAGTTAATGAGGAAATTATTAGTCTATCCCAAAATTCAGGTCAAATTCACTGGATATCTGACAATCATCCTCGTGGGGTTGTCGGCGAGTTCACTGAATTTGAAGGTAATCTATACATCGCATCAGATTTTTTGGATATCGTCGATCCGTTAACGGGTAATTCCCTCATCGAAAGAGATCAAGTAAACCACCTAGATCATATCTCAAGTGGCATCACCATCGACCCCATTAGAAGAGTGATGTATTTCACCACCTACGACGAAATACTCTGCGTGAAAATACCTGACGACCTCTAACCCTGTAAACCAATAAACCAATGCATATGAAGAGTACGTTTTTCTGCCTATGCCTCATTGCCATAGGCTCCGTTCAAGCGATCGGACAAGAACCGAGTGAGGATAAAATCGATATTCGCGCGAAGTATAAAATGGAGATCGGATGGGGTAACCACTATTTATGGTGTGATAAACCCAACCACAACTTTATTAGCTCAGGAATCGAATTCCACACCGGCGCCGGAGTGGAATGGCTCAATTTTGAACTCATGTTTCGATATGGGTACAGCCAACCTAATATCGTAATATGGGACGGCACTCTCAACGATTTTAGCTACGGTAATACGCACACATTCTCTGGCGACCTTGGCTACAATGTGAAACTCTTCAAGATGATGTGCCTAACACCCTACGTAGGTATGGGGTCTTCTCAAGGAGCCTATTACTTCAATCAAGTGTTCGCCTCCAACGAGGAGAGGTTCTTTCAAATGGAAACTGTAGGGATGTGGAGAGCTGGACTTCGATTAGATGTTTACGTGAATGAGAATATTGGTGTAGGTGGATTCCTGAACATGAGCGGAAGTAATGATTATTTCGGAGAACAATACGGAGTTTCACTCAGACTAAAGAATCTTTTCCTGACCGAAGGGCACTAAGATCCACGAAACCCTTTTGATGAAAGTCCTTCTCGGATGTATCTTACAGATGTTAATACAATCCAAACGTCATGAGAATGCATTCGAGGAGGGCCTTATCCCTCACGGTTTCTGTCCTGATGAGTCTGGGCCTTTACGCACAACTCGACTCCGTTCAGTTCATGAACGGGACCTTCTACGCAGAGTGGCATGAAGTAGAATCTGATCACCTCATAGTAATCATTCCTGGATCTGGTCCTATCGATCGAAATGGAAATGCTGGCGGAAAAGGTGGTAATAGCTTGAAATATCTGGCCGACTCACTTAATCTGCTCGGTATTTCAACCCTAAACACCGACAAATATGCGTCCGCACACTCAAGGATCGATACTTCATTACAGATCGGCTACGACGATTTCATCGGATTAGCCAATGAATGGTTGAAAAAAGCTCGTGCATCTGGATATGAGGACATTACACTATTAGGACACTCGCAGGGTTCGCTAACTGCGCTGCTACTAGGCGATAGCACAGGAGTGGATAGAGTGATCAGCCTCTGTGGAGCTGGAAGAAAGATCAATGAGGTTCTCGTAGATCAATTGACCCAACAATTTCCTCCTAGTCAAATGCCTCCCATTCAAGCAGCGTTCGATAGTATTGGTATGGGCCTCCAACCCAAATCACCTAACGTATTCCTCAATAGCATGTTTGCTCCTCAAAATGTTCAATTCCTCATTTCTTGGGCCGCTCACGATCCATGCGAAGCCATAGCTAAATTGAATTGTCCCGTTGCCATTATACAAGGTGAAACCGATATCCAAGTAACCCTTAAAGAAGCAAATCGACTTCAAGATTGCCAACTCGAAGCAGAGTACCTGTTCATAAAGGGAATGGGACACATGCTCAAGACCGCTCCAGGCATGAGAATAACAGCATTGAACTACTATGATCGTCCAGACCTTCCATTACACCCCGAACTGGCCAAAACCATCGTAAACTTCATTACCAGTAATTAAGAAAAATAACCTACATGATTGATTTGTAGTATATTGAATGGTAACCATCCTAACATAACCACAAATCGATCAGCCATGCAAGCCTCTCAATCTTCGTTCAAACCAGTAGGTGATCAGAGTAGGATCATCCATCTCGATATTCTTCGAGGAATTGCCATTCTCTTCATCTTTCTCGCCAACACTGCCTCCTTCTCAGGATACGTAGTGCTTACTCCAGAAGAAAGAGCCGGCATCATGGGAAACGGCATCGGATCCTTCACCTCTGCATTGATGACCATTTTCATAGATGGTAAGTGGTATTCGATCTTCTCCCTCCTCTTCGGGATCGGATTCGCCATACAGCTGGATAGAGTTATCAAGCGAGGTGGCAATTTTCCAACATTCTTCTCTCGAAGGATGCTGGGCTTATTGCTCATTGGAGTAATACACATCGTTTTCATTTGGATGGGCGATATCCTGACGCTCTATGCCATAACTGGCCTAGTTCTTATACTTTTTAGAAATGCATCAAATAAAGCCCTATTATGGTGGAGTGGCGCACTTATCCTCTTCCCCATTGTACATGACCTTCTCCTACCACTCACGAATTTCTACCCCATTGAGTTATTCAAGATCATGGATGCCTATCAAGCCCAATTCGGAATCGTTGGTGGTCCTGTCGCCCCAGAAGGCATGCCGCACCCATTTGTTCAATACATTATGATAGAGGATGTTGGCACCTACGCCAGAGTTACCCCTTCCAACGCCTTGGCCAGGATTGCACTTATTCTCTTCGAAGGCCGATTCTTTAAGGTTCTAGGTATCTTTTTGATTGGACTATGGGCAGGGCGACAGATCCTTCATAACGATCTGCTCAACAACACCAAATTCCTTAAGCGCACGCTGAGAATCGGTATAGCTATTGGGCTTCCTTTCAATCTACTGAGATGGACCATAGACGCCTTCCTTGAAACGAACATACCTCTTCCAACGACCATCGCTTATGCCTTGGGGGTTGTGCCTTTGGCTATGGCCTATGCCGCTGGAACCATACTCCTCATCAATACCGGATGGAAGTTCTTGAACATCTTTAGAGCACCAGGCAAAATGGCCTTGACCTGCTATCTGATGCAATCCCTCATATCCATACCCATTTATTATGGAATCGGTTTGGGATTGGTTGGACAACTCCCTGAATGGATGAGTCTTACCTTAACCCTGGGCATATTCGGACTACAAGTCATCTTCTGCCACCTATGGCTCAAACGATTCAAATTTGGACCTATTGAATGGCTCTGGCGCAAAATGACCTACGGCAAGATCAAGCTAGTGCGAAGAAGTCAACCTGAACTTACCTGATCACAAAAGATCATTTGCCAAATTAGCCAATTCACTTCGCTCCCCTTTCTCCAGAGTAATGTGAGCGTACAACGGTGTGCCTTTCAACTTGTCAACTAAATAGCTCAGACCATTGGACTGTTCATCAAGGTATGGCGTATCGATCTGATGTATATCTCCAGTGAAGATGAACTTAGAGTTCTCTCCTGCCCTAGTGATGATCGTTTTGATCTCATGAGGGGTAAGATTCTGCGCTTCATCAACAATGAAGATCACATTCGACAAACTTCTACCTCGGATATAGGCCAATGGCGTAACTAAGATCTTCTCGCTATTGACCATGTCTTCGATCTGCTTATACTGACGATCGCGCTCAGAAAATTGATTCTTAATGAACTTCAGGTTATCCCAAAGAGGCTGCATGTAAGGATTGACCTTCTGCTCTGCATCTCCTGGTAAATAACCGATATCCCTATTGCTGAGCGGCACGATCGGTCGAGCCAAATAGATCTGCTTGAAATTCCTGCGCTGCTCCAGGCTCCCTGCAAGGGCCAATAAAGTTTTACCGGTACCCGCAACGCCGGTCAGTGTTACCAACTTGATATTGTCATCGAGAATGGCATGAAGCGCAAACGTCTGTTCCGCATTCCTAGGCTTAACGCCGTAGAACGACTTCTTCTCAATGTGCTCTAGCGCGTCGCGATGTGCATTGAAATAAGCGAGAGAACTACTTCTTGTCCCCTTCAGGATATAGAATTTATTGGCCTCTGGCTTGATCTTCTTGGTCATCTTCTTGAGGGCATCACTTTCGATATTACCATCAGCGTATAGCTTGTCGATCACCTTCTGTGGAAACGAGGCGATCTGTTGCTTTCCTGTGAAGATGTTAGAGATATCTGTCACCTTTCCCGTCCGATAATCCTCGGCCGTAAGCCCTAGAGCCTTGGCCTTCAAGCGTAGATTGATATCCTTGGTTACCAAGATCACAGCACGGTTCGGGTGTTCCTCTTCCAAACGCAATGCTGCATTCAAGATGCGATGATCCATTTTGTGAGATGCAAAAGCTTTCTGAGCATCGATCTTTTCAGATGACACACTCATTACAACCTTGAACTTGCCTCTCTTGGGGCCATTAAGGTTGATCCATTCATTCACGAGATTGTCTCCAGCCTTCTTATCCAAGAAGCGTATAAATTCGCGCGCTTCAAAGTTCTTCGTGTCATTGCCCTTCTTGAACTCATCCAATTCTTCCAGAACTGTGATAGGAATGGCAACATCGTGCTCATCAAAGTTCATGATGGAGTTGTGGTCGAAGAGGATAACAGATGTGTCTAAGACGAATATCTTCGTCCCTGACTTCTTGGTGGATTTCTTTGCTGGCATAAGGAGAATTGATTTGGTAAAAAGGTAACCAACCCATTGACTTTTTCCCCATTTTCCCACTTCCAAGTTTCAACAATTTGAGGGTCGTAACTGTTGGTAACTTGCTGTTGATTCACTCACTAAAAAGAGTAACTTTAATGTTTGCAGTGAAATTCTCACAACACACATCAATCGATATCATCTTCCCCAATACCTAGAGATCCGTGATTCAACTCGACAAAGAAACCATTGGCGGTATTTTCCCTCTATTCACCGATGACGAATTGCTCGAAGCGCTTACCAAAGAAGGCAGACTTCAGGCGTTTGCAGCTGGAGATTATGTAATGGATAAAGGCATGCCCGTAGAGTATATCCCTCTTCTATTGAAGGGTAGTTTGAGGATCATGAGGAGAGATGACGAAGACCGTGAGTTGCTGCTTTATTATCTGCGTGCCGGTGAAACGTGTGCAAGCAGTCTTACTTGTTGTATGGATCAATCGGTAAGCGAGGTGGAAGCCTTAGCTGAAGAAGATACGGAGGTCCTTAATATCCCGGCCCATCTTGTGAACGATTGGATGGATAAATTTCCAGAGTGGAAGGCCTTTGTCATGCGGATATACCATGATAGATTCCAAGAATTGATGGAAACCATAGATGCTATTGCCTTCCAACAATTGGATGAAAGATTGATCCGTTACTTCAACGAAAGGATCGATAATCAAGGTGGTGACCCCGTGATCAAGGCATCTCATCAAGAGATCGCAAACGACCTCCACTCAAGCCGTGAAGTGATCAGCCGACTCCTAAAACAAATGGAGAAGAAAGGCATGGTAAAACTAGGCCGTAATCGAGTTGAGGTATTGGATGAGTGATATTCGTCACGATTGCTGCGTGCCGCTTTTCCCAACTTTGCACCAGTACTAATCGAAATAACGCTCTATATGAACGTAGAACAGATATATACCAATTGTCTCGCTGAAGCTGCATACTACATCACTTCTAATGGTGAAGCAGCTGTGATCGATCCATTGCGTGAAACCGAGCCTTACATAGAACGACTCGAACGAGATGGAGTGAAGCTCAAATACATCTTCGAAACTCACTACCACGCCGATTTTGTTTCTGGTCACCTCGACCTAGCCAAGAAAACTGGTGCAACCATCGTGTATGGTCCAAAGGCCGCCCCATCCTTCGACGCGCATGAAGCCACTGATAATGAAGAGTTTCAGATAGGAGATGTTCGGATCAAAGTACTTCACACACCCGGTCACACACAAGAATCATCCACCTACCTATTGATCGATGAGAATAATGAGGAAAGAGCCATTTTCACTGGTGACACCTTATTCCTGGGCGATGTAGGCAGACCCGATCTTGCTATAAAAACAGATCTAACCCGTGAAGATTTGGCCGGCATGCTCTTCGATTCCTTGAGGAATAAGATCATGCCTCTCCCCGATCACATCACGGTTTACCCAGGCCACGGTGCAGGTTCTTCTTGTGGCAAAAGCCTTTCTGACGATACCGTTGATATCCTCGGCAATCAGAAAAAGACCAACTACGCACTTCGTGCAGATATGACTAGAGAGGAATTCGTCAAAGAAGTGACAGAAGGACTTCTACCTCCTCCACAATACTTCCCTGAAAATGCGAAGATGAACAAGTACGGATACGACTCGATCCACGACATCATGGAGCGAGGAGTGAAACCACTCGACATCAATGCATTTGAAGCAGAGGTGGATGCTGGCGCCTTGATCCTTGATACACGAGATGCTAACAGTTACCTAAATGCACACATACCAAACAGTCTGTTCATCGGAATTGATGGAAACTTCGCTATGTGGGTGGGTGCGCTTATCACCGACCTTAAACGTCGCATTGTATTCCTTGCCGATGAAGGTCGTGAGGAGGAAGTAGTGCGCAGATTAGCCCGTGTTGGTTATGATCATGCGGTTGGTTACCTCCAAGGTGGCATCGAAACCTGGAAGAAGGCCGGTAAGGCCACATTGACCACAAGATCAGTATCTGCAGCCGAATTCGAGCAACTCTTCCAGAAGGGAAACGTTCAAACAGTAGATGTAAGAAAGCCAGGAGAGTATTCAAAACAACATGTCAAAGACGCTATCAGCTACCCACTTGATAACTTCCTTACCGATATGGGAACCTTAGATCGCGAGAATGATCAATTCCTTTATTGTGCTGGAGGATATCGGTCAGTGATCGCCATGTCTATGTTGGAAAACAATGGCTACACGAACCTCACAAACATCGAAGGGGGCTTCACAGCTATTTCAAAGCAAGATAATGTGGACCTCACGAATGAGGTTTCTTGCTCTTCTACAGCATCATAAACCGAACAGATACTTGTTTAGAAAGCAGCATTATCGAAAGATTTTGCTGCTTTTCTGTTTTAGATGTTTTAGAATAGTTGGTCAATAATATCGCTGGCGATCATGGCATGCTCTCCCCTCTTTTCCGCGGCTTCCTGTCCTGCAATACCGTGTATCCAAGCACCGAACCTTGCTGCATTGAAAGGAGTTAACCCTTGCGCCAACAGGCCGGTTATGATACCTGTTAACACATCTCCACTTCCAGCCGTAGCCATTCCAGGGTGGCCACTGGAGTTAAAATGAACCTGTCCTTCAGGAGTGCAAATGGCTGAATATGCGCCTTTCAATACGATGATATGACCGTGCTCTTTTGCCCAAGAGCGGGCTTCATTAATGGCATCATCTGCGGAAAGGTCGTCATTCCCAACCATGCGTCTAAATTCACCTAAGTGAGGCGTTACGATAACGTTGGTGTGAACATCCTTCCATGCGTTGGCTTGAGAGATCAGATTTATGGCATCTGCATCAATGACCTTTGGAATGTCGATAGACAACAACGGTTTCAACGCGTACATCGTTTCCTTATTTGTACCTAGACCAGGCCCCATACCGATGGCCGTGATTTTACTGGATAGATCTACTTGCGTAACCCATTCCTCATGACTATCTAAAGAAAGCATGGCCTCCGGAACTGCCGTATGAAGTATCTGCTCACCAGCACTTGGAAGGTGGGTTGTTAGCAAACCACATCCGGAACGCAAACAAGCTTTTGAAGAAAGGATAGATGCGCCCAACATGCCTTTGTGACCGGCCACAAGCAAGGCGTGACCGTAATTCCCCTTATGACTGAATGGCTGTCTTGATGGCCTCAAGAAACTAGCTTCCCATTCTGTCGTTAAGAAGTACGGAGTCTTGATATCATGGATCTTTTCTTCGTCCAAACCTATATCCAAGACATGGATATCTCCAGTATAGCCGCCAGTGTTGGCGGTGAAGAATGAGAGTTTGGGAAATTGAAAAGTGAGGGTATGACTGGCTGAGATGCAAGCGGATGAACCGAATTTCACGCCAAGGTCAGAAGGTAAGCCTGTAGGCACATCAATAGAGATGATATGGTCATAGGATTCCATGATGCCCTTCACTGCGTTCTTCAGTATCCCACGCAATCCACGATCGATCCCAGTACCTAGAATGGCATCGATGGCCACGGCCATGTCCTGCGGTTGCGGAAGGTCCTTGATGTCGGAAATGTAGTCGATATCCGCCCCGATCTCATTGAGCCGCTCAATGTTCCTGTCGAAGTTTGGATTACCACTACTTCGATGCGCGATGGGATGCACGGATACGTCGTAACCAGCCTTGAGGAGTAACCTACTTAAGGCCAGCCCATCTGCCCCGTTATTCCCCATACCACAGAAAACGTGGAAGATCACGTCATCATCGTACCTCTCCTCAATCCATTCAAAACAGGCAATGGCCGCACGTTCTACTAAGTCGATGGACGCGATGGGCACATTCTGAATGGTGGCCTCATCAATTTGACGAATTTGCTCTGATGAGAAGAGTTTCATGAATAGCTTTTACTTGTGGTATTAGGTGATGTTCATCATCATTGAAGATAATGAAATCTGCCAGTTCTGTTTTTTGAATGTCGCTCCATTGGGCATTCATCCTCGAAAGCACCTCCTCTTCAGAGGCATCATCACGCTCCATTACACGTTTTAATCGCAATTCTTTAGGAGCTACAACTAGGATATTGGCATCACTTTGTTTATACCCTCCAGTTTCAAATAAGATCGCTGCCTCGCGAAGCACATAAGGTGTCTGCTGAGACCTCTTCCACGATTGAAAGTCCCTTCCCACCGCCGGGTGCACCAGACCATTCACGGTCTTCCTCGCCTCATCATCTCCAAAGACCTTTCGCGCCAACCATTTCCTGTTCAGCTCACCATCCTTATATAGTTCTTTTCCGAATGCATCGATGAGTTCGTCCATGAGTTCCTGATCCGAATTCATGAGTTCCTTGGCTCTAGTATCCGCATAATAACATGGAATACCGAAGGAAGAGAAAACTTTGGCTACCGTGCTTTTACCGCTGCCTATTCCGCCTGTTAGTCCTATGTTCAGCGGCTCAATCATTGGATTCTATTATTTCAAAATAGTGAGGCTGCCAATCGAGCACCTCAACAAAATCCGGAATATGCTCCCACTTCAGTGGAACTAAGGCACTGCCATATTCACTTTTATTGATCACAACCTTGAACATACTGCCTTGGAGTCGGTCATGTGATTCCAGTGGAACTCTGCACCGCACGCGCACATGCTCGGGAACGGGTCGCCATGTTCTTCTTTGATTCGGAAGGCGGATCGGGACTTCAACCCACTTTTCGGTGAAGGCATTTACGCGTTGTACGATCTCAACCACCTCGGTTAGAGAACTCAGTTCTCCCGGCAGTTCTGGGTTCCATTGGTAGCTGACATCATCCTTAACATCGTCTGCCGCAAACGTTGGAACATGAATAACCCGCAGGGAATCCATGATCTCAGGGGCTCCGAAGACATAGATGGAATCTGGCGTAACTATGGGCTGACCTTGAGCGAAATAGGGAGGTTCGAAAGAAAGTTCGAGATGAGCTTTGATAGCGATCTTCTTCCTCTGGAGTGATGACGTTTTGATCACCAAACTATCGTCGGCCAGCTTCCATCTTACTCGAGAGGATATCTGCGGCCCTACTTCGTTTTGGAACGCATTATCGGTGAGGATAAATACATCGTCTTCTCTCTCCTCGAAGGCGTCAAAATCAAGGGTTATGGGATCAGGCTCGCTCCACATTTGTCGCAGGGCATTGATTCCTGGAGCTTCTGAGCGTATCAAGATGGCGGAAGGACGTTGAAGCAACATTCTATCCCTCGGGGTCTTTTCTAGCTGAACTGGCACCGTAAATTCTTGCGTATACATTGAGTCGCCCAACTGCAGTAGTAGCCATAGAAAGGCCGAGAGCACAAGGAAGCCCAATCGGGTCAACCACAGGCTACGTCTGGATTTCCAAGGTGTTTTATCTCTAGTTGCCATTCGAGATGGAAAGTACGAAAACTTGAAACTTGATGAAAAAGAAACGCCCTTCCGTTTGGAAGGGCGCTTGAGTCTTTATTGGAATGAAGAATTACTTCTTCTTATTTCCTTTTTCCTCCTTCGGAAGGTACTGAGCACTAAGCTCTTTGGAAACCGCTGATTTTTCCATCTTCATGCGGCCACCATCTACTTCGAGGATGATGTGTGTATCACCTACTTCGGTGATCTTTCCATGAATTCCAGAGGTCGTAACCACCTTCATTCCTTTCTTCACATCATTTCTAAAACGGGTTTCCTCTTTTTGCTTTTTAGCTTGAGGACGCAAGAAGAATAGCCACATGATGCCGATGATCACGGCCATCATTACCAAACCTTGGTAACTTCCACCTTCTGCTTGAAGGAAAATGTTCAAATAATTCATCCGAGTGTATTTCTACTATTATTGGTCTTCGCCATCTACGAGAACGTTCGCACGAATGTTCAACACAGTTGTTGGAGGAACTGTATTCGCTGTGATCGTCACGTTCTTGTTATTCATTCCGCGCTTTCCGGCACTGTTGAAGCTAACCTTCATGCTAGCTGATGCACCTGGAGCGATCGGCTCGCGTGGCCATTCCGGCACCGTACATCCGCAGCTACCTACTGCCTTTGTAATGATCAGAGGAGCGTCACCTGAGTTAGTGAATTCGAAGGTAGTTTCAACGGTCTCTCCTTGTTGAATGTCACCGAAGTCGTGGGTTGTCTTATTGAACTCAAATGCACCAGAAGCACCAGATGACACTTGGTTAGCCCTAACGCTGTTTTGTTGATCGTTCCCAGCTTCAGTGCTACCATACTCTACTTCCGCACTTGCCTTGTCCTTGATCTTAGAGGTAGCATTGTCACAAGAAGACAAAGCGAATACCGAGATCACAGCTAGTGTTGCAAATCCAAATTTCATTTTATTATCGTTTTTATTGTTCCAACGTCAAATATACGCAGGTTATTGGCTACATCAAGCCTCTACCCACCTTTACTACAAGTCCTTCTCCTTTGAGTTGTTCCACAAGCTTATCCAAGATTCCATTGATAAATTGGCTAGACTTAGGCGTGCTGTACTCTTTGCTTAGGTCGATGTACTCATTCAACGTAACCTTAACCGGAATTTGGTCGAAGTGTTTCAACTCAGATATCGCCATTTTCATGAGAAGGATATCGATCGAAGCGATCCTATCCATATCCCAGTTCTTGGTCTTGCTCTGGATCAGCTTCTCATGATCCGCAGCCTCATTGGCCGTATGGCGCAATAACAAAGCACCAAACTTGGCATCATCTTCATCTTTATAGAGGTCTACCGTGACCTTTGAAGCAGACATATCGTATCCATCGGGAATATCGTTGGCCGACTCAATCTCGCGTTCCGCGTTCATAGAGAGTTTAGAATACATCTTTCCCTCCAATTCTTGGAACGACTTGAACGTCTTCACCACAAACATTTGAGCCGCATCCAGGTCATCAGCCCAGTGCATGTTGAAGTCCTCATACAACTGGTGTAAGGTCTCATTCTTCGTTATGAACTCAGCGTAAAAAATCTTGAGGATCTGTTTGTCCTCTTTCAAGCTACTATCGCCAGAGTTCATGTATCGAGCATAGTTCTCACTCTCACGAAAATCGTTGTAGATCTTGATCAAAATATCGCGATGCTCGCCCCAGTGGATCTTGTGGTTTTCAAAGTCCTTCTGCAATGGCGAGTTTGATGCTAGAGCGCGCAGCACACGATTGTCTATGAATTTAGTGTTCGGCTTGAGGTCTTCGTCGGTAGGACGAAATTTTTTCCGGTTCTTTTCGATCCTTTCCTCTGCCAACTTGTGGATCTCAATAAAGATCCTCAGCTCGTACAGATACAATTCACAGATTCGGTCCAAGCTCTTGGTGAGCTCCTTCAATGAAAGGGCCAAGTTAGGGTCATCCGTTTGAGAAAACCCGTACAAGGCTTGGAGAACCTTAATACGTATATGTCTACGTGTTAGCATATTAACTGCTTCTATTCAAATTATCTATTCAGCTGCTGACGTTTCTTTTCAACGCGTTCTTCGGCAAGCTTGAGCGCTGCTTCGTGCGTGGTGATACCGTTCGTTTCAGCATCTGAAAGTATCGTCAATGTTGTATTGTAAATGTTCTCTGTTCTGCGCAACGCTTCAGCACGATCATACTTTGCGATCTCAGAGTATACGTTGATCAAGCCACCCGCATTGATGAGGAAGTCTGGAGCGTAAACGATATTCTTCTTTTTAAGCATCCGACCGTGACGAAGTTCGTTGGCCAATTGATTATTTGCCGCTCCGGCGATTACTTCAGCTTTCAATCGACCAATGGTATCATCATTGATCGTTGCACCTAAAGCACAAGGTGCATAGATGTCCATGTCCAGATCGTAAAGGTTTTCACGAACGATCTCGGCATTGTAGGTCTTCGCAATTCTCTCAAGGGTATCCTCGTGGATATCATTGATCATCACATTGGCACCTGACTCACTCAAATGTTTCACCAGTGTTTCACCTACGTGGCCCACGCCTTGAACGAGGACCTTCTTGCCTTCGAGATTGTCATTGCCCCAGCGGTATTTCGCTGCTGCTTTCATTCCCATAAACACGCCATAGGCGGTAACTGGGGATGGATCTCCTGAACCTCCCATAGATTCTGGAATACCCGTTACATGGTCGGTTTTCATCTTAACCATTTCCATGTCGTGAGTGTTGATCCCTACATCTTCAGCGGTGATATAATTTCCGGAAAGTCGGTTTACGAACTCACCGAACTTCTGCATGAGGGCATCTGTCTTGTCCTTTCGGGAATCACCAATGATGACGGCCTTACCGCCGCCAAGGTTCAAACCTGAGATGGACGCCTTATAGGTCATGCCTCTTGATAAACGAAGCGCATCTTTAAGCGCTTCCATATCGTCGGCGTAACTCCACATTCTTGTTCCACCTAACGCTGGTCCTAATACTGTACTGTGAACGCCAATAATGGCTTTCAATCCGGTTTCCTCGTCGTTGCAGAATACGACTTGTTCGTGGCCGAGGAATGATTCGTTACCGAAAACGCCGCCTGCGAGCTCGGTAGACTTAGAAGGTTCTTGAACGATCATAACTGTATTGCAGTTGAATTCAACTCTGGGTATTGATTACCGCTCTTATCCCTCGATAATGATGTCATTCGTCTTGCGATGTTGTAACTTTGAACCGAATTGGCAAAGAACGGTTTTGTCTTTTCACTTTAAGCGCTGCGAAGGTAGCAATTTTCACCACGAAATTTTCATGAAATCACTCGCTTCCCTTAACAAATACTTTCTCCGATACTGGTGGTTATTGGCGCTTGGCGTTGTATTTGTCATCGCCTCGGTCATCTTCCAGATTTACCCTGCCATTGCTATTCGTCAGGCGTTGGATACCATTAATGAAACATTGGAGGCTGCCAGCAGCACAGGTACTAAAGATTGGGAAGGCATAACGGATCAGCTCATCACCTTCGGACTTCTCATCGTAGGTTCATCCTTGATCAGTGGCTTCTTTACCTTCCTCATGCGACAGACCATCATCGTGATGTCGCGTCATATAGAATATGATCTGAAGAACGACGTATACAAGCATTATCAGGAACTTAGTTTGGCTTTTTACAAGCGCAATAGCACTGGCGACCTCATGAATAGAATCTCTGAGGATGTCAGCCGAGTGCGCATGTACTTAGGTCCAGGGGTGATGTACACGATCCGTACGGTTTTGATGACCGTCATCGTGATCGTTATCATGCTTGACATCAATGTGAAGTTGACCCTTCTAACCTTGGCCCCGTTGCCTGTTCTCGTTTATGTGATCTACAAGGTGAGCGACATGATCAACAAGCGAAGTCTTAAGGTACAGGCGAAACTCAGCGACATCAGCACCTATGTACAGGAGTCATTTTCTGGTATACGCGTTATCAAATCATACAACAAAGAAGATCGTCAGTATGCCGATTTCAAAGAAGAGGCAGAAGATTACCACCGATTGAATGAGCGACTATATCGAGTCAATGCGCTATTCATGCCAGTGATGTTATTGCTGATCGGTATCAGTACGGTCGTTGCCGTTTATGTAGGTGGACTTCAAGCTATTGAAGGGACCATAACCGTTGGTAACATTGCCGAATTCGTGTATTATGTATTCATGTTAACCTGGCCTGTGGCGAGCATTGGATGGGTTACGAGTATCGTACAAAGAGCTGCTGCATCACAAGAACGCATCAATGAATTCTGGTCTACTAAACCTGAGATCCTCAATGAAAACTATGAGCCGATGGGACTCAAGGGTGCTATCAGCTTTAAGGATGTAAGCTTCGTTTATCCCGATAGCGGTATTCGCGCATTGAATAAGGTTAGTTTCGACGTGGAGGCTGGTCAAACGCTGGCCATTGTAGGAAAAACAGGCTCTGGTAAATCAACCATAGCCATGTTATTAGGCCGATTGTTCGACCCTACGGAAGGTACCGTTGAAGTAGACGGAGTGGATCTGAAGACATTCAACCTGAGCGAACTTCGTGACCAGTTGGGATATGTCCCACAAGAAGGTTTCCTGTTCTCCGACACCATTGGTAATAATATTGGATTCGGACTGGACGAAGCAACGGAGGAGCAAATTCATGAAGCTGCGAAGAATGCTCACGTCCACCACAACATCATCGACTTCCCGAATGGGTATAATACACGAGTGGGTGAAAGGGGCATTACACTATCTGGCGGACAAAAGCAGAGGGTTTCCATTGCGCGGGCCATTATTCGAGATCCGAGGATCTTGATCTTTGACGATAGTTTATCGGCGGTAGATACAGAAACAGAGGACATCATCTTGAACAGCTTGAAGAAGATGATCAATCAGAGCACTACGGTGATCATTGCCCATAGGATCTCCAGTGTGAAACATGCTGACCATATCATTGTGCTGGATGGAGGCAATATCGTTGAGAAGGGAACGCATGATGAACTTATGAAGCTAGAAGGTTCGTATAAAGAAATGTACGACCAACAGCTTCAAAGTGAGACGGAAGAGACCTTATAGACCTTTCCCTCTACCCTTGCTGCGCCTGGATCCATTAGGTTTTGAAAAATCTTTTTTTAGATTTGATGACAACCTAATGAAACTGCCCAAACGGGTGCCAACGATATGAAAGGGAAAGAAGAGATATTCTCCAAGGTAATGAGAGCGGGACGTCGGACGTACTTCTTTGATGTACGAGCAACTCGAGCAGATGATTATTACCTCACCATTACCGAGAGCAAGAAGCATGTCAACGAAGACGGCAGCGAGCACTACAAGAAGCACAAACTCTACTTATACAAGGAAGATTTTGCTCAGTTCAAGGAGCTGCTCGACGAGGTAACCGATTACATCATCGAGCGCAAAGGTGAAGAAGTCATATCGGAGACCCATGATCCCAACTTCCAACCGGATGAGGCACAGAACTACCAAGACGATCCAACGGCTGAAAAGGTGAAGGCCTTTTCGGATGTTGACTTTGAGGATATTTGAGCCGGTCGGGTTGGACTTGGAAAAGTTTTAGGAGTCTGATGGGTTTATTGAGTTTCAGGAGTTAGTCGCTATGACCCCTCTCATCTAGGAACTCAGCGAGCGAGCCTTGGTGCTCTGAAGCCTTGGTGCCAACTTCCCTAAAACTCCAAAAACTCCCCAACCTGTTTCTTCAAAACCTCTATCGTACCTTCGTCGATCACCTTTTCATTATCGTCCATTAGATCGTAGAGTTTGGAGATGGGCACTTTGTTGGAGAATACTTCGATGCGGAGATGATGGAGAACATCCGTTAGATGGTCCATGCCGCGTAGATTTCCCGCTCGGCCTGAGGCTACCCCCACTAGGGCTGCCTTCTTCGACCGCCAAACACGTGGCTCAATGCCGTCGAGGAATGTCTTCAAGATACCCGGATAACTACCATTGTATTCAGGGGAAATAAAGACCAATTTATCGGCAGGAATGATCTTCTTCGATAGGATCTCCACTACTTCACTCGACCTGCTTCCGTAGGTGTCGCTTACCGAGTAATTATCAGGCAACTCATCCATTTGCAGGATGGTCACATCTTGACCTCTTTCGAGGAGTAGGGATTCGTATAATGAAACAACCTTAACTGTCTGATTCTTCGGCCGATTAGTCCCGCAGATTATTGTAATCATATAAACTGTTCATAAAATTCATTCAAGTGAGCATTTTCTTACCCGACGCTGAACAATGTCTTTTGTACTTTTAACCTTCAAATATGTTCGAATATACCTTCGTTTGTTTATCCTAAGCGGACATAAAAGGGCGAAATTCAGAAATATAACCGAGAATGGGGAAAATCGTTGCAATAGCCAATCAAAAAGGTGGTGTTGGGAAAACAACTACGGCGGTCAATCTAGCGGCCGCCCTAGGTGTATTGGAAAAGAAGGTGTTGTTGATTGATGCGGATCCGCAGGCAAATGCCACTTCCGCATTGGGTTTTGATCCCGACAATATTCAGTTGGGTACGTATCAGGCTATCGAGCACGAAGCGGATGTGAAGGATATCATCCTCAAGACGGAAACGCCGAATGTAGACTTAGTTCCTGCTCACTTGGACCTCGTTGCTATCGAGATCGAATTGGTAGACAAGGATAGAAGAGAATATATGCTGAAGTCGGCATTGAAGGGCATAGAAGCCATGTACGATGTTGTGATCATCGACTGTGCTCCTTCCCTAGGATTGATCACGCTCAATGCCCTCACTGCAGCAAATTCGGTCATCGTTCCAATTCAGTGTGAATACTTTGCCTTGGAAGGATTAGGTAAGCTTTTGAATACCATCAAGAGTGTTCAGCAGCTGCACAATCCAGACCTAGATATCGAGGGGTTGCTATTGACCATGTTCGATCAACGCTTACGCTTGTCAAATCAAGTAGTTGAAGAGGTGAAAAATCACTTCCAACAGATGGTTTTCGACACGATCATTCAGCGAAATGTTCGATTGAGCGAAGCCCCTAGCTATGGAGAGTCGATTATCATGTACGACGCAACTAGCAATGGTGCGGTGAATTATCTTAATTTAGCCCGCGAATTCCTGTCGCGCAACGGCAGCGCCCAAAAAGCAACTGCAGAAGCTTAACATGACCGCAAAAAAGAAGCAAGCACTCGGAAAAGGACTTTCCGCACTCCTCAAGGAACCTGATCAGAACGTTAATTCAGCGAAAGACAAAGGTGCCAATGAGTTGGTAGGCCATATTGCCGAGATCGATATTGATAGTATTGAGGTTAATCCATTTCAGCCTCGTACGCACTTCGACAAAGAAGCGCTAGAAGATCTTGCCAACTCCATTAGTGAGATCGGCATCGTACAGCCTATTACCGTTAGGAAGGTTGGGGCCGATGAGTATCAACTCATTTCAGGAGAGAGACGCTTCCGCGCATCTAAGCAGGCTGGTCTAGCTCGCATTCCTGCCTACATTCGCATTGCAGACGATCAGGCAATGCTGGAAATGGCACTTGTTGAGAATATCCAACGTCAGGATCTCGACGCCATCGAAATCGCCCTCTCCTACAAACGCTTGATCGAAGAATGCAATCTAACCCAAGAGCAGATGTCCGATCGCGTGGGCAAAAAGCGATCGACAGTGACGAATTACCTTCGTCTTCTCAAGCTTTCTCCCTTGATCCAAGCGGGCATTCGCGACAGAATGTTAAGCATGGGTCACGCTAGAGCGCTTGTGAACGTGGAAGATGAAAACGATCAACTCAAACTTTACCGGGATATTATCGCCAACGACCTTAGTGTTCGTCAGGTGGAGGAAAGAGTACGACAACTCAAAGATCCTTCGACGTTCTCTTCATCATCGAAAGATGAACTACCTGAAGAGTATCAAGATGTCAAACGAGAACTAGCTGGCTATTTCAATGCAAATATTGATTTGAAGAGAAATGCGAAAGGCAAGGGTAGTATCGTTATCAAGTTTGATTCCGACAGGGATCTAGAACGAATTCTCGAATTGATCAACAAATAGAGGTGAAAGCATTTGGAACCATGATATTAACAGCGGCCGCAGTGCTGCTGTTGTCATTTACAGGAGCTGCTCAGGTAGAGCCTGAAAATGATACGATCAAGGAGTTCCCTACCCCTGAAGCAAGTAAGGAGTTGTTCCAGCTTGGTCAGGATGAATCTCTTCAAGCCGGAGAAGTTAAAGTGGCCCAGGACACCGGTCACTCTCCCTCCACCGCTACTTGGCTCAGTGTTGCCATTCCGGGCGCTGGACAGATCTACAATGGAAAATGGTGGAAAGTACCCATCCTCTATGGTGGATTCGCCGCAACGGGGTATTTCATCGTTGAGAACAACAGACAGCTCAATTTCTGGAGTGAGGTGATCGATATGCGATTGGACCCGAACCAAACGGATGAGTACGTAGATATCTAGACCAACAATCAGCTCTTTACAATCCAAAACGAATACCGCCGCTTACGTGACCTTAGCATCATTATTACTGTAGCCATCTACGGACTGCAGATCCTTGATGCGAACGTTGACGCACACTTATACAACTTTGATATCACCGATGATATTTCGCTCGATTGGCAGCCAAATTTCGTGACCGACCCTCGATTTGGAGCGATCTATGGTGCATCGATACAAATCCGATTCTAGCTATGAATATTGCCATTCTCGGATATGGAAAAATGGGACGCATCATCGAAGAAGTTGCACAATCCCGTGGCCATAACATCACTCTTCGCGTTGGACGTGAAGGGTTTACTGCCGACGACCTAAGTCAATCGGATGTGGCCATCGACTTCTCCATTCCGTCCACAGCTTTTTCTAACATAAAGACCTGCATAGAGTCTGGCACCCCAGTTGTGTCAGGAACCACAGGTTGGCTTGAGAAAATGTCTGACGTAGAGGAACTTTGCCGAGAAAGGAACGGCAGTTTCTTGTATGCCTCCAACTTCTCTCTTGGTGTGAATCTGTTCTTCGAACTCAATAGGAATCTGGCTAAGCTAATGGATGGTCACGAAGTATATAGTCCAAGCATGACAGAGATCCATCATACCCAGAAGTTGGATGCACCCAGCGGCACAGCCATTACACTCGCCGAAGATGTGATCCGTCAATTGAAGGACCTCAGCGATTGGAAATTGGTGGAAGGCAGTGAAGAAGCCTCAGCAACGGAACTACCGATCAAGGCTGAGAGAGTGGACCCTACTCCCGGCACACACATCATTGCATACGACTCAGAAATAGACACCATCGAAATAAAACACACTGCCAAGAGCCGAAAGGGGTTCGCCCTGGGAGCTGTTGTGGCAGCTGAGTACCTCGTAAAGAATCCTGGTATTCAAACCATGAAAGATGTACTTGGACTAAACTAAACGCGTTAACCTCCCATGATTTACCTATACCTCATCATTAGCACCGCCATCTACAGCGGTTTGATATCCTGGAAATTCTTCCAAGCAGCCGGAAGAAAGCCTTGGGAAGCCTTTGTTCCACTTCTGAATTACTGGGTTTTACTAAAGATTACAGGTAGACCTAAATGGTGGATCATCCTCTTCTTCATTCCCGTTGTGAATAATGTGATGACTATCGTTATCATCTATGAGTTCTTGCATGTTTTCAATTATAGGAAGATCAGTTACAGCGTTATTGCCGTTCTCACGGGAGGTCTGTACATCGGCTATCTGAACTATACACAGGATCTTACGTATGTAGCCAGAGACGATAAGGGTATCAAAAAGCATATTCCTAGTACGGTGAATGCTATTTTCTTCGCCATTGTTGCTGCAACACTGATCCGATCTACAACTTTTGAGTCGTATACCATTCCCACAGGCTCCATGGAAGAGTCACTATTGGTGGGCGATTTCCTCTTCGTAAGTAAGATGCACTATGGCATTCGACTTCCGATGACACCATTTACGATTCCACTTCTGCACAATAATATCATTGCGGATGATCCAAGGACACCTCAGAATGAGTTGGTTAAGAGCTACTCGGAGTTGATAGAATTGCCTTATATCCGATTGCCGAGATTTACCAGTGTTCAAGTAAACGACCCCGTTGTATTCAATTATCCGGCAGATCAATTTCACGATCCTATTGATAAGCGTGAGAACTATGTAAAACGATGTGTTGGCACTCCGGGAGACTCTATTAAAATGGTGGATAGGATCTTCTTCATAAATGGTGTTCCTAATGAGTTACCTGATCGAGCAAGAAGACAACACTCATACTGGGTTGAATTCAATACTGGCCAATGGCCTAGCAGAAATCAATTAGAAGAGAGATATAATATAGACGTAGACGTTTCTTCAATCGGTGCATTGCAAATCTCTCCTGACGTCAAGGGACAGTCCGATCAAAAGTTAAGAGTGATCATTCCTGATGATCGACTCGAAGAATTCAAGCAAATTCCAGGCTTAGCCAGTATCGAGCCGTATTCTGATGCGGTATCGAATGTTGATAGTCTCTCTCATACAGAGCGGGAATATCTTCTATCCTTCTTCCCGAACCAAGGAGAGATCGTAGAGGAGCTAGGATCTTACATTCCCTGGACGTTCGACCAATTCCCTTCCACGTGGGTGCCTGCAAAAGGGGCCACTATCGAACTTACACCGGATTCCTATCGACGTTACAAGCATATTATCGAGAATTACGAAGGTCACGATATCTCTTACTCAAATGGTGTGTTCACCATGGATGGTGCTGAGGTTACTGCGTACACCTTTGCTGATAATTATTACTGGATGATGGGCGACAACCGTCACAATTCAGCGGATAGTCGTGCTTGGGGATTTGTGCCTGAGACACACATTGTAGGTAAGCCTGTATTCATTTGGATGAGCATCAACAATCGTGAGAGCGGTTTCGATATGTTGAGAACGGAGAGGATCTTCACCACCGTTAATGGTTCAGGAGATCGCTTCCCTTGGTTCTGGCCGGTGATGATCGGTATTGTCCTATACAGCGTTGGAAGCCGATACTACAAGAAGAAGAAAGCGGCCTAATGGATGTAGTGTTCTACCCTGCCCTATTTCCGCCTGTGTCCTACATGGCATGGTGGGTTAGCAACACGAGTTCATGGTCTTCCTCTCCCCATTTCCAAAAAGGAAGCTGGGTAAATAGATACCGTATCCTTGGCCCTAATGGGGTTCAAGATCTATCAGCTCCTATCATTCATGCTTCGAAAGGTCCCATCAAGGAAGTCCGACTCGAACATAGGAATAGCTGGGCTGAAAAAGAGTGGCGCGCCATAAAGACAGCGTACTCCAATGCGTCATTCTTCGAAGCACTAGAATTTGAGCTATCCAATATCGTAACACGTCAGCATGAATTCCTGATTGATCGTCTCGAGGAAGCCATGCACTGGACACTTGAGCAGCTTCTTGAGCCATCACTGATCATTGTAGATGAGTCTGTTTCTCCCGATGAAAGGATCTCACCCAAAGGAAAGCCGGAATCAGCCGAATACAGGCAGGTCTTTAAGGATCGTCATGGGTTTCAAGGCCATCTGAGTATCCTAGATCTACTGATGAACGAAGGTCCGCTTGCCCATGAGACTCTACTTCAGCAGAACGAGTTATTTCCTTATTCCGAAAAGCCTTGACCTAAGCAGCCTTGCGCGTATGCATCTTTCTTAAATTAGCGATCCAATGAAACACATCTTCTCCATACTATTGGTTGCTTTTTCTCTTGCGTCCATGGCACAAGAAGAATGCGCATTCTCACGTGAATACCTCATCACTGCAGAATCAGGGATGAAAATGCGTTCACTACCTAAGGCAGGCACAGAGGTGGTCACCTATGTGATGCACGATAGCATTGTTACAGCATGTGAAGAGTCATTTGGAACCGACCGCTTCGAAGAGATCGATGGTCATTGGAGAAAGGTGAACTACAAAGGGAAAATCGGATACATGTTCGATGGTTTCCTAACACGTATCGATACCCCTTCTATTGCTCCAGTGGATTCATTGACGGTTCTAACGGACTCTTTAACAAGTGATACGCTTAAAGCAGATACAACTCGTTTGTCGGAGATCGTCCCTCGCGACACCAAGCCAGAGGAGCCAACATTCGTTTGGGTAAGAACAGAAAGAGATTCGATCGCTGCTACTGGAAGGCTCGATCAGCAACAGATCAGAGGTTTAGCATCCGCCCTTCGCGGCAAAGACCTTAGAATGGATAGCTTGATCGGTTTTCTGCACAAACTCCCAACCAAAGGTAGTCAGGACTCCGTGATCGCCTGGATCGAGGCCAACATGCCAGGCGGAGTTAGAACGGCACCTCGTAGGGTTGAACAATCGGCTCAAGAAAGAAGGACGGAAAGAACTCCTCAACGCGAGCGTCAAGGTCCACCTGCTATGAAAATGCAAATGGCTACTGAGGCCTTCAACTTCTGTGGGGATATTGGTCAGCTTGACCCAAGCATTAACTGGTATGGCATATTTCCAAATGAAGTTTCAGGAGGGTTCTACATCAAGAGAGTTCGATTGGAAATACTCGTATCCCAAACCAAACTGGGCAACGGAATGGAGTTCGATATCCGAAATGACAGAGAGGCTGTGAGTTACTTCATGTTCGGTATCAATAGGTCCATCGATACTACAAAGAACTATCAACTCAACGCAGACCGTTTTTCGGTAAGTGATGGCAAACTCTTTCCTGGACAACAGTTGATGGCCTTTGCCTACAACAATCGACCTAGTGCGGCGAACGTATTCGTATCAGCAACAGGACGCGTAATCGAGGTGGGAGCTTGTCCGGATATTGAAGGTTACGCCCTGAAGATCAACACTCAAGGACCGAGGGATGAGATCATTCAGGACATCACCAGCCTCTTCCCTTCATTAGGAGAGTGCGGAATGCCAGAGATGTACTGGTTTGGAGATATCAATGGTGATGGTTATCCTGAACTCGTATTCGTAGCCTCAGAGGAAAACAAGAATGTGTTTACCTTGTTGATGACCAATACAGCTCGTGAAAGAGGATTGTATGAACTCGGTGCAACTTGGACACTAGAGAAGTGCCGATAGAAAAGAAGTCTTAACCGATCAAAGTATATTCACGTGGATCTAGAATTCAACAAAAACGAAGACGCGTTAAAGCTTTTGCTATCTGAAATGCACCAGAGATGGAAGCGCGTTTCAAAAGGTGGTGGAGATAAGCGCATTCAAAAGCAGCACGACCAAGGCAAACTAACTGCTAGAGAGCGTATTGCAACCCTTCTAGACCCTAAGAAACCACAGATCGAGATCGGGGCCTTTGCTGGGGAAGGTATGTACGAGGAATACGGCGGGTGCCCTAGTGGCGGCGTTGTTGTTGTCCTTGGTTATGTCAAAGGCCGAATGACTATCGTAGTAGCCAACGACGCAACGGTCAAAGCGGGTGCTTGGTTCCCCATCACCGGTAAGAAGAACCTTCGTGCACAGGAGATCTCCATGGAGAATAAGATACCTATCGTTTACTTGGTAGATAGCGCGGGTGTGTTCCTTCCCATGCAGGATGAGATCTTCCCAGATAAGGAAAACTTTGGTCGGATTTTCCGCAACAATGCCATAATGAGTAGTATGGGTATCACCCAGATCTCTGCCATCATGGGAAGTTGTGTGGCAGGTGGTGCCTACCTCCCTATCATGAGCGATGAAGCCATGATCGTGGATAAAACAGGTAGCATCTTCCTTGCAGGTAGCTACTTAGTAAAAGCCGCCATCGGTGAAGATGTCGACAATGAAACTCTAGGCGGAGCCACTACGCATACGGAGATCAGTGGTGTAACGGATTATAAGATGCCAAATGATAAAGAGGCACTTAAGTCTATCCGCAACATCATGGACAAGATTGGAGCCCCAGCGACAGCCGGCTTCAATCGTATCGAATCCAAGGCACCCGAATTTGATGAGCAGGAGATATACGGACTTGTTCCACGGGATGGTAAGCCATACAAGAGCATAGCGATCATTAAACGATTGATCGATACCGATTCTTGGGAGGAGTATAAAAAGGGATACGGACAAACGATCATTACTGGCTATGCCCGCATAGACGGTTGGGCCGTTGGGATTGTTGCCAATAACCGCGAGATCATCAAGAACAAGAAAGGAGAAATGCAATTTGGTGGTGTGATCTATAGTGATTCCGCCGATAAAGCCTCCCGATTCGTTGCCAACTGTAATCAGAAGAAGATCCCTTTGGTGTTCCTTCAAGATGTTACCGGATTCATGGTTGGAAGTAGATCCGAACATGGTGGAATTATCAAGGATGGTGCTAAGATGGTTAACACCGTGGCCAATAGCGTTGTGCCTAAATTCACCGTCATCATTGGGAATAGCTTTGGCGCAGGGAATTATGCTATGAACGGCAAGGCCTATGACCCTCGATTGATCGTAGCTTGGCCAAATGCAAAGCTCGCCGTTATGGGAGGCGATCAGGCCGCAAAGGTTCTACTATCCATCGAGAAGTCGCGCATGAGCGAAGACTTCACTGAGAAGAAGGAAAAAGAGTTACTGAACAAGATCAAGTCGAGATACGAAGAGCAAATGTCGCCATACTACGCTGCCTCTCGCTTATGGGTGGATGCAATCATCGATCCATTGGACACTCGAAAGGTGATCAGTATGGGTATTGAAGCGGCAAACCACGCTCCGATCGAAAAGAAATACAATCCGGGAGTGATTCAAGCATAAGGTAGATCAGTAAACGATCACCTTTCTAACCCATTGGTCCTGCCCTACTCCAAACCGAAGCACATAGGATCCGGCAGATAGTGACCCTAGATCGATATCGAAGTTGCGAGAGTTTGGAGATAGACTTTGCACTAAACGGCCTTCCATGTCGAGCACGTCCAGTTGGTCGATCGACAATTCTGATCGAACGTTTATGCGATCATCGGTAGGCACTGGACCTATGGACAAGGCTGTTTCTTTCGACGGCTGAACCACCTCAAGAAGTACAGTAGTTTCCACGCTTTCCGTTCCATTCGACCAGACCGTATATGTAATGGTGTCCATCCCTATAAAACCAGGGCGCGGCTGGTAGCTAAAACCACCATCACTGGCCATTTGAATGAATCCCTGGCTTGGAGCCCGGTTCAAAAATGCCTTCATTTCTCCAGAGCTCAGCTGTTCATCGTTAGACAACACACCTTTTGAAGCATCCACGACCAATGGTTCCGTTATCGAATAGTGATCGAGGCGGGTCAACGTAAAATCCGGCAGCTGAGGAAGGCCTTACTTCATAATGAAATAGCTCTTCTTCTTCACTTCAGACACTTGATCTACAATAAAATACGTTTCCCACGAAATGCGATCAGGTGCCAGATGTGTTTCTTGGTTCCAACGAACCTCCAATCGAATTCCAGCGGTGGGATCGTTGTATCTCCGTGTACACTTCGAACATTGGCCAACATTTCATCGTGAAATGAGGATGTCAATGTGAACAGATCGTGGTCGTAATTGGGAATCTCTTCCTCTAACCAAACCCCTTGAATGAAGTACAATGGTGAATTGGGATGCTCTGAATTGTACTTGGCTAGCTGATCGTAAAAACGTGGATAGTGAAGTGTTTAGAGACGAACAACATGGAACCCGGCTTCATGGATCAATTCAAACCAACGTTAGTAATCAGCCTCAAAGGCCGCAAGTTCGCCGGGAAAAGTACCTGGAACACTTACTCCAAGGTTGATACCTTTGATAAAAAAGGGAACATACTCCTCTCCATTCCAGGCCGTTAGATGAGTTGAATCAACGCTAAACGGAACGGTCAAGGAGAGAGAATCATTCTGACCCCAAGCGCACAGGGGAAAAACAACAAAGAGCAAGAGTTTTTTTAGCACGATAAGAGGTATAGGTAATAAGGACAAAATGTAAGAATCATAGGTGGAGTTTGGAAAGACCCAACCAACTAAGAAGGTTCCGTAAGATAGGTTGGATGGTTTATTCGATCATTGGATGATCGTGAGGTTCATTTCTTATATTTGAGACTTAAGGTTCAGATAGATGAAGAAACTTTACGCGACGCTATTCGCATTCACACTTGCACTTCCACTCTTCGCTCAGGTGTCGGTGCAATCCTCCCAATTCGATATCCAACGACAGGCTGATTTTGTACCTCGGGATATTGAGCCAGGCTTCAATCCTCAGATCACTTCACTTGAGGCCCCAGACGCTATGCATTGGAGAAGTCAGCTGAATGCCATCAAAGTGGAGGCGGACGCGCTTTTTCAGGAGGTTGGTCAAGATCCCTTCACATCGCAAAAACGCATTGCACCTCAACCAGTGAAAGGTTGGTCGTCGGATATGTACAGAGTTTACCCATCTATTGGGCTTGAAACTAGATTGTATGCGGGCATTCCGAATGACAACACACTGGCCATCAACAATGATAACATCCTACTCGGTGGTGTAAACTCCTTGTTGTGGGCCTACGACCTTAACAATGACACCCTTCACATCGTAAATAGTTATGTGAGCCTTGATCAAGTAGGTCCGGATGCAGGCAACGATCGTGGATTCGATCCTAAATTGATGTATGATCAAGATGCCGATAGGTTCATTCTTGTTTTCCTCAAGAACAATACGCCGCAAACTAGCAAGATCGCGGTTTGCTTCTCCTCTACCAATGATCCAAATGATCCGTGGTTCGTTTACATCTTGCCAGGCAACCCTTTGAACAACGACCGTTGGACGGACTTCCCGGCAATGAATATAACGGATGATCATCTCTTCATTACGGCGAACCTCATCATTCCAAATGTGTCATGGCAGGTAGGTTTTGATGGCTCGATCATCTGGCAACTCGATAAAAAGGCAGGTTTTAGTGGAGATACGAGCATGCCTAACCGGTTGTATCACGATATCCGATTCGGAAATCGGTACATCAGGAATTTGCATTGTGTGAAGGGTTACAACGGAAAGATCGACACCGCCTACTTCCTTTCGAACCGTAACTTCGACATTCAGAATGATAGCATTTTTGTGCTCTCCCTTCATTCAGATCTTACGGGGCCGGAGGATCTTCGCATTCGAGTGCGTCAATCAGATACACCTTACGGCGTGCCACCAAATGGACGACAGGCAGACACAGATCCGAATGACCCAACAGATGGACTACAGACCAATGATGCGCGTGTCTTAGGGGCGATCCGCATGCCGGATGGCAACATCGAGTTCGTTTCTACGACAAGGAATTTTACAACTCAAAGAGCAGCGGTCTATCACGGCACTTTGCACAACCCGGGTTCACAGAGTTCATTTATCACGGCAAATCTTATCAGCGATCCAATTAAGGACTTTGGATATCCGAACTTGGCGTGGACTGGAAATGAAGAGTGTGATGAAGAGCTGATCATTGGCTTTAATCACACATCTCCATCCGACTTTGCCGGAGTAAGTGCTGTGTACATGAGCAACGACGGAGATTATAGTGATGTGCTGGAGGTTCATCCTGGAGAGAACTATGTGCAGCGACTCACCGGTGGAGATCGTTGGGGTGATTACTTCGGAATTCAAAATTATTATCCTGAACCCGGTAAAGTTTACATCGCTGGATTCTTTGGAACCGATACACGTAGTAATACGGCATATTTCGCCGAGTTAACATCACCTGATTCATCGGCACTTGCCGTTGATATAGAACATACCGCTTCAAATAGTCAGTGTGAACAAGGACTCGAGATCATTCCGAGTGGCGGGGTGCCTCCTTACACCTATGTTTGGAACGGCACCGAAGGAACGGAAACCTTTACGGCATGTGGTGGTGATACAGTGGATGTAATGGTCACAGATGACAGAGGATGTGTTTACACGGAGAATTACATAGTGCCATTCGACATTCCCAATGAGAACATGATCTACCCCAACCCATCATCGGGTCAATTTGGAGTTGTATTCGAGGCTGCCAAGGCGGGTACGATCACGGTTCTAATCAGTGATGTGAATGGAAGACCAGTAGAAACTGTTGATGAACGTGCAATTAACGCTGGAAAGCACTATCTTCAATTCGATTTAGCTCCTTTATCCTCTGGGGTTTACATCCTGGATATCATGATGGAAGACGAATCGATCTTTACCGACAGAATAATAAAACAGTGATCTCATGAAGCGTCCTTACCGCCTATTACTTCTTCTCACCCTTTCGGGAACAGGTGAAATTATCCTGGGCGCTTGTATGCGATTCTTAGAAATAGCCGGTTCCAACATTCTGATGGTCATCGGTTTGCTCAGTCAGGTTGGTGCTTTAGGCTATGCCGGTTACATCAGTTTGAATAAGCGCTCTAGCCTGAGTCCAGAAGCCTAGCTCAACACGGTTGCCATAAAGGTGTGTATCGCTTTACTCTCAAGTGCTCCACTTGCGGGAAGATGCTTCTTTAGTCGATAGTGATCCTGGATTTTCTGCAAAGCGATCCTGAGTAGATTGTCGTGATCGAAGGCAAGGTCTGGCAGCTCATCTAGACTGAACCAAACAGATTCAGCGGCGTCATCCCCTGCTTCAGTTGGGAACATCTCGTGTAAAATAGCGCAATACGTTATGCTGATGACGCGCTTTCTAGGGTCTCTATCTGGTTTCCCAAATGCACCCACTTGAAACAAATTCTTTAGATGTACGCCTGTTTCTTCTTGTAGCTCTCTGATCGCCGCTTCTGCCAAGTCTTCATCACGTTCCACAAAACCTCCTGGCAAGGCCCATTTTCCTTCAAACGGTGGATATGCCCTTTTGATCAGTAAGATCTTCCATTCGGACCCATCCCAAGAAAACACCACGAGGTCGGTTGCTACGTCCATACATTGCTGATTAGATAACTGACCGTACCAACGATAAACGACACGATCATAACGGCTATAAAGGTGATGATGGCAGATAAAGGTCCGGAGATAATCGAACGCAACCAACTCACATCGTATATCTTCTTGATCATCCAAATGCCATAGATAAAGTTCACTAAGAGTGCGATAATGGAGTTTTCAATGGGACCCAAAACACCGAATAGCACCAACAAGATCAATGGTATGCCCAAAAGGGAAGTATGTCCAATGTAGTAGCATGCCGCAATGATATGTTCGCCGTAATATCTCTTTCGATCTACGAACAAAAGCCGGAGCGACAATGCCCCGAAGGGAATTCCCAACAAAGAGATGACGTTGAGATACTTCTTTGTATTCTCCTGTACCTTATTATTCCAATCCTGCTGGATCTGCCGCTCTTCTTCTGAAAGGCTCGGATCGAGTTGTGGGTTGAAAAATCCTTCGCTGGATTGGGTGACTTCTACCATTTGTTGGTCGTACACCCCAGAACCTAGGGTGATCAATGTACTGATCGTCACCATGACAAAGGCATATCGCAGTGGGTTATAAAACTTCCGGGTAGCTCCATCTCAATATCCCTTTACGACTTCGCCTGGCGCTGTGGTCAATTTGACCGTAGTAGGCAATAGACCACGCTCGAGGTTGAAGAAGACGGAAACCATCTCCTTAAAGATCGCCGGGATCTTGAAGCGTTCCTTGAATTGGCGTTGTCCGCAATGCGGGCAGTAGATATTCTCTTCACTAAAGGCAACAGAAGTGCCGCAAGACGAGCATGGAACCTTGTCCGACATCATAGGTTGTTTTGGTCAGGGTTAAAATACTCAAAGTGAGGGTATGGAGCAAGAGAGGTGGAAAGGGAGAAAGTAACCCGCTGACCCGTCCTGATTTTGGTTGTCAGGTTTTAGACCTTGAGACTGGTAACCCCTAAAAAAGCTCCTTTGCGATCTTGTAGATATTGTCGCTCTTGCCCATCGAATAGAAGTGGATCACTGGTATTCCTGCTGCCTTCAGTTCCCGAGCTTGTTGAATGGCCCACTCCACCCCTATTTGCCTTACTTCTTTATTGTCTTTGGCCTTCATAACCGACAGAGCGAGCTCATCGGGTAGGTCTACATGAAAACGATGAGGTAGCATGCTCAGATGCTTTTTAGTGGCAATGGGTTTGAGACCTGGAATGATAGGCACATCGATGCCCGCTTCCCTGCACTTTTCTTCAAATTCGAAGAACTTCTTATTGTCGAAGAAGAGCTGGGTTGTGATGTAATTGGCCCCTGCCTTCACCTTTCTTTTCAAGTTCGTGATATCCACGTTCAAGCTTGGCGCTTCAAAGTGTTTCTCGGGATAACCAGCCACGCCAATGCTAAAGTTAGTAGCGGAATTATTGGCCAATTCCTCATCGAGGTACTCGCCTTTATTCAGTTTTACGATCTGTTCAACAAGTTCAGATGCGTAGGTATGACCATCGGCCTCCGGAACAAAATACACCTGATCTTGCATGGAGTCTCCTCTTAAGGCCAAGACATTCTCCACTCCTAGGAAGTTGAGGTCGATCAACGCATTTTCGGTATCCTCTTTGCTAAATCCACCACACAATAGATGTGGCACAGGGTCAACTTGATATCGATTCATTAAGGCAGCACAGATACCCACCGTTCCTGGTCGTTTTCTAACCACCTTTTGCTCGAGTAAACCATTGCTCAAACGTTTGTACACCACCTGTTCTCTGTGGTAAGTAACATTGATGAAAGGCGGCTTGAATTCCATGAGAGGATCGATATTCTCATAGATATCATGTATCGTTTGTCCTTTAAGTGGAGGAAGTATTTCAAAGGTGAAGAGTGTTTCCTTCTTCTCTTTTGCCTTGGCAATGTGCTTGTCTACGCGCATATTCTAATTCTCAATAATTCAAATTTGGACTCAACCATCGCTCTGCATCCTCTATCGAGATTCCCTTGCGCTGTGCGTAATCGTCCACTTGTTCTTTCGTGATTTTTCCCAATCCAAAATACTTTGCATCACGATGACCAAAGTAATAGCCACACACGGAGGCAGCTGGGAACATAGCCCGCTGTTCGGTAAGCGTAATGCCCGTGTTCTCTGACACTTGTAGTAGCTCAAATAGGGTGTCCTTTTCAAGATGATCTGGACAAGCAGGATAACCCGGAGCAGGGCGTATTCCTCGATATTTTTCAGCGATCAATGCCGCATTATCTAGCTTTTCATCCTTGGCATATCCCCAATGGTCTACCCTAACTCTCTGGTGTAAATACTCTGCAAAGGCCTCAGCTAATCTATCAGCCAATGCCTTGAGCATGATAGAGTTATAGTCATCACCTTCATTCAACCATTTATCTGCTATCTGTGTCAGTTCCACACCAGCCGTTACGGCAAAGGCCCCAATGTGATCCGATTCTGTATCCACAAAGTCAGCTAATGCGTAAATAGGAACATTCTTAGCCTTGTCGTTTTGTTGTCGAAGGGTGATGAATGTATACGAATTGTTGTCATGTCGCACCTCAATGTCATCGCCTACCCTTCTAGCTTTAAACAAACCATAAACACCTTTGGGTTCAGACCATCGTTCTCGTTCCATGCGATCGAGCATTTGAACGGCATCTGTGTACAACTGAGTTGCTTGTTGGCCTACAACTTCATCTTCTAAAATCCTCGGAAACTTTCCGTGAAGGTCCCAGGTTTGGAAGAAAGGCGTCCAATCGATGTAACTCCTAAGCGTTCTCACATCTGTGGTCAATGCATATAAACCGAGTTTCTTAGGTGCCGAAGCCTTTCCAGATGGGTCGTACTTAGGAGCTCTTAATCGAGCATCCTTCAGCGATAGTAGTGGCTTTTTCTGTTGTCTTTTACTGTACTGATCGGCCAACTTCAAATACTCCTCCTTGATTGCGCCGTGATACTCTTCCGCTCCATTTCCGAGCAGCTTCTGAGCGGTTGGCACACTGCGGGATGCGTCGTTTACGTGGATAACAGGACCACTATACATCGGAGCGATCTTCACCGCAGTGTGGGCACGAGAAGTAGTAGCTCCACCTATCAACAAGGGAAGGTCTAATCCCCTAGCTTCCATCTCCTTGGCCAAGAAAACCATCTCATCCAATGATGGAGTGATCAATCCACTCAGACCTATGATATCCACTTTTTCGTCCAGCGCCGTAGTGAGGATCTTCTCTGGAGGCACCATCACACCAAGGTCAACTACTTCAAAACCATTGCATTGAAGCACTACACTCACGATATTCTTTCCGATATCGTGAACATCTCCCTTTACCGTTGCCAGAAGGATCTTGGGCTTTTGCTGACGCTTACTTGGGTCGGCCTTCATGCTTTCAAGCAGGTAAGGTTCTAACCAAGCAACAGCACGTTTCATCACTCGAGCGCTCTTCACTACTTGAGGCAGGAACATCTTGCCTGAACCGAAGAGGTCGCCTACTACATTCATTCCGTCCATCAGCGGACCTTCAATCACTTGCAGTGGTGATCCGAGTAAATGCAGTGCTTCCTTCGTATCTGTTTCAATGAATTCAGCTATGCCATTGACCAGTGCGTGTTCCACTCGTTTATCAACCGGACTCTCTCTCCAGGTGAGGTCCCTCTCATTCTTCTTGCGTTCTGAGTGAACAGACTGAGCGAATTCGAGTAACCTCTCTCCTGCTTCAGCATCAACATCAAA
Source organism: Phaeocystidibacter sp. (assembly GCA_965659725.1). Classification (GTDB taxonomy): domain Bacteria; phylum Bacteroidota; class Bacteroidia; order Flavobacteriales; family Schleiferiaceae; genus Phaeocystidibacter. The sequence goes on along the minus strand of CBFHXG010000001.1, from coordinate 112,387 downwards.
AAGCACATCTTCCACGTGCTTCTTAAGTATTGGATCGATCTCCTCGTAAACGATCAGCTGCAAGGGGTTTACGATTCCCATGTCCATTCCATACTTGATCCCATGGTACAAGAAACACGCATGAATGGCCTCACGAACACCATCATTTCCCCTAAAACTGAAGCTCACATTGCTTACGCCGCCGCTCACCTTTGCACCAGGCAAGTTCTCCTTGATCCACTTCGTAGCCTCAAAGAAATCAAGCGCATTCCGCCTGTGTTCTTCCATTCCCGTAGCCACCGGAAATATGTTGGGGTCGAAGATGATATCCTGCGGATTGAACCCAACGGTTTCGGTCAATATCTTATAGGCCCTGCCACAGATCTCTATCCTTCTATCAAGGGTATCCGCTTGTCCGTGCTCATCAAAGGCCATGATCACAACGGCGGCCCCCATTCTCTTTATGAATCTAGCCTGACGAATGAATTCATCCTCTCCGCCCTTCAAGCTTATGCTATTGACGATAGCTTTGCCTTGGATGCACTTCAATCCTGCGACGATGATCTCCCATTTCGAAGAATCCACCATGACTGGAATGCGAGAGATATCTGGCTCAGCCGCCAATAGATTGAGGAAGGTCGTCATGGTCTCTACCCCATCAATCATCCCTTCATCCATGTTCACATCGAGGATCTGAGCGCCACCTTCCACTTGATCACGAGCCACCTCGATCGCCTCATCGAATTTCTCCTCACGAATAAGCCGCAAGAATTTACGGGAACCCGTTACGTTGGTCCTCTCCCCAACATTCACAAAGTTGGAGTCGCCCGTAATGATAAGCGGATCTAAACCTGATAAACGTAGCTCTGTCATGATCAAGCTTTCGATATTTCTACTACTGCCCTCGGCTGATGCGCGGCAGCTCTCCGGGCTATCTCCGCAATGTGCTCTGGCGTTGTACCACAGCAGCCGCCTATTATATTCACCGCATTTCGCTCCAGGAATTCCTCGATCTGCTGCCCCATTTGTTCTGGTGTTTGATCGTAATCTCCAAATGCATTTGGCAATCCGGCGTTCGGGTGAGCGCTAGTAAGAAAGGGAGCTTTCTCGGATAATGTTTGAACATATGGCCTGAGTTGATCGGCTCCCAAAGCGCAATTGAGACCAATCGAGAGAAGTGGTACATGTTCTAAACTGATCAAAAAGGCCTCTGCAGTTTGACCGCTCAACGTTCTTCCCGAAGCATCGGTAATAGTGCCGGATACCATAATAGGCACCTCGGTACCACGTTTATCGAATACCTCCTGAATCGCGAATAGGGCTGCCTTGGCGTTAAGTGTATCGAACACCGTTTCAACCATCAATACATCAACACCTCCTTCTAAGAGCGCATCCACTTGTTCACTGTAAACCTCTACCAATTCATCAAAAGCGACCGCCCTAAAGCCTGGGTCGTTCACATCAGGGGATAGTGAAGCCGTGCGATTGGTGGGACCGACGGAACCAACAACGAAGCGCGGTTTCTCTGGAGTGGAATACTCTTGAGCAACCTGCTTGGCGATGCGAGCAGATTCAATATTGATCCTTCTGACTTCCGACTCAAGTCCGTAATCGGCTTGAGAAATTCGATTTGCATTGAAGGTGTTTGTCTCCGTTATATCGGCACCCGCCTCAAAATAGGCCTTATGGATATCGGCTATGATCCCGGATTGGGTAATGGACAGCAGATCGTTGTTTCCCTGCAACGGCTGGCCATGATCTTTATATTGAGACCCGCGATAGGCTGCTTCATCAAGCTTATGCTGCTGGATCATTGTGCCCATGGCGCCATCCAAAACGAGGATGCGCTCCTTGGCTATTTGTCTTATCTGGTCGTTCAAACTCATCTTTCAGTCATTCATTCATCTACGTTGATCTCATAAAATGACCGATCCAATTATGGCATGAGGAATTGCTCCCCTGATGTGTCAGGAGAGAACTTCATCTAAAATGATCTAAGGAAGTCTCCACTCACTCATCTTTATCCGCCAAACGACGGATCAGGAATTAGCACCTTAGTCAAGAGACCAGGTTGCTAAGGTATCAAAGGGCCATGTCCCTCCACCTTTCTGGATAAGTCAATATTTCGTAGAACGAGTTTCAAATGTAAGGGAACATAAAGGAAGAAATCAAGCTACTATCCAAAAATATTGGCAGCCAGCGCTAAAGTTGATTTGCTTCAATGTCACCACCTATGTATCTTAGGGACTTACCTAATCAATCCACTCTAGAAATGCGATTCGTCATTGCGTCTACTCTTTTGTTCCTCTCCCTATCAACCTTAGCGCAAACGTCCAGCGTCAACAAAGCGAGTCATTTCTTGGAGCAAGATCAATTTAGCCAGGCCAAAAGAGAGATTGACGCGGCCATTGAAGATGAGCAGTTAGCCCAGCAAGCGAGGACATGGTATGTGTATGGGCGCGTATATAGTGAAATCAGTCTTTCAGAAGACCCTACTGTCTCTTCGTTGGATGGTCAGGCCTACAGAAAATCCATTACCGGATTTAATAAGGCAAAGCAAATCGATGGCGCCGGCTCAAACTACTACACCTTGTCAGATATCAATCTCACTAACCTTCATGGTGGTTTTCTGAATAGAGGTGCAACGGCCTATCAAACGAACGACCTAGTAACAGCAAAAGCGGAGTTTGAAAAAGCATCTTTGGCGCTACCGGCCGACACCATTGCCTATTTGTATCTTGGAGTGGTTTGCCAATCGTTGGAAGATTGGGAGTGCGTTAGGGTCAACTTTGAAAAGATGGCTGAACTAGGATCTACGAATTCTGCGATCTATCAGTCCATCATCTATGCACATAAAACAATACGAGAAGACAAGGCTACAGCGCTCACCTGGGCTAGAAAAGCGGTGGAGGCCATTCCTTCCGATATGGAGCTTCGCAAGCAGATGGTGAACATCATGATAGAAACGGAAGGAATTGAGGAAGCTAAATCTGAGTTAGAAGCACTCATAGCCAATGAGCCAGGAAATGCAAACCTCTACTTCAATCTGGGTTTCTTGAATGAGGAATTGGGCGATGAAGAAGCTGCGCTTGAGGCCTATCGCACCGCTATCGAAGTAGACCCGGACTACTTTGACGCCGTGTATAACCTAGGCGTTTATTACTACAACAAAGCGGCCGACACCTACGCTTTACTCAACGAACTTCCTCAAGATCAATACGCTGAGAGAGAAACTGAATTAACAGAAAAGGCAAAAGGTTACTTGAACAATGCACTTCCACTAATGGAGAGAGCTTCTTTACTACGTCCTGAAGAAGCCGTACTCTACAATACCTTGGCTACCATCTACAATCGATTAGGTCAGCCAGGTAAGGCTCGTGAGGCAGCGGCTAAATACCAGGAACTAACAGGTTATTAAGTCGGAGTCCGATTTTCCATTTTCCGCTGGGAGAATTTGCATTGATAACTTACATTTGCTGTCCACGTGGAGAGATTTGACTGATTGCAACCACATTAAAAAATGCTAAAGCAGCGCCATTCGTGGCCTCGGCAGCATCTCAAATCTCACCCGTCTTAGAGTAACAATACAAACTGCTTGAGGAACATGAGTTATCTCTTTACATCAGAATCCGTATCAGAAGGTCACCCAGACAAGATTGCCGACCAGATCAGTGACGCAATTTTGGATAATTTCTTGGCATTCGACGCTCACTCGAAAGTAGCCTGCGAAACCATGGTTACTACAGGTCAGGTTGTCTTGGCCGGAGAGATCAAAAGTGAAACCTACATCGATGTTCAAAAGGTAGTACGTGAGGTCATCACCAATATCGGTTACACCAAGAGCGAATACATGTTCGAAGCCAATAGTTGTGGCGTTCTTTCAGCACTTCACGAACAGTCTGGCGACATAAACCAAGGCGTTGACCGTGGATCACTCGAGGAGCAAGGTGCTGGCGATCAGGGCATGATGTTCGGATATGCCACGAATGAAACGGAGAATTACATGCCTTTGGCTTTGGATCTCTCCCACCGACTTCTACGCGAACTCGCGGCACTTCGTCGTGAGAATAAGGACCTCACTTGGTTACGTCCCGACGCCAAGGCTCAGGTAACACTAGAATACAGTGATGATCATCAGCCTCAACGCATTGTAACCATTGTGGTGAGTACTCAACACGACGATGATGTGAGTCAGGCTGATATCGTTAAAGGAATCAAGGAAGTGCTCATTCCACGTGTGAAAGCTCAGTTAGCTCCACACATCCAAGCGCTTTTCAATGATGATATCCAGTTCCACATCAATCCTACAGGTAAATTCGTGATCGGTGGACCGCACGGTGATGCTGGTCTAACAGGAAGAAAGATCATTGTTGATACTTACGGAGGCAAAGGAGCTCACGGAGGTGGTGCTTTCTCTGGAAAGGATCCATCCAAGGTCGATCGTTCTGCAGCTTATGCAGCACGTCACATTGCAAAGAACATGGTTGCCGCCGGAGTGGCCGATCAAATGCTCGTTCAAGTATCCTACGCTATTGGTGTGGTTGAACCAACCGGAGTGTTTGTTGACACATATGGTACATCCAAAGTGGATCTCACCGATGGTCAGATCGCTCAGAAAGTACGTGAGCTATTTGACCTTCGCCCAGGTTTGATCGAAAAGAACCTAAAGCTGCGTAATCCGATCTACAGTGAAACTGCGGCCTATGGACACATGGGAAGGAAACCACAGGTCATTACAAAGCGCTTTGAGCGTCCTGATGGTGGTGGCCCTGAAGTGAAAGAATTGGAAGTGGAACTATTTACATGGGAGAAAGAAGACCGTGTAGACGATATCAAGAAGGCCTTTGGTCTTTAAGCGCTTCTCCCCTTACAACTGATCTAACAACGCCCGAACCGCATCTGCGTCTTCGGGCGTATCTACACTTAGAGATGTTTCATTCGCCAGTGCGCAAAAGATCTGTTGACCACTTTCTAGCCATCTCAATTGCTCAAGTGACTCTGCTTTTTCGAGGTCTCCCATCGACATACTTGCGAACTTCCTCAGCGCATCAGGTCGGAATGCATAAAGACCAATATGCTGGAAAAAGTCTGCTTTCTTCAACCAATCTTGCATTTCGTAGCCGCGAACATACGGGATGGGATGCCGACTGAAATAGAGGGCCTTCCTGTTCTGGTCGAGAACCACAAAAACGTTGTTTGGGTTCCTTAGCGACTCAGAATCACGGACGGGCCGTACAAGCGTAGCTAGCTCGCATTCTGCGTTACTGAAAGGTTGAATGAGGTTCTTCAAACTATTGGGGTCTAACATCGGCTCATCCCCTTGAACGTTGAGGATGACGTCCACATCGGAGGAAGTCTCTTTCTTCCAAACTTGATACGCCTCCAAACAGCGATTCGTCCCCGTGCTGTGATGATTAGAGGTCATCACTACCTTACCGCCAAAGCTCTTCACTTCCTCAATGATCCGCTCATCATCGGTAGCCACAAGTACCTCGTCCGCACCCATCGAAGCCTTTTCGTACACTCTTCGGATCATCGATTTACCCGCCAGGTCAACCAAAGGTTTTCCAGGAAATCGCGTTGATCCATATCTGGCAGGAATGATGGCTAATGTTTTCATGGGACTTGTCTTGCGGCGGGAATTTAAATCTAATCGCCTGTAAATCTTGAGAGTAACATCGTACAAAGATCTACGTCAATTAAGCGTTAAAGATACAATTCGAATATCAGAAGGCTAAAAAAGCACGTTAAGGATTTTCACTCAATATACTTACCTATGTCAAACTCAACTGTAAGCAGCTTCACTGCTTGGATGCGCGATTCCATCACAGCGCGACTCATCTTCATGGGATTCTTAATCCTTATCCTTCTCATCCCACTATCGATGGTAACAGACCTCATTCGAGAACGCGAATCAAGATCCAACGAAGCCATTTCAGAAGTAAGTAGCAAATGGGGTGGCTCGCAGATCGTATCAGCTCCGAGCATCTTATTACCTGTTGAAATACCGGTGATGAATGGCGATGAACTCCAGATCCAAAAAAGAAATCTCGTCATTCTACCTACCCAATTAGAATACGATGCCAAGCTCAATGTTGAGGAGCGGAAACGCGGGATCTACACCGTTCCGCTTTACAGGTCAGACATTCAATTCAAAGGAACGATCGACCTATCCGATGCAGGGGAAGGCTTGATCGATGAGAACGCCAAGATCCTATGGGATAAGGCTCGAGTGATCATCCATGTAACGGATGAGAAAGGACTTCGTGCCAACCCAAGGGTGAAAATGAATGGTCGGGAACTGGACTTTGTATCCAGACGTGAAGGACAATTCATCGGCGGCGAGGCCTTATCGTCATCCTTCGAGATCGGTGAGGCGCGAACATTGAACTTCGCTGGCACAATCGCTCTGAATGGTACAAACCGACTCTCACTCTTGCCAATCGGCTCTGAAACAAGCGCAACGATCGAGTCAGACTGGAGTCATCCTAAATCCATCGGAGATTACATTACTAGCGAGACACCCTTGACGGAGCAAGATCATTCGCGAGCCTCGTGGGAGGTATTGGAAATGAATCGTGGCTATGCTCGTCAAATGATGGACTATCACGATGCGATCATCTACAATTACTTGGGAATAGAACTCATGCAGCCTGTAGATAATTATGCAATGAGCCTTCGTTCTGCTAAGTATGGGGTTTTGATCATCGCTCTGACCTTCGTGGTTTTCTTGCTTATCCAACTCGTGACCAAACTGAGGGTACACAGTGTTCAATACCTTATGGTGGGAGCTGGACTAGTTCTCTTCTACGTACTACTGGTGGCCTTTTCGGAGCGTATCGGTTTTACTGGAGCCTACGTTATCGCCGGAATAATGACAACCGGTCTGATCACTTGGTACGCTGCCGGTATCTACAAGAAGAATAAGCCTACCATCGCATTGTCTGGAACACTCACTATTACCTATGGATTCCTATTCGCCGTGATGCAATTGGAAGATATTGCGCTGTTGATCGGGTCGATCATCCTCTTCATCGCCCTTGGTGTACTCATGTACTTCACGAAGTCGGTCAAGGGACTCACCGAAGACATCGAAGAATCTGAATAAGTTTATGAGCTTCTTTCATTAAAAGGACGGGCCTGTGCTCGTCCTTTTTTTATATTGAAACACAAATTGTAAAATCGAACAGACTGTGAAGAATTCAACCCACCTTCTCTTAAGGCCTGCACTGATCTTTTTACTATTCATCGCTTCCCTTGCGGCAAGTGCACAGAACAATGCGTTGAATTTTGACGGAACCGATGACTACGTTTCTTCGACCTACATAGGGGTTTCAGGCAATGCCCCGAGGAGTGTTGAGGCTTGGATCAGGACCACCGCGAATTGCAACCCAAGCAATGGAGGCGTTCAGAATGTTATTGTTGATTACGGGACATTCTCCATCTCACAGCGATTTACCCTTAACCTCCTTTGGAGCAATTCAGTACGACTAGAGATCGGTGGTTCAGGTGTTAGCGGCACTACTGCGGTTAACGATGGACTTTGGCACCACGTTGCCGCAACATACGATCCGAATGCGAGTTCTAACAACATCAAATTATACATCGATGGAGTTTTGGAGACGCAAGGCACACTGACCGGCATCAATACAGCGACCGGAACGGGTGTCTTGGTTGGAAACCGTCTCGATCTGAACCGGCCATTCAATGGCGATATCGACGAGGTTAGAATGTGGAGCAAGGTCTTGACAGCAACAGAGATCGCCAACCACGCTAACAAAGAATATTGTCAACCAGATGCCAACCTCACTCTCTACTATCGCTTCAATCAAGGTACCCCGGGAGGAAACAATGTGAATGTGTTTACAGCATTTGATGAATTCGGCAATGGCAACGGGACACTGAACAACTTCTCGCTGGCAGGAACTGGGTCGAATTGGATACAAGGATCAAGTGCCATTACGAATAGCTTCTTTCAAGACTTCGACACGCTTACCGGTTGCAACTCTGTTACCCTTCCTATTTCTGGGAATAGCGTTACCTCAAGCGGTACATACACCGATTCATTGATAACGGTAGATGGATGTGATAGTCTGTACACTTTCAATGTGACGATCGAAAATGTAGATACATCTGTCAATCAAAATGGAGCTGAGCTCATTTCACAAGCATTGGCGCCCACAACCTATCAATGGCTGGATTGCTCGAATGGATACGCAGTGATAGCAGGTGCAACCGGACCGATTTTTAATGCGACCTTGAATGGCGAGTATGCCGTTCAGGTGACCAATGGTACTTGCACAGACACTTCAGCTTGTTACGAAGTCACAGGAATTGGGTTGTTCGAAGAAGGTCAGAATGCAATCCAACTTTATCCTAACCCAGCAACAACCGAAGTTACGATCTCCATACCAGAACATATACAAGGAGGTCAGCTAAGGATCATCGATTCATTTGGGCGGACTTCACATCGATCAAGAATGGAGACAAATAGCCTGAAGATACCTTTGGGGCTGCCCTCGGGCCTTTATATGGTGGAATACCGATCGAATGATGTGCTGATCACACAAAAGCTCATCATCCGTTGAACGAAAACTCGATCAAAAAAAATACCCGACGAATGGTCGGGTATTTTCATTTATTATGGTTTCGAACTTACATGTTCGAGAACTGACTTTCGTAATTCACCTTGCTTGGAGTTACACTCATTACAGGCATTTCTGCACCGTTAAGGATGGTCTCAACGTCGCTGCTACGCAAACGAAGCAGTGAAGATTCACCTTCCTCCATAATGATGATCAAGTCGCCATTCTCCTTCTTGGCATACTCCAGTGTGGCATCAGCAACAGACTTACCTTCGTCGCGGATCACTTCACCATCGCACTTAACACCAGCATCATTGATAAATGTTACCGTTTGCTTCAAGTTAGCGGCGAGTTTTTGAGCTTCTTCCTTAGAACGTGAAACACCTACGATGCGGATTTCACTTTTGAAGATACGCGCATAATGCAAGGCAACACCCACTTTCTCACGAGAGCGGCGATCGAGGACTAATGGGAAGATAATACGATCGATCTTATGTGGTGAAACTCCCTCACGGATAGTAAGAACTGGCGGTTTCACTGTATTGACCACGCGGTAGGCATTGGAACCAAGACTTGCACGGCGAGACTTTCCAGGCTTTCCGTGTGTACCCATAACCACAAGATCAACGTCGAGCATAGAAGCAACCTCAGCGATCTCTTCATGAACAGTACCGATGGCAGTCATCTGATTCATGTTCACGCCTGAAGAGGCATATTCTGCAATGAGTTCTTCCAATTTCTTGATCACTTCCTCCTTCATACGCTCCTTCTGCTTCTCAGCTTCAGAGCTAAATAGCCGCGCGAATAAGCCAGAGTCTTCGATCACAGAAAGAAGAGTGATCTCTGAGTTCGTCATTTTTGCTATTTCGATGGCATGCTTGAGCGCTTCGATAGACTGCTCAGAGAAACCGATCGGTACAAGGATCCTGTTTTTACTATTACCCATGGTTTGTTACTACGTGGTTTGACTACGTTGAATTTTCCCAAATGTAGGACTTTTTACCAAGGTGGGTAATACGTATTTTCGGACACGTGAAACAGCAACAACTTCCCCCATCCGAACTGATTCTAAATGAGGATCAGAGCATCTATCACCTTCATCTACACCCGCATGAAGTTGCAGATACCATCATCACCGTAGGCGACCCTGAACGAGTGCGAATGGTAACGGCTCACTTCGACCACATTGAGGTAGAAAAAAGTCACCGTGAATTCGTAACCCAAACCGGAACCTATAGAAATAAGCGCATAACGGTTATTTCAACTGGCATAGGAACGGATAATGTGGACATTGTCCTCAATGAACTCGACGCTCTGGTAAACATCGACCTAGGCACTCGAATGGTAAAGAATGAACAAACCTCTTTGAACTTCATTCGGTTGGGAACCTCTGGAGCCTTGCAATCGCATATTGATCTGGGCACATGGCTCATTTCTGATAGTGCTTTTGGTTACGACGGCTTACTCCCCTTCTATGGACATTTAAAGAGTGACCAATCGGAGTGCGACAGACTTCAACACCATTTGAATGGATTACCGCTTCCCTATCGGGCCTCGGCATCAAAAGAATTGATCGCACACTTTGACGATAGAGTGTACGAGCACGGGCATACTTTGACGATGGCAGGATTCTACGCCCCCCAAGGCCGGGCGATACGTATAGCGAACCCAACCGCTGAGAGATTTGAACATTTCGCTGATTTCAAGATGAAAAATGGCGACATACTCACAAACTTGGAAATGGAGACAGCGGGGATCTATGGATTGGCTGAGGTATTGGGTCACCGAGCCATCAGCATATCAGCACTTCTTGCAAACCGCATGAATGGTGAATTTCACCCAGAACCAGGTAGGGTTGTAGAAGACATGGTTGCTCATTCATTGGAGGTAATTTCAAGGCTGTAAGAATTATTCATGCATTCTTTACACGCGACGGACTTGAATTCCAATGAATTCCCTAATTTCGCGGCCGAATTACGATAATCAACGAACTACTATGGCTGGTAACAGAACTTTCACGATGATCAAGCCTGATGCTGTTGAAAACGGACACATCGGAGCTATTCTTGCCAAGATCAACGAAGCTGGATTTCGCATTGTTGCGATGAAAATGACTCAATTGAGCCGTCGCGATGCAGGTAACTTCTACGCTGTACACAAGGAGCGTCCTTTCTTCGGAGAATTGGTTGAATACATGACAAGCGGTCACATCGTTGCTGCTATCTTGGAAAAAGACAATGCTGTAGCAGACTTCCGTACTTTGATCGGAAATACTGACCCTGCAAAAGCTGATGAAGGCACCATCCGTAAAATGTATGCGACAAGCATCGCTGCTAATGCCGTTCACGGATCGGATAGTGATGAAAACGCTGCTATCGAAGGAAATTTCTTCTTCTCTGAGCGCGAGCGCTACTAAGCGAAGAGACATACACCAATGAAGGAACCCGGTCCTAATGGATCGGGTTTTTTCATTTTTTTAGATTTCCAGTAAGCAAGCGATCCTGTAGACATGTCTTAGCTGCAATCCGATCCATGGAGCGTTTTCGTAGAAATAACTCCCTTCGATCTTTAGACTGTTCGTAAAGTCTAAACGAATCCGCGCTCTATATCTAAAGGTCCTCGACTTTGATTCGAATGTGGATAATTGCCATGCTTCTAAGTACTCCACATCAGCTGAAAGCATGATACTTTGGATACCATTCGAATATATTGGAGTGATAAAGCTCGCTTGCGGGCGTATCCTAACCCGATTCAGTGTTCCGGGAAATCCCAATTCGGGAAAAAGTATAAACTCGTTTCGAAGGTATGTCTCAAATTTCCAATGATCACTTCCATAAAGAACTTGTCGCCAGCCTGCATATGGTCTGAATTCTACTTCATTATTCTGTAACCAACCGAAATTCGATGCGACGAATGCTAGACCGTAATCAATGCGAGTGTCCGCATTCTTCATCACACCATAGCGCACCCTTCCCAACACCTGGTTCCACTCGTAATTAGTGGCCTGACGATAGCTCAACTCAAGAGTAATGAGTCTTTCCTTAGTCTGGCTAACACCAAGAACATCTGCCCATATCTGCTGTTCAGGCTCCAAAACTAAAATGGATTGAGCTGTAATCAATCTAGATATTAAACAGGTAATTAGGAGTGATATCCTTTTGTACATGACCCGGATTTACCCCAGCAAAATAGCATGAATTAAATGAAAGCGAATGTGACATTAGTTTCTTACTTTCATCCGTTGAATAAAAAGAGACATGAAGAACTTCACTAACCTCACATTGGTCGCTCTTGCACTGGCCTTTCTCCAGGGTTGTTACCCAGGCGGACCGGAGTATGTAGACGATTACGACCTAGTAGTTACGGACTACGATTCAGATTACAATTTCACCGGGCAAGGCACTTATGCGCTCATTGATAGTGTTGTGCACCTGACAGATGACGATCACGATCGATCGTTTGATGACGATATCCTAGCGAGGATCGATCAAAATATGATGGATAAGGGGTATACGAAATATGATACAACCAACACACCATCCAATACACCTCCAGATCTTTTGGTTAGAGCAAGCGTATTCACTCTTTCGGGAAATGTTACGTATTGCGACTACTACCCCGGATGGGGCTGGTGGGGCGGCTGGGGATACTGGTACCCAGGTTACCCAGGCTATGGTTATGGTTACCCTTATTGCTTCTCGGGATACCAATATGATATTGGCACGCTTGCTATCGATGTAGTTGACCTGACAGACCCGAACGATCAAGACTCTACCCTTTCTGTAGTGTGGACGGGTATCATGAATGGTTTGGCATCTGGACGTTCTTCTGTAGATCAACAGCGCGTTGTTGAAGCCATCGATCAGGCCTTCGATCAATCACCATACTTAAAGCCATAATCCATGAAAAAGTCAATACTCATCGCCTTTGTGTTTGCCGGTTTCATGGCTTCAGCACAAAACTATACACGTATGTCTTATCCAATCTCATGGGGAGTTGGAGCTACGGCTGACTATACATCTATGACTAGCTGGTTGGGTTACCATGTTGAATTTGGACATCAGATCCACCGCAATTCATACTTCGGACTTGAAACCGGATGGGTGACCTTGTACGATGAACGTCGCAACTATTCTCAAGAGATCGGCACCACAACTTTAACAGGAACACAGTACCGCTACTTCAATAGCATTCCGATCTTAGCGAAATACACCTATCGATTGGGCGATATCCAGAAAGATTTTCGTCCGTTTGTAGCTGGAGCTGCCGGTATCAGCTGGTCTGAACGTCAAACAGAGGTAGGTATCTTCTCTATCTATTCTGATGAATGGCCACTCACAACAGCCGCAGAATTAGGGTTCACCTATGATGTAGGATCCACTTCACTGCTCACCGTATCAGCTTATTACAACTACCAATTCTCTCGTGGAGATCTTCCTGCTGCCAATATCTTCGGCATTAGGATCGGTGCCGCTTGGGAATAGAAAATGACTGAACGATATAAAGAACTAGGGACCTTCGGGTCCCTTTTTTCGTTTATAACGAATAGGTGATTCCTGATACGACACCATAATCGAGTAGAGATTCTCCGGTAGCAGGTGATTGAGAGTCATAGTTATCGTAGAACGAGACGGTCAAGGACAGGTTGTTGATGATCTCATAGGCCATGCGTACTTCACCATCATGACGGATCCTACCTTGTTGGGTTATACCGAAGTAGACATTCTGCGTGAGTGTGATGCTGAGATTAGGGTCTCTGTAATTCTTGAATCGATAGCTCAGCTTAACAGGTGCCTCGACAGATTCAACACCCACACCTTCAAAGTTCAATTCGGTATTATATACGGCACCCACACCAATGATAAAGCGCATTTGGTTGCTGAGATATCCCTGGTAATTGAGTCCTAGTCCTGTTTGATACCTATACCTCAACCCCAAGGTTTGATTTCGTTGGTACTGTGTACTGACGAATGCGGACCAATTCTCGGATAGTAATTGATCGAACTGAAAACCGAGCTCTTCCCTTTCTCTGATCACATCGCCACTTTCACCCGTGAGGATAGTATTACCACGGAAGTTCATGAAAACCTTTTCGCCCTTGTAATTGACTTCAGCATCGGCATTGTAACGGAGGATATCACTGCTTCTTGTGTACGACATACCAGCGTGGATCAGACCGCTCCATCTACGAATAAAATGCTTCTGCAAGCGCATGATGTAGGCTAGTTGATTGAGCTGAACGGTGACCGTGTCCAGTAGGTCGAAGATGATCACATTTCCCGTATCCGCAGGGAATATCCAGCCAAACTTCTCTTCTGAAAAGAGCAAACGCGTTCGGTAGAAATTCTTTGTTGCCCTGAAGGTGGCTACTTCATAGTGCTTAACCTTCACTTCGCCTAGCACGGCGGCGTTGAAAGTGATGATGCCGATATCCAAGGACTTGAACTCACCGTACACCATCTGTCCATTTTTCAACCACAGGGTATCATGCACCTCTTGTTGCCCGGATGAAATGAATGGCAAGGCAATGAGGAGTAAGGAAATCAGTCTTTTGATCAGACTCACTTGAGATGTATCTCTTTAACAATTTCCCTTCCGATAGACTCATTGAGGGCTGCACACAGCTTGGTGCGTTGCATGCTCAGTTCATTGCGCAATGTAGATGAATCGAGATCTACATAGATCACTCCTCCCCTTTCCATTCGTATGCGCTTTGTACGTCGATCGATCGCTGGACCCAACACCTTGGACCATGCTGCCACGACCTCAGCCTCAGCGAGCTTTCCATCCAACTCATGTTGCTTTATGAAGGATCGTATTGCGTCTCCTAGTGACTGTTCATTCGACTTCTTCATAACTCAATATCTTCTTTGATTCCCTCTGCATTGACCTCAAAAACCCTGCTTTCCTCTGCAATCCTCTTCACAATGCCACCCGTACGTTCAGCATGGGTATCGGTAATGAATATCTGTCCGAATTGATGATCGTTTACCATACTGATCATCGCCTCAACACGCTGCTCGTCCAACTTATCGAAAATGTCGTCGAGTAACAAGATCGGCTTTCTGCCAGTAACCTCTTTGAGGAACTCGAATTGGGATAACTTAAGTGCAATGGTATATGTTTTCTGTTGACCTTGAGAGCCCACCTTCTTCAGAGCATAACCGTCCAGTTTGAAGCGCAGGTCGTCTTTGTGAATGCCAACGGAGGTATACTGAAGCACTCTGTCCTTTTGAAGTGAATTCTTTAGCGAGTCATTGAGAGATTCGGTAGATAGACTTGATGCGTATTCTATGGATACATCTTCACCTGAACCGGCAATGGCTGAATAACAGTTCAACATGATTGGCTTGATCCGCTCCATGAACTCTTGTCTCTTCTCATGGATCCTCGTCCCTCTTTCAACCAACTGCACGTCATAGATCTCGAGGCTATCTGCATCAAAGGTGTTATTCTTGGCAAAGTACTTCAAGAGACTATTCCTCTGAGTAAGGGCCTTATTATAAGACATCAGATCGTCTAGATAAAGCTTATCACTCTGGGAGATAACACCATCCATGAACTTACGGCGGGTTTCGCTTCCTTCCAATATTAAATCTCTATCTGAAGGTGAGATCATCACAAGTGGCACGGTGCCGATGTGATCTGCTAAGCGCTCGTACTCCTTTTTATTCCGCTTGAAGACCTTCTTCTGTCCCTTTTTTACTGCGCAATAGATCTTGTCTACGCCTTCATCCGATTCAAAATCCCCTTCAACGACCATGAAAAGTTGTCCGTGTCTAATATTCTGTGAATCAACAGGGTTGAAATAGCTTTTGGTAACTGCCAGATAGTGAACAGCATCCAATACGTTGGTCTTTCCAACCCCGTTCTTTCCCACAAAAACATTGACTTTCGGAGAGAAAGAAAGTTCCACTTCTTCATGATTCTTAAAATCAAGTAGATGAAGGTTCTTGACGACAGCAGTTTTCATAAGCCCAAAAGTAAGAGAAAGACTGAGTAAAGAAGTACTTGTGCCATATCATAAAAATGGTATTTTTGCCGTCTGTCAAAACGACCATAATGGCGAAGAAGAAACAACAACAAGAAGTAAACGACCCAATTGAGGGCGTAGATGCGACATTCTCTAAAGCAGAGCAGTTCATCGAAAAGAACATCAAACAGCTCGGGATCGGATTGGGAATCGCACTCGCAATCGGATTTGGAATTTGGGGTTACGGCGAGTATGTTCAGGAACCGCTTGAGATTGAAGCGTCTGAAGCACTCTTCCCTGCTGAGCAAGCATTCCGTGCTGATAGCCTTCAAAAGGCGTTGAACGGATTCAATGGCAACTTGGGTTTTCCCGAGGTTGCTGAAGAATACAGTGGAACGAAGGCGGGCAACCTCGCCACATACTATGCGGGTGTTTGCTATCTACAAACCGGTGATTACCAGAACGCCATCGCTTACCTAGACGATTTTTCTAGCGACGATGGAACTATGAATGTCTTCGCCAAAGGAATGATCGGTGATGCATTCTTGGAATTGAACCAACCTGAAGAGGCCTTGGAATACTACAAGAAGGCATCCAACATGAAAGGCAATGGTTTGAGCACCCCGTACTTCCTTCATAAGGCAGCGCAAACTGCCGAGATCTTGGAAGATTGGAGCACAGCTTTGGATATGTATGAGCGCTTGAAGGTGGATCACCCAAACGCTCAACAGTCTAAGGATGTTGACAAGTTCATCGCTTACTGCGAAACCAAGCTTGAAAACGCATAATGGCAACAGCCAACAAGAATCTATCAGAATACGATAAGAGCAAAATGCCGGACGCATCTCAGATGCGCTTCGGCATTGTTGTTTCTGAATGGAACGAAGAGATTACCGAAGCGCTTTATCAAGGCGCTCGGGAAACTTTCCTCGACCTCGGTGTTGCGCACCACAATATCGTGCGTGAGAACGTGCCTGGATCCTTCGAACTTCCCTACGGAGCAAAATGCCTGATCGAATCAGACAACCTGGACGCCGTGATTGCCATTGGTGTTGTGATACAAGGTGAAACCAAGCACTTCGACTATGTATGCCAAGGGGTTACTCAAGGTATCGTTGAGCTAAATACCATCCACAAGACACCTACCCTATTCTGTGTGTTGACCGACAATACAATTGAGCAAAGTAGAGCTCGATCAGGTGGGGAACACGGAAATAAAGGCACCGAAGCAGCAGTTGCAGCTGTAAAAATGGCCGAGATCAAGCGAAGAAGATTGGATTAGTTCGTTCTATTTGGAGCGGGTTCAGTATTTTAGAATCCTACACAATTGAACGAATCATGAAAGCATTTTTTACTATCCTATTCGTATCGCTCTTCTCTCTTACATCCATTGGACAAGAGCGCATGATCCTCACTACTAGTGCATTCGACGCACTAGAGATCGGCGGAAGTTATATCGTTTTCATTCGTCAAGGTAATGATTACGAAGTAGTTGCATTGGCTGACGATTTCGAAGATATCTCATGGGAGATCGAAGATGGCACGCTTCGTATCGATCGCGAAAATGAATCAGTTTGGGGAGAAAGTCCGGAGATCCGCCTCTACATTACCGTTACAACACTCCGCGAAGTTGATCTTACAGGTGCTGTAACGCTTGAATCGAAGAATAGCATTGATGGAAACACGTTGGAGATCGAAGCTACAGGTGCATCTACCATCACGCTTGATCTCGACGTAAGCCGACTATCGATCGAGTCTACCGGTGCATCAGATATCACGCTGAAGGGAAAGGCTCGCTACGCCGAGATCGAACTTACGGGAGCTAGCTCTTTCGCCGCTAGTGAATTGGAAGTAGACAATATGGATATTGAGTGCTCCGGAGCATCATCAGCTAATTTGAATGTAACCTCATCACTATCCGTCGAAGCCCACGGTGCTTCTACCATCTATTACACTGGAGATCCAGAAGTGGAATCCGATGTTTCCACAGCTTCAGAACTCATTAAACGATAAAATATACACATGACTTTAGATCCCGCTATCCTTAGAAAAGCAGAATCTTGGTTAAAAGAACCAGTTAATCCTCAGGCTCAAGCCGAAGTCCGCAGAATGATCGAGCAAGATCAAAACGAACTCGTTGAATCCTTTTATAAGGACCTCGACTTCGGGACCGGCGGTATGCGAGGGATCATGGGAATCGGTTCAAACCGTATCAATAAATACACCTTGGGTCAGGCTACACAAGGCCTATCCAATTATCTCAAAAAACAATACCCGAAAGAGCCTATATCTGTCGCTATTGCCTACGATTCACGCAATAACAGCGACACCCTGGCTATGGATGTCGCCAAGGTCTTCGCCGGAAATGGCATATCCGTGCAGATCTTTGAAAAACTTCGCCCCACACCTGAGCTGTCCTACACGATCCGTCACTTGAACTGTCAAGCCGGTATTGTGCTGACCGCTTCTCACAATCCCAAGGAGTACAACGGATACAAGGTGTATTGGAATGATGGTGGTCAGCTGGTTCCACCGCACGACAAAGCCATCATAGAGGAGGTGCGCAACGTGTCGCTCACGCAGGTTCAATTTTCAAACGACAATGCACTCATCAAAACCATCGGAGAGTCGATCGATAAAGCCTATCTCCAAAAAGTTCAAGAACTATCGCTTGGCAATGCGGGAAAGGACCAACTAAAGATCGTTTTCACTCCTCTGCATGGCACCAGTGTAATACTGATGGAAAAGGCACTCAAGCTTACTGGTTTCAAGAACGTGTCCGTCGTTGAGGAACAGTCTACACCTGACGGGAATTTCCCTACCGTTTCTTCTCCAAATCCAGAGGAAGCAGCTGCACTTGAGCTGGCCGTTCAACAAGCGGAACGGGAGAATGCCGACCTTGTGATAGGATGTGATCCAGATACGGATCGTGTTGGTATTGCTGTGAGGGACGCCAACGGCAAGATGAAATTGCTCAACGGTAATCAAACCGGTGCCGTTCTATTCGAATATGTCCTCGGGCAACTCAAGGAAAAGATGAAGATGCCGCGCAATGGCTTCACGGCAACTACCATTGTTACAAGCAACCTCATGGAAGAAATCTCCTTGCATTACGGGGTAGAATCCATGCGCTGCCTGACTGGCTTCAAGTGGATCGCAGATCTCATCCGTGAGAATGAGGGCAAAAAGGAATTCATCCTAGGTGGTGAAGAAAGCTATGGGTATATGCTCGGCGATTTCGTTCGAGATAAAGATGCCATCTCTGCGGCGGTAATGATCGCTGAAGCTGCGGCCCATGCGAAATCGAAGGGAAAGACCTACATCGATGTACTTCAAGACATACATAAACGTCACGGTTACTACCTCGAACGCTTGATATCGCTCATAAAAAAAGGAAGATCTGGTGCTGAAGAGATCGCTAAGATGATGGATGACCTGCGTTCGAACCCTCCTAGCTCATTAGCTGAGAGGCCAGTGGCAGAGCTACGCGATTATCAAAAGCAAGTGATCACCAATTTGAAAGATGGTTCTACTCGTCCTACGGGTTTGCCTGCCAGCAATGTAATCCAGCTCGTGAATGAAAATGGTGACATCGCTACGGCACGTCCTTCGGGAACAGAGCCAAAGATCAAATTCTACTTCTCTGTAGTTCGAGACTGGGAAGAAGGCACTGCAGATCAAATGGAAAAGGAACTCGATCGCGTGATCGACCAAATGATCAAGGATCTCGGAATCTGACTTATCTTCGAGGCTGACATCTGACTGAAAGACACCCTATGGGATTATTTAAGCGTTGGGCGATCAACTTGATCTTTGCTCTAACTGGTCTTGTTTATGCACTCGGTCTCTTCATTGAGATCATCGATATTGATTCCGCCCAATACGCGGAGTTGAGTCGTGAAATGCTCGAATCAAAATCCTTTCTGGAAGTCTACCTGCTTGGTAACGACTACCTCGATAAGCCCCCATTCTTATTCTGGCTCACCAGCCTATCCTATTGGATCTTTGGCGAGGCCGAATGGAGCTTCAGATTGGGAAGTGTTCTCTTTAGTCTTGTTGGAGTAATCGCTACATACAAGCTCGGTAACCTGCTCTACAACAAGCGTATAGGTTTCGTGGCCTCGCTCATGCTCATGAGTAGTTTGGCCTTCGTGTTGATGAACAATGATGTTCGAACCGACACTATCCTTACGAGTGCGATTGTTATCTCTGTATGGAAACTCATGGCCTATCTCTATTACAAGAGGAAGCGGGATCTCATCTTCGGATTTGCGGCGATGGCCATTGCCATGATGACCAAAGGTCCGATAGGTATGATCGTTCCATTGATGGCCTTGGTGAGTTATACTATAGGTCGACAAAAGTATCAGCACCTGTTCCGATATCAGTGGCTACTCGGGTTCCTACTTGTGGCCGTCCTTTTGATCCCCATGAGTTGGGGATTGTACACTCAATTCGACATGCATCCAGAAAAGATCATGGCATTCAATAGTGATGCGGGTGTTGTGCGCAAAGAAGGTGTAAGCGGACTGAAATTCTTCTTTTGGGACCAGAGTTTTGGCAGGATCACAGGCGAAAATCAGTGGTCGAATGACACAAGTCCGTTCTTCTTTGTCCATACCTTCTTGTGGAGTTTCTTCCCATGGGCATTGCTAGCTATTTGGGCTTTCTTTTGGCGTATCATCGTTACTATCAATGATGTGATCAAGGGTGAAAAAAAACAGGAGTGGCTCACATTGGGTGGCTTTATCCTGCCATTCGTTGCATTGAGCTTCTCCCAGTACAAGCTGCCTCATTACATCAATATCGTACTGCCTTTCGCTGCCATCTTTACGTCTGAATTCGTTCTCCGCGTGGCTTTCGAAAAATCAAAGACCTGGTATAGAACGGCGTGGGTCATTCAAGCTCTCAGCTTGATGATCTGTATTGGAGCCTACATCCTGATTTCCTTTTTCTTCTTCCCTACCGTTACCTGGTCGCTTCACCTATTGGTGATCATTTCGTTCGGAATTGGCGCTTATTATTTATTCAAGGGTGCCGCGCTCGATAAGTTGGTGGTGTCGGCATTGTTCGCTTCCCTTGGGATCTACGTGTTGTTGAATGGACATCTTTATCCCGAGTTGATGAAGTATCAACCGTCTGATGAAGTGGCGGAAGACCTTGAAAACCTCGATGTAAAGGATGAGAATTTCTATCTCTATCAGCCGCCTAATTTGTACAGCATCTGTTTCTATACTGCTTCTCAACCTACTCGACTAAATGAGGATGCTCTGGACTCTATTCGGTTCTCGCCCGAAAGTTATATTTATACCGATGAAGAAGGTCTGCTTTTCCTGGGCGAAAACGGCGTTTCTTACACAATAGTCAAGCAATACGAGGAATATCCTATAACTAGACTTTCTCTGCCTTTTCTAATGGAGTCGACGCGTAAGGAAAACGTCGACAATGCGTACTTACTGAGGATTCTCATTCCTTAAAATACAATGACCATGCGCACATTTTCATTCATGTTGATCGCTGCGGGATTGACCTTGACCGCCTGTAGATCGAGCTCAAGCGATCAAGAGAGCGTCTCTGATCCAATGCCCATGTTAGGAATCTTGGACATGAATGATTCGATCAAACTACCTTTTCGCTTTAGGTGGGATGCCGATCAGCAACTGATGATCATTCAAAACGCAGAGGAAGAGATCAGAGTGGATTCAATCTATTCCATTGGCGATACTACGACACTAGTTCTTCCTGTTTTCCAAAGTGAATTGCATGTGCTGATAAGCGACTCAACATGGAGCGGATATTGGACAAAAACAGATGCCGAAAACTATTGGATGCCGTTTAGTGCCAAGCAGCAGCAAGATGGATATACCGATCGCTTTCCTTGGATACAGGAAGATGGATCTTCTTCCATTCCTTACCGATGGGAGGTTGAATTCAGGACTGGAACAGACAATCCGAAGACTGCAATTGGTGAATTCGAGGTGGATGCACAAGGCGTAATAACTGGTTCGTTCATCACGGAAACGGGTGATTACAGATTCCTTGAAGGCGAGTTCGATGGTAGGAACTTTGTGGTCTCGACCTTCGACGGAATGCACGCTTACCTCTTCAAGGCTATTTATGATGGCACTGAACTGCGAGGAATGCATTACAGCGGGTTGACCTACGCTCAGCCTTGGAAGGCCTTTCCAAATGATGCTATTGAACTTCGTGACCCAACGGAGCTCACTTTTCTAAAAGAAGGCTACGAGACCATCTCCTTTGAAGTTGATGGGCTTGATGGTAATACCTATTCCTTCAATGGGAATCAAGTTGAAGGCCCAACGATCATCCAGATCATGGGATCGTGGTGTCCTAACTGTATGGATGAAACGAGATATTTCAATTCGTTGCATTACAAGTATGCGGATCAAGGTTTGAATATTATTGGCATTACATATGAGGTTCGAGGCGAGCTTTCTGCTGCTTTGCCAGCTATCCAGAAGATGAAGAAAGATCTGGACATCCCATATACCATCGTCTTTGGTGGGCAGGCTCGATCTGAGAGCATTGAGAAAACACTCCCAATGATCGATAACTTTATGTCGTACCCTACTTCCATCTTTTTGGATAAGGATGGCAATGTGCGCAGGATACACACTGGGTTTAGTGGTCCTGGCACAAGTGCATACGAGCAATACACCATTGAAACGGAGGACCTGATACAAACCATGTTGGCTGAGTAGCATGTCGCACGAGCTTCTTCCAGACCTTAAGCAATTGGCGAGTGCCAAAAAGAAGTCGCACCAAAAGCTAGTACGTCGCTTAGCGAAGGCTGATGGAAAGAAGGTTGATAGGGCCTTTCACGAATTGCATGATGAGGTTTTCTCTTGCACGGATTGTCTTCAATGTGCGAACTGTTGTAAAACGACTGGACCACTTTTCACGAAAAAGGACATTGATCGGATCAGTAAGCATTTTAAGATGAAGGCCGCTGAATTCGAGGAAACCTACCTCCGTATCGATGAGGATGGTGACCATGTGCTTCAAACGGTGCCTTGTCCTTTCTTGCAATCCGACAACAAGTGCAATATTTACGATATCCGTCCAAAGGCTTGTCGTGAATACCCCCACACCGACCGTATCAAACAACAGCAGATCCTCCATCTCACACGCAAGAACGCGGCCGTGTGTCCGGCTGTATATACGATCTTGGAGAAGGTTGAAGAGAGAGTATAAACTCTTAGGGCTGTTGAGGCTGTTGAGGCTGTTGAGGCTGTTGAGGCTGTCGAGGCTCCAGGGCTCACTCGTGGATCGAAGTATTAGTTCTGGTGACTTACATCAATTCGTTGTGCGTTCGTGAAAACGGAGGAACAGAGGAACAGAGGAACGAATAAACGGATAAACATATAAACCCAGAAACGTATTAACGTTTTCCGCAACCCATCAAACCATTCATTCCACCACTACCGCTGTTCCGCTGGCACTAACCATCAGCATGCTACCATTCGTTCCGATCACCTCATAATCGAGATCTATGCCTACTACTGCGTTGGCTCCAAGTGCACGGGCTCTATCACCCAGTTCTTTCATAGCTGATTCTCGGGCTTCGAGGAGTACGCGTTCGTAAGAGCCTGAGCGGCCGCCCACTATGTCGCGGATACCCGCAAATATGTCCTTGAACAAGTTCGCACCAATGATGGTCTCACCAGCAATTACATCTTTGTATTCAATGATTTTCTTTCCTTCGATCTGTGGTGTTGTTGTAAAGATCATGTTTCCGTGTTTTTGTTTTGAATATTTAGTTGTGCGCCACAATTATAACAATGGATGGCGTCTGTTCTATGTTTTGCTGCGTTGCAATTCTTACAGTTGTTTTTCCTCTGCTCCTCATCTTCCTGCTTCCTAGCACTCACAAATTCTGATGTTACGATTCCCGTTGGAACCGCAATGATACCGTAGCCCAAAAGCATGATGATAGAGGCCAGCACCTTTCCCAACGGAGTTACTGGAGAAATATCGCCATATCCAACGGTCGATAACGTTACAATCGCCCAATAAATTGAGTTGGGAATATCCTCAAACCCACTATCAGCACCCTCTATCACGTACATCAATGAACCCATTATGGTAACGATGATCAAAATCGATAGTATGAACACGCTGATCTTCCTAGAGCTGGAGATAAGCGCACGCATCATAACCATCCCATCTCTGGAATAATGATAGAGTTTCAAGACCCTGAACACACGCAGAATCCTCAATCCACGGATCACTACTAGGTACTGCGGACCTGCCACGAAGATGCTCAAATAGGTGGGAAGGATGGAGATCAGGTCAATGATCCCAAGGAAAGAAAGTGTATACGTCTTGGGCCTTGGGGTAACATAAATGCGCAGGAGATACTCTACCGTGAAAAGTGCAGTGAACATCCACTCCAGGAAGAAGAATAATTGACCGTACTCTTGATGAAGCTCGGTGACACTATCTAGTAAAACGATGAGGATACTGAGCACAATGGCCCAGATCAGCACAACATCAAACGCTTTGGAAGCGGGAGTGTCAGAATCAAAAATGATGTGACGGATGCGTTGTTTCCAAGTCATGCTATGAAGATATACAATCTCTCAACACGGCCGAAATACTTAAGGGGTTCCCTATCTTTGTTTTCTATGAATTTGCAAGACGCCCTACCCCGCTACGCTGTTATCGTTCAAGCACTTCGCAAAGGCGATCATCCTACTTCGATCCAACTAAGTAGATCTTTGGTAGATGCTGGTTTTGAGACCAATGCACGTCTTCTTCAAAAGGATATTGCCGATATCCGAGATCGTTTTGGTATCGATATCCTTTTTCACAAAGCGAAGGAGGGCTATTTTATCTCTGAAGAAGGCAAGGAAGCTACAGATGCGTTCCTCGACTTCCTGGGTGTAGCCCGCGTTTCAGAGATCGTAGGTCAGGCGCTTCGCGAACAAAAAGAGGTTAACCCCTACTTGAGCTTCGAACATGAAGGACTTTGGGCAGGTACACGTTGGTTACCAGATCTTGTAAAGGCCGTTAAGGAACATAAGTGGGTTGGATTCGATTACAGAAAGTTCGAGACCGATCAAGTCAAGCATTACTCCCTTCAGCCGCTGCTCCTGAAGCAGTATCAAGGTAGATGGTATCTCATCGGACAACAGCAAAATGGCGAGGATAGGACCTTTGGAATCGACAGGATAGAGGACCTAAGGATCAGGGATCAAGTATTCACTCTACCTGAAGAGGACCCACGTAGCCGATTTGCTAATGTGGTCGGTTTGGATCATAGTCGTGGTACGGTAGAAACTGTTCGCTTCTCATGTGAGCCTGTTCAAGCGCAATATCTAAAGACCCTCCCACTGCATAAGAGCCAGCGTATCATCCGCGACGGTAAGCTTGAAACCGTATTTGAAGTGAAGGTGATCCCTAACTACGAATTCATTCAACGCATACTGATGATGGGTGCCAAGGTGAAGGTTCTACAACCCGCCAAGCTGGCTACCGAGATCTACAGTCATCACATTGAGGCCGCCAAACGCTACAAATAAATGATCTCGAAAGCCGATATACTCTTTCAGGATAACTACCTCATTGCGGTGCACAAGCCAAGTGGACTAATGGTAGAGCCAGACGCCCATGGCAATCCCAATGCGGTAGAACAGGTCCTCAAGCTGCTTCCACATCCTCCAAAGATAAAGGGTGGTTTGGGAGTCGTTCATCGCTTGGACCGCCCCGTATCGGGAGTCTTGATCTTCGCCATCCGACCAACCGCACTGAAAGAGCTTCAGGAACAGATCAGATCCCGCAAAGTGCGTAAGAACTACATCGCGGAGGTTGAAGGCATTATACAAGAGGATTCCGGATCGTGGGCCTGGCCATTGGGCAGGACAAAGGATAAAAAGCTCGCTACAGAAGATCGATCAAAGAAGGGTCAACAAGCCCTCACTAAATGGAAGGTAGTAGAGCGCAGGAGATCATCTACCCTACTTTCCATTTCACTTCACAGCGGCAGGTTCCATCAGATCCGTGCACATGCTTCCTTGGCGGGGCACCCCATCTTAGGAGATGGTAGATATGGTGCCAAGGTTCTCAAGGATCACAGTATTCACCTTGCTTCAAGCGAATATTCCTTCAAGCATCCAATCTCAGATGAACAGATCACAATTCGTTCTCGGACACCTGACTTTTTAGGGAGTGCGACATAAGAAGGTTAAATTTGGTACTTGACTCTCACAAATAATCTCATTGTATGGACTTCATTGTAAACTCTGGGATCATTGGTACAGCCATGATCATTTTCGCGTCAGGGATGCTTCTTTTGCTGAGTTGGACAGCTATCAACATCTCAAAACGGCAAGACCTTGACGGCACTGCCAAGGCGTTATGGGCAGTTGCTATTGTAGTGAGAGGTTTGTTGGGGATCGTTCTCTACTGGGTGATGAAGCCTAGAAAACGTACTATCAACACAAATAGAACAACTACTGATGCAATATAAAGCCAGTTCACCAGAGGAATATATCGATCAAATCCCCGAAGAACGGAGGGAACCCATGCGCGAATTGCGCAGGGTGATCAATGAAAATATACCTGCTGGATTTGAAGAAACGATGAACTATGGGATGATCGGCTGGGTGGTCCCCCACTCGATGTATCCGGATGGTTATCACGTAGATCCTAAACTGCCTTTACCCTTTTTGAGTATTGCATCACAAAAGAATTTCATTGGTTTCTACCACATGGGCATCTATGCTGATCCCGAGCTCTCGCAGTGGTTTCAGGATGAGTACGCTCAAAGGGTGCCTACTAAATTAGACATGGGCAAGAGTTGTGTTCGCTTGAAGAAGGTACAGCAACTCCCTTTCGATCTGATCGGAGAAACCGTACAAAAAATGACTCCTGAGAGATGGATAGATCTTTATGAATCGAACTTAAAAAGATAACATAGGTTATTGCTTTACTTTCGCCACCTGAATTAGAAATACCATAGATATACTACGATGAGCACTCCGAATTGGAAGACCGTAAAAGAGTTTGAGGACATCACCTATAAGAAATCGGGAAAGGTTGCGCGCATTGCGTTCAATCGTCCTGAAGTTCGCAACGCCTTTCGTCCAAAGACCGTAGCCGAATTGTATCAAGCATTCTTAGATGCGAGAGAAGACACGAATATTGGTGTAGTGTTGTTCAGCGCTGAAGGACCTAGTCCGAAGGATGGCAAGTATGCCTTCTGTTCGGGTGGTGATCAAAATGCACGTGGTCACCAAGGCTATGTGGACGATGATGGTATGCCAAGATTGAACATCCTCGAGGTGCAACGACTCATTCGTTTTATGCCTAAAGTGGTGATCGCCGTTGTTCCAGGGTGGGCTGTTGGTGGTGGTCATAGTTTACACGTGGTGTGCGACCTCACTTTGGCCAGTAAAGAGCACGCTATCTTCAAGCAAACGGATGCGGATGTAACCAGCTTTGATGGTGGTTATGGTTCTGCTTATCTAGCGAAGATGGTAGGACAAAAGAAGGCGAGAGAGATCTTCTTCCTAGGCAGGAACTATTCTGCAGATGAAGCTGTAGCAATGGGAATGGCCAATGCTTCTATTCCCCATGATGAATTAGAAGATACAGCGTACCAATGGGCGCAGGAGATCTTGGAGAAGTCTCCTACCTCCATCAAGATGCTCAAATTTGCCTTCAACCTCACCGATGATGGAATGGTTGGTCAGCAAGTGTTTGCCGGAGAGGCAACCCGATTGGCGTATATGACAGATGAAGCCAAGGAAGGAAGGAATGCATTCTTAGAGAAGCGCAAGCCTAACTTTGATGATATCAAATGGATCCCGTAAAGAATGGGGACTTAAGAAAAAAAGGGAGCCAAATTGGCTCCCTTTCTTTATTTCAAGCAAGAGGTTTGCTTAAAGGATTTCAACGATCTGTACGTCGAATGTAAGGTCCTTACCCGCAAGTGGGTGGTTAGCATCGATAACGATCGCGTCATCGTGAACCTCTTGTACAGTAACTTGCATCTCACGACCATCAGGTGAACCTGCAACGAGAACCTGACCTACTTCAGGCTTCAAGTCTTCTGGAAGCTGAGTGCGCTCTACTTTGTGATATAAATCTTTATTTACTGGGCCGTATGCCTCTTCTGGCTTAAGGGTGAAAGTCTTTTTCTCGTTCAACTCCATACCCTCAACTGCTGTATCGAATCCTGGGATCATTTGACCAGCTCCAACGGTGAACTCCAATGGTTCACGGTCAACGCTTGAGTCAAAGATCTGGCCATCGTTCAATTTGCCAGTGTAGTGTACACGTACCTTGTCGTTTGCTTTTACTGTGGACATAATCCAATTTTTAGTTCAAATGAGGGTGCAAAGGTACCAAGCTTAAATCGAAATGCCATGAAAATCAAGCATTTCCGTTAAAATGAACCATTCTAGTTGAGACCCAACTTCTCTGTTTGGATGATTTCTTTGAACTTCAGGCGTTTGGCATTCTTTGAGCTTTCATCGCTCATGGATTCATCCCAATTTTCAAAGGCATCCTGAGCTGCCTCGTATCCAATATTGTAGAGTTCCTTTAAAACCTTAGGCTCGAAGTCTAGAGTACTATACGTCCTCGCCTTTGGCGGATCGATTACGAGATCACAAAGATCCATTCGGTAGCGAACGTTTTGGAAGATCGCCAAACGAAACACTCGGTCGGCTATCTTTCCTAATCCATCCATATCCTCTTCGTGGGAGATGTGATTGGCGTGAGATCCTATGATGTGCTAGCAATGATCGATCAATGGATCTACTGGGAAATTATTGAATAACCCACCGTCCACAAATAGGTGGTCGTTTTGCTCATACGGACTAAAGATCAAGGGAATAGACGCACTGGCTAAAGCAGCATGTAGTGCATCCCCTTCACTAAATATCACGGGCTCGCCCGCCCGTAGTTCACTCGCGGTCAGGTAACACGGCATCTTCAAGTCACTGAAATCCTTTACGCCCACAACCTCAGACAATCGGTCGTACAACGGATTCAAGCCCTTCTGAAAGGCGTCGGTAACCATTCGCCAGCGCTTTACTCTAGAACCCATCTCCAGTCCTATGAATGCATCGAGTATATCCTCAGCCTTCATGCCCGACGCTGCCATAACGGCAACAATAGCTCCCATACTTGTGTCTGAAACCGCCGAGTATTGAATATTCCTTTCCTCCAACACTTTCAGTAAACCAATGTGGATCACGCCTCTCGCTCCACCTCCCGAAAGACAGAGTCCGATGGTTTGATCATCGTTGTCCTTTCCTGTAAGTTTTCTCCACTAGTTCATGATTCTAGCTTTTAGCTCTACCCTCATCGTTTCTTTCCACCACGAGCGCGCTAATGGCTAACTAGCTTCCTCTAAATCAGATCTTCCTTATCCCCTGGCGACATCAAATGGAATATCAATGAGAGCCCAAGCACCAATCCGCAGCCGATCACATTGTACATCAAATAGCCAATATCAATGTATCCAGTGATCTTCAAGCCATGTGTAATGAGAACGGCCAACTCTGCGATAATGGCCGCAGGAAACAACGATCTAGCCTTGACAAATTTAGCGAAGAAGGCGATCAAGAAGATCCCCAGAATGGTTCCATAGAACAGTGAACCAAGGATATTCACTAGTTCAATCAGATTGTCTACCAAGTTCGCACTCAAGGCGATCACAATGGCTAATAAGCCCCAGATGGCCGTGAATAATTTAGATACAGAGAGCGTAGCTGCATCGCGATCCTCTTGGTCAAGGATCTCCTCTTCATCTTCCCTCCTACCACGCAATCGGTTGTAAAAGTCCACCACCGTAGTGGAAGCCAGCGCATTAAGCTCTCCTGCAGTGCTCGACATGGCCGCTGAAAGTATCACCGCTAGTAGGAGTCCTACAATGCCCTTCGGCATATGATCCAAAATGAAGGTTAGGAAAATATAGTCGCCATCCTCGGTTTCAATATCGGAATCAACCGCACCCAAGAATCGCTTAACCTCCCTTCTTTCGATCTGTGCGGCATTCTCATAACTCCTGATATCTTGTTCATACTGAACACGCTCTGAAGGATCGGCATTCAACCATTGGGCTACAGCGCCTTGCTTTTGTATTTGAATGCGATTGTATCGCTCTTCATGCAATTCAAGCTGACCCTCAAATCCGAGATCCTTAGCTCTCTCCAATCCAGCCGAGTTGAAAAACACAGGAGGAATATTCACTTGATAGAAAACGAAGACCATCACGCCTACCATCAAAATAAAGAACTGCATCGGAACCTTCAGCAAGCCATTGAATATCAATCCCATTCGACTCTCTTTCAAGGATCTACCACCTAGGTAGCGTTGCACCTGACTTTGATCTGTTCCGAAATAACTCAAGGCCAAAAAGAGACCACCTGTCAATCCAGACCAAATGGTGTATCGATTGCCCCAGTCAAGTTCTATTTCTATGATGTTCATCTTACCCATGACTCCTGCAAGGTCCACTCCATCCGAAAAGCTCATCGAATCAGGAAGCTTATCGATGATGATAAAGAAGGCCAGGAACATGCCCGCAAGAATGACGGTCATCTGCCAACGTTGTGTCATACTCACCGCCTTTGTACCTCCACTGACCGTATAAATGATCACCAGTATTCCCACTACGAGGATGGTCATTTGAAGATTCCAATTCAGGATCTTGGAGAGGATAATGGCCGGTGCATATATAGTGATACCAGCCGCCAATCCACGCGAAACCAAGAACAGTAAGGCCGTGAACAATCGGGTCTTTAGATCGAACCGATTCTCTAGGTATTCATAGGCCGTGTATACCTTTAGCTTGTAATAGATAGGGAGGAAAAAGGCGCTAATGATGATGATGGCGATAGGAAGACCAAAGTAGAATTGCACGAACCCCATCCCCTCTTCGTAAGCTTGACCAGGCGTGCTCAAGAAGGTTATAGCACTCGCTTGAGTGGCCATGATGCTGAGGCCTATGGTTGACCACGACATCTTCTCACCGCGGAGGAATCCATCTAGGTTCTGATTCCTACTCTTCCAGATCCCAACAAGCACAATGAAGAGCAATGTGCCACCAAGGATGATCCAATCAATCGTTTGCATTAGCGGTAGGAATAGGTAATTAAGGCGAAGAGAACGATCTCAATGAGTAGAGCGACGATCACAATCGCATACGCTTGACTCCATCTCTTTAATATGGTTCGACCCTTTTTACTCATACGACAAGATATTTGCTAATATCCGGAAAGCTCCTGGTACTCCCGCAGGAAGTTCTCTAAAGAAACTAATACCCACGTATGTAAAACTTCCATCACCATAAGGAGCGAATAGTAATCCACCTATCCTAGCGGGCTCATCCTTGTCGTGCCAAGAGATCAAAGGTTGATAATGATCATCCCAATCGCTCGCAAAATAGAGTCCCCGTTCTTGCACCCAGCCATCGAAATCAGCTGCCGTTATCTTGTTGGGAATATTGAAGTATGGATGAGCAGGATCGATGATCGAAGCCTTCGCATCTTCCTCTGTAACCCTTTGTCGGCTTAAGGTTAGCGGATAAGGTCCAATATCACTCGTCAGCAGATCCCTTGTAGCCGTGTTGTATTGCACGATCAAGTTTCCACCTTCCTCTACATACTTCATCAGCTTATCCCTGTAGTTGAGTAGCCATGGGTGCACATTGTATGCTCGAATGCCGATCACAATGGATTGATACTCACTCAGAGACGCCTTCGCGGCTAGATCGGATTCGGTCAACCTATCCACTTCAAAGCCCATCTGCTCAATAGCCACATCCACTTCATCACCTGCACCTTGGATATATCCGATCTTCCCTGGGTCGATAACCAGTGAAAGTCGAACCACTTTTGCTCTCGACTCCCCAAAAACGACCTGTGTCGGTATGTGGTCATAAGCGATCTCGCTGAACTGTTGAACAGGTTCTTCCACGAATTCAAGGGTTGGTCGGAGTATACCTTCCGATGCATCCTCAGGCGGATAGACCGAGAAAGTAACCACCCGCTCCTCGTATTTATTATCGAAGTCTAGCGCCACCACTTCGGGTTCGTAGGACCAGCCTTCTGGCACATCCAGCCCTAAGCTTGTGCTAAAATCTTCCTTGAAAGAACGTACACGTACACGAACATCGTTAGGTGAATCATCCGCAAAGATGAAAACGTCCTCATCGAAGCTGGCCGTTGCCTTAGGACTGCTAACAAAAGGACGGCGTTGTTCACCATCCACCCTATCACTCCATCGATAGTCCAGTGGAACCGTCATTTCAAAAGGCATATTCTGATATTCTAATGTGAACGTGATCAGATACTCAGGAGGATTCTCGGGCATGCCAATGAGAGATTTATGTTCTACCGAATATGTCGTTGTAAAAGGCTGTCGCAACCAGTAAGGCTGAGAGATCATTCTTGCTCCAAGCAGAAAATATTCGAATTCAGCGTATTCGTTCCTCAGAAGTATCCGAGGAAAACTGTCGAATGAAAGATCTCCTTCACCGTTCGGAAACGATCTATAGCTGATCTTAGTGAGTACTAAATCATCCACCGACCTCGGCATGATCCTAAAATTCACATCTGGCATCGAACCAGCGACCTCGCTGTAATTCTCGGATGTTGCCTCAGCGTGCAATCCGCTACACATTGCGATCAATTCATCCACCTCGGCCAGCTTGATCTCCCTCCAATGATCTTCCATATCAGAAACCGACAAGGCTTGACGCAACTCCAATAGTTTAGGTAGACTGCCCGCTGGGTCCTGAGGGTCGAACTCACTAGCTATCGATTGTACAAGTTGCTGCATGGCTGATGTACCACCTAGAGATTCCCAAGATCGATCGATATTCTCAAGAAGATCGGATTCCAACATTTCACCATCCAGATGCTGGAAGTATTCATAGGCTTCACCTCGTGAGATACTTACACCAAAACCTTGACATCTATGTTGACTTCTAGCCAAGGACGCGAGCTCATTGTACGATACACCTAGGTAGGGGTCGTAACCTCCAACATCTTGCTTGAAATATCTTGGATCGTGGGTTGCGAGAGAATCGAGATTTGGATCCCATCTCCAGCTATACGTATTCCAATAGATCGACTGAGGCTGCCATGTATCTAGCAGATCCAATTGATCGACAAAGGCAGTATCAGAGCCAGCCAAATCAAAGGCCTCTATGGCCAGCATAGCCGATGCCGTATGATGACCATGACCTCCTCTATCATCGGGTGGGAAACGGGTGACGATAACGTCGGGTTTGAAAGTCCTGATCGCTCGAACCACATCTCCCAAAACTTTACGCTTGTCCCAAAGCTCAATGGTTTCATCCGCCGTCTTCGAGTAGCCAAAGTCAACCGCCCTAGTGAAAGCTTGTGAACCACCATCAATGCGGCGGGCTGCAAGCAGCTCTTGTGTTCGGAGTATGCCGAGTTCTGCGCCGAGTTCAGTGCCGATCATATTCTGACCACCGTCACCTCTCGTAAGTGATAGATAACGGACGTATGCATTTCTGCCTCTCGAAAGCCATGCGATCACTCGCGTGTTTTCATCATCTGGGTGAGCAGCCACGTACATGACCTTTTTGAATTCATTGAGTCGTTGAATTTCTTTTTGGATCTCAGATGATGATTGTGCAGAAGCCCAGAGCGTAGGTAACGCTACAAATACTAGGGCCAGAATCCTTTTATTTCGCATGGAAGTTCCTCTGTTTATGACCTCGAATATACCAAAGAGGAATAAAGTTGTTAGGCTTCTAAAAACCATTCGTATAGAAGATTGGTTACATTAGCACGAAACTCGCACGTTTAACACTACAATCAGTATAGATGAAGAATCTTTACACTTGTGTTTTGCTGGCAGCAGGGTTGGCTACAACCTCTTCTTTCGCACAAGAAGATACCCGCTTACTGCTTAGCAATGGCACGTATCAACTTAGTCCTGCTGGAGCAGACCTAGGACTGACACCGCTTGAAGGAGAATCCTTAACCATGTATCGTCTCATTCAGTTCACAAGACCACTGGGTCTTGAGGAAAGAAATTGGTTTGAGGAGAATGTTGGAGATATTACTGACTACTACCCTGTCAATACATATGGGGTGATCATTTCTACCGAAACAGAGCTTTCCGACTTGGCTAGCTTGCCTATTCACTCTGTTGCTCGTTTGACGCCATCCATGAAACTCACTGCGCGTTTGGCGGATGGAAACATACCCGACTATGCTTGGCGTGGAGATTCTAGGATCGAAATCGTTGCAGGATTCGTTGAGAATGCGAATCTCGAATTGATCTCCAATCGTTTAGCGGATCAAGGTTATATCGTATCGGCTATCAACCCCGCTGTAAATACTATTGCCTTTGAAATCGAACTCAATGAGATCGAGGCTATTGCAGCAGATCCAATGATCAAGTACATGCAAGTTGGCGAAGATCCAGGTGAGCCTGAAAACTTCAATGCAACGAGAAGTGCTCGATCTACCAGTGTGAAGAATCGCTTCCCTTCAGGCCGTTATTACGATGGCTCTGGCGTGGTTGTAGGTTTAGGTGATGATGGAGATATAGGTCCACACATCGACTATACCGGCCGAATTATCGGAAGAAATACGGGCCCGAGCAATGGTAACCACGGAGATCACGTTGGTGGTACCATCTTCGGTGCTGGTAACTTGGATCCATACACGGAGGGAATGGCACCAGGTGCTGATATGTACTACTATGCCTATCCGCGCAACCTAAATAGTGTTGATGCCGATTATGCAGCTCATGCCGTTCGCATCACCAATTCCAGTTACTCAAATGGTTGTAATGCCGGTTATACCAGCTTCACGCAGCAGATGGATGAAGACATTATTCAGAATCCAAAGTTGATGCACGTTTTTAGTGCGGGTAACAGCGGAACTTCGAATTGTGGATATGGTGCAGGTAGCAACTGGGGTAACGTTACAGGTGGTCATAAGATCGGTAAGAACGTTATAGCTACCGCCAATGTTACAGCTACGGATGCCATCGCAACCTCCAGTTCCCGAGGACCTTCAGCAGATGGTCGTATCAAACCAGATATCTCCTCGGTAGGAACACAAGTAAACTCTACCATTGCAGGAAACCAATATGCTCAATTCACCGGAACCAGTATGGCCGCCCCAGGCATTGCGGGAGCCCTGGCCCAGATGTTCCAAGCGTTTGAGGAGAATCACGGTATGGAGCCAGATGGAGGTCTTTTGAAGGCTTTCATGATGAATACAGCGGACGACCTCGGAAATAGTGGCCCCGACTTCATCTTTGGTTACGGTCGTGCCAACATCCTTAGAGGTATTAGGGATATTGAATCAGGTAACTATTTGATCGATTCAGTATCCACAAATCAAACGGATTCATTCCAACTTAATGTTCCAGCAAATACGGCTGAACTTAGAGTAATGGTGTATTGGACCGATCCAGCGGCTACTCCACTCGCCGCTCGTGCCTTGGTAAATGACCTTGATGCAACCGTTAGAACAAGCGGTGGGACGGTGTACCAGCCTTGGGTATTGGACCCAACTCCAAACACCATCACGCTCAATGAGAACGCCGTGCGTGCTACAGATACCCTGAACAACGCAGAGCAGATCACCATTAGCAGTCCAAGTGCCGGCGCTCACTGGGTAAGGGTACATGGTACCAACGTGCCCATGGGTCCACAAAAATATTACGTCGTTTACAGCTATGTAGCGGATGAAATCGAACTCACCTACCCATATGGAGGTGAAGCGATAGAGGCAAACGCTACAACTACGATCTACTGGGACGCTCCGGGTACTTCAAATAACTTTACACTTGAGTACAGTACGAATGGTGGTTCATCATGGACAACCATCGGAAGTGCAGGCCCTACAGCTCGTCAGTATACATGGAATACTCCAAATGTATCAACCGACGACCTCGAAGTGCGTATCACACGTGGTACTCAAACCGACATGACCAACTCACCTTGTGTGATGATCGATGTTCCTACCGCATTGGCCGTAGCAGAAGCTTGTCCTGATAGCTTTACAGTTCGCTGGAATGCCGTTCCAAATGCAGCGGAATATCAGTTCCACATGTTAGGTGCCAAGTACATGGATAGCATTGGACGTACAGTGGATACCTTCTTCGTGGTAAGAAATGTTCCTCCGAACGTTGATGTATGGTACAGTGTGGCAGCCGTTCCAACTCTAGGCGGACCGGAAGGTATTCGTGCCAATGCCAAGAATAAGACTCCAGGTGTGTCCAATTGTATCATTGCGGTGGATGTCAATGCTTCCAATCTCATTTCACCTCAACCAGGTGCTGTTCCGCAATGCCATGATCTCACTGCCATGCCAATCACTGTTCAGGTAGTGAACTCAGGCCTACAAGCAATAGATTCCATCCCATTGACCATGGAGTACAATGGCACTTTAATACAAGACACGATCTACTCTAGCCTTCCTTCCGGAGGTCTGATCGATTTCACCTTTTCTTCTACCATCAATGCATCTTCGCTTGGCAATAAAACCATTAAGGTTTGGCAATCCATTCAAGATGATGGTAACCGTTTCAATGACACTTCGGTAGTTAGCTTCGATGTGATAAGTGGCGGTACAAGCAAGTCGCTTCCATTCGTTGAAAACTTCGACCAATGGGCACCCTGCTCAACTACAAGTGATTGCGGCGCTACAACATGTGCCTTGCCGAACGATTGGAACAACTTGAGCAATGGGGTATATGATGATATCGACTTCCGTACGAACCAAGGCAGTACGCCTTCGAATGGAACCGGACCAGGCAGCGATCACACGTCAGGTACTGGTCGTTATCTCTATCTCGAGGCCAGTGGCGGTTGTAACTTCCAATGGGCCGAATTGATGACCCCTTGTATCGATCTAAGTACAGCTACTATCCCAGAATTGGAATTCTGGTATCATATGAATGGTGCTGATATCGGTGAGCTTCACGTAGATATCTTCAGTGATGGTGAGTGGACGTTAGATGTGGTACCAGCCAAGATCGGCAACCAAGGCAACCAATGGTTGAGTGAAAGCTTGAGCTTGGTACCATGGGCTGGTCAAACCGTAACCGTGCGATTCCGTGCCAGCACTGCCGGAGACTTCCAAGGTGATATTGCCATCGATGACGTAAGCATTCAACAAGCTTCAGGTGCGCCAGCGGCGGCATTCACCGTGAGTAACCCAACTCCATGTGTTGGTGAGATCATCACCCTAGAAGATCAGAGCCAAAATGTGCCATCTGGCTGGACTTGGAACATTACTCCGAGCACCTTCAACTTCGTGAACGGCACTTCGGCATCAAGCCAAAACCCACAAGTAACCTTCTCGGCACTCGGTAACTACACGGTTGAACTCATTGCGAGCAATGCGAATGGATCAGATACCATCGTTCAGAGCAATGTGGTCATGGTTGGAAACGGATTCGCTCTTCCATTCAAGGAAGACTTCCAAGGCATCTTCGAACCAGCGGGTTGGAGAGTTGAAAATCCAGACATGAACCTTACTTGGGAACAGCAGAGCTGTATCGGCAGTAATGGACAGGCTACATTGGCAACGAGAGTAGACAATAGCAATTACGGGGCATCGCTTCAACCTGATCACCTCGTATCTCCGAGTATCGATCTAAATGCAACCATTTCTCCAGCTATTGTATTCGACTATTCATACACAGGAACTCCTACGAACAGGAATGACCGCCTGAGAATAGAAGTATCCTCTGATTGTGGTAATACATGGGATGCTCCGGTTTTCAATAAAACGGGCAATGATCTGGCCACCGCCCCTGCGGTGTCGAACACCTACATTCCGTCTAATGGTGCATGGTGGAAACGCGACACAATCGATCTTTCAGCCTATGCTGGAATGAGCGTGAAGGTTCGCTTTGTGAATGTAACCGATGGTGGCAATGGTCTTTACCTTGACAATATCCAGGTATACGATCTCTCTGTTGCACTTCCTTCTACTGCATTCACTAGCGATCTTCAGGATAGCTGTTTGGCGAAGACCTTCACCTTTACCTATCCAGGAACGAATGCCACCGAGATCGAATGGAACTTCGGTGCAGGTGCTACGCCATCCGTTGCTACGGGAGCTGGTCCGCATAACGTTACCTATCAATTCTCGGGTTCTA
Organism: Phaeocystidibacter sp.; assembly: GCA_965659725.1. Classification (GTDB taxonomy): domain Bacteria; phylum Bacteroidota; class Bacteroidia; order Flavobacteriales; family Schleiferiaceae; genus Phaeocystidibacter. The sequence continues at coordinate 74,707 of CBFHXG010000001.1, read as the reverse complement.
AACTCGTGAACATGATTGCTCGTAACGCAGGTGGAGAAGTGTCTAGTAATGAGGTGTTTGTCGTGTATCAAAAGGCTAACGCCGATTATACCTACGCATTTGTTCCAGGGTCGAATGGAATGGACGTGCAGTTCTCATCGGGCATCTCTTCAGGTGTGATCGATGATTACTTCTGGGACTTTGATGATAACGGTGCTACTTCAACAGCTGAGAATCCACTCCACACATTTAGTATGGGTGGCGGAACTTTGTACGAGGTGATGCTCGTCGTAGAGAATCGTTGTGGTCCCGACACCATCATGAAAACCATTGCTGGTGTTGACCTTCCAGAGAACACACCTGAAAACTGGATCCTAGCTCCTAACCCTGCCAGCACCCAGATCGCATTGTTCAGTAACTCGGGAGACCTAGGCGTTGAGCGTGTTTCGGTTATCAGCATGAATGGTAAGATGGTTCGTCAACAGTATACATCCAATGATCCAACACATATCTTGATGGATATAGCCGACCTCCCAGCTGGGGTCTACATCCTTCAGGCTGAAACAACCGACGCTGTTCATGCGATGCGGTTCGTTATCAAGCGTTGATAAATTACACATAGAAAGATGCGAAAGAGTCACCTCATCCGGTGGCTCTTTCTATTTTTGCTTAATTGAAAATCGGAATCGATGGCAGACGTACTCTCCTATTCGCTTTTGGTATTTACCTCCTTCTTCACCCTGATCAATCCATTGGGGACGATGCCGATCTTCATGACGATGACGGCTAACCTCGATGAGGCTCATCGCGCTCGAACTGCTCGAAAAGCGAGTATCGTAGCCTTTTTCACGATCGTGGCCTTTGCTTTTTCAGGACAATTGCTCTTCAGCTTCTTTGGGATTTCCGTTCACTCCTTTCGTGTAGTAGGCGGTATCATCTTTTTCTTGATGGGTATGGATATGCTGCAAGCCCGATTGGTTCGCACCAAGGTACAAGACGATGAAGTCAAGAGCTACGTGAATGACATCTCCGTTACTCCCCTTGCCATCCCCATGATCTGTGGTCCTGGTTCGATGACCAACGCGATCGTTATGATGGAAGACGCTGATTCAACCTTGAAGATCGTGGCATTGGTAGCCGTCATTTTCATCGTAATGCTATTGGTCTACATCATTCTCCTTTCCTCCTCCAAGATCATCAAACTCTTGGGTGACACTGGAAATACCGTGATGATGCGACTAATGGGTTTGATCGTGATGGTTATCGCTGTAGAGTTCTTCTTTAGTGGACTCAGGCCAATCATTCAGGACATATTTCTTTCCGCCTAACATGTCGTACAAGACCATCCTCGTTTTCGCCCTTGGTATCGGTCTACTCGTCGTTTTCTACCTGCAATCCGACCCTTCCATAGAGTCTTTAGAAGATCTTGACTGGGTTGAGGGTAGAGCGGATTCAACAGCGTATTACGAGGAACTCGACGATCTTTGGATCTACATGAATGATGTCCGCTATTTCATCGATCGATCTGAAAATGACCTCGAAGAAAAAGTCCTTCAAGCGGATGAATTATCCATAGGCTACAAGGCACACGACAAACTATGGGTTAACCATGAGGTTCGGTTCGTAGGAGCTATCGTATCCAAGGACGATACACTCTTTAAAGCTGATCAGTAGCCTGCAAGGTAGGTTTTTGATCTTCACCAATGCATGTGAGGAGCAGTAGTACGACCATCACCAATCCATTGAAGAGCAAGAGTTCGAATCCAAAGGTGTAGTTGAACCACGTTTCCGAAAAGAGGTTCACGACATAGGTGATACCTGGACTCAGCAAAGCCGCGATAGGCACCAATATGTCGTTAGGTCGTAATTTCGAGAAAAGTCCAAACGCATAGAGCCCGAGCAAAGGTCCGTAAGTATAACCCGCAACCTTGAACAATTCACTGATCACATTCTTTGGAGCCGTGTACTTGAATAAGAGAATAACGATCAAGATTAAAACAGACATTAGAATGTGAACCATTCGACGGGTATTCTTCACCCCTTTGTCGTCCGACTCCGTATTCATTCCCAGAATATCAACAGAAAAAGAGGTGGTAAGGGAAGTTAGGGCACTATCCGCACTGCTATAGGCTGATGCGATCAATCCGATGATAAAGAATACCAACACGACCCCTGGTATTCCCTCGCTTAAGGCTATGGTTGGATACAAATCATCATTCGCTGCATCTATGCCCATCATAGAAGCATAATCGTATAACAGTATACCTAAGGAGAGGAATACGAGGTTGATAACGATCAAGGAAAGACTGAAGCCATACATGTTCTTTTGGGCGTCTCCAAGTGACCTGCACGTGAGGTTCTTTTGCATCATGTCCTGATCCAAACCTGTCATACATATGGTTATGAACATCCCACCTAAGAACTGTTTGAGGAAATGCTGACTCGATGCACCATTGAAGAGTGATTTCCAAAAGCCTCCCTGCTCTTCACCTGTGAAGAAGATCTTGGAGTTGGGATGATCAGAAATGTAATCGATGAGACCTATACCCTCGGGAATTACGGCGTCCGACAAGTAGTAGATCGTTAAGCCAAGGGCAGCTAGCATAAAGGTAGTTTGTAACGTATCGGTATACACGATCGTTTTAATGCCTCCTCTGAAGGTGTAAATCCAAATCAGTACGATCGTTCCGATCACCGTTGCCCAGAATGGAACATCCATGGCGTCGAATACCGCGATCTGAAGGACGTTGGCCACGAGGAATAATCGGAAACTAGCTCCTATGATCCTCGACAAAAGGAAGAACGAGGCGCCGGTCTTGTAAGTGGCTAAACCAAATCTCGATTCGAGATAAGAGTAGATGGAAGTGAGATTCAATCGATAGTAAAGTGGCAGGAGGATGTGAGCGATCACCACATAACCAGCAAAATAGCCCAACACCATCTGCATGTAGGCGAATTGAGACCCTTCAACCCATCCAGGTACCGAAATGAAGGTTACACCACTAAGCGATGCACCTATCATCCCAAAGGCTACGACAAACCAAGGGCTACTGCGGTTGCCTCTAAAAAAAGTGGCATTACTATCACTTTTGCCTGTTATTCTGGCAATTAGCAACAGGATGGCAAAATACCCAAGTACGAGTAAGAGTATGGTTTGTGGCGACATGGGTACGAATATAGTCGTTAGTCATCAGACCACAGTCACCCAAAATCCACTCAGAACTAGACTCGGGAGAGAAGTGACTATACCCTATCTTTACCCCATGCAATACTCTTCCAAGGTACTCGAGACCGCTATCCGAGAAATAGCAAAGCTTCCAGGCATTGGTCAGCGTACTGCGCTGAGGCTAGCCCTGCATCTACTTCGTCAAGATCCTGAAGAAGTTCACGCACTTTCTGAAGGCCTCCGACATTTGGTTGACGACGTTGTTTATTGCCAGAAATGTCACAACATCAGCGACACTGAGATCTGTAACATCTGTGCAGATCCAAAGCGCGATTCATCCATCATCTGTGTGGTTGAAGATATTCGCGATGTAATGGCCATCGAGCAGACGAGTCAGTATCGCGGATTGTATCACGTTCTAGGAGGATTAATCTCACCTATGGAAGGAATTGGTCCTGGTGAACTGAATATTCGAACCTTAGTTGAGAAAGCGGAAACGCAAGACATTCAGGAAGTAATTTTTGCGCTTAGTTCGAACATGGAAGGAGACACTACTACTTTCTACATCTACAAGAGACTTGCAGAGCACAAGGTCAATGTAAGTACCATAGCACGCGGACTAGCCGTTGGCGATGCTTTGGAATATGCCGATGAGATCACCCTGGGTCGATCACTCCAAAATCGGGTTCCCTACGAACAAAGCATGGGCTCAAAGTGAACTCAAGTCGACTAACTTTCGGTTTCTACGCCATCCTCATCATTTGGATCATCTCCCTTTTCTGGAGAAGTCCGTACTACGGGGCTGAAGAAGATTCCTTTACGGCCGTCTGCACCGCATATGAGAGCTATACATCAGGTGAGTACCATATGTCCAGGCTTCCAGGCCACCCTGTTTTTGAGTATCTGCTTCGATACACCTACAACCTTAGAGGCCTGATGTGGCCCCTACTTATCGGACTAGGTGCGCTTCTTTCCGGTATTTTCACGCAAAAACTCACCTCGTATTACAAATGGGATAACAAGCGACAGTTCCTCACCCTTGGTCTTTTCTTAACACCAGCTATGACCATTGCCCTGACAGAAACAATGGAATACACGCTTTCCTTAGCTACCCTATTGATGGCTTGGTATTATGCAGAAAAAAGACAGGCGTTAGTGGCAGCCATCTGCTTGGCCTTGGCCACGGGACTCCGTCTTCCAAACCTAATGTATGGGCTGCCTATCTTTCTACTACTTATCCAAAGGACACAATGGAAATGGGCTGTATCATTCGCAGCCCTATCCTTCGCGCTTTCATCAGTCTTCTATTACCCTGTGTGGGCAAAATATGGATGGGATTTCTTCAATACATACGACCTTCCCTATCCTTCGTTGCTCAAGGTCGTGTACAAGGGAACCATCGGTGCTTGGGGAATCGTGGGAGTTGTTGGGCTTGGCGTTGCTAGCTTGACAATTCGCTGGAAAGATGTGTTACAAAATGTTACACGATGGCAGTATGCACCTTATTTGCTGGCACTTCTCTTCTCATTGGGATTGTTTCTTCTGCTACCTGAGAAATCCGTTTTCTTACTTCCCTTTACCTTCATATTCGGTGTATTGTTTATCTCACGTCTCGAAACGAAGTGGGGCTATTATGGATTTGCACTTTTGATCCTAAATCCATTCTTACTGGGAACGGATCTGGTTGAGCGATATAGAGGCATTCCTGAGGAAGAGGCCGATCTTCAATTCACCGCGGGTGGACAAACCATGGGTGTTCAGATCCTCCTTCCCGACCCTGGTGCCAAACGTAGGAACAAACATAGATCGACCGACATCCTGTCGAACGCCATGCGTCAACTACCTGAAGGATCAGTAGTTGTAACCGGGTGGTGGTATCCAATGATCGAGGTTGAACTCATCGATCAACCTTCATTCATCGACAGAAAGCAGCTTTATCACTTCTACTACATCGACGAAAGCACGATGATAGACGCGATGAAAGAAGGAAAGTCCATATTTTACGCCCCCGAAGCGGAGATCTTTAACCGTCAGAAATACGGTCACGACCTCCTTTCCCGTTATGGACAACCACTAATCGACTCAGAGACACGACCTTGAAACTATCCATCGTCATCGTTAACTACAACGTGCGCTCCTTTTTGGAGCAATGCCTGCGTTCTGTAGAACGTGCTATTGAGGGCATCGATGCAGAAGTTTGGGTGGTCGACAACGACTCTTCCGATGACTCGATGGAAATGGTTAGGTCTATTTATCCATGGGTCAAATGCATCGATAACAAGAAGAACGTTGGCTTCGCTACCGCCAATAATCAGGCTGCAGCTCAGTCCTCCGGCGATTATATCCTCCTTTTGAATCCAGATACGATACTTCCAGAAGACAATCTGAAGTTGGCTTTGAACTATATGAAGAAGAACCCCAAGTGTGGTGCCTTGGGCATAAAGATGCACGATGGCTCTGGAAACTTCCTTCCTGAATCAAAGCGCGGAATGCCAAGTCCTTGGGTGGCATTCTACAAGATATTCGGATTGAGCAGCCTATTTCCGAGATCAAAGAAATTTGCACGCTATCACCTAGGCCATCTATCTGCCAATGAGAACCATCGCGTGGAGATCCTCGCCGGTGCCTATATGTTGATGCGCAAGGATGCATGGGATCAAGCAGGTGGATTGGATGAGACCTACTTCATGTATGGTGAGGACATCGACCTCAGTTACTGCATAGAGAAAGCGGGATTCGAGGTACACTACTTTGCTGATTCACCAATCATCCATTACAAGGGCGAAAGCACAAAAAAAGGAAGCTTGAACTACGTATTCCTTTTCTACAATGCTATGCTCATCTTTGCCCGAAAGCATCTGTCCAAGGGCTACGCGAAAACATTTGGACTACTGATCCGAGCTGCCATATACCTGCGGGCGGGTGTGAGCGTGATCAAACGCATCATCCAACGTATCAGTCTTCCTTTGGGCGATCTCATCATCTTCACGGGTGGTATGCAACTCATCATTCGGTATTGGGAATCCAATCATCGTTTCATTGAAGGAGGAGGATATCCAGATTTCTATAAATGGGGAATAACTCCGCTCTATGGTTTCCTTTGGATCATCGGAATGCTGCTTCTCGGAAGCTATCGAAAGCCAATACAGCTCAATCGTATCCTGCTTGGCTTGGCCGTGGGAACTGGACTCATATTCGGACTGTACGCCCTTTCGCCTGAAGATGTACGCTTTTCTAGAGCTCTCATATTGCTTGGCGCCGGCTGGATGACCTTCTCGGTGATGCTCCTTCGATTTGCGTTGAGCCTGTTTCCCGCAGCCGGAATGGGCTTTTGGAAAAGTGGACAACGGCGTATTGCATTTGTTGGTGATGCCGAATCCATTTCCATTGTTGAGCAAATGGCTCAGGACGAAGGCAATATAGATCTGTTTATCACCATAAAGGATGATAAATGGACAGATCACATTCACGCGAATGACATCAATGAGATCATTTTTGATGCCGATGCATTGAGCTATAAAGACATCATTTCTAATATCGTTGCTAGGAATGCATCGGGAATTCGGTTTCAGATCGCTTATCCTAAAGCGCAGTGGATGATAGGCAGCGATAGCATCCACACACAAGGCAAAACGACCAAGAAAGACCACTTAAGAATAGCGCAAAGAGATGTACTTCGTGCTAAGCGATCCTTCGATATTGCCGTGGCTGCATTCCTTTGGATCTTATCCCCAATCGCCATTTGGGCACCCCGACTCAGAGTACTTTGGTGGAATAGTTTCGCCGTTTTCATTGGGGTAAAGACCTGGGTGGGTTATAGCGGAAATCCGAACGATCTTCCCAGCCTAAAAATGGGTGTTATCCCTGTCAAGTTTCTGTCTGACAACACCTTGCAAAACGAGGCAAACCTGGCATATGCAAAGACCGTGGATGTCAATTTGGATGCTAGGACCCTCATTCGCTACATTCGCATAGGCAAATAGTGAGTCTGACATCTTGCAACCACTCACAAAAAAGCCCACTTCTCCCCGACCTTTTTCTTACCTTCGCAGTCGCGAAAAAGAACGCAACCTATGGCTCAGTATGAATTGATCATGCCCAAGATGGGCGAAAGTGTGGCAGAAGCCACTATTATCAATTGGCTAAAAGAAGAGGGAGATTCCATCGACATCGAGGAATCGGTTCTTGAAATTGCCACCGACAAAGTGGACAGTGAAGTTCCATCACCTGTTGAAGGAAAGCTCGTTGAAAGGAAGTACGCCGAAAACGATGTAGTTCAAGTAGGTGATGTAATTGCCATCATCGAAACGGATGGTGACGATGCTCCTGCAGCAGCCGCTCCAGCCAAAGAAGAAAAGAAAGAAGATAAGCCAGCTGCTTCCAATGATGCAGTAGCGGAGGCAGAATCTCGTGTTCAAGAAGCGGTTGAAACTACCGGCAAGATCGCTCGCGAGAGCAATGGCAGATTCTATTCTCCATTGGTACGCAGCATTGCTGAAAAAGAAGGCGTATCTCAAAGTGAACTCGATAGCATCGACGGTTCTGGTTCAGAAGGCCGTGTTACGAAGCACGATATCCTTTCATACATCGAAGGACGTGGTAGTGCTCCTGCCAAACCTGCAGCAGCTCCAGCTGAAAAGCCTGCTGCCAAACAAGCAGCACCAGCGGCGGGTGGCGGACAAATGCCGAAATATACCGGTACCATCCCAGTTTTCCCTGGCGATGAGATCGTAGAAATGGACCGCATGCGTAAACTCATCTCCGAGCACATGGTGATGAGCAAGCACGTTTCTCCCCACGTAACAAGCTTCGTTGAGGCTGATGTTACCAACATCGTCAATTGGAGAAACAAGGTCAAGAAAGAATTCCAAGAGCGCGAAGGCCAGAAGATCACCTTCACCCCTATCTTCATCGAAGCCTTGGTCAAGGCCATCAAAGACTTCCCGAACATCAATATTTCGGTAGACGGAGATAAAATCGTGAAGCATAAGCCGATCAACATTGGCATGGCTGCCGCTCTTCCAAGTGGAAACTTGATCGTTCCAGTTGTGAAGAACGCAGATCAACTCAACCTAGTTGGTCTTACCAAGCAGGTAAACGATCTGGCCAACCGTGCCCGCGCCAACAAATTGTCTCCAGATGAGATCAAGGACGGTACATACACACTTACCAATGTCGGTTCATTCGGCAACGTTATGGGTACACCGATCATCAATCAGCCTCAAGTAGCCATCATGGCGGTTGGAGCTATCGTGAAAAAACCTGCAGTAGTGGAAACTCCTGAAGGCGATATGATCGCGATCCGTCACAAGATGTTCCTCTCCCATTCATACGACCACCGCGTAGTGGACGGCGCCCTCGGCGGTATGTTCGTGCGCCGCGTAGCTGATTATCTTGAAGAATGGGATGTTAATCGAGAATTTTGATCGAATTAGCTGAGGCTTAAGTATATTTAAGGGTGTCTACTACAGACACCCTTTTTTATTCTATGTCAGATGAAACTAGCCAACCTAACGGCTTGCGTTCTTGGAATTGCGGTACTGACCAGCTGCGGATCGAAGGAGAATGCAAGCATTCCGCCAAAACCAACACCGGTTGTTGAAGTCGCCAAGATGTCCGTTCCTATTATTGCGGAATTCCCCGGACAGGTCTACGGTATCCAAGACATTCCCATTCGCGCCCGTGTTGAAGGATTCTTGGAGGAAATGACCTTCAACGAAGGATCTACTGTAGAAAAAGGAAAACTCCTTTATACGATCGACCCTCTTCCTTATCAAGCGAGATTGAACTCCGCTCAAAGTAAGTTGGCACAGGCCAAAACAAATGAAGTCAAAACAAAGAGCGACCTCGATCGCATCCGACCACTTGCCGAAAGGAATGCGGTGAGCCGCAGCGACCTTGATGCTGCCGTGGCTCAGTATGAAGCTGCCGTTGCCTCCGTTGAAGCAGCAAAGGCTGAAGTAGACCTTGCAAAGATCGAATTAGGCTACGCCAGGATTTCATCGCCGATCACTGGAGTCATTGGCAAGACCGAAGCTCGTGAAGGTGAATATGTAGGAAGATCTCCTAACCCCGTGATACTCAATACAGTTAGTCGCATTGATTCTTTCAGAGTGGAATTCTTCATCCCCGAAGCCCAATTCATTGGTATTATGAGGAATCAACGTGAACAGCAACGAGAGGGTAAAGAAGGTGCAAAGTTCAGCATCGTACTAGCGGATGGATCTCTTTTCAACGTTGAGGGTTCCTTTGATTTCTTGGATCGCGCCGTGGATCGATCAACTGGATCCATTCGCGCTCAAGTGCTTTTCCCAAATGAAGATCAATTGATACGCCCTGGTCAGTTCGTGAAACTGAGGATATCATTCGACAATAAAAAAGAAGAGCTCGTTGTTCCTTCTCGATCCATTGGTGATCTACAAGGCGAGAAATTCGTTTTTGTGCTCAATGACGAGAATGTAGCCGAGAGAAGATTCGTAGAGGTAGGAAGGGACTGGACCGATTTAAGGGTTATCAAAAGCGGACTTGAACAAGGTGATAAGATCATCTTGGAAGGCATTCAAGCAGCTGGATCCGGTGCGGCAATTCAACCTGTTGATACCACATTTACATCTGTCAACGGCGTTGAACTATGAGCACTCCAACCAAACACCACTTTTTCGTTCAACGTCCGATCATGGCATTCGTCATTGCCATTATCATGGCCGTTGTAGGAGCTGTGAGTATCCTCGGACTCCCCATCGAACAATACCCTAACATCACCCCGCCCATTGTTCAAGTTAGAGCGAATTACACTGGCGCCAATGCCGTAAGTATCGAACAGAGTGTTGCCGCCCCTATCGAAGAGCAAGTGAATGGTGTAGATAATATGATCTACATGAAGTCCATCAACTCCAATGATGGTACTATGTCGTTGGATGTGAGCTTTGATATTGGAACAGACCCGGATATGAACACGGTCTTCGTTCAAAACCGCGTTTCATCTGCTACCGCTAAACTACCCGAAGAAGTAAAAAGGTTGGGCGTCACCACACAGAAGTCCATGCCCAACATCTTGATGTTGCTTGGGTTGACATCCACCGATCCTCGTATCGATCAGGATTTCCTTGGAAACTATGCGTTGATCAACATCAAGGACGAGCTTTCGAGGATACGCGGTATCGGTAGGGTGGATGTCCTTGGTTCAAGCAATTACTCCATGCGTATCTGGATCCGACCAGATCGACTATCCACGCTTGGAATATCGATCCAAGAGATCCAGGCGGCAATCAGGGCACAGAACGTCATCGTTCCAGGTGGTAAGTTTGGGGCAGAACCAGCTCCCGAGGGAACAGAATTCACCTATACAGTGCGCCTTCCCGATCGCCTTCAAACAAAAGAAGAGTTTGGTGATATCATCGTAAGGACCAATCAAGATGGCTCTCAAGTAAAGCTACGCGACATTGCTAGGATAGCTTTGGAGGTCGAGAGTTACAATGCGCGCTCCCGATTGAACGGTGATCCATGTGCGGCAATCGCGATTTATCAAGCGCCCGGCACCAATGCCGTTGAATTGGCCGAGAACGTACGCATCGCAATGAAAGAGATGTCGAACGAGTTTCCGGAAAACATGAGCTACACGGTGGCCCTCGACTCCACCGCTCCGATCACGGCCGGTATAAAAGAGATCATCATTACATTGATCGTAGCTTTGGTCCTAGTTGTACTCGTTGTTTACTTGTTCATCCAAGATGCTCGGGCCACGCTGATCCCCACACTTGCTATCCCCGTTTCGTTACTCGCAGCATTTGCCTTCTTCCCGCTTCTCGGCTTTTCCATCAACGTACTATCCCTCCTCGGATTGGTACTAGCCATCGGTATCGTGGTAGATGATGCCATCGTAGTTGTAGAAGCCGTACAAGTGAACATGGCAGAGGGAATGTCGGCCAAAGAAGCCACTACTAAGGCAATGAAAGAGGTTACGGTTCCCGTGATTGCCACGACTTTGGTGCTCGTAGCCGTATTCCTTCCAGTTTCATTCATCTCCGGCATTACAGGACAACTCTATCAACAATTTGCTATCACCGTTGCTGTATCTACCGTTTTCTCGAGCATCAACGCTCTGAGTCTCTCTCCGGCATTGTGTTCACGCATCCTCAGGGCTCCATCTGAACCGAAGGGTCTCTTAGGTCCTTTCTTCCGTGGATTCAACCGCTGGTTCGATAAGAGCACTGAAAGTTATTCCAGTTTTGCCACCGCCATCACGCGCAAGTTCAAGCGCAGCCTGGTGTATACTGTCGTCATCTTAATTGCAGCCATCATCGTTGGAGCAAAGCTCCCTGGCGGCTTTATTCCTGAAGAAGATCAAGGATACATCTTCGTCAATCTTCAACTTCCAATGGCTTCATCTCTGCAAAGGACCGATGAATCCATGAAGCAAATCGAAGGCATCCTGGCTGAATTACCTGCTGTTGAGCATGTTACATCTGTAGGCGGATTTAGTCTACTCTCTGGCGCCATGGCTCCTAATTCAGGTTTCATCTTTGTGAAACTGGTGGATTGGGACGATAGGATGCCAACAGCCCTTCAGATCTCCAGGGCCCTAAACGGTAAACTCTACATGGGCGTGGCCGATGGTCAGGGTTATGCTTTCGGTCCCCCTCCTATCCCGGGACTGGGAAACGGCAGTGGTTATTCCATAATGATCCAAGATCGCAGCGGTAATTCACCACAATACCTCGAAACACATCTGAGGAACTTTATTCAAGCGGCACAAGCCCGACCAGAGATCGGTTCTGCAGTTTCTATGTATCAAGCCTCCGTGCCCCAAAAGAAGATCACCATCAACCGAGATAAAGTGTTGCAAGCCGGTGTCCGACTCGAAGATGTACAAACCACATTCGCCGCATTCCTCGGAGGCGCCTATGTTAATGACTTCAATAGATTCGGACGATTGTATAGAACCTATGTACAGGCTGAGGCCGAATACCGGCAAGATGAGCAAGGTTTGAACCTTTTCTTCGTAAAGAATAACAAAGGAGGTGATGTGCCTCTCGCTGCGTTAGTAGATGTAAGCGAGGTCTATGGCCCCGATTATACCAACCGATTCAATCTCTTCCGAGCCGCTGAAGTAACTGGGCAACCCGCCGAGGGGTATTCCTCAGCTCAGGCCATGGAAGCGCTCCGTGAAGTGGCATCAGAAGTGCTCCCAGCAGATATGGGAACTTCATGGAACGGAATGTCGTATCAAGAAGAAAAAGCCGCAGGTTCGATAGGTATCATCTTTGCCTTTTCACTCTTCTTCGTATTTCTCATCCTCGCCGCTCAATACGAAAGCTGGTCTATGCCATTGAGTATCCTAATGGGTACACCTTTCGCCTTGTTCGGAGCATTGATCTTCCTATTGATAGGTAGAATGATATTGGGTGGATACGACTTCAACATCTTTGCACAAATCAGTTTGGTCATGTTGATTGCCATGGCAGCGAAGAACGCCATCCTTATCATCGAGTTTGCAAAGATCAAGTTCGACGAAGGCATGTCGCTCATGGATGCCGCAATAGAAGCAGCTCGCTTGCGATTCCGACCGATATTGATGACGGCGGCCAGCTTCATTTTGGGTATCCTACCGCTGATCATCGCGAGTGGTGCCGGCGCAGAAGCCCGTAAGGTAATGGGTTTGGCACTCCTTGGAGGGATGGTCCTAGCCACCGCACTAGGAGTCCTCTTCTATCCCGCCTTCTTCGTGTTGATAGGTAAGGCATTCAATTATGAGAAAAAGCGCGACCTTCAAAAAGCTAACACCAATGAATAGATCGAAATACATCTGGTGCGTAGGAGTGCTTGCGCTGATGGTCAGCTCTTGTAAAGTTGGACCCGACTATGAACAGCCCGAAAATGCCTTTGTTCCGGCAGATTGGAAGGCGATAGACTCAACACTCGGTATCGATACGGCAGTAATGAACCCCGATTGGTGGACCTACTTTGACGATCCCGTGTTGGATAGCCTTATTCACATGGCGTTAGCCAACAATAAGAATGCATTGATCGCAGCACAGCGAGTTGAGAGGGCTCGCCTTGCATTGGGCATTCAAAAAGCAGAGTTGCTTCCCAAATTTGGATACCTAGCCAATGCCCAACGCGGTAACTTCGTTCAGAATCAGATCTCACAAGATCCATCTACCTTATTAGCCACTGGAGCTACCATGTCGTGGGAGCTGGACTTCTGGGGTAAATATCGCAGACTAAATGAGAGTGCCCGCGCAGACCTAATGGCGCAGATGAATGCACAAAGATCTTTGCAGATCTCGCTAATCTACCAAGTGGCGGCAACCTACTTCGAGCTCTTGGAATACCGAAAAAGACTCCAGATCGCACATGAAACTACCTCATTGCGCGATAGTACCTTAAGGTTGATCAAGGACCGCTATCAAGGAGGCATCATTCCAGAGATCGATGTCAATCAGGCTGAGATTCAATACGCTATCAGTGCCTCATCTATTCCCTTGTATGAAAGGTTGAGTGCTCAAACCGAGCAGGTCCTTTCTGTACTTGTAGGACTACCACCGCAACCCATCCCTTCTGGATCCCCTATCGAAGATCAGAGATACGATCAAGAAGTAAGAGTGGCTGTGCCATCAGCGATCTTGAAATTCCGTCCAGATATCCTACAAGCCGAACAAAACTTGATAGCCAGTAATGCCATCATTGGGGTAAGGACAGCCGAACTCTTCCCAAGTATTTCATTGACGGGAACCTTAGCGGCAGCTGGTAGTCCAACTTCGTTTGGTCAAGGTGCCATCTGGAACGCCAGTGCAGGATTAGTAGGCCCCCTATTCTACTGGCAACAGAATTTGCGAAGAGTAGATGTAGCCGAAGTAGAAACGCAGATCGCTTTGCTCGATTACGAGCAAACCGTACTCGAAGCATTTCAAGAGGTGGAATTGGCGATCACTAAAATCAAAACCCTCCGCGATGAGGTGGTTGCACGCGAACTACATGTACGTGCAGCTAAAAATGCACAGGATCTTTCTTACTCTAGATACGACCAAGGTGTAACGAGCTACCTCGAATACCTCGAAACCCAACGTCAGTATTTCGAAGCTCAAAACTTCCTTACTTCGGCTCAAGCAGATCTGCTCAGTGCCTATTTGGACCTATATCGCGCCACAGGCGGAGGTTGGATCAGCGAGGATGAGAAAGCAGAAGCTCAATCAACAGAACAACAATAGTAAAATCAACTCTTTTATGGAATTACAGCTCAAGCGTCCAATGTGCTTTTTTGATCTTGAAACGACAGGTGTCAATGTCGTTAAGGATAGGATCGTAGAAATATCAATATTGAAGATCTATCCGAATGGAGAACGCGAAAGCAGGACTTGGCTCGTCAATCCAGAAATGAAGATACCAAAGGAATCGTCGGACATCCATGGTATAACCGACGATAAGGTGAAAGACTCCCCTACCTTCAAGGAATTGGCGCATAGGGTGTATGATATGGTGAAAGATAGCGACCTAGCAGGCTATAACTCCAATAAATTCGATATCCCACTCTTGGCTGAGGAATTCCTGAGGGCTGATATCGACTTTGATATGCAGAAGCGCGTGGCGGTTGATGTACAGAACATCTTTCACAGAATGGAACAAAGGACGTTGGAGGCAGCCTATCGCTTTTATTGCGACAAGACATTGGAGAATGCACATAGTGCAGAGGCCGATGTAACGGCTACCTATGAGGTATTGAAAGCTCAGCTCGATAAATACGAAGAACTAGAAAATGACATGGATTGGTTGAGTGACTTTTCCAATCGACAGAAAGTGGCCGATTTTGCGGGATTCATTGCGTACAATAAAGAAGACAAGGTTCAATTCACCTTCGGAAAATACAAAGGTCACCTTGTTGATGATGTATTAGACAAAGATCCAGGATATTATGGTTGGATCTTGAACTCCGACTTCCCTCTTTACACGAAGAAGATCCTCACCCAGATCAAACTAAACAAGATGAGTAAATGATCGCAAAAGGGTTGAATTGACTATATTCCGCCACCCAAATGTCGATCGTATATGAAAATCCTATGCATTGGTCGGAATTACGCCGATCACGCTGCAGAATTGAAGAATGAATTACCCACTGAACCTGTGGTTTTTAGCAAACCCGATTCATCCATTCTTCAAAAAGGTCAGGCTTTTTACATTCCAGACTTTTCGGAAGATGTCCATTATGAACTTGAACTTATCGTTCGAATTCAAAAAATGGGAAAACACATCGCTCCTAAATTTGCCAACAAATATTACGGTGAAGTAACGGTTGGAATCGACTTCACCGCCCGTGATGTTCAATCCGGTCTGAAGGCCAAGGGACTGCCCTGGGAAAAGGCCAAAGGATTCGATGGATCAGCTGTCGTTGGAGACCTCGTAAAACTGGATGAACTGAATAGTGACATCCAAGATCTATCTATCAGACTGGAAGTCAATGGAGAAGTACGTCAGGAGGGCTCCACATCCCAAATGATCTTTAAGGTGGATGACCTCATTTCACACTTGTCTACGTACTATACACTGAGACAAGGTGATCTGATCTATACAGGCACGCCGGCTGGAGTTGGAAAGATTCAAAAAGGCGACAAATTGGTTGGATTCTTAAACGACCAAAAGCTCTTTGAAGTGGACGTTAAATAATCTATTGATAACTGAAATTCAATTGTAGCTGTCAGACTCGATTAGATGACTATATTTGTTACCCTTGGTGTATACTCGCTTTTAAAACACGAAGTATGAGAAAATGGTTACCCTTAGTAGGGTTGTTTATGTTAGGATCGATTGCGTCGCACGCGCAGATCGTGACATTATTTTATGAGGATTTTGATTCCACAACAGTAGCAACGACTACTGAAACGGAGAACAACATTAGTGGTGCGATCACAACAGGTGGTTTCGCGATCAACACGAGTGTAAGCGTTTCAACGCCTAACAGCATGAGAGCGCAACGTACTCCAAACGAAACAAAGTATCTCTACACGCCTATCTTTAGTACGGCCAACCTTACAAATGCAAGGTTAGAGTTCGATCACATTGCCAAACTGAACTTGGTTCAGCAAGCACGTGTTCAGTACTCTGTAGATGGCGGTACAACTTGGACTTCCCTACCTGCAAGCACCTACTTGGGTGCCAGTGCCGGTTATCCAAACACGGTTTACTTCAATGGGTCTTCGTACGCCGACCCGAACGGGACACCATATTGGGATCCGTTCACCAACAGTACGCCGAATAACAACTGGTGGGCGCATGAAACGTACGACCTTACCACCATCATGGTGGATACGGCCAACCCGTATACCCAATGTCAGATCCGTTGGGCCTTAGTTGACGTTAACCCGAATCCAGGAATCACAACCTTCGCTGGTTGGTTTATCGACAATATCGATATCACAGGTTCTATCTGTGAGCTACAACCACCGGTGATCAGCTGGAACTTCTCAACAGCTCGACAACCGATCGGTCCGCGTTATCAATCAACGCAAACCATTCGCCTTCAAGCGAGTGACGCCGGAACGGGTGTAGACTCTGTAATGCTCTATTACAGCATTAACGGGGCGCCAGACACTGCGATATTAATGACATCCGCAAACTCGGGAAGCTGCATAAGCTCCTCGCAATACTTCTACAACATTCCTAACCTTGCCGTAGGCGATACGGTTGAATGGAGAGTTGAAGTTCAAGACTGTGCTTGTCCAAATTTCTCCTACTTCCCGACGCAAGCAGCTGCAAACCCTTATGCAAAATTCTGGATCGACCCTTCGCCACCGGCAAAGTGTGGTCCTACTACGACCAATAGTTTCCCATACATCGTAGCGAACTATCCATTTACCGAAACCTTCTCGAATCCAGCACTTTGGGCTCCGGGTTCAGGTAACGGTAACTCCGGTTCAGCTCACCGCGGTACATGGCCATTAGGTAACCCACCAACGGGTAGGAACTGGCAAGTTGCACCTCTACCGACCCAAGCCGGGTACGGATGGAGTGTATGGTCAGGAGCAACACCGACGGTCAATACTGGTCCTGATGGCGATGCTACCAATGGGTCTGGTAACTACCTCTACACTGAAGCGTCTCAAGGTACAGCTAACCCGGTTGCAACCTCTCCAATGGTTACTCCTTGTTTTGACCTTCCTGCCAATACATGTGCCGTCCTGGAATTCAAGTACCATATGTATGGAGGCGATATGAACCAAACACCACGTGCAGTGCTTCGTGTTGACATTGATACGGGTACGGGAACCAACATTGGTGCATATGTGCAAGGTGTAGCCCAATTCGTTGGTCAACAAAACAATACCTCAGGTAGCGATTGGCTCACGTGCATCGTTCCTCTAGAGGACTATGCAGGTCAAACCATCAACTTCCGCTTCCTCGGTGTGAAGAGAACAAATGGCGCCACCCAGGATATGGCCATCGATGACATCTCTGTTTACGAGCCAGATCCGATCGATATGGAACTAGTGAATTTCGATAACCCTGTAAACGGTCTGTGTTCGTACAGCGCTACTGAGGATGTCGACGTGGTTCTCCGCTCACGAGGATGTTCTACACAAGACACTATTCCTATCGGATATAGCGTAGCATTGAACGGTGGTACGCCAGTTTTTGCAACCGATGTGATCTATGATACCGTTGCATTGGGTGATGTTATCACGCACACATTTGTACCTAAGGCCGATCTTAGCGCGTATGGAACGTATGAGATCTACGCTTGGACAAATATGCCAGGTGATGGTGACAATACAAATGATACGATCGGACCATTGGTGATCGAGCACATTCAGCCGATCAACAGCTTCCCTTACGTAATCACTTTCGAAGAAGCAGGCTGGGCCTACGGTGGTGGTGACATCAACAACCCTGGTACATTCGGTACTACAGATTGGGTAGTTCTCCCTCCTCATGCTAGTGCTGATGCTGCCTTCGTAGTTGGACGCGAGATCACGGAAGACTTTAACACGGGTCCTCGTCGTGACTTCTCGAACTTCGGTAACTATCTTTATGTAGATAGCCGTAACGTTGGTCAGAACTTCGCACGTTGGGAGCTTGACCGCTGTGTGGATATCAGCAACATGACCAATCCAAGCATCAGCTTCTGGTACCACATGTATGGCGCGAACATCGACTTCTTGAAGGTTCAAGTTCAGCTTGATGGCTCTACAGCCTGGGCAGATATACCTGGCGGAACCATCGGTACCACCCAACAATCAAGAGAAAGAGACGATTGGAAATGGCAGCATGTTGACCTTACCCCTTACAACAGTGGTTTGGTTCGCCTACGCTTTCTCGTACGCACAACGGGTGCAGGTAATGCAACTGACGTGGCAATTGATAACTTGATGATTTGGGATGAAGACGGTCAGCAAGACGTTGGTGCAGCCATTATCACAAGTCCAGGTTGGGGTGTGAACTTGCTTCAACCTACTCCTCCAGACTTCAAAGTGAAGGTGAGAAACTATGGCGAAAATGCGATCTCTAACGTGCCATTGACGGTGACGGTAACGGATCTCTGTGACCCTAGTCAAACCAACACTGTTAACTATACCATCCCTGGTCCTATCGCTGCACACTCTGGAACGGAAGTAACCCTTCCTACTCCACCGCAGTATTATCTAGGTCAGTTTGAAATGGTAGCGTATACCACATTGGCCAATGATGCCAATGGCTGGAACGACTCTACCGTACTTCACGGGTCAAGCTATGCCGAAAAAGGTATCCCTTATGCCAACGAAGATTTCGACAGCTGTGGATACGATACGAAAGGCTGGTTCGCTCAAGGAAGACTCCAAGCTTGGGAGCATGGTACACCTCAAAAAGGTGGTAACTGGAACAGTGCGTTCTCCACTCCTAATGCATGGAGTACCGGAAACCGATTCGAGTATCAAAACACATCGGAGTACCTCCGTGTTCCACCAATGGTGAACTTTGATACGGTAGTAGGTGCTATCCTTCGTTTCCGTCATCGTTTCGATTTCAATGGTGGTGATGGTGGCCGCGTCGAGTACTTCCAATCTGGTCAGTGGAATCAGTTCGGTTTTGCTTCCACCCAGGTAGGTGTGAACTGGTATGACGATGCAGGTGTAGCAGCGTTTGGCGGTGAAGAAGGATGGACTGGTCAACAGCCATGGACACTCGCAGAATTCCCATTATTGATCTGGAACTATAACACGAACCCACTCCGCTTGCGTTTCGCACTTGAAACAGAAGCAAACACCAGTGGTGGCGATGGATGGAGTATTGACGACTTCAACGTGATCGTTCCTCCGCAAAACTCTGTAAGCCCGATCTTTGGTGATACTAAGGCATACTTGATAGTACCTAACGATTCAGCTACGCTAGTAACAAGGATCCGTAATACGGGTGAGAAGGTCCTCCAAGGTTGTCTCGTACGATTCAATATCAACAATACAGGCTGGTCTGCTTGGGATACAGTGAGCCAAAGCAACTGGTACAAAGGACGTGTGGTTCGTCACGAATTCTCTTTCAAGACCGATCCACTCGCTCCAGGTGTTTATAACATTGAAATTCAAACAGGTCGCCCTGTAACGAATTTCGATAGCTTGCCTAAGGCTGATAACCGTCCTGCTGATGACATCTATAGCTTCTCAGTAACGGTATTGGACGAGGTAACCCCTACTCGAGATTCCGCATCGTACTGTAATGATTTTGAAGATCCTAGTGTGACTCCGTTGGTACCACTGCACTCATTCAACAAGCAATTGCCACAAGAATGGGAAGAGGGCACCCCTACTAACCCTGCTTTGCCAGGTGCTTATTCGGGAACAACGGCATGGTCTACCGACCTTGACTCGAACTACGACTTCAATACGGAAAGTGCATTGCACACACCATTCTTCAACTTGGTGCCGGATAGCGCTTATAAGTTCTCATTCTATCACCAGCTGAAGAGTGAGCAATACCACGATGGTGGTGGTATCGAATTTAGCTTCAACGGTGGTATCACTTGGTACGCCTTAGGTGCTGTGAATCCAAATGGTGGATGGTACAACACCACTCACGTGACTTCACTCGACCGACTTTCTGGTGGATGGAGTGGTGAGTTCGGATGGCAGAAGTCTGAATCTGTTTTCAAAGTAGATACTCCGGGTACCGTTGTATTCCGATTCCGCTTCGCAGCCGATTACACTATCGAGAATGCAGGTTGGACCGTAGACGACTTTTGTTTCAATATCACAAGTGATCAAACCACTACAGGTCCGATCAGTGTGGAAGAACTTGAAACATCTACGATCACGTACATGGAGCTCTTCCCTAACCCGGCAGATAACTTGGCAAACTTGAACGTGATCGCAGCCCAAAATGGAGATGCCCAGATCAAAGTAACCAACCTCGTTGGCCAAGTGCTCTACAATGGAAACGAGCGTCTTACGGTCGGTAAGAACCACTTGATGCTCAATACAGCAGAATACTCAAGCGGTGTATACATCGTTCATCTCAGCATGAACGGTGAACAACACACCAAGAAGTTTATCGTAACACACGAATAGATCCCAAGAGGATGATGTTCAAAGAAAGAGCGCCAAATTGGCGCTCTTTTTTGTTTTACACTGACTACAAGTCACTGCTTACCAGTGTGATAGGACAAAAAGTCTGAAAACCTCATGAAACATAACATCGGTGTGAGTTTTGCTCAGGTTCGGATACAATTAGAACACTCATGAAACTCGATAAATTCACAATTAAAACACAAGAGGCCATTCAAGCTGCTCAAGCTGTGGCCACTGAAAAGGGGCACCAGAACATTACTGATGTACACTTCTTAGAAGGAGTGATCGAAGTTGACGAACAGGTTCTCCCCTTCCTATTTAAGAAACTGGGTATCTCGCATGAAAACGTAGTAACTGCAGTGAGAGCTCAACTCGATAGTTTTCCAAAGGTTGATGGCGGTCAGCAATACCTTTCCCGTGAGGCTAACGAGGTGATGCAAAAGTCCCAAAAACTCGCTGCCAAGAACGGAGATGACTTCGTTTCATTGGAACACTTCCTGCTCGCTATAACCTCTTCAAACGGCACAGGAGGACGTATCCTCAAAGATGCAGGAATAGAGGCCAAAGAGCTCGAAAAGGCGATTCAAGAGCTGCGTAAAGGCGAAAAAGCAACAACAGCCTCAGCGGAAAATAGCTATAATGCACTGGGCAAATATGCCTTGAACCTTATTGAACTTGCCGATTCTGGAAAACTCGACCCCGTTATTGGTAGAGACGAAGAAATTCGTCGTGTGCTACAGATCCTCTCTAGAAGGACCAAGAACAACCCTATCCTCGTAGGTGAGCCAGGAGTGGGTAAAACAGCCATCGCTGAAGGGTTGGCCCATAGGATCGTAAAAGGTGACGTTCCGGAGAATCTGAAATCAAAAGTGATCCACTCATTGGATATGGCATCCCTCATTGCCGGGGCCAAATACAAAGGCGAGTTTGAAGAGCGATTAAAGGCCGTGGTCAAAGAGGTGACAAAGAGTGATGGCGAAATCATACTTTTCATCGACGAGATACATACCCTTGTTGGTGCTGGAGGGGGTGAAGGTGCAATGGATGCCGCGAATATCCTGAAACCCGCTCTTGCTCGTGGTGAGCTCCGTGCGATTGGTGCGACGACCCTCAATGAATTTCAGAAGTTCTTCGAAAAGGACAAGGCACTCGAACGCCGTTTCCAAAAGGTGATCGTTGATGAGCCGGATACAGAAAGCTCGATATCCATTCTTAGAGGTATCAAAGACAAATACGAAACTCACCACAAGGTGCGGATCAAGGACGAATCCATCATTTCAGCAGTAGAATTATCCCAACGATACATTACAGATCGATTCCTTCCGGATAAGGCTATCGACCTGATCGATGAAGCCGCTTCAAAACTGAGGATGGAGATCAATTCCAAGCCTGAAGAGATCGATGTTCTCGACCGTCGCATTATGCAATTGGAGATCGAACAAGAAGCGATCAAACGAGAAGACGACACTAAGAAGTTAGCCGTTATCAAGGAGGAACTTGCCAACCTTCGTGAAGAACGCAATTCACTCGCTGCCAAGTGGGAAAGTGAAGTTGAAGTGGTAGAGCGCATTCAGCGTGCCAAAGAAGACATAGAAAAGTACAAGCTTGAAGCCGATCAGGCTGAACGAGCCGGAGATTATGGCAGAGTTGCAGAACTTAGGTATGGTCGTATTCAAGAGCTGGAAGCAGAGCTCGCCAAGAGTGAACAAGAACTAGAATCACGCGAACAGACCGATACTTTGATCAAGGAGGAAGTGACCTCAGAAGATATCGCTGAAGTGGTATCTAGGTGGACAGGTATCCCAGTGAATAAGATGCTCGAAAGCGAACGCTCCAAATTGCTGCGCCTGGAAGATGAACTCCACAAGCGAATGGTTGGACAAGATGAAGCCATACAAGCTGTTTCCGACGCGATCCGCAGAAGTAGAGCCGGACTAGGGGATGAAAAACGTCCGATCGGTTCATTCATCTTCCTCGGTTCTACCGGTGTCGGTAAAACTGAATTGGCTAAAACCTTGGCCAGCTTCCTCTTTGATGATGAAAATGCACTTCAACGCATCGATATGAGCGAATACCAAGAGCGTCATGCGGTTTCAAGACTAATCGGAGCACCTCCGGGATACGTGGGATACGACGAAGGCGGTCAACTTACCGAAGCCGTTCGCCGTCGTCCTTACAGCGTGGTACTACTCGACGAGATCGAGAAAGCACACCCCGATGTATTCAACATCTTGTTACAGGTATTGGACGATGGCCGTTTGACCGATAATAAAGGTCGTGTTGTGAACTTCAAGAACACGATCATCATCATGACATCAAACATGGGGTCTCAGCTCATCCAAGAGCGCCTCAAAGACTACAGATCTAACGAGAGAGATGCAGTGATGATGGATCTTAAGAACGACATCTTGGAGCTCCTTAAAACACAAATGCGACCAGAATTCCTGAATAGGATAGATGAGATCGTCACCTTCACCCCACTCGCTGAAGATGAGATAGAAGGAGTTGTTAACATCCAGTTGAAAGAGCTCAAGAGACAGCTGGCCAAGAAGGATATTACCATCGACTTCTCTAAAGAGGCGATCGCTTATATTGCTCACGTAGGATTCGACCCGCAGTTTGGTGCAAGGCCCGTAAAAAGAGTGATCCAGCGAGATATTCTCAATCCATTGTCTCGCTCTATCATCGGTCAGGAGGTTACCTCCGACAGTGTCATTCTAGTCGATGAATTTGAAGGGAATTTAGTCTTCAGGAACATCGAATAAGACTGAATTACAGCCTGTTATTAACGGGTAGTTTAGGCGCGACTTCTTCATAAACTTGGATTGGAAAAGATTTTATTTGTAACTTTTCAATATCCAAAACCTATCGGACTCTGCTATGAAGAAGTCGCACGTCTTCAAATTGAGGAACTTAGCTTTGGGAATAGCCCTAACTATTTCCAGCTTTTCTCTATTCGCTCAAGCGGATGGAATTTCATCTATTGCCTTGTTTCCTGCCAATTCCACTCCTGTAGATTGTCAGATCAATGGCGAATTTGAAATGAACTTTACTTGGGACGGTGAAACAAGCATCATCGAATCCATCAATTGGGACAATTCAGCAGCGACAGGCCCTAACGGAAGCGCGTATCTCTCTATCTACCATCACAATGTATTGATCTGGTCTGGATACCCAGAAGAAGTAGCCCCACAAAAGCACCAGTTCTCTTTAAGTGAGGTAGTATTCCACATAAATGAATCCTATACCCTTCGTTTCGATCTATCTCAAGTCGACGTGACCGTTTATGAAAATGGCACCTTCCCTTGGCGACCAGGTGGCGGAGGACCGATCGAGATCAATCATACGGATCTCAGCGGAATGGTAGATCAACCTGTAGATCCAGACCTTATTTTCCCTTACTTCACCATCAATGCGGTTTACAACATCTCTGTTGAAGAGAATGCTTGGAACGCTTGGAGCCCTTTCCCTAACCCTGCAAACGACCTCATTCGTCTTCCTGAACTGTCTGAGGAGACTACCGTAGAGTTGATCAGTGTTAATGGAACCGTGGTTCGATCTATGGAATTCTCGGCTGGAGATCAAGCGTTGGAAGTATCCGATATTCAGTCTGGAATGTACATCCTCCGTATGACATCCGCTTCTGGCTTAACTGCCAATCATCAAGTAGCGATACAATAGTTCTACTCCCCTTCTCTTAGAAATACATCGGGTGGAAATAGAAATTCCCATCTATTGATCTGTACTCCAAAGTTGGAGCTGGGATTTTAATGACATTCAACACACGGAAGACACCCTTCCAGAAAGGGCTTTTGACAGGGATCTTAGTGAGATCTACATCGAGACTCAAATAATATTGCTGTCCCCTTTCAAACGACGGAATAGGTTCACCGGCATTGTTGAACATAGGATTACTCGCTGCACCGGTCATTCCCGTCGCGCCATAACCTCCAGCTACATTCAACCACTCAGGCCACCATCCGTCACCATCGCTAAAGCTGCGTGGATTCACGGACACCCAGTACGTTTGTCCATTGTAGTCCTTCAACCATTCTTCGGTCCAGCCCGAACCGAGTAACTCCGGTCTGTATTGAGGATAGATGGTGCTGTGATAAGAGTATTTCAGCACTATTCGTTGCTCGCCCCATCCCAATTGCTGGCCAATGAACAAGCCAGAACCCAGTGTATTGAAAAGGAGATCACCTGTTGAAAAGCCCCATTCATCGGAAAATCCATCCATGACCTCAACAGCCGCTAGATAGGTCCACCCCGACAGACCCGCATACAGAGTTGAATTCAACTCATTCACTCCACTCCATCTCAATACACTGTATCCATTATAGGCAATAGAGTAAGTAGTAAGCATGTGTCCTGCCTTGTCCATGCCATACCAATTGCTATTGTCATTGATGAAATGAAAGCCCGATTGCGGATAGTCGGCATACCAAGTGCTATAAAGGGCTGTCAGAGACCCAACGGACAAAGCTCCGGCACCGATACCTACTGTGTATAGTCTAGGCTTATTCAGCGTATCTGCAGGTTCCCAGAATGAAGATTGACCATATGCATGGTTCATTGTGAATGAACACAACAGGATGCACGCTATGGTGAACCTTTTGATCATTGTCGAGAAGCGCGGTAGAGCGCTACATTTCTTTGGTGCTGGCGATAGGTCTTCGCAAACAAATGATAGCCTACTCGTTCTGGGTCTGCCATCATGAATAGGTATTCGTTGTCATCTGCGTTTAGAACAGCCTCGATTGCCTCTACCTCGGGTATGCTGATCGGACCAGGTGGCAATCCTTCATACATATACGTGTTGTAAGGAGAATCAAGGTCTAACATCTTATAAAGAACTCGTCTTACAGGTCTATCCTCTGGATGTTCCTGCTCCCAAGCAAACTTGCAGGTGGCGTCACATTCCAGCTTCATGCCCTTATCTAATCGGTTCAAATAAAGTCCTGCGACGGATGGCATTTCATCAGACATGTAGGTTTCGCCTTGAACGATAGAAGCAAGCGAAGCCACTTCAGTTGGAGTTAGCGAAAGCGCTTCGGCCTTCTCAAGTCTGCTTGAGTTCCAGAACTTTCCATGCTCTTCTATCAGCCTGCCTACCACTTCTCTCGCCGAACTAGTCCAGTACACTTCGTAGGTGTTCGGTACGATGTAGCCCCAGCGTACTGCTTTATCCGAGATTTCATGAGCCTCCCAGATCGAGTCATACTGCAATGCAGCGAGGAATTGAGCGGAATCAGGCGCTAGATCATTGGCGAGCTCTCCAGCTAGTTCATAGAAGTCACGCACATTGTGGAATTGAAGGCGAGCGGGCGACTGCAGGCCACCTTTTAGGCGGTTGATCATAACTCGGTTGGACATGCCTTCTTCGAACACATAGCGACCTGGCTTGAGATGTGTGTTCAACTCTTGCTCACTTGCCCACTCCTTGAAGGTTTGAATGTCGATCAGACTACTATCTAGAACTTCAACGATGTCTGAAACCTCCGTGTTTTCATAAACGAAGAACTCTACGGGTTCACCCTTGAAGTTTGGAGCAAACACCATCACATATCCAAAATAAGCTATGGCTGACCCACCGAGCAAGAGGAAGATGGCCAAAAATAGAAGTATCCTTTTTCTCATTCCAGCATTAAATCAGTCGGTAAATTAACTCAATCTATTTTTTCAAGCTGCCTCCAAGCCGCCCGATATTGAGGATTGTCAGGATATTCACGGATCAATGGTTCAAGTAACAATTTTGCATCAGCAAATCGTTGTGTTGCCATGTAGCTAGAAATCAAGTTCAACCGAGCTGGAGTATAGTCTGGATCCAGGTTCAATGCCGCCTTGAAGTGTGCAATCGCGGCAGCTGTATCTCCATACAGAAGTTGAACATAACCATAGTTACCTTGAGCTTCTGGGTAATATGGATTCATTTCCTTCAACGTCTCGAAGACCATTTCAGCCGTTCGAATATCGCCCATTTTCAACGCCGTCGCTGCGTATTTATTCTGAAACTCCAACACCGCAGGAGCGAGCTGACGTGCCTGAGCATAATAGGTCGAGGCAAGTTCACTGTTCCCCATCTCACTAAATGCTTCACCAACTCTATAAGCCGTCCACGCATCCCTATTGTCATACCCTTGCTCATTCAAACTACCCAGCAAGCGATCGATGCCATATTGCTCAACAAATCGCACAAGTAAACCAGGAGTTTGACGGAGGTGGAAAAGATGTACTCTCTCTCCGTACGACTCACTTTCTGGCATTTCCCGTATGTATGCCCAGGCCGAATCGAGGAGTTCCACATTACCACCAAACTGCTCATACTGTTGAAGGAACGCTCTAGCCTTACTTCTAGTCGTAGGATTTGGATTGTTGATGGCTACAAGCGCCCTGAGCTGTCTGTCTACATCGTTCACAGACCTTTCCACTTTCTCTTCAGGCACTCGTATCCAGTGATCATGAACCGTTACGTGCGGAATGTCCTTTGCATCTGAAACCGGCATATGACATTGTACACAGTTGTCATCATTTTGTTGTCGTATCGTTACATCCTCCGTACAGAACGTCTGATCCTCACCACCATGGCACTTATTACAAGACGTGTTGAATTGCAGCGTATTCGTTTCTCGGATACTCACGTGAGGGTTGTGGCACGAAATGCAATTGAAGGATCCCTCGCCTAAGTTGTAACAATCCGACAACTTCAAACGGTCGGCATGACTGGCCATGATGAACGATTGTTCGCTATTGTCATATCGCGGCAAATAGACGTCCATAACATCACTTAAACGCATACCTGGTTTGAAGTCAAAGAACGATTTGCCTTCAGCTAAGACGGCATTGCCTTGCAGGTGGCAACGCTGGCAAAGCTCCATTTGCAGGTCGGCTGAAAGACGTTTCGGGTTGACTATGCTGTAATCAGGACCTTTAGACGTGTCTACTATAATACCCGCCATTTTCTCGGCTACGTGAAGCTCTCCGGGTCCGTGACAACGTTCACAATCGATGCCAAGAGGTACGATGTTGAAACGATTCTCAGACCCCATTTCGAAGTTGGTTGGCATCGCATTATGGCAACTCATACATTCGAGTCCGATCTTTCTTGAGAATCTCGAATTATTTCCATCCTCATAACCTGGAGGCAGATCGGACCTGCCCTCTTGTGTGTAATATGTAAATGGAGCCTGGTAAAGGAATCCATTCACATTCCAAATGTGGCTATTGGTATGCTGACCCGATCCGATGATGTAATCGATCTTTTGAATGCGTTTGTGGATGGTGTCGCCATTCTCTATCCTGAATTCCCTGACCATCAAGACACTATCCCTAAAGTAGGGTTGATACGACAAACCAGAATGCGGGTCCTCGATCACCTCAGAGCCATCCCAATCGAAGAATGCCTTCTCCATTGTGGCCTCATCAAAGGACATTCCCATGCCTGTATGTTGAAAGGTATGCTTGATATCGGCATGACAACTTGCACAGGTCTCGATACCTACATAACCGACCGTATCATGGTGATTTCGCCATAAGGGTTCAGATGCAGCCGCAGTGGTAGTTGAGCTCTTGTCTGGATCACCACATTGACCAATAATCATTACTCCAATAATGACGGCCAGAAGAATGCTGAAATGCTTCTTCATAGGAGCAATTGGGTTTGAACGACATCTTCAAATCCCTCACGCCGACGGAGCCAATCCTTCAAGGTTCCGGTTCTCTCGAACCCCACTGAATCGAACAGATGAATACTCTGTTCATTGGTTGCCACGATCTCAGCGAACAATTGATGTAACTGAAGGATGTCTTTTGAATACCGTATAAGCCATCTGAGCGATTCCTTCGCATATCCCTTGTTGCGGTGATTCCTAAGGACCAATATACCAACTGAGGCTCGTTGATGAACAGCGGAGTAATTGTACAGATCGATCAGTCCAACAGGATTAGAATCAGCTGCGATCACCCATCTAAACTGACCGGCATCTTCGAGAGCTTCCGAGGCATTTTCAATGTATCTGAGAAATGTATTTCGGGATAAGGGAAGCTGCCTCTCTCCTACCAACCAATGGCTTGGATCATTCTCCAACTCCATCAGCCAGTCGACGTCCTCAGGTTCTAAGGCCCTGAATATCAGTCGCTCGGTTCGATTCTTAAACTCCTCTAGTCGCTCCATACTCCGTCGTATACCTTCGTGGCAGGTCCTGAAAGTACAATGTCTTGATACCTACCATTTTTGAAGTTAAAACTTACAGATAAATCTCCTCCTGGAGTATGGATGGCAACTGAATTTTGATCCGTGATCTTAAGATGATGAGCAGCCAAGGCCGATGCCGTTACACCCGTACCGCAGCTGTATGTTTCCGCTTCCACACCTCGCTC
Source organism: Phaeocystidibacter sp. (assembly GCA_965659725.1). GTDB lineage: Bacteria > Bacteroidota > Bacteroidia > Flavobacteriales > Schleiferiaceae > Phaeocystidibacter. Next base: position 45,655 of record CBFHXG010000001.1, on the reverse strand, counting down.
GTATGTCCTTACATGAAGCCCATCCGCTTCCCATGCTATGAAATTCACGTTACTTCCCGCATCTCCATACACTTCATTCCTGATCTTACGACCCTCAGAATCAACAGGAAAGATGTCCACATTACTGACAACACGTATGTGATGAGGTGATCCGGTATCCATGAACAGATCTCCACCCTTCCTTTCGATATGCTCCACATTGCTCATACCTAAGTGAACGGTTTCACCTTCAATGCTGGCGGTGTGAACTCCATCGATGGCGAGGAATCGAATATTCTCAGTGCCTATCATTCCTAGACGATGTGCAAACATGACCGAACATCTCCCTCCATTTCCGCACATTGTACTTTCGCGTCCGTCGCTATTGAAATAGACCATTTTAAAATCAGACGAATCATCCTTCTCAATCAAAATGAAGCCATCGGCACCAATTCCGAATCGGCGATGACAAATGTGAGCGATATGCTCTTGGCTAAGTGCAGGTATATGTCCTTCGCGATTATCAACCATCACGAAGTCATTTCCCGTACCTTGATACTTTTCAAACGTAAATTTCATCTCTGCGAAGTTAGGGAAAGGATCGTACTTGCCATTTCATGGTTAAATTGATGTTAATCCACAATCCATGAAGGTTTCAGCTTGTTAATACGATGAGCATTTGAGAAATTTATATCATCAACAAACGTAAAAATGAAGATGAAACAAATATTGACCACTTTAGGAATTGCAGTAGCAGGCGGGGCAGCTGCTGTAATTGGTTATTCACAATGGTTCGATGAACCGCGGCAGGTCGTTATCGAACAGTCCACCATCTCCCCGTCTACACTCCAAACAGCCAATGGTACGCCCATTCAATGGGATAATTTTTCTGTAGCAGCCGAGAGCTCCGTAAACTCGGTTGTTCACGTAAAGACAGCCGTAGAATCAGGTTATTACATGAGTCCGTTCAGAGGCTTTGGCTTTGGTCGTGGTAGTATGACACCCCGTATCGTTCAGGGCTCGGGGTCAGGAGTGATCATCTCGGAAGATGGGTATATCGTTACGAACAATCACGTGATCAAAAACGCCCAGCAGGTACAAGTGCGCTTGGAAGACAATCGTCAGTATGAAGCCGAAGTGATCGGTAGCGACCCTACCACGGATATCGCCGTTTTGAAAATCGATGCCGAGGGGTTGACGCCACTGCCCTTCTCCAATTCGGATGAACTAAAACTCGGGCAATGGGTCCTCGCTGTGGGAAATCCATTCAACTTGACTTCAACCGTAACGGCAGGTATCGTGAGTGCAAAGGGACGCAGTATCAACATCATTGATGAGCGCAGCGCGATCGAATCGTTCATACAGACCGATGCGGCGGTGAATCCTGGCAACAGTGGTGGCGCATTGGTGAACCTAAATGGCGATCTCGTGGGTATCAACACCGCCATCAGTACACATACAGGTTCCTTTGAGGGATACTCTTTCGCAGTACCAAGCAATCTGGTTCGGAAGGTGGTCGATGACATCATCGAATATGGAATCGTTCAGCGCGCGTACTTGGGTGTTAATATCACCAATGTAACGCCTGAACTATCGGAAGAGCTCGAACTCGATATATCCAATGGCGTATACATTGCCGATATCGCAGAGGGAAGTGCAGCTGCTGAAGCTGGGCTTGAGAGAGGTGATGTGATCACAATGGTCGACTCCCGACAAGTAGTCAAGACATCGGAACTTCTCGAGATCATTGGTAGTAAGCGACCGGGTGATGTGGTTTCACTCAGCGTTCAACGCGATGGAACTCCTCAACAATTCGACCTAACTCTCACCAATTCGCGTGGTAATACAGAATTGATTGCGGCCGAAAGAGAAGGTGCCGTTCAATTAGGTGGTACGTTTGAAGCCTTGTCAGATGCCCAGAAACGTCAATTAAGACTTCGAAATGGCGTGGTGGTAACTGACCCAGGAAATGGAGCTTTGCAAAAGGCGGGCATTCCTAGAGGCTTTATCATCACCAAGGTAAACAACAAGCGCGTCGATACTCCGGAGGAGATCGAAAAGATCGTAGCTTCCTCAAGCCCAGGCGATGGCGTACTCGTTCAAGGTTATTATCCTAACGGTAAACCCGACTTCTTTGCCTTCGAGATGTAAGACACTAGTTAGTGTACTAAATACACACTTAAATCAACAGGTAAACCCCTCAATATGAGGGGTTTATTTATTTAAAATTAAGTTGTCCAATCACTCCAACGGGAGTATTTTTGCGGCAGTTTTTCATGCCCATTTAAACCCATTAGCATGTCACGCGCATACGAAACTTCTGTTCAGGAACGCATCTCCATGGAGAAGTCGGCTACTGAATTCATCAAGGTTATCAGCGACCTATTTTACGACAAGGGAGTCGAAACGGTTCTCTTTCGCAACCAGCTTATCGATAAGCGTCCAAGTGAGATCCTCAACTTGCACAACTATGCCAAGACGGTGGTTGGAAAAAACATTACCCTCAACGATACACTTGAGTTGGTAACGGAGGTACACGATGCCAACATTTGCCCTGCTCGCTTCGACATTGGTCGTCTTGCTGCAGAATGGTTGGAGGAAGGTTCTTCATACGATTCAAAAGCTGCTTTTGTGGCTGATAAGTTGAGCGACTTTATCGGGGTTGACGACTCGGATATCGAACCAAAGGACGTTGTCCTTTACGGATTTGGTCGTATTGGACGTCTTGCTGCTCGCGAACTCATCGCGCAGGAAGGTAGAGGTCAACAACTCCGTTTGCGCGCTATCGTTACACGTGGTGAAACGCCTGAATCATTGGAGAAGAGAGCTTCTCTACTCCGCGTTGACTCTGTACATGGTACTTTCCCGGGTACGGTTGAAGCTGATGTTGAGAACATGGCGTTGGTGATCAATGGTCGTGTTGTAAACTTCATCGCTGCTAGTGCTCCGGAAGACATCGACTATACTGCTTACGGGATCAACGATGCTTTGATCATCGATAACACGGGAGCTTTCCGTGATGATGTTCAACTGGGTCGCCACCTCAAAGCAAAAGGTGCAGCTAAGGTTCTCCTTACTGCCCCTGGCAAGAATGTGCCGAACATCGTACATGGTATCAACCAAATGGATCACGATCCAAATAAGGTAGATATCTTCTCTGCAGCCTCATGTACCACTAACGCTATCGCACCTGTTTTGAAGGTGATCAACGATACCTTGGGTATTGAGAAAGGTCACATTGAAACGATTCACGCCTATACGAACGACCAGAACTTGGTAGACAACATGCACAGCAAGTACCGTCGTGGTCGCGCTGCGGGATTGAACATGGTGATCACCGAGACCGGTGCAGGTAAGGCCGTTGATAAAGCTATCCCAGGCTTGGGCTCCAAGCTTACTTCCAACGCCATCCGCGTGCCTGTTCCTGACGGCTCGTTGGCTATCTTGAACTTGACCGTCAATAAGGATACATCTGTTGAAGACGTGAACGAGATCATGCGCAATGCGGCATTGAAAGGTGATCTCGTTGAGCAGATCAACTACAGCCTCAGCAATGAATTGGTATCGAGCGACATCATCGGTAACTCTTGCCCTTCGGTTTACGATAGCAAGGCCACCATCGTTCACAGTGATAACCGTTCATTGATCCTTTACGTTTGGTACGACAATGAGTATGGATACACTCGCCAGGTTATGCGCCTGAGCAAGTACATCGCTCAGGTTCGTCGCAAGCGTTACTACTAAGCCGTGGAAGAAAGGCTAAATTAAGGCTCAGCCCCTGTTCACCCTTGTGTTCAGGGGCTTTTTTAATGCTGATAGATAGCATCTAAGGTAGTCCGATCAATTGATGCTAAATTTGAAACAAAGCCAATTACTATGTTCAGAATTACCTTCATCCTCTGTTTTCTATTCGCAGGCCTCCATTCTTTCGCTCAGGATACACTCGTATTGACCAATGGCGATGTGATCGTAGGTGAGGTAAAGAGCATGGATCGCGGAGTGGTAACCTTTGAAACGGATTATTCTGATAAGGATTTCAAGATCGAATGGAGTGGCATCCGATCCATTAAGGCAACCGTGCGCTTCTTGATCACCCTTAGCGATGGAACGCGCGTAAATGGATACATCAGCTCGACTCCGGATGGTACAGTGAAACTAACGGACATTGATGGACCAAGTTATCAGGTTCCACACAGCGAAGTAGTGGGAATGAACAGCCTAGACGATGGTTTCCTGAGCAGGGTCTACGCCAGTGTGGATGTAGGTTACTCATTAGCGAAAGCCAATAACCAAACACAGTTTACAGTAAACAGTCGTCTAGGTTATGTAGCCGATTATTGGTCGCTCGACATCTATTATAACTCCCTCCTATCACGTCAGGATTCAGTAGCCGATGTGCGAAGAGACGATGCTGGAGCAGGCTATCGCTATTTTCTTCCCAATGATTGGTACATCTCTGGTGACGTAAGCTTATTGTCCAATACAGAACAAGCGCTCGATCTCCGTGCCAACACTAAGGTTGGTGCCGGTAGATATTTTATTCATACCAATCAAGCGTATTGGGGAGCCGGCTTGGGATTGGCTTCTAACATTGAAAGGTTCGCCGAAAGTACGGGTGTTGAGCCTAACTCGTCGTATGAGGCTTATATCAGGACGGAAGTAAATCTTTACGACATAGGCGACTTCAACCTATTCACTAGCGCTGTTCTATTTCCAAGTCTTACTGAACAGGGTCGTGTTCGTTCTGATATTCGCTTTGATGCGAAATACGACGATTTCTTGATCGATGACTTCTACATCCGTGCTGGAATCACGCTGAATTATGACAACCAGCCAGCGATCCAAGGACGTGAAACGGATTATGTGTTTACCACGGGGTTTGGCTGGAGTTGGTAGTCAAAAGATAAAAAGCTATTCTTAAACCTCTCTATAGATCTCTTCGCAAGGCTGCCGAATATGAAGATCAATCAAAACGGTATCCCTGCTGGTGATATTGTAAGAAAGATCTACGAAGGTATTTGGCGGATATAAAGTGACATCCACCTGATCATAAGCATCTTCGAATCGTAGTAACATTTCAATGCAATTGAAGGTAGCATTGGAAACTATGGCTAAATTTAAAAGAGAGCGAATTTTCATTTTGATGGAATATGAGTCGAAATCTGAAAATAAGAAACCCCCGCGTGATGCGAGGGTTAATTTGATTTGCATTACCGTAGGTTGACACTAGCCCTTGTAAAAAGGTAATTTCACTACCACGGCTTTGAGCGACTTATTCCTTACTTGCACGGCGATCTCCGTACCTGGAGCTGAGGCAGCTGTAGGCACATAGCCTAGACCAATGGCCTTTTGGGTGCTTGGCGACATGGTTCCGGAGGTAACGATGCCGATCTCATTTCCATTGAGATCTACGATGGGATACCCGTGACGTGGAATTCCGCGATCTACCAATTCGAATCCTACCAGCTTGCGATGTACGCCTTCTTCCTTCTGTTTCTTGAGTTCTTCAGAGTTGATGAAATCACTGGTGAATTTGGTGATCCATCCGAGGCCAGCTTCGATCGGTGAGGTGGTTTCATCGATGTCATTTCCATATAGACAGAACCCCATTTCTAGTCGAAGGGTATCGCGAGCCGCCAAACCAATCGGCTTGATATTCTGGTCGGCTCCAGCCTTAAATATCTCATTCCAAATATGTTCAGCATCCTTATTTGGGAAGTAGATCTCAAAACCACCTGCTCCTGTGTAGCCAGTGGCAGAAACGATCACATTGTCGACACCTGCAAACTTGCCTTTCTCGAACGTATAGTACTTCATGGCATCCAGATCTATGTCGGTCAGCGACTGCAACGCTGCATTGGCCTTAGGGCCTTGTACAGCGAGAAGTGAAATATCATCAGATTCATTGATCATTTCGCAATCGAAGGTATTATGACCTTTAATCCAATTCCAGTCTTTCTCGATGTTGGATGCATTGACTACGAGCATAAAATTCTGCTCATCTTCGCAATAGACGAGAAGGTCGTCAACAATACCTCCCTTATCGTTCGGAAGGCAGCTATATTGGATCTTACCTGGCACCAATTTGGAAACATCGTTGGAGGTTACCTTTTGCACGAGGTCGAGCGCTTGTGGGCCACGAACCCAGAATTCGCCCATATGGCTAACATCAAATACACCTACATGCTCTCGCACATTGTTGTGTTCGGCGATCACTCCTTCATATTGAACAGGCATATTGTATCCTGCGAATGGAACCATCTTGGCTCCGAGTTTTTCGTGCACGGCGGTTAAAGCTGTGTTCTTCATGGTTATGCTTTAGTGGGGTTCGACGTTAAGTTTTGTTGAGATAGATGTCACCTACTTAGCCGTGAATATGCTCCTTATTCCCAAGGGTAGCCATTACGGTGGCCTCGAATTCCAGGAGTGCCTCCCATTTTGGGTCAACCTCTCCCCTTCCACCTATCTCTCTTGCAAATTTCAAGAACATGGTATAGTGATTTGCTTCGCTAACCATCAATTTTCGGTAGAAGTCGGCCAGATCTTTGTCGGCTATATTCTCCGACAAAACCTTGAATCGCTCACAGGAACGGGCTTCGATAAGGGCGGCGATCAGCAAACGATGCACGAGTCGCACATTGCGGTCAGAAGATTTTGGAAAGAACTCCATGATGCGATGAACATACTTGTCTTTGCGTTCTCTCCCAAGCTCCAACCCTCGTTCCATGATCTTTTTATGGACCATCTCAAAGTGGCTCATCTCTTCACGCGCTAGGGCAGCCATAGCTTCTACGAGTTTGGGATGATCGGGATAACCAACGATGAGTGAAATGGCCGTAGATGCGGCCTTCTGTTCGCAGTAAGCGTGATCGGTTAAGATCTCCTCCACGTTCTTCTCAGCAATATTCGCCCATCTTGGGTCGGTCGGCAATTTCAGACCTAGCATGCTCATTCTTCGTCCGTTTTAAGAAATGCGGCTAATTCCGCTGCAAAGCTAACCAATCCTTTTATCTCGTTGGCCCCAGCGAGTCGCTCTTTCTCAAAAATCAAGACTTGATTTCCGCGTGCTTCAATGTGATAATCTGGATACTCGGTGAGTAGATCAACAAAGTCTTTGGAAATGAATTCACGCAAGGCTTCTTCATTGGCTGCTTGCAATCTGAATTTGGAACTAAACTCAGGGAAATCATCAAAATTGACATCGTTAAAACCGGCAAGCGCGGCAACCTTATCAAGTAATCTTTCCCTATCTAATACGAATTGCGGAACCTTATGAGTGATCTTCATTGACATCATCGTTGAATGCAACGTACCTCTCGCAATGAACTCACCTTGATGATAGTCGATATCTGCAAGAACGAATTTCAAACCTTCCAACTCGCCTTCTATACGGTTCTTTTGACTTTCTATCTGAAGTGCACGGAAGTATCGGAATTTGTAGAAAGGTTGCCCAGTGTATCGCACATTCGGTTGATATGTAAATCCATACTCCTCGGCCCAATCCGCCAACGCTTGTTGTCGGTTAGAAAGTTCACCAGAATCCGATGGAGCTGAGCCGAATGGCATCCATGAAGAGAAGGGATGATGCACTCGGACAGGGAGATCATCGATGCCTACTACCTCGAATCGCCCGCCTCTGCGCATGAATATTTCCTCGTAGTAATCGAGCTTTCTCAATACGTTTTGGTCTACGAATTCCGAAAGAGAAAAGTCGACCGTCATTTCAGAAGAAGAAGGAACACTATCAATCTTCTGTCGTATTCTCGATAGGTTCAAGAAATTACCGTAGTGCTTGACACTTAGGAGATAAGATGAACCATCCTCTTGGTAGAGAAGCGTATTGGGGCGTAAAACAAAGCGGAGGATCAATCCTGGCTTTCCTGATGTGATCAATTGGAAGAGGAATGCTAATATCACTCCAACAACGATACCGTACACGATTCCAAATTGCCAGGCAATGGCGAAAGTTACGGCCAGGGCAGTAAGGTCTTCCCAACCTATCTCGGCGATGGACCGAATATGTGAAGGAGCCGCCATTCTGTATCCGATATAAAGCATCATCGCCGCCAACACGGGAATGATCATTTGTTCGAGGAATGGAGTAGCAAGGACAGCCACCAGCAGTACGCCGATGGAATTGAAGAGATTCGACCAACGAGTAACGCCATTCAACTGAACATTGGTAGAGCTTTGAGCAACCGTTGCCGTAATGGTCATTCCACCGATCAAGGATGAAACGATCGTAGCCAATCCCAAGGCCACCACCTCTCTATTGATATCGGTCCTTCTGTGCAGGATATCTAAACGGTCTACCGTTCTCAAGTTGGCAATGGATTCATTCATCGCTACGAAGAAGAGTCCAACACTCACCGCCCAGAACTTACCGCTTTGAATTGCTGTCCAATCCGGAAAATGCAACCAGTCGAGTCCGAAGTTTTCCATCTTCAACTGATGCTGAAGGTGGAACGACCCTTGTGTCCCATTCGTAACTTGAAGATAGATCGATGCAACGATTCCCCCGATAAGCAACCACAATGGCGCTGGTAGTGTGCGTATTAATCGATTCTGATAGGAACTGTAAAATATCATGAAGAGCAGCGCAACTAGGCCTATTCCTGAGATCCAATAATCCATGTTCCCAGAAACGGTGCCTTTGAGCACTTCTGGATAGGTATGTAATATCTGCCCGATGGACGCATACGGTTTATACGCATCTCCACCGAAAAGCAAGGGAATTTGTCGCACTATGATCCACACGCCTAGCATGGTTACCACTCCCCGGCTCACCGCAACTGGAATGGCATCAAAACGATGTATCTGTCGGGCGAGTCCCACCAGCAACATGAGCACTCCAGCCAAAACACTAGCGGCCAGCATGAGTTGAAAACCCTGCACGAACCTACCCTGCCCTAAGATGATCACTCCCATCATCCAGACGGCGGCGGAGTGCACACCGGGCCCCGTGATGTTTACGAAGGAGCCTCCAAAAGAGGAAACTACGATACCACCAACGACCACGGCTATGATACCCGATTCGATGGGAACATGCGCTACAGTTGTCAAGCCCATGGCAAACATGAGTGATACGGGGATCACTAAAATGGACGCAATAGCGTCTCTACGTATGTATTTCCAAGTTTTCGCGTTCCCGCTCATGCCTTATTCCTTTCTAACATTTCGCGAGTGGTATGCACCATGAGGAGATCGCATGGCAGGTCGCTCAACACATATTCAATATCGTGGGTAAGGATGCGATCAAGGAGTCCCAGGCTCGAATCTGGACTATTCATTACCAGCAGGTCCACGCCTTTATCGGCCGCATAGTGGCCAATACTGTATCCTGGTTTTCCGTAGAGCACTTGCTTGACCGTTTCTATCTCATCGGGCACACATACCTCGCAAAGCGCCTCATCGATCCGGTTTCGCTCTTCTTGCTCAACGGACCTACGTTGTTTCTCTGCCTTTATAAGTCCTAGGTCGTCATTCACACGCACCTTCACCTTGTTGGCTGGCACCTCATCTGCAATGATCAATTCATTTGCGTCAAGGTGCGCAGCAAAGTAGATGGCCGTTTTGACCGTATCCGCCGTCTTGGGATGAGAGATCCCGTTGACCAACACCTTCGAGCATGGCTCGCTTTCCTTCTTAGGATTGGTAATCAAGAGAATGGAGCACGATGTTTCTCGAACCAATCGCCTCGCAATGGAACCCCTGAAATAGCGAACTAGGTTTTCTTTTTGAAGCGCTCCGGCAATCAGTAGCTCTACCTTCTGGTCCTTACAAACCTCAAGAATAACTTCAACGGGCTTACCCACTTTGGATACAATCTCAGGTGCCAACTCTTGCCCACCACTCCTAGTGAGCAGCTCGTCCATTTGTTTCTGGATATCAGAAGTCATCTCACCAACATGGATCAGTACCAGCTTGGCTTCTAGTCGCTTTACGATCCGTACGGCTTCAAAAAGCAAGGCCTCCGCTCTGGGCGAAAATGCGATGGCCAATGCCACCTTCTTAAAGCGCAATGGATACTCTTCCGGATTAAGTGATTGCTTCGCAGTCATAGCGTGAATATAACGCTTTGCCACGACCTCCAAAGGCTAGGTTATCAACGTGTGTGTGTTCACAAGACGGAAAGTTCTGACGAAAAGCGTGTTTCTTCATTTGTTACATTAGGTATCATGCCTAAACCGCCTATTAAATACATAGTCCTTACCGCCTTCATCGGATTCTTTTTGTTCGGTTGTTCGGGGGATTCAGAGAATGAAACCCTTGCTCAGAATGACGTTACATCCGATACCGTTTCCACTCCTCTTACCCAAGAAAGTGGGAAGCTCAAAGTGTTAATGGACAACAATATCGCCAGTTATTATATCCTGAAAGGTCAGCCGCGAGGGTTTGATTACGAGATACTCAATTGGTATTGCAAGGATCATAACTTAGAGCTGGAGGTAGAGGTCATTCCCAATTTTGATTTCATCCTCGATTCACTCCTCGCGGGGCGTGGCGACCTGGCCGCTGGTAACTTGACCATCACTGGTGATCGACTTCGTAAGGTGCAATTCACCTCTCCACTGCACTACACGCGTCAAGTTTTAGTGCAGCGCCTCACTCCAGAAGCTCGCCGTTCTCGGGCTGCCAGAAAATCGTGGTTAGTAGATCATGTATTGGAATTGGAGGACAAGACCGTACACGTCAATAGAACCAGCAGCTTCGCTGAGCGTCTCTACAATATTGTCCGTGAGAATGGTATACAAATGACTGTTGAGGAAGTGTCTGCCGACATTGGCTATAGTCGTTTGATCGAAATGGTCTCTGAAGGAGATATTGACCTCACCGTGGCCGACGAGAATATAGCTCGAATGCACCGTGCCTACTATAGTAATCTAGATATCAATACACCGATATCATTAACTCAAGCCATCGCATGGGCATTACCTCCTGAAAAGGATAGTTTGATGACGTCATTGAATGCTTGGCTTGATCAGAAGGTAAACTCAACGAAATACAACATCATATACAACAAGTACTTCTCTTCCAATATCAGAAGGAATCAGAGCATCCGAGAGATAAGGAATGGTAGAATTTCTGCCTACGATAACTTGATAAAAGAGAATGCGGAGGAGATTGGATGGGATTGGAGACTATTGGCGGCGTTGATCCATCAGGAGTCGCGCTTCAACCCAGAGGCTCAGTCGGCTTTCGGCGCCACCGGACTCATGCAGTTAATGCCCAATACCGCTGCTCGCTTTGGCGTAGAAGGTGAGGCTCTGCTCGTACCCTCAAGGAACCTTCATGCAGGCACTAGCTTCATCGTATGGCTAGAGAAATATTGGATGCGAAAGATGGAGGATACAACGGATATCAAGAAATTCATCTTGGCCAGTTATAACGTAGGATTGGGTCACGTCATCGACGCACGGAACTTAGCCGAGAAATACGAGCTTGAAACAGATGTTTGGTACGACAATGTAGAGGTGATGCTCAAGAACAAGATGGCTCCTAAATATTACAACGATCCTGTTGTAGACCATGGATATTGCAGAGGTTCAGAGCCCGTGCAATACGTTAGGACGATCTTAAAGACGTATGAGTATTATGTACAATGGACCAACAACAACGAGTCCATTGAAGACCTTGCCGGTATTTCTAGCTATCCCTCCCGCGTTGGACTTGAACTTCGATCTTCTCCTCTAGAAAGCGAAGTATATGAAGGGCTGTAGGTTCGCCGAAAGCACCTGATAAGCGGCAACTACACTCAAGAATGCAATGACGATCTGAAGTAACCAATGCGCATTGACAAAGGCATTCCGATAGCCCGTTTTCCATTTTGATGGTAGCCAGTGAATGATCATCCCCAGCAACATTACTAAGAATACATTCCAGAAACCAGCTAAGATATCTTGTATCAACTCCGGTTGAAAACTGCCTCCAATCCTGCCGAGCATGATATTCGCGTTCTCAAAGCTTTCATTTCTAAACCAAGTACGCGTAAAGGTGATGAAGACAAAGGTGAGTAAAACACCCCAAGCCCGGAAATACCATTTGGATTTATCGCCCCAGGGACTGATCCTCTTCCAAAGTTTATAGACCACAAGGCCAAGACCATTCAGTCCACCCCATATCACAAAATTCCAGCTCGAGCCATGCCAGAGACCACCCAGAAGCATTGTGAGCATGATGTTGATGTTGTTCTCGAGCCAATGCTTGAACTTCGCACTTACTTGCGTCAAGATCGCCGTTGTGCCCACAACCGCTGCACTCACCACCGGAACCATCCAACTATCAGCCAATAGGCTTACAGTAAAGAGAATAACGAACATACTGGAATAAGAGAAGATGCTCCCCTTCCTATTCCCACCGATCGGGATGTAGAGGTAATCTCTCAACCATGTACTCAAGGAGATATGCCAACGCTTCCAGAATTCGCCCACACTGGAAGCCTTGTATGGTGAATTGAAGTTGACCGGTAAGTGGAATCCTAGTAACAGAGCAACTCCAATAGCAATATCCGTGTATCCTGAAAAATCAGCATAAACCTGTAGCGAGTAGCCGAAAAGGGCCATCATATTCTCAAATCCCGTGTACATCGTTGGATTCTCAAATATCCTATCCACGAAATTCACCGCTATGTAATCGGCTAAAAGAACCTTTTTCAATAGCCCATTGATGATCCAGAAAAGTCCAAGTCCAGCCGTCCTCCTATCGAGCTTATACTCTTGATAAAGCTGTGGAATGAACTCACTTGCTCGAACTATAGGCCCAGCTACGAGCTGCGGAAAAAATGAAACGTAGAATCCAAAATCGAGGATGTTCCGAACGGGCTTGATGAGCCCTCTATAGATATCAACACTGTAACTGATCGTTTGAAAAGTGAAGAAACTGATACCCACAGGTAAAAGGATCTTACTCTCCACGAAATCAGTTCCAAACCAGTCGTTCGAAGCACCCGCAAAAACGTTGCCTACCTCTATCTCCCATCCAAAGCTGCTATTCAAGAAATCGACAACGAAATATGAATACTTGAAGTAGCCCAGGACCAACAGGTTGATGGCAACACTCAAGGCCACCCACAACTGCTTCTTTAGCTTACCATCCGTGCGATAAATGGCATGACCAATAACGAAGTCTACCAACGTTGAAAATAGCAGTATGAAGAAAAAGAAGCCGCTCGTCTTGTAATAGAAGTAGATACTTGCAAAGAATAAGAAGGCATTTCGTGTAGCTCTCTGTTTGTGAACGATCGAATAGCCCACTAGGACCACTCCAAAGAAGATCCAGAACACGTAGTCTGTGAAGATCAGTGGTCTTTCCTCATTGTATTGAAGATATGAGAGTATCTCACTCCAACTCATGGTCGATCCTTTAAATGATTCAACCAAGAAGCCTCTATCGCCTTACAAAGCAACTCCGCCTGAAGCTCATAGCCATCAAGGGTAAAGTGGATCCTATCTCCTCTTGCCAGCCCGGCATCTACCCAAGAATCAACGCTACCAAGTCCGCCCATTACTTCAAACAGGTCCCAAAGCACAGCGTCCCTTTCCTCGGCCAATTCATACATCACCTCTTGCACCGCCACCGCATTCGGATTTGGATACCTCCTTCGGTAATAGCTATCGTTATTGGTAAGGAATAAGAAAAGAACATCAGGATTGGCCTCTTCCAGGATATCCATCAGCGTATCATATCTAGCTTTGAACTCTTGCCTACTGAAGCGTTCTTCGCTCATGTAGGCGTCGTTGATCCCTATTCCAAAAACCACGAGGTCTGGAGAGAGTGCTGGGATCTGGCGCTCAAAATCGATGCACCTGAGATAACTCTTCGTGCTGGCTCCATTCACACCAATGGCATGGTAACTAATCCCTGGCCATTGATCCATGAATTCAACACCTTGCCAAACGAACACCTCCGACGAATCGTGGCCAGACAGGTAGAAATTGAACTCTTCGTAATCACCGATCAAACGGAACTCTGTAAAGCCTCTTTCATCATAGAATGAGGTATCCACCTTGTATTCCTCCTCATCTACCTCAGGATAGTAATACTTGCCCTCCTTGGGGTGATAGATGCGAACTGCGGTGAACTGATGTTTCGAATTATTTCCATCCCAGGCGATGATCTTCACTTTGGCATCCGCATCCTGCGTACTCGCAACAATGCCGCTCATACCCCATCTAGCCTCATGATTGTTAACCGAGCACCTAAATCCATCCCAATCCGCGTTGGAGTAGAATGAGAAGTTAGAAGGCTCATTAGTCTTGGCCAGCGAGAATGGGAAGAAGAACCCTCGGTTACCTTTTAACCCTGGACTCATCCTGAAGAGGTTATCGCGCATAGCCTGACTCAATGTTCCGGCCTGCACGTGCGACCCTCCCATGTGAAGGATATTGATATCCCCTTCGCCTTCGAACGCAAGACGATCGAGTTTTTCATAGAATTCGATAAGCTTATCATCATCTCCCGGCACGCGCAAGTAGTTCTCTTCCAAGTGCATGAAAGGATACTTTGCTTGCAACTCAGATTGACCGATTGCGAAGAAGCTCGAACAAAGTGCTATTCCTGCGAGGAGTCGTTTCATTGGGCTGAGCTGGGTAACAAGGTTGAATCGGCAGAGGTCTCTTCGAAGTCATGGTAAAGTTCACGACGCATAGCGTTCACGAGCCACTCACCTACTTCTCTCGCCCCACGTGGGGTGAAGTGCACGTGATCAGGACCAGCAAGAGGTGGGTCGGTCTTCACCCATTCAGGCATGGAATTGAGTCCTCCCATTGCACCGAAAATATCCCAAAAGGCTACTTTTTCATCCATGGCAACCTGACGCAATGCGCTCCTGACCCAAGGAACGGCATCGTAGGTGACGAATTTTGTGCCTTCCTTCTCGCTCATATCAGATGGACCGATCATGATGATGGTGGCATCAGGAGCCAATCGCTTGAGTTTCTGTATCTGTCTCCTCACACGACGCGCATACTCCTTGGCATGGTCTTCATCCCGAATATATGGAACAGTATTCCCGCCGTATTGGAATAGTATCAAACCAACCGGCTCTTCTTCCATCAAGCCGAGTAAGTGTGCCGAGCTCATGCGCGTGAACACAACGCCCGATGCGCCACGCAGTGGTATATTATCAACTACCACACCTGTCCTCCCTTCGAGAGATATCCCATAAACATCAGGAGATACCTTACCTACGAACTCCATTCGGATCTTCTGTGGAGTGGAGGTGAAATTCCATGTCCTCACTTTCGCGGCTTGTGTGGTTTGAATGATCTGTTCGGTGAAGAGCGTATCGTTCACAAAGACCTTAAGGCGGAAGGGATCTGTAACATTTCCATAGTACAACTTCATCTGATGGAAGTTGCGGGCAGAACGGTATGCACGATTCGAAGGCTTGAACTCTAGCCATCCCATCGTGGTATCCGAAGCAGTAGTATCGCCTCCAGGAGCGGTATACCGGCAGAGTACGGCCCTTAGGCCAAAGTTGGTGTGGTGAATGTTGGTGTCGCGTTTACCAAATGCCGTGTACCGTTGCCAGTTATGTGAATGAGACTGTTCGATCGAAAAGGAAGGAGCCAATGGCACCGCGTCAAGCATACCAGGACCTTCACCTCCATATCTTTCGCTCCATTCTCTCCTAAGCAGACTCGTGATCCGGTCACCTTCGATCTGCGAATCGCCGTAGTGCAACACCCTCAATTTGCCGGTATCACCCAGTTCCGATAAAGCCTCTCGCAATTTGGAAAGATGGGTGTTATCCCCTTCAGCGAATTGCAGTTTGCGCAGTTGTAATGTGCGCATGAGTCGTTCACGTGCCTTCCTTTCGCGTTCTGTTTGCGCTTGTCCAGCTGTATCCAAACGCGTCATATGACCTGCACGCATGATTGCCTCAACATCCACCTTCTGTGCGGTATCGTTGGATACAAAACTCTCCCATGTTGGATAGCGAATCTCGATACTGCCTACCTTGAAACCGTCCTCTGGAACAACGTGCATGAGTCCGACGCATAACGCTCCAACGGCCAATAGAAATAGAAGTGTGTGGTATGGCTTGATCACTGATCTCCTTTTTTTGGCGGGAGGATCAACAACACTTGTCCCTCTCTGATATCTTCATCAATTCCGTTCCAACGCATGATATCGTCGGCACTCACACCGGGATAATTACGGGCAATCGACCACAGCGTGTCACCTGTCTTTACCTTGTACTGAACTTCTTCTCTATCTTCTTCATCCGACCTTACCTCAGCATCTTGCTCAACGGCTCGTCGGGGGGTAACAGCCGCTGTTTCCACCCCTCTTGGGACATACACTACCAACTCCTGTCCTACGCGGATGATGTCTGAGCGGAGGTTATTCCACTTTTTCAGGTCGCTTAGGCCAACGTGGTAACGCTGACTGATACTGCCGAGGACATCACCGGATCTAACGCGATAAACGACGCGATTGTGCGAAGAGGGGTCAGGGATATTATTGGCAATGCGGTTTCGGGTTCGAGCCAAACCTGCAAGTGCTATGGAGTCTTTGATCTCCGCCCTATTCCAGAGTTCTTGCATTTGCACTTCGGAAGGGAGGGTTTCGAACCGGATCAAGGCTGTTTCATCGTCTACCAGATGGTCGTTTCCCAAGCCCGGATTTAGGGATTTGAACCGGTTCCAATCCGATTCACTCCATCCCATTACCGTTTTCAGGTCTGGCCAATACACACTACCCGCCACTTCCAATTCCTTCAAACGCCAATCGGGTAAGGAGTCCATTTGATCCTTCTGCCATTCCTTCACCAAATTTTTCCACTGAACATACGCGATGGCGTCGTGAGAAAGTTTTAGTGCAGGCGCTGGACCGTAGACAAAGGCATAGTCGGCCACGAGACTATCCTCAAAGTTCGAGTAGAGGTCAGACCACCATTCGCGGGCGGCCTGTGTACTAAATACGGGGTCTTTTCTTCCGTCATAGGCCTCCGATATATTCAATCCATACCGAACGGCAACAGCAGGAGAAAGTCGCCACCAGCCCGTTCGATTCGCCTCAAGCTCCAGTGTGGCCATACCCTTTACCAGATAGCCCTTGGAATGCAAAAACTCTTGCTCCGTTTGTGCAGTTGAAGCAAGAGTCCAAATTAAGGTGGCAATGAACAGTACTGAACGCATGGCTCAAAAATAAAAGAACTCGTCAGACTTCAATCAATCTTGATAATCAAAGTCTGACAAGCCATAAAGATTCTGTCCTCTAGTCTTCGATTATCTCAATATCGCCTTCCGGTTGATCTCCTGAAGATTGATTGCTATTGAACTTATAGAGGAACGTCACCATAACGTATCTACCCAAGGAGTTGGTATTCCTCTCAACAATAGCGTTCAAGTTTCCAAATCGGTTCACGCCGCGGTTCTGGTTGAGGATATCGAATACAGTAAGTTCGATCTGAGCGGTACCATCTTTGAGCAGGTTATAGCTGACTTCAGCATTCCAAACAGGTACGAACTGATCGTCTGCAAATTGCGCATTCGAGAAGGTCTGCAGATCTACACCTGTTTCAAATTCGAATCGATCTGTAGGCGTCCATTCAAAATTCGCGAAATAACTCTGATTCAAGTACTGTTGATTCAATTGCTCTTGAAGCGAGAAATTACTCCAATTGTAGGTCCATCTACCACCCACTGCAATCGCGAAGATGTCGCGATTGAGGTTACGGAAGGATAATTCTCCTCCAACATTGGTGTTCTCTGAAATATTCTCCTCGCCATTGATGCGGTTCGGCGAAGTATTCCATCCAGCATTTACTCGTGTCCTTACTCCAGTGCTCAACGTATTCAATGAGAATCTATAGTTCACGGATCCATTCAAGTTATAAGCGGGAGTTTCAAAGTTCTCAGGAGTAAACACTCGCACGTACTGTGAGTCGATGGTTTGATTAGTGCTGATCACATTGTCCGTTCTACCGCCACTTACATATCCATACAAGCCTGTACCGTTGAAGCTATCCCACTTTCCAAAGTTCATCCAGATGTTCTGACGAAACTGTGGTTCGAGCTGATCGTTCCCACGGAAAGTCACCAAGGGGTTGGTGATATCTTCCAGAGTAAGCAATTGCGTTAGCTCTGGCATTTGTACGCTGGTGTAGTAATTTACGCTGGCACGACTAAAGCTTGTGATGTTCCAATCATAGTTGATGCTTGGCAACAGGTAGAAGAAGTTTCGTTGAGGAATGGTAGACTCAAATCGGTTCTCAATGGCCTGCTGGGAATACATATTGGCACTTACACTAATATCCACATTGTGTTTCTCACCGGTGTAACGATATCCTAACCTTCCGCTCTGTAAGTTTTCCGTTAGATCGAAATTGGGCGAGTAGATATCTTGAAAACCTCCTGAAAATACGTCTGTTGTGTTCCTAATGAGCGACTCTTGCGTAGAGGAGATGATCGCTCCTACCTCGAGGAAATGCTTGTCGGCCAAGGGTTCTGTGTAGGTTGCCGATCCATTCAGTGTTTGGTTGTTGACGAGATCCTGACGCGATTGAAAAAGGCTATCTCTTTTGGCATCTAGCGGGAAACCATTGTAGTTCTCCCATTCACCTGTGCTCTCGTTATCCGTTAGATCGGTTGAACCGCTCAATTTCAATACTCTACCTCTATTGTTGAATTTATGTATATAGTTCAGTTGGATATTGGCCGTAGTGTTGGCATCTTCCTGATATGTTCTACGATCCGATTCTTGCAGAGTTCCAACGCCATCGATACTCCTAACCTCATCCACCAAACTCTGCGAGAATCCGGTTTGGTATCTACCGCTTGCCTGCAGTTCCAAACGGTTCATCGTATCGAGGTCCGAACGGTGATTGATACTAAATGCGTGGTTGTTCGAGATCGAATTGTCCTCACTTTCCCTTAGGCCAATAATCTCTGTATCACCCGCAAACTCTCGTGAGTTCTCGGTTGTGGTTGTGAAATTGTCGAGGTGGGTAAAGAAATACGACGTATTGAACCGGTGATTCTTATTTGGATCCCAGTTCACATTGACACCCGTTGCTCCAGAAAGGAAAAGACCATCGTCGGGACCACCAAAATTGAGTGGAATGGTTTGACTACCATCAATCGCGATACTGTATCCACCTCGGCCCATTCCCCCGCCACCGGACATGTCTTGATAGTCACCAAAACTAAATCCGTAGTCATTGATATTGTTCATGTTTCCGAGAACGGATACACGTGTTGTGCTGGTGAATGAGTGGAGTCCACCTTTTGCCATGAAGGGGAATTGAACATCGGATGCTCCTGCTCCACCTTCGGCGTATCCGAAGTAACCCGACTTTCGGTCTTCTTTCAATTCTAGGTTGATGGTCTTGGATCTTTCGCCATCGTCGACTCCCGTAAATTTAGCATCGTCGGTTTGACGGTCATATACCTGGACACTTTTGACGGCATCGGCAGGAATGTTTCGCGTGGCTATCGTTGGATCTCCACCGAAGAACTCCTTGCCATCGACCAGTACCTGTTCAACATCTCTACCTTGAGCAGTAATGGACCCGTCTCGTTCTACCTCGATGCCTGGAAGTCTTTTGAGTAGGTCTTCCACGTTATCGTCGGCACGCACCCTAAATGCTGATGCGTCATATTCAACGGTGTCCTTATTGATTAATACGGGTATACGCTGACCGTTGATCACTACTTCGCTGAGGGCATTGAGTGCGGGGGTCATTTCGATAATACCAAGATTGGAAGGTGTTCCAGCTGGTCCAACCGATACTTCTCTGGTATAGGTTTCATATCCTAAAAAGGACGCTTGAAACAGATAGTCGCCGGCGGGCACCGGAGAGGTTTCAAACTTTCCGTTATTATCGGTGATACCGAAACCGGCAACTGTGCTATCGCTTGGATTCATCACGGCTATGCCGACCATGATCATGGGGGAGTTCGAAGTATCTACGATCGAGCCTGTGAATGTCTGCGCTTGAAGGTTGAACGCAGATATTAGCACGATCGCCAGTGTAATTATTCTTTTCATCTGTGTAATAGTGAAGGTAGTGTGATTCTAGTCTATCTGCCCCAGCGACGGCGCATCTGCTCGGTTTTCTCTCGTTCGATCGTTTCGAACTCATCCATAGTGACCTCTTCGCCATCTTCTGGAACTTCGGGCCGCTCTTCTTGAGTTCTACCCATGTTCACTCGAACGGCCGAAATGGTGCGTTCACCGTCATTGTAATTGACATACAGAACGGCTCCTGGGAAACCCACATATTCGAGAGGACCTGTTCGAACTGGAATTCGAGGAGTGAACCAGGCGAGTACAGGAACGGTATCGTTGACCATGCTCTTCATTTCCATACAGGGGTATCCCAATACGATCCCCTGTTTACCTGTCATCTTCCAACCCTTCATGTTGAGGGTATCTTGAATCAAGAACTCTTTTGTCATGAACTCCTTGAAGTAGGTCATCACTAGGCTTGAAAAATCGATGTAGATCTCGTCCTTTGGTTCCCAGCGCATCATTCGCACTTGGACACCGCCTGTATTCATAGCCTCTTCCTGTTCTTCGGGGTGAAAAACACAATGGCTGTACTCAGGAGTGAAATAGGTATCCCACTTCGACTTGATCTCGGTAGGCATATCGGGGCGATTCTGAACCCATCTGCTATCGGAAATATCCCGAATATCCTCGTAAAGAATGTGGCCAGTGGTAGTTGAGTCTTGTGACCACAACGAGAGAGTAACCAAGGATAGCCCTGCGGTTAGGAGAGTTGACTTCATAAGTTGTGTTTAGTTTGGAACGAATGTACCCGCAATGAATTACATTTCAAACAGATTTAAATTTCCATTAACAAAAAAAGGGCACCCTGTATCCAGAGTACCCTTTGATGAATTGTAGGGGAAAAGGTTTACTTCACCTCTTCGAATTCTACGTCGGTTACGTCGTCACCGTTATCATTCGATGCACCGCCTTCGTTTGAACCAGCACCATCTTCACTGCCGGCCTCTTGCTGAGCTTTGTACATCTCTTCAGAAGCATTCTTCCAAGCTTCGTTGATCTTTTCCATGGCAGCATCAACTGCATCAACGTCTTGAGATTCATGAGCTGCTTTCAACTCTTTCAATGCCTCTTCGATCGGTGTTTTATTGCCTTCTGAAAGCTTATCTCCGAATTCGCTCAATTGCTTTTCGGTTTGGAAGATCATCTGATCAGCTGCATTGAGCTTATCTACTTTCTCCTTCACTTTGCTATCGGCATCCGCGTTCGCTTCGGCTTCTTGCTTCATGCGATCGATCTCGTCTTGCGACAATCCACTGGATGCTTCGATACGGATAGACTGCTCTTTACCGGTTGCTTTATCCTTAGCCGATACATTCAAGATACCGTTGGCATCGATGTCGAATGTAACTTCGATCTGAGGAACACCGCGCGGAGCTGGTGGGATATCATCGAGGTGGAAACGACCGATGGTCTTGTTATCCTTGGCCATTGAACGCTCACCTTGAAGTACGTGGATATCTACTTGTGGCTGATTATCTGCTGCAGTTGAGAATACCTCTGACTTCTTGGTTGGAATGGTAGTGTTTGACTCGATGAGTTTGGTAAACACGCCACCCATGGTTTCGATACCCAATGAAAGTGGGGTAACGTCGAGAAGCAATACATCCTTGACATCTCCTGAAAGTACACCACCTTGGATTGCAGCACCGATGGCTACAACCTCATCTGGGTTAACTCCTTTAGATGGATCCTTGCCGAAGAATTTCTTAACGGCTTCTTGGATCGCAGGGATACGGGTAGAACCTCCTACCAAGATGATCTCGTCGATATCGCTTACCTGCATGTTCGCATTCTTCAATGCTTTTTTACAAGGCTCGATCGTACGGTCGATCAAATCGCTTACAAGGCGTTCGAATTCTGAACGGCTCAATGAACGAACCAAGTGCTTTGGTCCGCTAGCTGTTGCCGTGATATATGGAAGGTTGATCTCTGTGTTTGAAGAGCTCGACAATTCGATCTTCGCTTTCTCTGCAGCCTCTTTTAAACGCTGAAGGGCCATCGCATCGTCGCGGAGGTCGATATCTTCATCCTTCTTGAACTCGTCTGCCAACCAGTCGATAATGCGCTGATCGAAGTCGTCACCACCAAGGTGCGTATCACCGTCGGTTGACTTCACTTCGAATACGCCGTCACCTAACTCGAGAACAGAAACGTCGTGTGTACCACCACCGCAATCGAATACGGCTACGTTCATGTCCTGACCTTTCTTATCGATACCATATGCCAATGCAGCAGCAGTTGGCTCATTGATGATACGGCGCACCTTCAAACCAGCAATCTCACCGGCTTCTTTGGTAGCTTGACGTTGGCTGTCGTTAAAGTATGCTGGAACAGTGATCACCGCCTCTGTAACTGTGGTTCCCAAATAGTCTTCAGCCGTCTTCTTCATTTTCTGAAGAATCATGGCAGACAACTCTTGTGGAGTGTACATGCGGTCATCGATCTTCACTCTCGGTGTGTCATTGTCACCTTTCTCTACTGCGTAAGGAATACGCTTAGCTTCTGCGGAGATGCTTGAGTAAGACTCTCCCATGAAGCGTTTGATGGAAAAGATCGTTTTGTGTGGATTCGTGATCGCTTGACGCTTAGCAGGGTCTCCGATCTTACGTTCGCCTCCATCTACAAAAGCCACCATTGATGGGGTGGTTCTCTTTCCTTCACTGTTAGGGATTACTACGGGTTCATTACCCTCCATAACAGCAACGCAAGAGTTAGTAGTACCGAGGTCGATTCCGATTATCTTACTCATCAGTGCTTATTTTGGTTTTGAATCATTCACTTTAATAGTCACCCGTGATTAGTCAAACCATATGCCAGTGGGGTAAAAACAAGAAATCCCGACGTGAATGTCAGGATTTCGGGGATGTATGACGACAGAATGTCAGAATCTCTTTAAGGCTGACAGAACAAAGTGTCAAGTGACTCCACCTTACCAAAGCGAAGGTTACAGGTATAATCGCCATAAACCAATTCGTCAATTGAGCGATTCGCTAGGCGCTTATTTAATTGATAGCTTCTCCGTACTGATGATACCACCCCTACTCCATTCACCACATTGGTGAAGAAAGGAGGGTCTTGTGATACACCCGTTTGAGGTTGAGAAACATTGATATGTGTTGCAAGGTCATCACCGGCCGCGGTTATTTCGACATCCACTCGGCGAGGGATGCGAATGATGTTCCCTGTTGGAGGATCGAGTTGATCCGCAATATTGCGATAGAATTGATCTCGAGTAACAATGGCACTTTGAGTATGGATGCCATCCAAAGACGTTCCCAAGGTATACGGAAGCTCATAAGTGATCACTCTTCGGGTACTATCCGATTTGTCATTCCTAGGAAATTCAACGAAGAGCAAGTTCATCTTTACAACATAGGCTCTACCATTAACTGCCTCTTCCCATTCGATCAATTGTCCACGGTCACCACCAGGGTTTACCGTAGGGAACCTCGGCTGTGTAACTTCGAAGTCTTGTACCATTTTGGTAACACCATACACACGCTGACCATCAGGACGGGTTACTCGCACTCGATAGGTATGATCTTCATTCAAATTGGCATTCACCCGGTATACGGCATATCCTTCCGTTTCGAAGAATCCAGAATCGAGGGTGATCGAATTATCCTTTACTGCATCTAGTTCGCTTACCACAACACCTGAGGCATTCCTTCCGATCAATTTCACTTCGAGTGAATCATAGTAAAGGCTATCGGAAGATCCATTGCCTCCAAGTATACCTTCTTGACCTAGGTATGCTCTGGTAACACGGATGTAATTTACAGCAGAACCCGCGTCGAGCGCGGCATATACAACCGTTGTTTCTTCAAAAGGGGCATTGACATCAATCTCATTATCGCATGCCGTAAGCATCGCCATAACCGTTAATAATGTCCAAGTAGTCCAGTGCTTCATTTTTATCGGGATCATATCAAGAGCTCAAAGGTAACGGATGATTTTTTGATTTGGTCCGTTTCACCCCTAACGTTTCAGAACGGCTCTAAGTTGGAAACTTTCTATCTTCGGAGCGATATCTTTCTCATGGACACCCTTGAAACCATCTTTAACCTTATTGGAGCAGCGATGATCGCGATCATGTGGTTGCGCTATTTCCATCAAGTTGACCTATTTCAAAAGAACTCTTGGTTATCGACAGCGGCCATGTTCATTGGAGGGATAGCGGCTGCCTACGTGGTGATCTTTCTGGCATCCTTCAAACCCGAATGGGATTTTATCGATGGTTATAATTCGGAATGGTACATCGTTCTAGTAGAGATCATTGTGGAGGTGGCCATCATAGAGGAATTCGTCAAATACACCCTGTTTGCTCTCCTCCTTTTTATCTTTTCCAAGAAGATGGATGAGCCGGTCGACCTGATCCTGCATGCTGGGATCGTGGCCCTGGGATTCGCCACACTGGAGAACTTCCTGTACTTCGAACAACCGGGTGCTACGCTGATAGCAAGAAGGGGGATCATCTCCACACTCGGACACATCATTGATTCTGGGATCATTGCCTATGCCATTGTTCTAATCAACTACAGGCAACATCCCGTTTTCCTCACATTCCTGAAATACTTTGGAATAGCCGTTGCTTTTCACGCGCTCTTCAACTTTTCGTTGAGTGCCTACAAGCTTAATATACCCAATGTAGTTGGTGTGCTAGCTGCTTATTTCGTGTTCTTGTATGCGGTTCAGTTCTACTCCGTAATGCTGAACAACTGCTTGAACAACTCACCACATTACGATCAGTCCAAATACCGCAGTCCTCGGTCGATATCATTGAACATCTTCGCGTTCTATGCCATCTTCATCATCTACCAACTGATCGTAGACTTGATCTTGGAAGATGAGGATACAGCAAAGATCAACTTCTTTGGATCCCTATACTTGACACTGATCATCGTAGTTGGAGCCACTGTTCGAATTGGCAGGTTCCAATTGGAGCGCGACCAATGGATCCCTATCAAACTTCAACTGCCACTGATCATTGGAAGAAGTGAGGGATCTCGATACGTATCCTTTGGCGTCAGAGGACCTTCTCCAATGCAGATCCTCATCCGATCGCTAGAAGGAGAAAAGGTGGATGTACGACCAATAAATAAAAAGGGGCAGCGCAATCTAGACTTACCCAGAAGTGGGGTTGTTACTGAAGTGCACTACACGAAAGAGGGAGATATCAGGGCAGCACTCAAACTTCGATTGAACCTGGACCTTGAGGATGAATTTTTCATATTTGCTCCAAAGATCAACGGCGAGATCTCAGTAAAAGGTAAATATCCGATCGTGAAGCTGAATGGACCGTATAGTGAGGTAACCATGAAGGATATTTGTCATCCCGACCTCCGATTCAGCGATATGGCTTATCTCAAATACCATGAAGCTGAATAAAGGGGTGACTCCCTGCATCTATGCGCTCATTTTGTACATTCGTGGTATCACAAAATACTGGCTATGTCTACCGCTAAATCCGATTACAAGAAAATAACTACGAACTCTGTTCAGGAGATGAAGCGCAACGGGGAGAAGATCTCCATGTTGACCGCTTATGACTTCACCATGGCCAAGATCGTGGACGCGGCGGGCATCGATGTTATCCTCGTGGGTGATTCTGCCTCAAATGTGATGGCTGGACATGAAACCACCCTTCCTATCACCTTGGATCAAATGATCTATCATGCCAGTTCTGTTGTTCGAGCTATTGATAGAGCACTTGTTGTGGTTGACCTTCCCTTTGGATCTTACCAGGGAAACAGCAAAGAAGCGTTGACCTCCGCCATTCGCATCATGAAGGAATCGGGTGGGCATGCAGTAAAGCTTGAGGGAGGTACGGAGATCGTAGATTCCATCGAGCGCATCCTGAAGGCTGGAATTCCAGTCATGGGACACCTAGGCCTCACTCCTCAATCCATCTACAAATTCGGCACCTACACAGTCCGCGCAAAGGAAGAAGCGGAAGCGGAAAAACTCATGCATGATGCCAAAGCGCTGGAAGAAGCAGGATGTTTTGCCTTGGTACTTGAGAAGATACCTAGCAAATTGGCAAAACGCGTTGCCGAATCACTCGATATCCCAGTCATTGGGATCGGCGCTGGACCGGACGTTGATGGACAGGTTCTCGTGCTGCACGACATGTTGGGAATGACCCATGAATTCCATCCACGATTCTTGCGCAGGTATCTCGACCTTTATGATCAGATCACAGGAGCTGTTGGCAACTATGTGGCCGACGTGAAGAACAGAGATTTCCCGAATGATAAGGAATCATACTAGAGGGCAATGAAGCTCGATATTCTCTACGAGGACAACCATCTTATCATTGTCAATAAACGCCCCGGACAGATCGTTCAGGCGGATGCTACAAGAGATAAAACTCTTGGAGAGCATGTGGCTGATTACATCAAAGTCAAATACAATAAGCCTGGGAACGTATTCGTAGGGATTCCTCATAGATTGGACCGACCAACATCGGGGATAGTGATCTTTACCAGGACCAGCAAGGGCTTGAGTAGAATGACCGAGTTGTTCAAGAAAAGGGAGATCCAAAAGACCTATTGGGCCATAACGCAAGAGAAACCCGAACCGCCTGAGGGAAGGCTTGAAACTTACCTTCGAAAGAATCCAAAGCAAAACAAGAGCTACACCGTTCCAAAGGGTACAGAAGGTTCTCAATTGGCGATCTTAAACTATCGCTATCTCAAGTCTACCGATAGATACCACTTGATCGAGATCGATCTGGAAACGGGTAGACATCATCAAATTCGTGCACAATTATCTGGAGTGGGTTGTCATATCAAAGGCGACCTGAAATACGGTGCTAGTCGCCCCAATAAAGATAGAAGCATACATCTTCACTCTAGATCCGTATCTTTCACACACCCGATCAAAAATGAACCTATTCACATCCAGGCAGATCCGCCGCAAGACGCAGTTTGGAATGTCTTAAAGTAAAGCCATGAAGAAATTAGTTTTCACTGCATTCTCGGCCTTCCTGCTACTCTCATGCACGAACACTTCTACACCTTCATCTGAAACTCCTAATATCTCAACAAATGCGGTTGGTGGCCCAACCATAGTCATTCATGGTGGCGCTGGCAGTATTGTTAGGAAGAATATGTCGGATGCCGATATCGCCGCCTACGAAGCCTCTCTTCAGAATGCCGTGGATCAAGGATACAACTGGTTGAGTGAAGGGCTCCCAGCCGAGGAAGTAGTGGCTAGGGTGATCGAACTTATGGAATCAGACTCCCTATTTAACAGCGGTGTTGGCGCGGTAGTGAATGCCAATGGAATAGCAGAGCTAGATGCTTCGATCATGAGAGGCAACGACCTAAATGCAGGAGCGATCAGCGGTGTGCATCACATCGAACATCCTATCCGATTGGCGAAGTTAGTGATGGATTCATCGGAGCATGTGATGCTTAGCGGGGAGGGCGCAGAGATATTCGCTTACTCCATGGGACTGGATAGTGTGGATAATCAGATGTTCGTCACCAATCGAAGAATGAAACAATACCGAAAGGTGATAGAAGACAAGATGGGAACGGTGGGTGTTGTTGTGTTAGATGCCAATGGTGACCTCGCTGCAGGAACATCTACCGGTGGAATGATGATGAAGAAATACGGCAGGGTTGGCGACAGTCCCATCATCGGAGCAGGAACCTATGCCGATAACGAAGGATGTGCAGTGAGTTGCACGGGTCATGGGGAGTTTTTCATTCGCCACGCGATAGCCCATCAGTTGAGTATTCGTACGAAGAATGGCGAAAACCTCTATGAGGTGGCCCAGGAACTCATGTTTGAAACCTTGAGCCGACAACATGGTCCGGGTGGGATCATTGCTTTGAGAAGATCTGGAGAATACAATCTGACCTTCAATACAACAGGCATGTTTAGAGGGGTTCGAAATTCCGATACCACTTTCGTTGCCATGTTTGAAGAATAAAAAACCCCGCGTGCGCGGGGTCTTCAGCTCAACTTAAAATGCATCTATGAAGTGGATCCAGCTTACTGGATCTCGATGGTCCTTGGACCTCTATCGCGCGCTTCCTCCAATTTTGGAACATTCACGAAGAGAACTCCATGCTCGTAGGTAGCCGAGATCTTATCCTCGTCCACCATGTTCTTCGGAAGGTTAAAACTGCGCTGGAAGGATAAGGCCTTGAATTCTCTGTATCGATACTTCTCCCCTTCTTCCTTGTTCTCTACTTGAGCGCTGATATTCAATCGATTATCATGAAGCTCGATCTTAAATGAGTCCTTCGACATTCCCGGAACTGCCAATTCAATCCCCCATCCATCTTCATTCTCGCGGATGTTGGCCTTTGGCGACCATGACTCGTTTCGATTCATTCCTAGTGTAGACCAATCTTCATTGAAAAGATCGTTCAACAAATGTCCCATAGTTGATGGCTGTGCTGGAAAAAATTTAGTTCTCATGTCCTTATGTTTTTTTGAGTAGTTCAATGTTTTCGTTTGGTCTGCAATGGACAATTCATGTACCATACGCCAAAAAATGGTACATAGACTAAAAACATATGACTAAATGTCGGGTTGCATTATTTCAGCATGACATATTGACTCTAAAAGAGAATAAGGGCTGTCAAAACAGACAGGAGATTTTGTATTTTCGGTGTATTCCAATTCTAAACAAGTATTCCCAATGAAAAGACCAATAACCTTAGTACTGATGGTAGGTGCACTCTTGTTCACCCAGTGTAACACAGTACCGATCACGGGACGCAGACAAATGAACTTATTGTCGGAATCTGAGATGATGACCATGAGTTATCAGCAGTACGGGCAGGTGATCGGTGAGAGCCAGTTGGTAAACAACACGCCAGAGGGCCGTATGATTCAGAGGGTTGGTCAGCGCATAGGCGCGGCCGTTGAGGAATTCTTGAAAGAGGAAGGTAAATCGGCTTATGTAGAAGGATTTGAATGGGAGTTCAACTTGATACAGAGTGATCAGCTAAATGCGTGGTGTATGCCTGGTGGTAAGGTGGCGTTCTACACTGGAATCTTGGATGTTTGTCAAGGTGAAAAGGGCGTGGCCGTAGTTATGGGTCACGAGATCGCCCATGCCATTGCACGTCATGGTAACGAACGCATGTCGCAAGGACTCACCGCTCAGCTCGGTGGGCAGGCATTAACTGCAGCCTTACAGTCTGAGCCACAACTAACGCAACAATTGGCGATGACAGCCTTTGGAGTAGGAGCTCAATACGGTGCAATGCTACCTTTCTCTCGCCTTCATGAAACGGAGGCGGATGAAATGGGCTTGTACTTCATGGCCATGGCCGGATACAATCCAGAAGAAGCACCAAAGCTCTGGGAGCGTATGTCGGCTTTAGGTGGCGCACAACCACCTGAATTCCTATCAACACACCCTAACCACCAAACGAGGATAGACGATCTCAATTCGTGGATGCCTAAGGCAAAAAGTTATTTCAAGCCAAACGATCCACGTGGACAAGGCGGTCAACTTAACTTCTAGACATGGACATTAACCCCATAGTTCTCTCCATACCGATCTTCTTCGGATTGATCTTACTCGAGCTACTCGTCGATTGGATCAGTGGAAAAAGGAGTTATCGGCTTGGAGATGCTTATGGGAATATCAGCTGTGGGATCTTTGAACAGACGACCGGCTTGATCGTGAAGGTCCTGAGCGTAGGCCTCTACACCTTTGTTTATCAGTTTCGAATATTCGAGATCGAGCAGACCCTCCTGAATGCCGTGATCCTTTTTGTTGCGGTTGACTTCCTCTACTATTGGGCGCATAGGATGAGTCATGAGTCCAATTTACTCTGGCTCGGACATGTGGTTCATCACCAGAGTGAAGATTATAATTTGAGCGTCGCTTTACGTCAAGGTGCCATCCAAAAGATCTTCACCTCTCCATTCTACTTACCTCTTGCATTTTTAGGATTTGCACCAGAGTGGTTTGTTTACATCCTGGCTTGGAATACACTGTATCAATTTTGGATACACACGGAGAAGATCGGCACGATGGGACCATTGGAA
This sequence comes from Phaeocystidibacter sp., assembly GCA_965659725.1. Lineage (GTDB taxonomy): Bacteria > Bacteroidota > Bacteroidia > Flavobacteriales > Schleiferiaceae > Phaeocystidibacter. The sequence continues at coordinate 15,631 of CBFHXG010000001.1, read as the reverse complement.
TGGATACTTAACACGCCTTCGCACCATCGCGTACACCACGGTAGAAATCCCAAGTACATCGACAAGAACCACGCGGCAACCCTGATCATTTGGGATAGGATGTTCGGCACATTCCAGAAAGAAGAAGAACGACCTACCTACGGGATCACCAAGCCTGTCAACTCTTTCAACCCTCTTATGGCCCATTGGAAACCCATTTCAGATCTATATGAAGAATCGAGGGGGATGACTACCAAAGAGAAGTTCACGCTTCTTTTGAAGGCACCGGGATGGCGACCAGAAAGACTAGGTGGGAAACAATACGCTTCGGAGCCAGATGGCGTAAAGTACAACCCTCCTTTATCTAAATTCCAGGGAATACTTTTATTGATCGATTTCCTTTTCACTCTGGGCTTTGTAGCATTTTTCTTGATGCAACTTAACGCGTGGAACGATCAGGAGATAGGGATTGGGATAGCAGCGATCATCATGAGTGTTTTTGCTTTGGGATATCGCGCAAATGGTCAATCTCCTTCGCTTTTGATCGATTTGATGGCCTGGCCATTGGTTGGCTATTGGTTGATAAGCGTAGGTCAACCTTGGATAGGATACTTATTCTTGATCACCATGGGGTCGTTGATCCTTTTAGAAAGATGGAAGGCGCAACCTCAAGGATCATTAAATGCTAAGTGATAAGCATTTCATATATGGCTTCGGTGCTGCAACGCTCTTCACTTTCCTTTGGATGTTCCTTGCGAGCGAACCTTTAGCGTACATCGGTCAACTTATCCCGCACATCCTCGTGCTTATCTATTGGTTCCAGAATGACGGTTGGAAATATAAGTTCCTCTCTTTTGCATGGATCGGTTATACGCTGGTAGATATCAGTTCTATACTGACACAATCCCTCTCTAGTCTAGAAAACTCCATCATTGCCCTCTTCAGCATTCTCATGTTGATCATTGGATTCTTCTTTTGGAGAGACGGTTATGCGAGACGTAGAGCCTACCTGGCATTCATTGCGGTAGCCTACGGAGCAGGATATTTTTTTCTTGTCCAGGAGGCTATACCAGGTGATATCTTCGTCCCGATCGCTATCTATGCAGTCATGGATGCTGTAATCTTTGTGGTCATCGCTGGCATGCAACTAAAGAATGCCTACAGTTACATCATGTGCCTATTTGGCGTGTTCATTTATGTCACCGCCGACGGTCTTTATGCCTATCATTATTTTGTAGAGTCACTAGACCTTGGTGAACCCATTATGAGCACACTTCACGCCTTGAGTCAAGGGATGTTCATCGTGGGAATCGTTAATGAGAATAAGGTGTAGCTTTTAGCGGAAGAAAGCAGACCCGCTACCACTTGTCAACACCTTCATAGAAAAGTTTTCCACGAAAGAGCTAATAGCTAACAGCTCCCCTACACCGGATCCACATCAAAATAGACCCGAACCTTTCTATGATCCTTATGGAATTGGAGTCGGTTTGCTTCCGTTCTGAGCGCTGCTTTCACTTTGGGAAGGGATAATCCAGTTTCAAGCTTGAGGATGATGCGCTTGTGATACTGACCTCTAACCCGCGCGATTGGCGCGAATTCTGGTCCAAGTACTCGTTTGCCGAATATGGAACGGAGTCGCTCAGCAAGGAAATCCGACGCTGCACTGACCACCTCAACCTTTACATGGCGCATTTCTACATATATCAATCGGTGGTAGGGAGGATAATGGTATTGCTTTCTATCCGCCAATTGTTCTTGGTACATCTCTTCAAAGGCATACATCGTCACCTGCTGAATGATTCGATGATCGGGTTGAAAACTCTGTATCAACACAAGACCACGCTCTTCTCTCCTACCCGCACGGCCTGCAACTTGACTCATTAATTGATAGGCTCGCTCGTGCGCCCTGAATTCAGGAAAGTTGAGTAAACTATCGGCCGACAATACACCCACTAATCCAACGTCTTCAAAATCAAGACCTTTAGCCAGCATTTGTGTGCCGATCAGAATATCGATCTCATCTCTCTCAAAGCGATCGACCAACTTTTGGAAGGCGTTCTTCTTTCGCGTTGCATCCAGATCCATTCTAGCGATACGAGCATTGGGCAGGATCAAACCTAATTCCTCTTCGATTTTCTCCGTTCCAAAGCCCTGCATCTTCAACTCAAAACTACCACAGCTCTTGCATCGTTGTGGCGGGTCGATGGAGTAGCCGCAATAATGGCATCTAAGCTGATGACTACCCTTGTGATAGGTTAGGGTGATGTCGCAATTCACACATTGTTCGGAGTGACCACAACTCTGGCAGATCACGACAGGGGCGAAACCTCTCCTATTCTGGAATAATATCACCTTATTCTGCGCCTCGAGTTGCTCCTTTATAGCTTCTAGCATACGAGGAGCAAAGTGACCATGCATCTGCTTTTTGATCGTCTCCTTCCGAATATCCACGGCTTCAACCACAGGCAGACGTATTCCACTGAAGCGCTTCTTCAGTTCCGCAAAGCCATACTTCTGCTGAGCCGCATTATAATAACTCTCCAATGACGGGGTGGCAGAGCCTAACAGCGACTTGGAATTGTGGAAGTGCGACAATATGATACCCGCATCCCGGCCATGATAGCGGGGCGCAGGATCGAATTGCTTGTAGCTCGACTCATGTTCTTCATCCACTACAACGAGTCCAAGATCTTGGAACGGCAAGAAGATGGACGAACGCGCTCCGAGAACTACTTTAGGCATCTTATCTGGAGACAACATCCGCTCCCAAAGCTCTAGCCTTTCCCTATCTGTCAGCCTACTGTGATAAACAGCTACATCCGACCCAAAATGCGCTTGCAACCGACGTATCATTTGAGCCGTGAGTGCTATTTCAGGCACCATGAAGAGACTCTGACGACCATTGGAGATCTGCTCGCGGATCAAGTGAATATAGATCTCTGTTTTCCCACTGGAAGTCACGCCGTGCAATAGGCAGGTCGTTTTATCCATCCATCCAGCGTGTATCGACTTAACGGCATTGGATTGCTCCTCATTGAGTGTTGGTGCACCCTCCGTGGCATCTATCTTTTCAGGCTCGACCTTAAACTCCCCTTCTTCGAGCCAACCTTTATCTAGCAGCGACTTTAAAGTAGACCGCGTAGTTTGCGCATTTTCGAGAAGGTCCTTCTCTTTTACCCAGGGATCATCCGTCTTTTTCAATTTAAAGTAAGCCAAGAGTAACTGACTTTGAGCTGGCGCTCGCTTCAGGTCTTCGAAGGCATCTTCTGTCATGCTCTCTGCATAACCCTCTGGCCATCGGACCTTGCGCTCCTTCTTGGGCTTCACGGTATCCTTTACCGATTCATCTAAATTCACATATCCCTCCGCATACATCCTTCGGATCACAGGCATAGGATTCTTCCAATTAAGCCTCTTTCCTAAGTCTGATATCGATATGGAATTCACTTCCTGAAGGAGGTCGTACACCATGAATTCATCCTCACGAAGTTCCTGTTCATCCACGATGAGTTCGGGATTCCTGGAGACCTTCGTTTCAGATTGCATTTTCAAGGCAGCGGGCAAGGCGGCGTTCATTACCTCTCCCATAGAACACATGTAGTATTCCGAGAGCCACTTCCAGAAGCGAAGTTGAATATCGTTTACAATGGGTTGGTCATCCTCTATTTCAAGGATGGGTTTTACGTCGTAGGAAGGACGTTGCTCATGCACACGCCAAACGATCCCTGCATAGACCTTTCTCTGGCCAAATTGAACCAATACGCGATATCCTCTATCTAGCAACTGCACCGATTCCTGCGGTATTCCGTAGGTAAAGGTTTGATTCAGCGCGAGAGGTAGAATGACATCTGCGTACATCAAGCGAGGATTTCCACCAATTCCAGCAATTGACGATTGAGGGTTTCATGGTGCTTGATGGCTTGCTTGAATGGCACTTCTACCATTTCGCCGTCACGCTGACCAATCATCACGTTATTGCTACCCTTCATTAGGGCTTTCACAGCATAGCTGCCCATTCGGGATGCGAGAATGCGATCGAAGGCCGTAGGACTTCCACCGCGCTGGATGTGACCTAGAACCGTGACTTTGGTCTCCCACCCCTGAAATTTCTCCTTCACCTTCGCCGCCACTTCCATGGCCCCGCCTTGGTCGTCACCTTCCGCCACGATAATAATGGCAGATGATTTCTTTTGAGCAAGACCATGCTCCAATTTGGCGATGAGTTTATCTATGTACGTGATGGTTTCCGGAATAAGCACGTCTTCTGCACCCGACGCGATCCCTGTGCGAAGTGCTATGAAACCGGCGTCCCTACCCATCACTTCAACGAAGAATAAGCGGTTGTGACTTGTGGCTGTATCGCGGATCTGGTCGATCGCGTGCATGGCTGTATTTACTGCCGTATCATATCCAATGGTATAGTCGGTGCCATATAGGTCGTTGTCGATCGTTCCTGGACAGCCCACCACCCGGATACCATGTTCATCGTGCAATAGTGATGCTCCGGTAAAGCTACCATCACCACCCACTACTACCAATGCTTCAATACCGGCCTGCTTCAGATTTGCGGCTGCTTTGGCTCTTCCTTCTGGAGTTCGGAATTCATCGCTCCTGGCGGTTTTTAGGAATGTTCCTCCCCTATGAATGATGTTGCTCACCCTATAACGATCCATCTCGATGAAATCGCCCTCTATCATGCCTTGGTATCCACGATAGATACCGACTACCTCCATGCCTTCTTGAATGGCCGTGCGAGTTACGGCCCTTACAGCTGCATTCATTCCTGGAGCATCCCCTCCGGATGTCATTACTGCGATCTTTTTCATTCGAATACTATTAGCGCTACTTCTGTTGATATAGGTCGAGCCCCACCAATCGACATTCTAGCTTACCATTGTACAATTTGATCCTTGATCTAGTGCGGAGTCCCAAGTGCTTAAGAGCTTCGAAATCAGAGGTGATGAACCACGCACTCCAACCATCATAGCCCTGTTTCAAGGTATCTCCGATCTGTTTGTACAAGCGAATATTATCAGAAGCCAACTTCTGATCATAAGGAGGATTGAATATAAGAAGACCGGTGTCATCTGGCTTCTTCGAACCGATGAAATTTTCATCCCAAACCTTGATCCTATCCTGGAACAAGGCCTTTTCAATATTGATCTTGGCTTTTGTGAGTATACTGAGATCGGCATCAGAACCCATGATCTTGCAAGATGATGGATTGGCCTTATTCAACGCACTTTCTTCTATAGTAGCATGAAGGTCGCTATCGTAATCCAGCCAATGCATGAAGCTAAATTCCTTTCGATAGATGTTTGCAGGAATATTGTCGGCAAGTATCGCTGCTTCGGTCAGTAATGTCCCAGAACCACACATCGGGTCATACAAGGTGGTATGCCCTTCCCAGCCGGAAAGTCGGATCAATCCCGCGGCCAATACCTCGTTGATTGGTGCCCTTCCTACTAATTCTCGGTAACCTCTTCTGTGTAGTGACCTTCCGCTGCTGTCCAAGAATATTTCACACCTGTCTTTGATCAAGTGTAAGGATATTACCACCTGAGGTTGATCCTTGTCTATCGATGGGCGTTTCTTGAACTTTTTGGAGAATCGATCGACCACAGCATCCTTGAGTCGCAATGCCGCAAAATGCGAATTGGAGAAGTGATCTGAGTGAACGACCGCATCGATCAAGATAGTCTTGTCTACTGTAAATAGATCTTCCCAAGGGATCTTGGAAGCAAAATGATAGAGGTCATCCTGACGGCGAACTTCGAACTCAGCAATGGGACGAAGTATACGCAGTGCGGTAGCAGACCAAAGGTTTGATTTATAGATAAAGCCAAGGTCGCCGGTAAATTGCACCGCTCGCTTCAGCGGTTTGATATCCCTTGCTCCGAGCTGTTTGAGTTCGCGAGCAAGAACGGTTTCGAGTCCAAAGAACGTCTTGGCAACTAACGTTTGATCGTCTGTTGAGATCTTGAGTTTCATCAAATGGAAATAAGACAACGAAGGTCGACATACTTATTGAACTTATCAATTGGTTGATGGTCGAAAAAAAAGAAGGACGATCGATGAGGCTTATTGTGCATGCTGATTGCCATTCTATGAATATCGTACCTTATACGTTGACCTTGAAGCATCCTGAACTGAAGGTCTTCAACATTGTGTTTCATTTTGGGTTTAACCAAGAACCAATTAAATAAAGCAATCAACATGAAGCGATTATCGATCACTTTGGCGGCCCTTTTCAGCTTCTTCATCACTTCTGGTCAAGATACTTTCTCTATTGTTGCGGTAGATCCCGAAACGGGCGAAGTAGGAAGCGCTGGAGCATCATGCGTAGATCTCATTGAGTACGATATTGAGAATGCGGGATTCCTTGGGGTCCTAATCCCAGGTTTAGGAGCTATAAATAGCCAATCGTACTACGACTCTACCAATCAAGCCAATGCCACATTGAGATTACTGGATGGCATGACACCGGAAGAGATCGTGGAGTGGTTGGATCAAAACGACGTTGACACTACACCTGGGTTGCGTCAGTATGGCATCGCGGCCTTTGTCAATGGCGAGCCAATGTCAGCGGGATACACGGGTGTGGATAACATGGATTACAAGAATCACATTACGGGCGAAACATTTAGTATTCAGGGAAATATCTTGTCGGGGCAAGAGGTACTCGACAGTATGGAAGTGAGATTCAATCGAACGGAGGGATCGTTAGCTGAAAAATTGATGGCCGCATTGGAGGGGGCTCAAATGGTGGGTGCCGATAGTAGGTGTGCTGAAAATGGGACTTCTTCCCTATTTGCCTTCATTAAGGTAGCTCAACCGGATGATGAAGTGGGGTCACCTTCCTTTTATTTAGATGTCAAGACTTCGAACGGAGATCGCGTTGAGCCCATTGCCGAATTGAGGAGCAAGTTTGATGAGCATCAGAGAAAACAATAGAGTTACAATACCTGAATTAATCTTGACCTAGTGTAATTTCACGGGTATGAAAAAAGCGTGGTTATTACTATTCATTCCGGTCCTTTCTTGCAATAACAATGCGGAGCAATTAGGCATCTATTCAGAGGTCAAAGGATCTGGAAGACCAACTGTGATCTTCGAAAGTGGCATGGCGGGAACATTTGACGAATGGGACAGATACACTGATTCCCTCTCCACATTAGCTACGACATTTGCATATGATAGATCGGGCATTGGTAAATCGGATTCGGCCCAGCTACCTCGCACCATCCCAAACATGGTTTACGAATTGAGAACGGAACTGATCAACCAAGGTTTGGAGCCTCCTTATATCTTGGTTGGCCATTCCATGGGGAGTTACATCTCGAGATATTTCGCCTTCCAATACCCCAATGAGGTAAAAGCAATGATCCTCATCGACCCCAGCCCTAACAGGCTGTACGACGAATATTCTGAGGAAGAGATGGCTGATTTTATCAGTTACGGTGATGATGCATTATCGGACTCTCCTCAAGGAGATATCGATGAATGGGAAGCGTATCTCGATAATCGGAAATACATGCGCGGAATGCATACTCCAGAGAAATTTCCCGTAACCATTTACTCAGGAACAGATTGGGACTTTTGGGAATACCATGAAGATCTCATGAATACTCATCCGGAGAGTAGGCATATCGAGCTTGAAGGATCGCATGCCCTTCACAAAGAACGATTTGAAAAAATATTTTCTCAGATTGTGGAGTATATTGAGCTTGCGAAAACGCACTAGACCTAATTGAAATACGAATGACGATGAAGACCCTACTTAAGATTGCCTTTCTAGGCGTAATGAGCCTCACCCTTACGGGCTGTTTTGAGGTCGAAGAGAAAGTACGTTTCAATAGTGATTATAGCGGAACATTTTCGTTGACGATTGATATGGGGCAGATGAAGGAGATGATGTTATCGATGGGCATCAACCTTGATGAAATCGAAGAAAACCCATTTGAGGACATGGAGAATGATTTTGCCGAGCAAAGAGATAAAATGAATGGACTGGAAGGGGTGTCTAATGCAAGGCTCGTTTCCGATGACGAGAACTACGTGATTTCTATGCTTTTAGATTTTGAGGATGTTGATGCATTGAATCGCGTGATGAACGAATCCTTCAACAACGAAGTGGAGAACGCTAAACCGATCGATTACTACAAAAAAACGAGAAATGGTATTGAAAGGACAGATGCCTTTGAGCACGGTTATCAAATGAAAGCTGAGTTAGAGAACAGCGAAGACCTTCAAGGCATGGATCCAGCGGCGATATTCTCAGACCTTAGCTACAAGGTAACCATGGAGTTTGAACGTTCCATCCGATCAACAAGCAATGGTGATTATCAAATTTCGGAAGGAGAGAATGCAGTCAGTTTGCAATACTATTTTTTCCAACCAGCAAGTGAGGGTATGACGCTCGAGAACTCCGTATCCTTTTAATATGGCAAGGAGATTGCTACGTTGAGAATTAAAAAGACATTATGAAAAAGCTATTGATAACTGGTTTTCTTCTCCTTTCAGGAGTAATTGCCTCAGCTCAGTCGAACAGAAGCACTGAGGAGAATACCTTGCCAGCTCAGCGCACTGTTCAGGCTCCCGAAGAACCTTCGACTCCAGCACCGCCGCCGGCACCATCGGCATCTCAGACTCAGGAAGCGCCTCCAGCACCAGATGTTCCTGCTGCTCCGGGGCAACCCGCAGAATCGATGGAAGAGGTGAAGTCAACACGCAACACCAATCAACTCTCACTTCCCGAACGTGGAACGAGAGTTCGTCAGACTGAAGAGGTGTCGAGAGAGAATAACTCTGAAGGTAGAACAGAACTAATTCGCAGATAATAATTAGGCCCAAAGCACCCCAATGTTTCGGGCTTTTTCATTCCTGCTTTTATCGAATCAACTACCTTCGCGCCATGAATTTTGGAGGATGGGATTGGCCCTTATTCATTGCAGGTGGGTTTCTAGCAGGGATCATAAATACGCTGGCGGGAAATGGTTCAGCCATTACGCTCACACTGCTGCTCACCACGGGAATGGACGCTACGGCGGCGAACGCAACAAACCGCATTGGTGTGCTTCTGCAAACCTTCACCTCTCTTGTAAGTCTTAAGCGTTCCAAGCGAACCATCATCCTACTCAAGCACAGCTCTTGGTATTTCCTTCCCACTATACTTGGCTCTATCGGCGGAGCCTTGCTAGCGGTAGATATTCCAGATAGGATCTTAGAGATCATCATTGGTATCTTCATGATTATTCTACTGGCTACCCTTGTTCTTCAGCCTAAGAAATGGTTGATCTCTACAGATGTAGGCAGAAACAAAAAAACGGTCCTGAATTGGATCTTGATGTTCATCATTGGATTCTATGGTGGCTTCATCCAAATGGGCATCGGGATCATGATGCTAGCTGCCCTGGTACTGAGTGCAAAATTCAGTCTAAAGGATGCCAACATCATCAAACTCCTTCTGGCTTTTATCCTGATCATTCCTGCCTTCATAATCTACTTGTTGTCTGGCGACATCATATGGATCCCAGGATTAGCACTTGCTATAGGCGCATCTCTCGGCGCTTGGTTCGGAACCCGATACGTTTTGTACCACCCGAAGGCCAACCAATACATACGATACCTCCTCATCGCGATCATTCTGTTTGCATTGGTGAAGATCTTCACTCCGATCATGGGCTAAAGATCTTAGTTCTGTCAAATTGCAACAGTATTGCATCCATGTTCGTATCTTCGTTGCCCGTCTAAGAAACCATGACACATGTGGAGTAGCTCCTCTCCTATCTTATTTGCCGCAATCGCATTATTCATCTCTGTATGGGTTGGGGTTAGCTTGGCCGTTGTGCTTCGAAAGAACAGTGGATTAGGAACTAACCTTTTGTTGGCTTTCAGTGGATCATTTCTCTTTGCAGTAAGTGTATTGCATCTCATACCCGAACTGTATGAAGGTCATAGTCATACGCCTGGACTGCTTATTCTCATCGGTTTCATCACTCAATTTTTATTGGATTTCTTATCGCGGGGAGTTGAACATGGACATCACCACAGTAGTGATGTGATGAAGGGTGCGTTACCCATCGGTATATTTGCTGGGCTATTCATTCATGCATTCATGGAAGGGTTACCGGTACATGGTATGAACGAAATCAGCATTCGGTCTTTTGTGATTGCGGTTTCGTTGCACAAAATTCCCGTGGCCATGGTATTATATTTACTACTCAGAGAGGCTGAAATCCCAGGTAAGCGCGTTTGGTTGAGTATTCTCCTCTTTGCTTTGATGGCTCCAATGGGCGCACTCACCATACAGGTCATTCCGCAGCTTCAAGACTGGATGCCACATATTACTGCCTTCGTGATCGGTATCTTCTTACATGTTAGCACTACGATATTGTACGAATCCAGTAAGGATCATAGCTTCAACAGAAAGAAACTCCTTGTGGTTGTGGGTGGTGCGATACTAGCTTGGCTAACCGTTCAGCATTAGGCGGAGATACGTTCATCAAAGCACCCTATTATCCGATAGATATTAAAAATAGGTCCACCTTTCCTGTAGGGGGTGGGTGGAGTATCTTTGTGTCAACAAAAAGGAAATATAAACCTGTAAACACGATATCATGGCTGTACTAGTAGGAAAAGAAGCCCCTGATTTTAACGCAGCGGCAGTAATCAACGGAGAAGAGATCGTTGAGAACTTTTCACTTTCTCAGTTCCGTGGCAAGTATGTAGTGTTGTTCTTCTACCCGAAGGATTTCACATTCGTTTGTCCAACAGAATTGCACGCATTCCAAGCTAAATTGGATGAGTTCAAAGAGCGCAACGTTGAGGTGATCGCTGTATCAACCGACACTGAGCAATCTCACTGGGGATGGTTGCAATTGAGCAAAGACAATGGAGGTATCCAGGGTATCACATACCCAATCGTAGCTGATACAAACAAGACGATCTCTCACAACTATGATGTATTGGCAGGCAGCTGGCAGTACAATGAGAAGGAAGAGCTTGAAGCAGATGGCGAAATGGTAGCTTACCGTGGATTGTTCCTCATCGATACAGAAGGTGTAGTTCGTCACCAGTTGGTGAACGACTTGCCGCTTGGTCGTAACGTAGACGAAGCGCTTCGTATGATCGATGCACTTCAATTCTTCGAAGAAAAAGGAGAAGTATGTCCTGCTAACTGGAACAAAGGTTCCGACGGACTTACTGCTACTCACGATGGTATTGCTGACTATTTGAGCAAGAACTAAGAGTACGCTCCGTAAAGATGAAAGCCCCGCAAATGCGGGGCTTTTATTTTTATCCATGTTAGATATGGCAATCCATAAAAGTCATAGGGACACGCGCCCAACTACTGACTAGCGACCAGTAACTACCGACTACTAACTACCAGCGATAGGCGATCACCTCTCTTCTTGCATTACCCGCATTCAATAGGATGCGATTCTTCATGACCCGGTTGGCTGAATCCGGCGGATACTCGGGTTCTAAGGCGATACCTGAATAGGACCTTAGTCCGTCGTCCTTCAAAGTATTGCTCGTATACACCTGAAGGGCAGGCATAGTGGAGTGAATCTGCAATTCTAACCCTGAATCAACTGAGAGTGTGCAAAGGTGCTCCATTCCTGGAAGTCCATCACGGATCCAACATAGATTCAACACCTCCTTACGAGGTCCTATCATTAGCTTTTCCACCTTCACCCCTTTTTGGAGGTCGTTCCAGCCTTTCACGGGTACAGGTCGGCCTTTCGGAACTCCTTCATCCAAGCGTTGTAAATACTGCAGAGGAATAGTGAGCTTATGATCCATGATAGTGCGAGATCCACTCAAATTGAAGAAAGGGTGAATGGTTGGTGCAAAAAGCGTGTCATGCCTGCTTTGGGCTCTGTACTCGGCTGAAAGTCCGTTCTCATCCAATCTGTAGGTCAAGGTAACCTCGATAGTACCTGGATAACCATCATCGGAAGAGGTGAGTTTGAGATAGAATCGCACCATGGATTCTTCTGGTCGAAGATCTGACACCCTCCAATTCTGAGCATGAAACCCTTTGGTACCACCGTGAATGTGATCACCTCCGAAATTATCCTCCAGCATGTATCTATTCCCCTCGAATTCGAATTGTGCCTTCTTAATGATATTGGCAACTCTACCCACCGCTGCACCGGCGAAGGATCGCTTTCCGATCGGATCACTGGAAGTTTTGATGATCTCCTGAGATCCCTTTTCGGTTGGAGCGCTGAGTTTGTGGATCCTGGCACCATAACTCCAAAGCTCTGCGCTGGCTTTTCCGCAGGTGAGGGTAACCACTTTGATCTCCTTTTCCGCCTTCGACCGGCCTAAGTTTTTCACAGAAGCATTGCGTGCCATGGTGCATGATATTTTGCTTTGAAGTTACATTTCTCTATTCAAACTTTAGTGTCAATATTCGACCGAATACTCCTTATCTTCGAAAAAATCCTCTCGTTAATGACAACAACAAACTCAGAAAAGAACGTAGCATTGGTCCTCGGAAGCGGCGGTGCGCGTGGACTCGCGCACATTGGCGTAATAGAGGCATTTGAAGAAAGAGGCTACACTATCTCTTCCATCGCTGGCGCGAGTATTGGAAGTGTGATCGGCGGTGTGTATGCGGCTGGTTTTTTGAATGAGTATAAGGATTGGATCCTCAGCTTAGACAGAAGGAAGGTATTCTCTCTAATGGACTTCACGCTTAAGTCGCATGGATTCATAAAGGGAGAACGCGTTTTTGAAGAGATGAAACAATTCGTTGGTGTTGATAAGATCGAAGACCTTAAGATCCCATTTGCCGCGGTGGCTGTCGATCTCGAACACCAAAAGGAAGTAGTTTTCACTGAGGGCGATCTGTGGACCGCCATTCGTGCATCGGTATCCATTCCAAGTGTGCTTACTCCAGTGATCAAGGATCAAATGATATTGGTGGATGGTGGCGTTGTCAATCCCCTACCCGTTAACCGAGTTAAAAAGGAAAAGGGAGACGTACTGGCCGCGGTGGATCTTAACGCACTGGTGGATTCGAACGAATTCCCACTGAAGTCGAAATCAACCGAAGAGCAAGAGAAAGAACGAAATAAGTTCCTGGACAGTATCCGCCAAAAAGTGGGTGACTGGTGGCCATGGAATGAAGCGGAAAAAGAAGAGCAAACAAGTCATGTCAAGCAGAACTACCTGGGGATCTTGAACGCCTCTTTTGAAATGATGCAAGACCAAGTGGCTCAACTCGCCATGGAAAATGTAAAGCCCGATATCCTGATTCAAGTCCCGCGGAGATCGGCGAGCACATTCGACTTCTACATGGGCAAGGAGCTCATACAATTAGGAAAAGACCTAGCGAATAAGGCAATAGACAATTTTGAAAAACAATAAACGTGGCCTGTCGGTTACCACATTAAACACGAACAAACTATGGCTAAAACAGCATTCAAAGGAAATCCAGTAAACCTTCAAGGTGAACTCCCAGAATTGGGATCTGCGGCTCCAAACTTCAGACTAACGAATACCGATCTATCCGACTTCGGATTGAACGACTTCAGCGGTAAGCGCTTGATCCTTAACATATTCCCAAGTGTAGATACGGGTGTTTGCGCTACTTCAGTACGCAAGTTCAACGAACTCGCTTCGAACATGGATAATGCAGTGGTTGTCTGTGCATCCAAGGATCTGCCTTTTGCTCACAAGAGATTCTGTGGAGCGGAGGGAATTGAAAACGTGGTGAGCGCCTCACAGTTCAAAGACAACTCATTTACGGAAGCGTACGGTGTGGAAATGACCGATGGACCGCTAGCAGGACTAATGGCCAGATCCGTTGTAGTAGTGGATGAGAATGGAAAGGTGGTTCACAAGGAGGTAGTGGATGACATTACTCACGAGCCAAACTACGATGCTGCGTTGGCAGCCTTGAAATAATACTTAGGTCGCAACCAACCCTTAACAACGACTCATCGTGATATAGGTGTTGAAAAATGAATAATTATCACAAGCGCGACGTGATATTTCTCATTTCGAAGAATCCCGATTAGATCGGGATTTTTCTTTTTTAGTACCCATGCAATTCCATGAATGCCCATGCTGCGGGCCAAAGGGCGTTCCAAGATGATTCATTATGTGCCCCGGTTGAATCGATCACTGAGCGATAATCCTCCCCGCTCTTCCACCCTAGGGAATCGAGCGCATTCACCATGTGCTCATAGCCTGGCATAAGCAGGGTATCTACTTGCTGTAAGCTCATAGACATATAAAGTGGAAAGGGTTTAGGTGATCGATTGATGAAAGGTGAAACGACATCAAAATCATAGCCTAAAGCATGTAATTCTAGGGCTGGCGAAAAACAGATAGCACCACCAAAAATATCAGGATGCGACGTCATGATCAAAGTCGTAAGCATTCCTCCTGCACTACTTCCAGCGATCAGCCTGCCTGATGCATCCCTTCTCGTTCCAAAAGCTCTATCTATCGTATCCACCACCGTGTTCACAATCCAATTCCTGAAAGCCATGCCGGTATCGCCATCGGAATACTCCTGATCCCTATTCGGGGAGTTATCGATTCCAACAATGATCGGAGAGTGAATGGAATCTTGAGAGAAGAACTCATCTAAACCCCACTCCCCTGCGGGTCCTGCTGTTTGGGCATCAAAAAGATTCTGTCCATCCATCATATACAACACCGTAGAGGCCGAATCGCGATCTTCCGGGAGCCATATCCTCACCTTCCTTCCGGCGAACAAACCCGCGGTATCTGGCAATTCCCACGTCATTAGGGTGCCCACTAAGGTCGATGGTTGCTCTGGAATACTCCATCGTTTAAAACGGAGATAAATGACCGTATCCTGCTTTCCAACGACTCGAAAATTGGGGTTTACGCGTTCGTCATTGATCCTTCCCTCTGTTTCCCAAGAACCTAGCGTGATCTTGAACTCCAACGTATCTCCCTTGGGTACAAATACATCGAATTGATGAACATTACCTACTCGATTCATCTCTGTATAATCCGGGTTCCATTGTCCGAGTTCCCTGTGATTACCCGTAATAAAGGCAACACTTGTGTCGGGTACACCGGTCACTTCTACGGTAATGCGCACGTCATTTACTCCCCGCTCCGGCTGCTTACACGCGACAAAGAACAGGGAAAGGAGTAGGATGCTGAGTAGTCTTTTCATCAACTTTCGTTATGCTTGGCTAAGATGTTAGGCCGTTGTATCTTTCGTAAAAATACAACAGACATGGACCACAAAGTACCGAATAGCAAGAAATTGGATCTTCGTTGGAGTGATATCGATCCAAATTTCCATTTGCGACATAGCGTTTACTACGATTTTGGAGCGCAGTTGCGAACGGAGGTATTGAATTCCATTGGCTTGACCATGGCCACGTTTGCTAAGGAAAAGGTGGGTCCGGTCCTATTCAAAGAAGAGTGCGTTTTTCAAAGAGAGATCCACTTTGGAGATGAGATCTACGTCGACTTTGAGATCATCGGATTGTCGAAGGACATGGAGCGCTTCGCATTTCGTCATAGGTTTACTCGCGCTGATGGGACGCTCTGTGCGGTGTTGACATTGAATGGTGCTTGGATGGATACGGTGAAGAGAAAATTGACACTTCCACCGTCAGTGATTGAAAAGGCCATCGATGGCATG